>NZ_JBEPST010000001.1:0-909212 GCF_040549155.1 Sphingomonas sp. PvP056
CCTGATTGATTTGCTGCTTTTGGGGGGGGGGGGGGGGGGGGGGCTCCCCCCCCCCCGCGGTTTTGCTCCCGGGGGGCGCCCGGGCGCCGGCCCCCCCCCCCCCCCCCCACTTGGGGACACGCGACCGGATCGGTCTCGCGGACGATCGGCGGACGACCGCGCCGACGACGCGGCTTTTCAGCTTCGCCATCCGCATCGCCGGGCGTCACCGCCGACACGTTGAGCGACGGCGGGAGGAGATCGGCAGAAAAGCCGTTATCTTCCCCCTCATCGGAGCTATCGGTGGTTGCTGCAACAGGCTCGGGTGCGACTGCGGTTGCGTCACGCCGCGGGCGACCGCGGCCACGACGGGGTGGCTCGCTGGCTTCGGGCTGGATCGGCACGACCGCTTCCATCGCTTCGGGTTGCGCTTCCCTTGCGGATGGCAAAGGAGCGTCCTCACTGCGCACATCGCGCGGGGCGCGTTCTTCAGTGCGTGCGGTGTCGCGCTTCCGGTCCTCACGCGGGCGATCCTCACGGGAGCGATCCTCACGGGAGCGATCGTAACCGCCTTCGTCCTGAGCGTTGCCGTTCGAGGCACGCCGCGGACGTTCGTTCTGGTCGTCGCCTCCGCGCGAGTCCGTCGCGCCATTCTGGGTATCACCCAGTGAACGGGTGCTGTTGCGGGCATAGCCGCGATCGGCATCGCTGCGATTGTCGTTGCGATATGTGTCCTGCCGCACGTCGGGACGGTTGCCCTCCTGACGGCCAGTATCCTGACGGGGCTCCTGGCGCGAATCCGACCGGTTGCCATCCTGGCGGTTGCTATCGCGGTTTTCCTGACGACCCTCTTGGCGCCCGTCCTGACGATAGCCGTTCTGACTGCCGCGCTGTTGTTCCGCGGGAGCGATACGCTCGCCTTCGTCCTCGAATTCGGTGTCGTCCTCGTCGAGCGTGGCACCCTGGATGCGGCGCTGGACCGGGCCGCCATTCTCTTCGATCCGGGCGCGGGTCTCGGCCAGCACGCGGAAGTAATGATCGGCAAACTGCAGATAATATTCGACGTTGACGCGGTCACCCTGCATCTGCGCGTCGCGCGCGAGCGTCTTGTACTTCTCAAGCAGTTGGGCGGCATTGCCGCGTGCGCGGTTGTCGATGCGGTTTCCGGTATCGAGACGTCCCGGGTTTCCACCTTGCGAGCGCTGCTGCTGCCCGCCACGGCCGCGACGGCGACCGGCCTGACGATTGTTGATCAAGTTCTTGTTGTCCTGTCCTTGGAAACCAACCGGGTCGTGCTCCAGAAATATGGATGCAAATGCCCCTTGCGCACCGACCGCCGACCATCGGCGAAGTGCGCTTGCCAGCGTCGCCGGACCGGGCAACTGCATGACGAAGGGAGCGGGCAACAGCCCATTTTCAACACATTACGATGAAAATGCGAGCCCCTAAGGGCTGCAATAGCGGTTTGCGGCGCATTCTCCAAGCGGAATATTAGGGCAGCCGTGCGATCGGTCATGACAGCCATGTCGCCACCAGCGAGCGTGGATTCCCCCCGAGATCCTTCTCGAGCCGCACCGCAAACCCCTGTTCTACCAGCAAGTCCGTGACCGGTTGCGACTGGGTAGCACCGATCTCAAGGATCGCTGCGCCACCGTCGCCAAGCAAGGCCGCAAGTTGCGGGATGAGGGTACGATAGTCGTCCAGCCCATGCGCTCCGGCGAACAGCGCCGCGCTGGGCTCATGCTCGGCGACTTCGCGCGGCAGGACTTCGGTTGTCCCGATATAAGGGGGATTGGCGAGGATAAGATCGAACCGCCCGGTCACGTTGTCCGCCCAATTGCCAAGCGCGAAAGTCGCGCGGTCTGCCAGATCCAGCGTGACCGCGTTGCGCCTAGCGTAATCCAAGGCGACGTTGGACTGGTCGACCCCGAGGCCAGTCGCGCCCGGCCATTCGGCGAGCGCCGCGAGCAGGAGCGTACCGGGCCCGGTGCCGAGATCGAGGATCCGGGCTGGCGGGCTTTTTGCAAAATGCGCGACCGCTGCGTCGAGCAGCGTCTCGCTGTCCGCGCGGGGAACGAGCACGCCAGGGCCGACCGCGAGCTCGATCGTCCAGAAGGCGCGCGTGCCGGTGATATAGGCGATCGGTTCCTGAGCGAGACGGCGCGCGAGCAGCGGGGCGAAGGTATCGGGCACGGCGGCATCGAGATGATGGAGCAGCAGCCGTTCGCGCGGGATGGCGAGCGCGTGCGCCATCAGCAGTTCGGCATCGAGCCGCGGGGTGTGGCTGAATGTCGCGAGGTGTTGGCTGGCGGAGGCGAGCGCTGTTCTGATTTTGCCCTCTCCTCGCGGGGAGGCGTCGCGAAGACTGCCGAGGTCGGGTGCGCTGGACGGCCCCACCCCAACCCCTCCCCCGAGGGGGAGGGGCTTACCCTCTGCGTCTTCTTCTAGCCCCTCCCCTTCAGCGGAGGGGATGGGGGTGGGGGGAGCCTCGCAGAGACTGCCGAGGTCGGGCGTGCTGGACGGCCCCACCCCAACCCTTCCCCTGAAGGGGAGGTGCTTAGACGTATCCACCGGCTCAGCCATCCAGCGACGCCAGCCGCTCCGCTTCATCCTGCGCGATCAAGGCGCCAAGCAATTCTTCCATTTCCCCCTGCAAAATCTCCGGCAACCGGTGCAGCGTCAGGTTGATCCGATGATCGGTGACGCGCCCCTGCGGGAAATTATAGGTGCGAATCCGCTCCGACCGGTCGCCCGACCCCACCATCGATTTGCGCGCGCCTGCGCGTTCGGTGTGGAGCCGCTCACGCTCGGCCTCGTACAGGCGGGTGCGAAGGACCTTCATCGCCTTGGCGCGGTTCTTGTGCTGCGACTTCTCGTCCTGCTGGATCACGACCAGCCCGGTCGGGATGTGGACGATCCGCACCGCGGAATCGGTCGTATTGACCGACTGCCCGCCCGGCCCCGACGAGCGATACACGTCGATCCGAAGATCCTTGTCGTCGATCTTGACGTCGACCTCTTCCGCCTCGGGCAGCACCGCCACCGTCGCCGCCGAGGTGTGGATCCGCCCCTGCGCTTCGGTCGCGGGAACGCGCTGGACGCGGTGGACGCCGCTTTCGAACTTTAGCTTGGCGAACACGCCCTTGCCCTCGACCGAGGCGATCGCTTCCTTGAACCCGCCGCTTTCGGAGCTGGACGCGGAGATCAGCTCGACCTTCCACCCCTGCCCTTCGGCATAGCGCTGGTACATGCGGAACAGGTCAGCGGCGAACAGCGCGGCCTCGTCGCCGCCGGTGCCGGCGCGGATTTCGAGCATCGCGGCGCGTTCGTCCGCCGCGTCGCGCGGAAGCAGCGCGAGCGACAGCGCGCGCTCGGCATCGGGGAGCGTGCCGCGGATCGCCTCGATCTCCTCGCGCGCCATCGTCTTGATCTCGGGGTCCTCGTCCGCTTCCATGCCCGCGAGCACACCAAGTTCTGCGCGCAAACGCCGCACTTCGCCCGCCGCGCGCGCGACCGGTTCGAGCTCGGCATATTCCTTCGACACCGCGACGAAACGGTCGGACGGGAGATCGCCCGTTGCCATCAGCGCAGACAATTCGTCACGCCGCGCCTCGATCTGCGCGATCCGTTCGGGGGAGATGGAGCTCATGCGGTGCGCATACCCTTCGCCGGGGAAGCGAGCGAGGAAAGCGTCAACATGCGCCGACCAGTCGCTGAGTCAGCGTCTTTACCGTTTCATGTTCCGGGACATCTGTCGCGGCGCGCGTGCTGAACACGGGTGCATCCCCGTCAAGCCGCAGCCCGACGACGACCTTCGCTCCCATCTTCGCCGCCTTGTCGAAGCGTTTGCGCGGCGAGCCCGTCGCGACCATCTCCGCAGAGAGGCCATTCTCGCGGAACAGCTTCAGCGCCCGAAAGGCGGTCGCCAGCGCAGCATCGTCCTCGACCGCGATCGCGACGTCCGGCCCTTGGACCGCAGGCTCCTCGAGCAACATCGCCAGCCGCTCGATCCCCGCCGCCCAGCCGACACCGGGCGTGTCCGGCCCGCCGAGCGACCCGACCAGCCCGTCATAGCGTCCGCCCGCAAGCACGGTGCCTTGCGCGCCCAGCCGGTCGGTGACGAACTCGAATGCGGTGTGGCGGTAATAATCCAAGCCTCGCACCAGCCGCGCGTTGCGCGTCCAGGCAACGCCAGCCGCATCCAGCCCCGCCGTCACCGCATCGAAAAAGCCACGCGCTTCATCCGTCAGATACGCATCGATATCGGGCGCGCTGTCGGCGACCGGGCGATCGCGCGGGTCTTTCGAATCGAGGATGCGCAACGGATTCTTGTCGAGCCGCGCAAGGCTGTCCTCCGACAACACGTCACGGTGCGCTTCGAAATGCGCGACCAGCGCGGCGCGCCATGCATCGCGCGTCTCCGCATCGCCCAAAGTATTGAGCTGCAACGTCACGCCATCCGCGATCCCCAGCTCATGGAGCAACTGGTCCGCGAGCACGAGCAGCTCGACATCGGCGGCGGGTTCGGCAGCGCCGATCACCTCGGCGTCGATCTGGTGGAACTGGCGGAAGCGCCCCTTCTGCGGGCGTTCGTAGCGGAACACCGGGCCGTGCGTCGCAAGCTTTAACGGCGCATATTGCTGCCACCCCTCGGTCAGATAGGCGCGCGCCAGCCCCGCGGTGAATTCGGGGCGCAGCGTCAGCGAATCGCCGCCGCGATCCTCGAACGTGTACATTTCCTTCGAGACGACATCGGTCGTCTCGCCGAGCGAACGCGCGAACACCGCGGTGCTCTCGAACACGGGGATGTCGACGCGCTGGAAGCAGTACAGCTTGCGGACGCGATCAAACGCCTCGACCACGCGGGTGAAGCGACGCTGCTCGTCGCCAAAGATGTCCTGCGTTCCGCGGATGCGCTTGGGGGTTTCGATACGGGCCATAACCCGCGATCCTGTAGGGGAGCGGCACCGGTTGCGCCAGATACTTGTCACGGGCGGGCCCCCGCAAGATGACAAGTCTGCCATGTAGCCGGCGCAGCATTGCGGTAGCGCACACGCTCTGTAACACCCGCGTGATGGCCTTCGATATCGGCAACCGGATTGCCCCACCCCGCTTTGTCCTGTTCACCCTGTTGTTCGTGGCGGGCATCTTCCTCGCGATCCCGCCGCTCGGCTGGGGGCGCGGGACGATGGCGGCGTTCGACGTGGCGGGCACGGTCTTCCTGATCGCGGTCATACCCTTGTTGCGCCGGGGCGAAGCGGGCCAGATGCGCAAACAGGCCGCCGCCAACGATGCCAATCGCGCGGGGCTGCTCGTGCTGACCGGGCTGACGATGCTCGTCATCCTGACGTCGGTGTTCAAGGAAACGCAGGGCAAGACCAACTTGATCGGCACGCTGCTGATCATCGGCACGCTGGTCGTGGCGTGGCTGTTCTCGAACACCGTCTATGCGATGCATTATGCGCATCTTTTCTATTCCGACGACGATGACGACGGCAAGGATCACGGCGGGATCGATTTCCCCAAATGCGACGAACCCGATTACTGGGACTTCCTCTATTTCAGCTTCACGCTGGGGATGACGTTCCAGACCTCCGACGTCGAAATCTCGTCGCGGCGGGTGCGGCGGACGGTGCTGGGACATTCCGTTGCTGCCTTCGTCTTCAACATCGGCGTGCTCGCCTTCACGATCAACGTCCTGGGCGGCAGCAGTAGCGGTGGATGATGGGGTGGACGCGCGCCGCGTTACCCGCTTAAATCACCGCAACAGCCGAGTTTTGCTCCACTCCTCCTGGCGTCGCGATCGGCGCCTTATTCGGAAAGTCCCCTGCATGATCCGTCGCGCCGCGTTCACCGCCCTGTTGCTGTCCACGACCGTCACCGCCGCCTTCGCCCAGACTTCGAACGTCCAGAATTCCAAGCCGCAGCCGGTGCCGATCGTCGACACCATCCCCGCCGCGAAGGACATGCCCTTCCCCGGCACGATGACGCTCGCGATCGATGCGACCGACACGACGCGGGGCATTTTCAAGACGCGCGAAACGCTCACCGGGGTCACCGCCGGACCGATGACGCTGCTCTTCCCCAAATGGCTTCCCGGCAACCATTCACCCTCGGGCCAACTCGACAAGCTCGCCGGGGTTCACATCCACGGCGGCGGCAAGGAACTCGCCTGGACGCGCGATCCGGTCGACGTCTACGCTTATCACATCGACATTCCCGCAGGCGTGACTCAGCTCGACATCGACCTGCAATTCCTCTCGGCCACCGCGCCCGACCAGGGGTCGGTGGTGATGACGCCCAACATGCTGCGGCTCCAATGGAACGCGATGAGCCTCTATCCGGCGGGCTATTTCACTCGCCAGATCCCGGTCACTGCGACCGTCACTTACCCTGCGGGCTTCACCGCCTCGTCGGGCTTGCCGTCCAAGGCGGCCGGCGCGGTCTACAGCTATGCGCCGACCAATTACGAAGTGCTGGTCGACTCCCCCGTGCTCGCAGGGCGCTATTACAAGCAGTGGGCGCTCAGCCCGCGGGTCAATCTCGACGTCTATGCCGACACCCCCGCCGAACTCGCCGCGACGCCCGAACAGATCGCGGCGCACAAGCGGCTCGTCGAGCAGGCGGTCAAGCTCTACGGATCGCAGCATTACGACACGTACGAATTCCTTCTGTCGATCTCCGACCTGATGGGCGGAATCGGGCTCGAGCATCACCGGTCGTCGGAAGACGGGGTCAAGCCCGGCTATTTCACCAAGTGGAGCGACGGCCCGGGATCTCGCAACCTGCTGCCGCATGAATATAATCACAGCTGGGACGGCAAGTTCCGCCGCGGCGCCGACCTGTGGACCCCCGATTTCCGCACGCCGATGCGCGGTAGCCTGCTGTGGGTGTATGAAGGGCAGACGCAGTTCTGGGGGTATGTGCTGCAAGCGCGGTCAGGAATCGTCTCGAAACAGGACACGCTGGACATGTACGCGATGATCCTCGCCAGCCTCGACAACCGTCCGGCCCGCGAATGGCGCGACATGGTTGATACCACCAACGACCCCGTCATTTCGCAGCGCCGCCCCAAGGGCTGGCTGAGCTATCAGCGGTCGGAGGACTATTACAACGAGGGCCTGCTGGTGTGGATGGAGGTCGATTCGATCCTTCGCAAGCAATCCGGGGGCAAGAAGTCGATCGACGACTTCGGCCGCGCGTTCTTCGGGCTGAAGGACGGGGATTACGGTCAGGTGACCTACACGTTCGACGATGTCGTCAAAACACTCCAGGCGATTCAGCCCTATGACTGGGCGGGGCTGCTCACCAAGCGGCTCACCGAAACCGGCGCACGCGCGCCGCTCACCGGGTTCGAGAACAACGGCTATAAGCTCGTCTATACCGAGGAGCCGACGCTCTCGTTCAAGAACGCCGAGGCGTCGCGCAAGATGACCGACTTGACCTATTCGATCGGCACCACGCTCAACAAGGACGGCGGCGTGACGGGCGTCGGCTGGGACAGCCCAGCCTTCAAGGCGGGGATCACGGTCGGCGACAGCATCGTCGCGGTGAACGGGACGGCCTATTCGGACAGCGCGCTGAAAGCGGCGATCACCGCAGCGAAGACAAGCAAGACGCCGATCGTGCTGCTCGTGAAGGCGAACGATACGATCACGTCTGTCAACATCAATTATCACGACGGGCTGCGCTATCCGCGGCTTCAGAAGAGCGGCACCGGCGAGGGTGGTCTGGATCGTCTGCTGATGCCCCGCTAAGGGAGGCTCAGTAAACGTTCCTTAACCCTTAACCAAATCAACAAGTCAGGAATCACCATGCGTATCGACATGATCTCGGTTGGGAAGAGCCCGCCGGACGACCTCAACGTCATCATCGAAGTCCCGACCGGCGGCGAGCCGGTGAAGTATGAGTTCGACAAGGCGAGCGGCGCGCTGTTCGTCGATCGCATCCTCCACACGCCGATGCGCTACCCGGCGAACTACGGCTTCGTGCCGCACACGCTGTCGCCCGATGGCGATCCGCTCGACGCGCTGGTCGTTGCGCGCTCGCCGTTCATCCCGGGCTGCGTCGTGCGCGCACGGCCGATCGCGGTGCTCAACCTGGAAGACGAAGCCGGCGGCGACGAGAAGCTCGTGTGCGTTCCGGTCGACTCGACCTTCCCGTATTATTCGAACGTCAGCGAGCGTGGCGACATGCCCGAGATCGTGTTCGAGCAGATCGAGCACTTCTTCACCCACTATAAGGACCTGGAGAAGAAGAAGTGGGTCCGCGTCGGCAAGTGGGGCGACCGTGACGAGGCGCGCAAGGTCGTGATCGAAGCGATCGAGCGCTACGAAGAAGCCAAGAAGGCGGGCGATCCGGCCCCCGGCATGGACGTCGACGCCTGACGCCATCGGCCCGTCGCCGCGCCATCGGCGCGACGACGGGCTGAAACGGGTTTGGTGCCGCCGGTGCTTAGCCCGTCACGCCCCGGCGCATCATCTTGCGCAGCCGCCCCGGCAACCAGCGCGCCGCGAACGCCATGCGGTCCGCGGTCTTGCCGACGAAAGTGTGGACCCGGTCGCCATGCACCGCGTCCCATGCCGCCTTCGCAACCGCATCCACCCCGGTGAGTTCCAGCCCCGCGTTGGTGACGACCTCGCGAATCGACTGGTTGCTGTTGCCTGCGGGCGCATGGAGCAACGGGGTGTCGATGAAGCTCGGCACGATGTCGCGCACCTTGATCCCTGCCCCGTACCATTCGCCGTCGAGCGCCTCGGTCAATGCGCGCACCCCGAACTTGGTCGCGGAATAGACCGGCAGGCCTGAGCTGCCATAGATGGCCGAGGCAGACGCGGTATTGAGCAGGCACGATCCCTGCGTCCGCGCCAAATAGGCGTAGCCGATCTTCGCACCGTTGAGCACGCCGACGAGGTTGATCGCGACGACGCGGTCGAGGTCTTCGAAGCTCATCTCGGCGATCGGGCCGCCCGTGCCGATTCCCGCGTTGTTGAACAGTACGTCGAGCCTGCCCCCGGTGGCGGCGGTGAACGCGTCGAGGCTCGCGACCCAGGCGTCGCGGTCGCGGACGTCCATGGCGTAGGTCTCGGCCATGCCGGGGGGCAGCATCGCGGCGGTTTCGGCGAGGCCCTGGCGGTTGACGTCGGCGAGCCCGACGCGCCAGCCCTTCGCGGCGAACAGTTTCGCGGTTGCTTGGCCGATGCCGGAGCCGCCGCCGGTGATGAAGATCGCCTGTTGCATCCCGTTTCCCCTTGTCTGCCCGACGTGTCCCGCCCAACCGGGCCGCACGGGCTATGGCGGGGAGTCTGCGGCAGGGCGGACGCTGGGACAAGTCCGGGTCAGCCCGCGGTTTGCGGGGGCGGGGGCATTTGAATTCTCCCTCCCTTCCTACCTTCCGCTTCCCCGGCGAAGGCCAGGGCCCAGGAACGCAGGTTTGTGGAATCGGGCGCAGCACCCGATCATGACCGGCCCGCTCCTGGGCCCCGGCCTTCGCCGGGGAAGCGGGACTTATTAAAGGGCCTGCAATGGGTTTGACGCCTGTGGCACCGTCCCGCACAAGCGACCTGATGGCACAGACCCAATCCCCCGGCCCGACGGTGACGTTCGAGGCCGTCACCAAACGCTACTCCGGCGGAACGACCGCGGTCGATGGCGTCTCGGTCGAGATCGCGGGCGGGAGCTTCGTGGCGCTGGTCGGGAGTTCGGGATCGGGCAAATCGACGCTGCTCAAGATGATCAACCGGCTGATCGAACCAAGCGAAGGTTGCACACGCATCGCCGGCGCGGACGTTGCCGCCGAGCCTCCCCCGATGCTGCGCCGCAAGATTGGTTATGTCTTTCAGAACATTGGGCTATTTCCGCACATGACGGTCGCCGAGAACATCGCGATCGGTGTGCGGCTGGCTGGCGGCAAGCACGATGGCGCGCGCGTCGGGGAATTGCTCGATCTGGTCGATCTGCCGCGGGACTTTGCCACCCGTTTGCCCGATGCGCTGTCGGGCGGGCAACGCCAGCGCGTCGGCGTCGCGCGCGCGCTCGCGACGGCGCCGGGGTTGATGCTGATGGACGAACCGTTCGGCGCGCTCGATCCGGTCACGCGCGATCAATTGGGCCACGCAATCCGTGCGTTACATGATCGGCTCGGCCTCACCACGATCATGGTGACGCATGACATGGCGGAGGCGCTGATCCTTGCGGACCGCGTGCTGGTGATGGACGCCGGGCGGATCGTCGCGGACGAGACGCCGCGCGGGCTGCTCGGCGGCGCGGGCGGGGCGGTGGCGCAGGCGCTGGTCGCGGTACCGCGCGATCAGGCCGCGCGGATGCTCACACTTGCCGCCGAACAGGCCGGAAACGCAGCATGAATGGCCCGTTTCTCGACGCGATGACGCGCGTTCCTGACCTGCTTTCAGCGCATTTGCTGCTGTCTGCAGCCGCTTTGACGCTGGGATTGGTGATCAGCCTGCCGCTCGCGATCTGGTCTGGGCGGTCGCCGCGGGTCGCGCGCGTCACGCTCGGGGTGGCGAGCCTCGTCCAGACGATCCCGAGCCTCGCGCTGCTCGCGCTCTTCTATCCGCTGCTGCTGTTCGTGTCGGGGCTGGTCGGCGGGGGGATCCCGGCGCTGGGGTTCCTGCCGTCGCTGCTTGCGCTGTCGCTGTATGCGGTGCTGCCGATCCTGCGTAATAGCGTGACCGGGCTGGCGGGGATCGACCCCGCGGTGATCGAGGCGGCGGACGGGGTCGGGATGACGCCGTGGCAGAAGCTGCGGCTGGTCGAGGCCCCGCTGGTCGCGCCGGTGCTGATGGCGGGAATCCGCACCGCGGCGGTGTGGACGATCGGCGCGGCGACGCTGTCGACCACGGTGGGCCAGCCGAGCTTGGGCGACATGATCTTCGCGGGGCTCCAGACGCAGAACTGGGCGCTGGTGCTGGCGGGGTGTTTCAGCGCGGCGGCGCTGGCGCTGGCGGTGGATGCGTTGCTCGGGCTGATCGAGCGGTCGATCGCGCGGCGCAAGCGCGGGGTCGCGCTCGGCGCGGGCGGGGTGCTGATCGCGGGCGTATTGCTTGCGCTCGCGCCGTTGTGGCCGTCGGGCGGGAGCGTCATCACGATCGGCGCGAAGAACTTCTCCGAGCAATATATCCTGGCGCGGCTGATCGGCGATCGGCTGGAGCAGGCGGGCTATACGGTGCGCTATCGCGACGGGCTGGGCTCGGCGGTGATCTATGGCGCGGTCGGCACGGGCGCGATCGACATTTACGTCGATTATGCGGGCACGATCTGGGCGAACGAGATGAAGCGCCGCGACGTGCCCGCGCGCGCGGCGATGGTCGCGGCGATCGGCGCGTGGAGCGCCAAGACGTCTGGCGTGAAACTGCTCGGCTCACTCGGGTTCGAGAATGCCTATGCCTTTGCGATGAAGGGCGATGCGGCGCGCAAGCTGGGGGTGGCGTCGCTCGACGATCTCGTCCGCGCGGGGCCGCAGCTCAAGTTCGGCTCGGACCTGGAGTTTCTCGAACGCCCCGAATGGGTCGCGATCCAGCGCGCCTATCCGATCCGTTTCGCCAGCGCGCGCGCGTATAACCCGACCTTCATGTACCGCGCGCTGGAGAGCGGGCAGGCGGATGTGATCTCGGCGTTCTCGTCCGATGGACGGATCGCGGCGCAGCAGCTGACCGTGCTGAGCGATCCGCGCGGGGCGATCCCGGGGTATGATGCGATCGTGCTGGTGGGGAAGGCGCATGCGCGTGACGCGAAGTTTCTGGCGGCGGTGCAGCCGTTGATCGGGCGCGTGTCGGTCGAGGCGATGCGCGCGGCGAATTACCGGGTGGACCGAGACGATGCAAAGGAATCGCCCGAGGCGGCGGCGCGGTGGCTGGGGCGGAAGATCGGGGCAGTGCGGTGATTGGCTGACGGTGGGGTGCGGCGACGGGGGTACCTTCCTCGGTCACCTCACCGATAGCTTATGGGTTTTGAGCGCGCTGCTCCCCTCCCTGCAAGGGAGGGGCTGGGGGTGGGTGGCTCTCCCGGGCGCGGGGCGGCGGTTTAAGGCGTGTCGGGCGCGCCGCGCGTTTCGGACGGGAGGACGCCGCCGCTGGCCGACCCACCCCCGACCCCTCCCTTCCAGGGAGGGGAGCAGAAGGGGGAGGCTCCCCTTAACCCCGAACTGCGGTCACGAAGTAATCGAGGCTGGTGTCGTCGCTCAGCACGAATCCCTTCGCCACCGAGAACGCGAGCCCGCGCACGTCGATCACGCGCAAGCCCGCCGCCTCGACCAGTGGCGTCAGCTCGTCGGGTGTGAGGAACTTGTTCCAGTCGTGCGTCCCGCGCGGGATCGTCCCGCTGCCCTCGGCGAAGGTGATCAGCGCGAGCCGCGACAGTGCGGTCCGGTTGGGGGTCGACAGCACGAGCAGGCCGCCCGGCGCCAGCGCGCGCGCGAGGCCCGCGACGAAGCCCGCCGGATCGGTGACATGCTCGATCACCTCCAGGCTGGTGACGAGATCATAGGTCGCGTCGGCGAGATCCTCGACGCTCCCGGTACGATAGTCGATCGAAAGCCCCGACGCCGCCGCATGGATCTGTGCCGCCGCGATATTCTCCGCCGCCGCGTCGAGCCCGGTGACGTCCGCCCCCAGCCGCGCGAGCGGTTCGCACAGCAGCCCCGCGCCGCACCCGACATCGAGCGCGCGCTTGCCCGCCAAAGGCGTGAAGCCCGTCTCGTCGCCATGCCAATGCGCGTCGATCTGCGTGCGGAGATACCCCAGCCGTACCGGATTGAGCCGGTGGAGCATCGCGGACGAGCCATTGGGATCCCACCATTCGGCGGCCATCGTGCCGAAGTGTTTGGCCTCGGCCGGGTCGATAGTGGTTACAGACGTTACGGTTGCGCTATCCATGTCCGCTTCCTATCAGGACGGCCCCCGCACCCCAAGGACTTCGTGACCCAGATCATGGCGCGTATCGTGATGAAATTCGGCGGCACCTCGATGGCCGGAATCGAACGGATCCGTTCGGTCGCCGCGCGGGTGAAACGCGAAGTCGCGGCAGGCAACCAGGTTGCGGTCGTCGTGTCGGCGATGGCGGGCGAGACCGACCGGCTGGTCGGCTTCTGCCGCGAGGCGTCGTCGCTCTACGATCCCAAGGAATATGACGTCGTCGTCTCGGCGGGTGAGCAGATCACCTCGGGCTTGCTCGCGATCGCGCTGCAGGCGGCGGGCGTTCCGGCGCGGAGCTGGCTCGGCTGGCAATTGCCGATCGCGACGTCCGATGCGCATGCCTCCGCGCGGATCGAGAACATCGACATGGCCGCGCTCGACGCGAGCCTTGCCGCGGGCGAGGTCGCGGTGATTCCGGGGTTTCAGGGCGTCGACGCCGATGGCCGCGTCACCACGCTCGGGCGCGGTGGCTCCGATACGTCGGCGGTCGCGATGGCGGCGGCGATGAAGGCGGACCGCTGCGACATCTACACCGACGTCGACGGCGTCTACACGACCGACCCACGGATCGTGCCGCGCGCGCGGAAACTCAAGAAGGTCACCTATGAGGAGATGCTGGAACTCGCCAGCGTCGGCGCGAAGGTGTTGCAGACCCGCTCGGTCGGTCTTGCGATGAAGGAAGGCGTGCGCGTCCAGGTGCTGTCGTCCTTCACCGGCGAGGACGCGCCGATGGCGGACACATTACCCGGCACGATGATCGTGGGCGAAGAGGAGATCGACGATATGGAAAGCCAGCTCATCACCGGCATCGCGCACGACAAGAACGAAGCCAAGATCACGCTGATCGCGGTGCCGGACAAGCCCGGCGCGGTGGCGGCGATCTTCGCGCCGCTCGCGGCGGCCAACATCAACGTCGACATGATCATCCAGAATATCGCGCATGCCGCGCGTTCGACCGACGTGACCTTCACCGTGCCCGCCGCCGACCTTGCGCGCTCGATCGAGGTGCTCAACCAGGGGCGCGGCGAAATCGGCTTCGGTGAGCTGGTGCATGACACGCGCGTCGCCAAGATCTCGGTCGTTGGCGTGGGGATGCGCAGCCATGCGGGCGTCGCCTCGACGATGTTCTCGACGCTCGGCGAGCGCGGGATCAACATCCAGGCAATCTCGACCAGCGAGATCAAGGTCTCGGTGCTGATCGAGGAGGATTATACCGAGCTTGCGGTGCGCGTGCTGCACACGGCGTACGGACTCGACGCCGAGGATGCCGCCTGACGACGCGTGCAGGCTCAGGTCGTCGTCAGCGTTCCCGTGCCGGTGGAATCGAAGGTCAGGAGATATGCGTCGCCAAGCGGCATCGTCCACGCCTTCTGGCTGCTGGTAACGGGGTCGCCGATCTTCTGCGTGCCGCTGGACTGAGCAAGCCCATAGCCGCCTGCCTTGACCAATAGGGTGGCATTGGGGCTGGTGGGCACGGCGTAGGCAAAGAAGACGAGGCTGGTGCCGAGCCCGAAACCGACGGTGACGGCATATTGCGTCCCGTCATAGACCGGCATCGTCCAGCCGGCGCTGTCGTGGGTGACGGTGATGGACGGGGTCAGCGCAAGGCTGAACGCGTCGGCATCGCTGGAATACACGTAGGCCGCGGTGTTCGCCGCGATGTCACCCGTCTTGTAGGCGGCGGCGAACCACCACAGCGGCAGATCCCGGTTGAAATCGATGTAGACCTTGGTGTCGACGGTTTGCAGCGCCGCGACCATCTGCTGCCCCGAAGGCGGGATGGGGCTCGCGGCGGCGAAGGTTGCGACGAGCGGAATCGCATAGTCCACCTCCGCAACGATCTCGACGGTGGTATCCGACGTTCCGCCAGTAGCCGCGACGGTCGACGTCGCGGTTACTGGCGGAAAGCGGCGGCGGGCATCTGCCCGGTCGGCCGGCGTGATGGCGAACGGCTGGCCCATCGTATCTGCGCCAGCCGCCGTGACCATCGCGCGCCGCCTATGCTTTCTGCGAATGGAAGATCGCGTTTGCACCCGCTACGACGATATCCTTGACCGCTTGCGCGGACAGCGCTCCGTTATAGGTGAAATTGACGGTGGTTGCGCCAGCGGTACTGCTGGTGATGTTGAAGGTAACGCCGCTCATCGTGAAATAGACGAATCCTGCGGCAAGCGCCGTCAGCACCGTGATCGTGCCGCTGAGGATTATATCTTCCACGGCAGCGAGATCCGCGCTCGAACCGGACCATTTCACAGCCGTGACTTGGTCCTGCTGGACTGATCCGTCGGACAGATAGGCTACGGCGGTGAGTTCGCGAACGCGCGCTGACGTGAGCAGCGACAGGTCGTCGAGTAGCGCGACGCTTGTCGGCTTGCCGGGGGTGACGCGCCAAGTTCCGTTGTTGAGCAGCGTCACCGTCGCTGCAAAGTTGCTGAACGAAGACGGGACGGAGAGTTGCGCAGCATCGTTGCTGACCTGCGTCCAGTCGGCCAGCGTCGATTCACCGTAGGTCCCGGCACTGACATAGAATTTCAGTTGCGGGGTAAGCGTACGGCTTTGATTTGGCGTCGGCGACCATGTCATACCGATGAACCCGGCCATCGTCTGGATACCGAACGACTGGCTCGCATACCAATTCAATGCTTCGTTGCTGGCCTGATCGAAGGGGTTGGTCGAAATCTTGATCGTATTTGCGGGGGAAGACGCTGCGTCCAGCGTCAGCTTGGGGCCCTTGTTGGGCGGCACGTTGGCATAAACGGCATCCCAGGTCTGGGTCAGGTCGCTGTTCTGCGAGATCGACGAATTGATCTGTACGTTCAGCCCGACCGCGTTGTTGCTGGCACCCGCTGCGACGACATATTGCACCGGTACGGTGAAGGAGTTGGTCGAGGGATCGTTCGGGTCGATGTCCAGTGACACGCTGGAATTCGCGTAGACGTTCGGGTCGCCGGCCAGTTCCTGCGGCGGGGTCAGAAACAACCAGAAATTCTGTTCGGTATTCATCTGGTTGACCAGGTAGATTGTATAGTTCGTTGTCATGGAATCCTCCGAGATGTTGGAAGACGCGGAACTGGCCGTCGGCCGCACGGACTGCGCGGACAGTGTCGCATCGTGCGGATTGCACGATGACGGCATGCGATCGTTGTGACCCGGGATCGGGATAGGTGGTGATGCCCGTAGGGGCGATCCCGGCGAGAAGGGGGACGCGACAAACGGTTCGAGGCTGCGCGAAATCCGTGACGCCATCTTATCGGCTTTACGTCGGCGCGCCCGGTCAAGCGCGACCGAAACGACCCGATCGCCCCGGCGTGGCGCAGGGCTTTGCGCCGTTCCGGCGGCAATTCCCGCCGCTCACTCCGAGTCGGGGTCGACGACCTTGGTGGCGAGCCGGGACAGCAGCGTGACCGGATCGCGCCCGCCGCCGTACCCGTATTTGCGCGCTTCGTGCTTGGCGCATTTGCGCTGGCCGGCGAAGAGTCCGCACGGGGCAGGGGGCGTGAGCGCGCCCATGCCCGTACCCTGATCGCTGCGACTGGGTTCGCCCGAGTGATCGACCGGCAAGGGCAGGCGGAAGCGGTCGCGCCGTCCGCCGCAGACCAGGATATCGTCGGATTGCGTTGCCGAGCCGCAGCGCGGGGCGGTTGCGGGCGTGGCGCGTGCGAGATCGAACTCGGTTGCCGGCAGATTCGCAGCCGGAAGGGCCTGGGCCAGTACCATCAGCATCACCAGCGCCATTCCACCGTCTCCCCGCATGCATCCTGTCGGGGCAAGACGGCGAAAAGACGGCGGAATGTTTTCTCGTCAGTGCAGCAAACCGACGGCGGGGACGTGGTCAACCCTACCGCTTGGCGGTGAACGGTCGCGCCGCGATCCCCGACCAGTCCTGATCCGCCATTCCGTCCTCGACCGCGTCCGCCATCCGGGTGCGGATCGCATCGAGTACCGGAAGCGTGACGTTCGCCGCGTCCGCCAGTTCGGTCGCGAGGCGCAGGTCCTTCAATCCCAGCTTCATCCGGAAGCCCGGCGTGAAATCCTCCGACACGATCTTGGGCCCGTAATTCTGATACGCCTTCGCGCCGAACAGCGTGCCGGTCATCAGATCGAGGAACGCGGCTTTGTCGACGCCGTTGTCGCCGACCAGCGCGAACGCCTCGCCCATCGCCTCGATCGCCATGGTGATCATCATGTTGCCCGCGATCTTGGCGGCGTTGGCGCTGCTCGCGTCGGGGCCGAGCGGCCAGACCTTGCTCGAGATCGCCTCGAGCAGCGGCTGGACCCGTGCGACCGCGGATTCCTCACCCGCGACCACGACGTTGAGTTGCGCGGCGGCGGCGGCATCGGGGCGACCGAAGACGGGGGCGGCGACATAGCCGATGCCGCGGCGGGCGTGGTCCGCGGCGAGTTCTTGCGCGAAGGCGACCGAGATCGTCGCGGTCACGACGTGGACCAGATCATGCTTCACGCTGTCGAGCGCGCCCGAATCGAGCAGCACGCTGCGGATCGCGGCATCGTCGGACAGCATCGTGAACACCGCTTCGCAGCGCAGCACGTCGTCGAGCGTGCCGATCGTCACGCCGGGCGCATCCTCGGGCTTTACCGGCGAGCGGTTCCACGCGACGACGCGGTGGCCCGCCTTGACGAGATTGGCCGCCATCGGGCCGCCCATCAGCCCGAGTCCGACAAAACCGATATCCATGTTGGTGCTCCACGCAGCGAAAGAGGTCGTGGGGCCAAGCGTCCTGGACCCGCAGTCGGTTCCGTGCGGGACCACCAACGGTCCGAAGGGGGTTATTCCCCGATCAGATGCACCGCGATCAGGCGCCGATGCGCGGCGCGGCGGTGTTCGAACAGATACAGCCCCTGCCACGTGCCGAAGACCGGCTCGCCGTCCGCGACCGGAATCGACAGGCTGGTCGCGGTCAGCGCGGCGCGCAGATGCGCGGGCATGTCGTCCGATCCTTCGTCGTCGTGCTCGTAGCTCGCATTCTCAGGCGCGATCTTCGCGAAATAGCGTTCCACGTCGCGGCGTGCAGCGGGGGCGGCATTTTCCTGGATCAGCAGCGATGCCGAGGTGTGTCGCACGAACACGGTCAGCAGCCCGGTCGTGATCCCGGTCGCCGCCACCCAGCGGTTCACCGCGCGGGTACAGTCGTGCAAGCCCTGGCCGGGCGTATCGAAGGTGAGTTCACCAATTTCCTGTCGCATCCGCGCGCACTTGCCCGAAACCCCCGGGGAAGGCTAGGCCACTGGCATGAACCAGACATCCTCGATCGGCGCAGAGCGCCTTCAGCGCCGCATGGCGCGTGGCGCGGCGTTCCTCGGCAGCGAGGTCGCGATCGTGTGCGGCGCGATGTCGTGGGTGTCCGAGCGCAACCTCGTCGCCGCGATCTCGAACGCGGGCGGCTTCGGGCTGATCGCGTGCGGCGCGATGACGCCGGAACTGCTCGACCGCGAGATCGCCGCGACCAAATTGCTTACGACCAAGCCGTTCGGGGTAAACCTCATCACGATGCATCCGGCGCTGTTCGACCTGATCGACGTGTGCACGCGGCATCAGGTCGGCCATGTCGTGCTCGCGGGCGGGCTGCCGCCGACGGGGTCGATCGACAAGATCAAGGCGGACGGCGCGAAACTGATCTGCTTCGCGCCCGCGCTGAGCCTCGCCAAGAAGCTGATCCGCTCGGGCGTCGACGCGCTCGTCGTCGAGGGGATGGAAGCGGGCGGGCATATCGGCCCGGTGTCGACCAGCGTACTCGCGCAGGAAATCCTTCCCGAAGTCGCGGACAAGGTGCCGGTGTTCGTGGCCGGCGGGATCGGGCGCGGCGAGGCGATCGCGGCGTATCTCGACATGGGGGCTGCGGGTGTCCAGCTCGGCACGCGCTTCGTCTGCGCGACCGAGAGCATTGCGCACGCCAATTTCAAGAAGGCGTTCCTGCGCGCCTCGGCCCGCGATGCGGTGGCGAGCGTCCAGCTCGACCCGCGTTTGCCGGTGATTCCGGTGCGCGCGCTCAAGAATGCGGGCGCCGAGCTGTTTACCGCCAAGCAGCGCGAAGTCGCGCTGTCGCTCGACGAGGGCAAGGTCGCGATGCTCGAGGCGCAGTTGCAGATCGAGCATTACTGGGCGGGCGCGCTGCGTCGCGCGGTGATCGACGGCGATGTCGAGCATGGCAGCGTGATGGCGGGCCAGTCGGTCGGCATGGTGACCAAGGAAGAACCCGTCACCGAGATCATCGCGAGCCTGATGGACGAGGCGGCGGCGGCGCTGGCGCTCCGAGCGGCGTAAGGGGGCGCGGCGTAAAAAGACACCGTCGCGCACCCCTCCGTTTTTTTAACTTCGATCAATAAGTCGTTGGTCGTCATATAGTAATGCCTCGCTAACCCTTGAGCGTTAGCGTTCCGTAATGTTCGCATCCCTATCGACTCGTATCGTGGTTATCGGCGTGATCGTCGTTTTCGCGCTTGCCTCGCTGGCGGGGCTGCTGGTCGATGCTTCGAACCAGACCAGTCAGAGCTTCGGACGAGTCCGGCATTCGGACAGGGTGATCGAGATCGCCCAGCAGGCGATGGCCGATTTGCGCGAGGCCGAATCCGGGCAGCGCGGTTTCATTCTGACGCATGACCCCGCGTTTGCCCGCTCCTTCGCGGAGCGCATGGCCAGTTCCAGACGCAACATCGCACAGGTGGTGGCGCTGACGGCGGACAATCCGCTCCAGCACGCCCGTGCAGGGACGATCAGCGGCCTGATATCGCAACGCGGCATCGGCCTGCGCGAACCGCTCGCGCTCAGTCGTCGCGGCAGGTTCGAGGACGCCGTCGCGATCATTGCCAGCGGGCGGGGGCGCGACCTGGCGGACGCCATCACGGTACGGGCGCAAGCTTTCCTCGAAGAGGAACGCGTCCTTCAAACGAATCGTACCACAGCAGCGGACCAGCGACTCGCGCGCGGCAAGCAACTCGCGCTGATCGGGGCGTCGGTCGTGGCGCTGCTCGTCGCGATCAGCTTCGCGTTGCTGATCCGCAGCATCCGCCGCCCGCTCGGTACGATGACGCAGGCGATGACCGATCTTGGCCAGGGCGAAAAGGTGCGGATCGACACCGCGATGGGATCCACCGAATTCACCCGGCTGGCCACCGGCTATAATGTCATGGCGGACCGGCTCGAGGATGCGCTGGCCGAACAGGCGACCAGCGAGCGGCATCTCCAGATCGCCAATGCCGAGCTCCACACCAACGGCGCGATGCTGCAGGAACGCGGCGAGGTGATCGAATTGCTGGGGGCGATGGCGCACCGGATGCACGCGGCGCGCACCGATGACGAACTGGCGCAGATCATCTGCGTGTTCGTCCCGCGCGTCTTGCCCGAGCTTCCCGGCGCGCTGTACGCGCATAACCATTCGCGCAACCTGCTGGTCCCGATCGCCAGCTGGGGCGGACTGGAGGTCCCGCAAGACGGTTTCGCGCCGGACCAGTGCTGGGCGCTGCGACGCGGCCAGAGCCATTGTGTGAGCGAAGCAGGCGGCGATATCGTTTGCGGCCATGCCGATGTCCCGGACCTGTATCACTGCGAGCCGCTGCTCGCAGGGGGCGAGGTCATCGGCGTGCTCTATCTGCAAGGCGCGCTGAACAAGGAGAGTCGCTTCTCGCTGCGGGTTCTCACCGAAAACATCTCCTCGGCGCTGGTCAATCATCGGCTTCAGCGCAGTTTGCGCGAGCAGACCATCCGCGATCCGCTGACGGGCTTGTTCAACCGGCGGTACATGGAGGAAGCGCTGACGCTGGAAATCGCGCGCGCCAGCCGCTCGGACGCGCCGTTGAGCCTGGTGATGTGCGACATCGATCACTTCAAACGCTTCAACGACGAATACGGCCATGATGCCGGTGATATCGTCCTGCAGGCGGTTGCCGGCGTGATGCGCAGTCGCTTCCGCGATGGCGACGTCGTCTGCCGCTATGGCGGTGAGGAATTCACCGTGATCGCGCCGGGAACCAGCGCCGAGGCGTTGATGGGCCGAGTCAACGACGTCCGCCAGGCGATCAGCGACCTTACCCTTCATCGCAATGGCAGTACGCTGGGCTCTACCAGCATGTCCTTCGGCATCGCCACCTGGAACAAGACGATGGCACGCGACGGATTGACGCTGATGCAGGCGGCCGACAGCGCGCTCTATCAGGCAAAGCGCGAGGGGCGGAATCGCGCGTTGATCAGCAGGATCGCGGCGTAGCATCCGGTCTGCACTAGGGGACCGCGATCCCGCCGGTCACCAGAAACACCAGCCCAGCCGCACCCCCGCCGAAAACAAGCGCCACTAGCAGCGACAGGATCCCCGCGACGATCGACCCCGAGCGCCGCTTGTTGAACGCCCCGCGCTTGCCCGGCTTCCCCAGTTTGAGCTCGATATAGCCGGCAGCGCCCCCGCCGAGTACCGTCATCACCAGCGTAATCGCGGCGCCGGCAAGCGTCTGCACGCCGATCGCGACCGGGGACAGCAGCGCGAACGGTGCCGCCATCGCGAAGGCCGCGAGCAGTTTGGCGCGGTCGACCTGCGCGCGCGCGACCGGCGCGACGCTGAGCAAGTCGGGTGCATCCTCCGCCGATACGGTCAGCCAGGCGAAGCTGCCGACGAGCTGGCTGGTGATGAGCACGCTCGCAAAGGCGAGCGCGGCGGGGATCGGCAGCGCGTGCCGTCCGCCGACCAGCCCGAGGAACAGCGGCACCAGATAGATCAGCCGGAGCACGATCTGGAACGCAAGCGCCGGATCGCGCACGAGCAGCGTCCATTCCTTGGCGAACACGGTCCGCGTCAGCCCGGTGTGGAACAGCCGTGCGCTCGCGCGCCCGCTCGGGCGGCTGCGCGACACGGTGGCGCTGCCGTCGAGAAAGCCCGACAGGAACGCGCGTTCGAGTGTTGCGCCCGCAGCGGCGAACGCGGCAACCCCGACGCCGAGCACCACGAGAATTGCGAACGGATCGCCGAGCGCGGCGTGGCCGGGGAGCGCACTGATTCCCGAGGTGCCGATCCGTGCGGCGCGCAACCGATCGAACAGTGCCGCAAAGGTCCCCGTCCGGCCTTCGTCATGCGGCAACAATTGCGTGACGAGGAACAGCGCGCCGCCCAGCACCGCCGCGACGACTTGCCCGACGGTCCGCGCCGCGCGCGGGCCGACGAGGCGCGCGATCATCAGTGTCAGGGCAAGGCCGAGCGCGGCGGCGACGAGCGCGAGCGCGATCAGCAGCGCGACCAGCCCGAGCAAGCGCGGATGCCCGAGGATCGCGACCGGCAGCACGATCGGCAACAGCAAGGCGGCATAGGTCAGCGCGATCGTCGCAGCGATGCCGAGCAGCTTTGCCAGCAACACGCTGCGCCCCGGGATCGGCGCGGACAGCAGCAGCGGCAGGTCGCCGCGTTCGTACAGCGTCCGCTGGCTGCCGATCATCGCCTGCGCGGTCATGAAGGTAAGCCCCAGCACGCTGACCGCGAGCACCCCGATCATCGCCTCGGGCGGGACCGGGATCGGCGTGTGGCGGAGCGCCCAGCCGGTCAGGCACCCGATCGCGAGCCAACCGGCGAGCAGCAGATAGCCGATCCACCGCGCTGCCCCGCGTGTCGCGCGCGAGCGGAAAGCGAGGCGGAGTTCGTGCAGCGCGAGCCAGCCGAAACTCCCCGCGGGCACGATCGTCATGGCGCGACCGGCGCTGCGGCCGAAGCCGGGCTGGTCAGGCGGATGAACGTGTCCTCCAGCGTCATCCCCGCGGTCCCGGCACGGTCGCGCAGATCCTGCAACGTGCCCTCCGCCAGCAGCCGACCGCCCGCGATGATTCCGATCCGGTCCGCCATCCGCTCGGCGACCTCGAGGATGTGCGTGGTGACGATCACGGTCTTGCCCGCATCGACCTGCGCGCGCAGCGCATCCTTCACCAGTCGCGCCATCGTCGCGTCGAGCCCGGTCAGCGGTTCGTCGAGGATCAACAGCCGTGGATCGTGGATCAGCGCGCCCGCCAGCGCGACCTTCTGCTTCATGCCGCGCGAGAACCCCTCGCAGCGGGTATCGCGCTGTTCCCACAGATCGAGCCATTGCAACAGCCGGTCGGCCTCGGCGGCGGCATGGGCCGGGTCCATCCGCCACAGCCCGGCGACGAAGGCGAGATATTCCAAGGGGGTGAGCTTGTCGTAGAGCATCGCCTCATCGGGCAGCCAGGCGGTGATCGCCTTGGCGCCGAGCGGATCGCGCTGCGTGTCGATCCCGAAGATCTCGATCGATCCCGCGTCGGGCGCGGCAAGACCTGCGACCATCCGCAAGGTCGTCGTCTTCCCCGCGCCGTTCGGCCCAAGCAAGGCGTATAGTTCTCCCGCCGCGATATCGAGGTCGAGGCCTTCGATGACGGGCTTGTCGAAGCTCTTCGCAAGCCCCCGGATGCGCAGCGCGGATGTCGTCATCTGTCCTGTTTACGCAATACACCGGGCTCGTCCAGCGGATTGCCCGCGCGGGGTTTGCGTCGGGGGGGCTTGCGGCTAGAGCGACGTGCGATGCCGATCCAAGATCCGACCCTTTCCGACTTTTCGGACGCTCTGCTCGATCAGCCCGCCGCCGGGCGGATCGTCGACGGGCAGCACCGCTTTCCGGTGCGCGTCTATTTCGAGGATACCGACCTTTCGGGGATCGTCTATCACGCCAACTATCTGCGCTACATGGAGCGCGCCCGCTCGGACATGCTGATGCGCGCCGGGATCGACCAGCGCGCGCATCAGGAGGCGGGCGGGGGTGCCTATGCGGTCACCGCCTTGGCGATCCGCTACCGCGCGCCGGCACGGCTTGACGATGCGCTGATTATTATCACACAATTACAACAAATTCGTGCGGCGTCGGTTGATATTCATCAGCAGGTCATGTTGGGTGCCCAGATACTTACCGAAGCCGATGTCACCGCGGCACTGGTTTCGCCCGGCGGACGCCCGCTCCGCCAGCCCAAGGCTTGGGTGACCGCGTTTCGGCAGGTGATGGGCGACATGCGAAGCGATCAGGGGAAATGACGTCGTGAACGAGATGATGCTGAATACCGACGCCGCGAGCATGTCGCCGATCGCGTTGTTCCTCCAGGCCGATATCGTCGTGAAGGGAATCATGATCGGGCTGTTGTTGGCGAGCGTGTGGACCTGGGCGATCATCATCGGGTTCGTCGCCAAGCTGAGCGGGATCCGCCGCAAGGTCGGCACGTTCGAAAAGGCATTCTGGAAGGCGGACGATATCGACGCCTTCTACAAGGAGCATGTCGACAGCAAGCTGCCGATCGCACGCGTGTTCGTCGCAGGCGTTGCGGAATGGCGGCGGTCGACGGTCGGCGGGCAAGTCGATCGCGGGGCGACGCGCGAACGGCTTGCAACCGCAATGGGCGCTTCGGTCGCCAACGAGATCGACATCCTGTCGGACCGGCTCAACATTCTGGCGACGATCGGCTCGGTCGCGCCGTTCGTCGGGCTGTTCGGCACGGTTTGGGGGATCATGCGCAGCTTCACGGGGATTGCACAGGCGCAGAACACTTCGCTCGCGGTCGTCGCGCCGGGGATCGCCGAGGCGCTGTTCGCGACCGCGATCGGCCTGTTCGCCGCCATTCCAGCGGTGATCGCGTACAACCGCTTCAGCCACGGCATCAACCGGGTCGAGGCGCGGCTCAACCGCTTTGCCGACGGGTTCCACGCGACGCTCAGCCGACAGCTCGAGAGCGAGGGTCGGCGCTAAGCGATGGCGATGAACCTCCCCTCGCAGCGCGGGCGCGGTCGACGCGCACCGATGGCGGACATCAACGTCACGCCGATGGTCGACGTGATGCTCGTGCTGCTGATCATCTTCATGGTGACGGCACCGCTGCTGACCGCGGGTGTTCCGGTGAACCTGCCCGACAGCCGCGCCAAGGCGCTCGACCAGGACCAGAAGCCGATCGAGATCTCGATCGACAACGAAGGCCAGGTCTTCGTCGAGAAGGATCTGGTCGGCGATGCGATGTTGCCCGACATCCTGTCGCAGCTCGCCGCCAAGGGCGATGCCGCCAAGCCGCCGCAGGTGTTCCTGCGCGCGGATACCAAGCTCGATTACGGCAAGGTGATGCGCGTGATGGGCGAGCTCAATCGCGCCGGGCTCAACCGCGTGGCGCTGGTGACGGTCAGCCAGGACGGCAACTGAGATGGACGGGCGGATGACCCGTAGCGAGGGGATCGCGCTGGGCGTGGCCGCGCTCGGCCATGTCGTGCTGTTCGCGATCCTGTCGCTGAGCTGGAACGCCGCCAAGCTTCCCCCGCCCGCCAATCAGCCGATCGACGTGTCGCTGGTCGATAATGTCGCGCTCGAGCAGACCGCGCCGCCCGCAGCCGAGCCGCCCGCGCAATCCGCCGCGCCGGACGCCGGCCCGCCCGAGGACGCCGCGCCCCCGGCTGAGGAAGCGCCGGCCGCGCCTGCGCCCGAGCCGGTGCCGGCCCCAGTGCCAAAGCCGCAACCCAAGGCGGAACCCAAGGCAGAACCAAAGCCCCAACCCAAACCGGTGCCGAAGCCGGTCCCGCAGCCCAAGCCCGAACCGAAGCCGGTCCCCAAACCCGTTCCGGTGCCCAAGCCGCAACCCAAACCCAAGCCCGAACCAAAGGCCGAAGCCAAGCCGAGCAAGGCCGACCTCGCCAGGGAGGCGCAGGAGAAGGCCGCGCAAGCCAAGGCTGCGCAGGCGAAGGCCAATGCCGCGGCCAAGGCCGTGGCGGACGCCAAGGCTGCCAAAGCCGCCGCCGCAGCATCGGCGGCAGCGGCGGCAAAGGCGGCAGCGGCCAAAAGCGCAGCGGCCAAGGGCAATGGCACGAACGCCAAGTCGACCAAGGCGCGCGCCACCGGATCGTTGCTCGACGACGATTTCCGCAAGGGCCTGACGCAAAGCCCGAGCAAGGCGAAGGCATCCGACGCCGCCCCCGGCGCGACGATGAACGCGCAGGCCGCCGCCGACATCGGTTCCGCGATCCGGCGGCAGGTCCAGCCATGCGCGGATCGCCAGCCCAATCCGGGACCTGGCGCATCGCGGATCATCGTGACGATCCGGCTGCAGCTCAATCGCGACGGCTCGCTCGCCGGACGGCCGACGGTGGCGGCGGATCATGGCGGGGTCGATGACGAGAATCGCCGTTATGTCGACGTGGTCGATCGCAATGCGATCGCGACGTTCACGGGGTGCGCGCCGCTGCGCGGTCTGCCACCCGAACTTTATGACGTGCCGCGCGGGTGGAAGACGTTTATCCTGCGCTACAAACTTCCGGGCTGAGGAACTGCCGATGCTTCCCAAGACGATGCTCAAGACCCTGCTGACCGTATCCGGGGCCGCGCTGTTGGCCGGGACCGCGGTGGCGCAGGATGTTCCCGCGCAGCAAGCGGCACCCGCGCCTGCCCCCCAGGCCGGGGCGGCAAATCCCCAGCAGCCCAATGCTCAGCAGGGCGGCGAGCTCGTCGTCGACGTGGTCGGCGGGATCGCCGCACCGCTCGGGATCGCGATTCCGACGATGCCGACGACCGAGCCGGTCGATACGCCGGCTGGACGCACCGATGCGCTGGGCGTCCAGCTGTCGAAGATCATCTCGACCGACTTGCGCAATTCGGGGCTGTTCAAGCCGCTCGAAGCGGGCGTCAAGCCGGTCGCCTTCTCCGAAGTGACCGCACCGACGTTCGAATATTGGACAGGCGCCGGGGCCTCGGCGCTGGTGCAGGGCTATGTCCGCGCGACCGGCGACGGGACGCTGACGGTCGGTTGCTATCTCTACGACGTCACCTCGCGCAACGAGATCGCGCGGCAGGGCTTCGTCGTCCCGCCGAGCGACTGGCGCCGCGCAGGCCACAAATGCGCCGACATGGTCTATTCCAAGCTGACCGGCGAAGGCCCGTATTTCGACAGTCGCGTCGTCTATGTCTCCGAGACCGGCCCCAAGGGTCGCCGCATCAAGCGCCTCGCGATCATGGACCAGGACGGCGAGAACCACCGCTTCCTGACCAACGGCCAGGCGATCGCGCTGACCCCGCGGCTGTCGCCCGACCAGCGCTCGATCGTGTACATGAGCTATCTCAACGATCGGCCGGCGATCTATGTCTATGATCTGGCGTCGGGGCGGCAGCGGCTGCTGGTCGGCAATACGGATCTGACGTTCGCCCCGCGCGTCTCGCCCGACAGCCGCTGGGTGCTGTTCTCGATGGCGCGGTCGAGCAATACCGATATCTACCGCGTGCCCTTGAGCGGCGGCACGCCGCAGCGCCTGACCACCTCGACCGCGATCGACACCGGCGGCACCTATTCGCCCGACGGCAGCCGAATCGCGTTCGAGAGCGATCGCTCGGGCACGCAGCAGCTGTACGTGATGAACGCGGACGGATCGCAGCAACAGCGGATCAGCTTCGGTTCGGGTCGCTATGCGACCCCGGTGTGGAGTCCGCGCGGCGACCTGATCGCCTACACCAAGATCGGTGGATCGTTCCGCATCGGGGTGATGAGCCCGGCGGGTGGCAACGAGAAACTGCTGACCGACGGATCGCAGGACGAGGGCCCGAGCTGGTCGCCCAATGGCCGCGTGCTGATGTTCTTCCGTTCGTCCGGCGGCGGCAGCGGCAAGGCCGATCTGTGGTCGGTCGATCTGACCGGAGTCAATGTGCGGCGCGTGCCGACCGTGCTCGATGGATCCGATCCGGCCTGGGGACCGTTACGCCCTTAATATCGATTTCCAACTGTGAGCCGGTCGATTGTTTAATCTTGTCGTGTAACCGGATGTGTTCGTTCCCAATCCCCAAGGAGAAAACCCGATGGCAAAAGTAACGACCTCGATCCTGATCGCGACCGCGCTGCTCGCAACCGCGGCGTGCAGCAAGAAGCGCCCCGCCGTGATCCCGCCCGCGCCGAGCGATACCGCACCGGTCGACCCCAATGCCGGCGGCAACGGCGCGATCGTCCCCGGTTCGCGTGCGGACTTCGAGCGTTCGGTCACGAGCAACACCGTCAACTTCGCGCTCGACAGCTATGACATCGATGGTTCGGCGCGTGCGATCCTCGACAGCCAGGCGGCGTGGCTGGCGAAATATCCCAACGTGACGGTCAGCCTCGAAGGCCATTGCGACGAGCGCGGCACGCGCGAGTACAACCTTGCGCTCGGCGACCGCCGCGCCAATTCGGCGAAGAACTATCTCGCGGCGCGCGGTGTCACGGCAGGGCGGATCTCGACGATCAGCTACGGCAAGGAACGCCCGCTTGCGCTCGGATCGGATGACCAGAGCCTCGCGCAGAACCGTCGTGCGGTGACGATCGTTCTGAACTGATCCTTCTCGCGGTTCCGTTGGGAAGGGCGGTGTCCGCAGGGACGCCGCCCTTTTTTTGTGCGCTCGCTGTTGCGGGGGGGGGGCGCGCGGTTTCCGCCATCCGTTCGCCCTGAGCGCAGTCGAAGGGCCTGCGTTGCGCAAGGGGCTTCGACTACGCTCAGCCCGAACGGGGTGGGGAAAGCCCACGTTTCCACCACCCACCCGTCATCCTGAACTTGTTTCAGGATCCACCGCCGTACGCGTCCAACACCCATAGAATTCGCGGCCCGGTGGATCCTGAAACAAGTTCAGGATGACGGCACGTTTGATCCCATCGGCACCCCAGTGCCTGATTGCCTCTCACCCCGTAATGATATAAATATGATATCATAATAACGGGAGGTACGAATGGCCGAGTCGCTCGAACGCAATACCGCACTCACCTTGTCGCACGAACGCTCCGCGCAGACCTCGAACGGCTATGTCATGCTGCTGGTGATCGTCGCCGCGCTCGCGTGCGCGGGGTTCGGCATCAGCGAAATCGACGAGTCCGATCTTGGTGGGATCCTCATCGCGGTCGGTGCGCTCGTCACCGCGTTCGTCGCAGGCGGTTTCTACATGCAGCAACCCAATCAGGCGACCGCGATCACCCTGTTCGGCGCGTATAAGGGCACCGACCGCGTCACAGGCTTACGCTGGGTGTTGCCGTGGCTGTGGCGCAAGCAGGTGTCGCTGCGCGCCAACAACATGATTTCGGAGCGGTTGAAGGTCAACGACCTGCGCGGCAACCCGATCGAGATCGCGGCGCAGGTCGTGTGGCGCGTCACCGACACCGCGCAGGCGCTGTTCGACATCGACGATTACAAGGCGTTCGTGATCGTCCAGATCGAGGCGGCGGTGCGGACGATCGGCGCGCGCTATCCTTATGACGATTACGAGCATCAGGAAGTGACGCTGCGCGGCAATCACGACCAGGTCGCGCAGGAACTCCGCGCCGAGCTGATCGCGCGACTGGTGACGGCGGGGATCACGGTCGACGAATGCGGCTTTACGCATCTGGCCTACGCGCCTGAGATCGCGGGTGCGATGCTGCGGCGGCAACAGGCGCAGGCGGTGGTCGCGGCGCGCGCGACGCTGGTCGAAGGCGCGGTCGGGATGGTCGAGATGGCGCTCGACCTGTTGTCGGCGAAGGGCGTGGTCGAACTGGACGACGAGCGCCGCGCGGCGATGGTGTCCAATTTGATGGTCGTGCTGTGCGGCGAGCGCGACACGCAGCCGGTCGTCAACGCCGGCTCGCTGTACCAATAGGCGCGCGGATGGCGGATCCCCCCGCGAAGAAGGCGTTCGCGCTCCGGCTCGACCCCGCGTTGCATGCGGCGGTCGAACGGCTGGCTGCGGGCGAGCTGCGCAGCGTCAACGCGCAGGTCGAATGCCTGCTGCGCGAGGCGCTGGCGCGACGTGGGGTCAAGCTCGACGCGCCCAACCCGCCGCGGCGGGGACGGCCACCGAAGGAAGATGGCGATGCGTGATGCAGAAGACGGCTATTGGTTCGTACCCAAGGCGTTCGGGATCGGCGCGACCCCGGTGACGTGGCAGGGTTGGGCGCTGACGCTGGGGTTCGCGGTGCTTGCGATCCTCGACATGACGCTGATGCCGGACCGGGTTGCGCGGGTCGGCGTGCTGGTCGCGTTGCTGCTGCTGTTCACGCTCATCGCGATCCGCAAGACGCGTGGCGGTTGGAGCTGGCATTGGGGTCGGCGGAGGTAGCGGCACCACCCCGACCTTTGGCCCGCGCCTTACCCCAACGCCGCGTCCAGCAATTTCGCCAGTCGCAACCCGCCGCGCTCGACCTCGAGCCGCGCGACCGGCACCAGCTTGGCGATCGTCGCCTCGTCGAGCGTCACGCGTTCCGGGGTCGGCGCGCACGGGTCTGCCATCACGCTTGCATAGGTCACGTCATGCGCGACCTGCCAGCTTTCGCGGCTCCAGTCGGTAACGGTTCCTGCCGCGATCTTGGCGCGGACGGCAGGCGTATAGCGACGGACGAGCGATGGTCCCGACGTGATTGCACGCTCGGCCAGCAGCCCGTCCCACACCGAATGCAGGTTGAGCTTCGGCGGACCATAGCTGTCATAGGTCGCCTTGACGTCGTTGCCGCCCTTGTCGTCCTTCTCACCGGCGTGAAGCGGCTGATGAAGATCGCCGACGAAGTGGATCAGGAAGACGAGCGCTTCGAGCTTGTCCTTCTGCGCGGCGCGGCGGTTCCTGAGCGTTGCAACGTCGCGGGTGATCTGCGCCGAGACGCAATTGCCGTCCTTGCACGCCTCGGTCAGCGAGAAGGGGCGGCAGATGTTCACGTCCTGATAGTGCCACGTATACGCATAACCGAAACGCGGCTTGCCGTCGGCGCCCTTGATCGGCTTGACGCAATCCGCCCAGGTGCTCGCATCCGCCATCGTCCCCGCCTTGCACGTCGGCGTATCGAGCAACGCCTGTTGCTTGAGCAACCGACGGATCGCGACGCGGGTCTGCGGGCGGACGTTGGCCTCGGCGATTCGCGCGACGGTCTGGTGGCCATATTCCCAGTAAGCGGCGGCCGGCGTGGCGCTGCCCGCGGCAAACAGGGTGGCGGCAGCGACAAGCGCTGGGCGAACGCGACGGAGACTGGTCATGAGCCGCGCTTTAGGCGTCTGACGGGGTTGGCGAAAGCGGGAATGCTGGCGGGATGGGCCGGTATGGCTACGGCATCACGCGCCGCATGAACGCATCGAACAGCGGGACCGTGAAGGCTGTGTCACCATGCGCAGGGCTGTACAGCATCCCCTTGGCGATCAAGCTGTTGCGCGTCGGCGCGACGCTCGACACCTTGACGCCGAGCGCTTCCGCGACGTCGCCCGAGCGGTGCGGCCCCGGCCCGAGCGTCGCCATCCCGCGCAGATAGCGCTTTTCAGCCGGGGTCAGCCGGTCGAATCGCACCCGGAAGAAGCTCGAATCGAGCTCTGCCAGCGCACTTTGCGTCGCCGCGGCGACATCCTGCGCCGTAATTGGCGAGGCATCCGCCGCATCCCAGCTGTGCTTGCCCCACTCCTGCAGGAAATAAGGATAGCCCTGGGTCTCCGCCGCGATCGCGTCGAGCGCAGCGGCATCGATCGCCTCTTCCTCGCGCTCTACCGGCAAGCGGATCGCAGCGCGTGCAGCGTCCGCTTCAAGCGGGCCGACCGCGACGAATTCGAACAGCCGCTCGGCATAGGATTTGGCGCGGCCCATCTGCCCGAGCAATTGCGGCAGTCCCGCACCGAGCATCGTCACCGGCAACTGCTTCTGGCTCGCGCGGTGGAGCGCGCTGATCAGCGCGGCGAGCTGTTCCTCCGGGACATATTGCAGTTCGTCGATTACGAGGATCATCGCCGACCCCCGTTCCTTCGCCGCTTCTCCCACCGCGACGATCAGGTCGGCGAGATCCGTCTCGAGATCACCGCTGTCGGCAAGGCCCGCCTCGGGCTCGAAATCGAGCGCGACTTCGAGATCGTCGAACTTGACCTTGAGTTGCGCGAAACCCGCAAGGGCGCGCAGCGCCCTCGTCACGCCGGCGGTCGCCTGTTTCATCCGGTCTAGCCTGAGCAATGCCGCGCGGAGTGCCGGCACGAGGATTCCCGGAAGCGAGCGGTTCTCGGGGGCCTCGATCGTGACGACCGTCATCCCTTCGCCTTCCGCCGCGTCGCGCATCGAGGACAGCAACACGGTCTTTCCGACCCCGCGCAGCCCGTAGAGGATGCTCGGGCGCGCGGCCCGCCCTGCGCGAATCCGGTCGAGCGCGACGGCATTGCGGTCGAGCAGTGCGGCACGTCCCGCGAGTTCGGGCGGCGGGGTCCCGGCACCGGGAGCGAAAGGGTTGCGGCGGGGATCCATAGTAATGTTATCGGATATTATAGAATTTCTGTAAACTCGCTAATGTCGCTTGATATGCGTTGCGCGTGGGTCAGTCCTCGAACACCCCGATCTCACGCTCACCCTCGGACGAAAGCCGCGCGCGGTACATGCCGGGGGTGGTGAAATGCCATGCCGCACTGCCGTCGGGTGCGGCGACGATCACGCCGCCGGTGCCGCCCATCGCTCGGACTTCGTCGAGCACCGCCTTTGCCGCGTCGGCCACCGGCTCCCCGCCGACCCGCGCGCGGGCGCAGATTTCGTGCGCGACGCTGACGCGGATGAAGAATTCGCCCGAGCCGGTGCACGATATCGCGCCCGCGCGATCGTCGGCATAGGTGCCCGCGCCGATCAGCGGCGAATCGCCGATCCGGCCCCAGCGCTTGCCGGTCACGCCGCCGGTCGAGGTGGCGGCGGCGACATGGCCGTGCGCATCGCACGCGACCGCGCCGACCGTGCCGTATTTCATGTCGACATCGAACGCGCCGCCGCCCGCCAACATCTCCTCCAATTGCGCGCGGCGTTCGGGGAGGACGAGCCAGTCCTGCGTCGCCGCCTCGCAGCCCTGCTCGCGTGCGAAAATATCCGCGCCTGCGCCGCTGAGCAGCACGTGCGGGCTGTGCGCCATCACCGCGCGGGCGAGCGACACGGGATTGCGCGTCGCGGTGACGCCCGCGACCGACCCGGCGTTGCGGTCGCGCCCGTCCATGATCGCGGCGTCGAGTTCGGCGATCCCGTCGTGCGTCAGCGCGGCACCGCGGCCCGAATTGAAGTGCGGATCGTCCTCCAGCACGCGCACCGCTGCCTCGACCGCATCGAGCGCGCTGCCGTCGCTCGCCAGCACCGCCGCGCCCGCATCAAGCGCGCGCCCAAGCGCGGCCTCCGCGCCCTCGATTTGCGTCGGTGTAAGCGTGTCGCGCGTCATTTGCCCAGCACCGCCGTGGAGCATCAGAGTCCAGCTCATGTCATGTGTTCCTTGCGAGCAAAGGGGCGCAGCCCAATTAGCGGGCGAAGCCAGCCGATCCGTCGCCCGATCAGATAAAAGATCCAGCACCCGCCGATCGTCGCGACGACGAGCAGCGCGAATTCGGCGATCGGAGGCAGCCGGAACGGGAGCAACGCGCCCTCGACTCCGACGATGATCGTCTGGTGGATCATGTAGAAGGGGAACACCGCCTCGGTCAGCGTCCGGCGCCAGCGCAGGTCGAAATTGAGGAAGCGGTCGGCTATCCCGATCAGCGCGACGATGGTGCTCCAGCCATGCACCGGGCGCGCCACCGCGAACACCGTGCCGAAGGGGGCCGTGGGATGTGCGAGTCCGGGCCAGTGCCATTCGATCCCCGCCGACACCGCATAGCTGACGAGCGCGACGATCAGTGCGACGGGCCACCAGCGGTGGATCGCCGCCAGCGCAGCGGGCGAGCCCGCGAGCGCGAAGCCGAACAGGAAGCCGGGCAGATATTGCGCGTGCGACACCGCATCGCGGATCAGGTCGTTGGTCGGGCCCTTGCCGGGGAACAGCCACACGCTGACGATCACCAGCCACGCCATCGGCAGCAGCCACACGAGCACGGTTCCGAACACCCAGTCGAACCCGCGCTGGAGGCTGCGCCGCCCGACCAGCACGACGCCGAGCACGAGCAGCATCGTATAGAGCCAGAGATACCCGACGAACCACAGATGCTGCCAGTTGGGCAGCGGCAGCCCGCGCACACGCGCGAAGCGGAAATAATCGTTCAGCAGGAAATACCCGAAATCGTGGCCGTAGCCGCGCTGCGTGGTCAGCTCGATCCACGGCTGGACGGGGACGATGACGAGCACGCCGAACAGCAACGGCACGAGCAGCCGCCACGTCCGGTTGCGCGCGAACCGCGCCGCGCCGTGCCCGCGCGCGAGCAATGCGCGGCTGGCATAGCCCGACACGACGAACAGCAGCAGGAGGCGCCAGCTGTTGAGCGCGAGCATCGGCACCGCGACCCAGGGAAGCGGGTGCGCGGTCTTGGCGTGATAGCCCCAGGGGACGAACACCATGCCGATATGGTAGAAGATGAGCAGGCCGAACGCGCCGATTCGCAGCCAGTCCAGACCATAATGCCGTTCCATCGGGCTTCCCTTAGCCGATGATCGCGCTTTGGCCAGCGCGTGCGGGACGGTGCCGCCGCTTTCGCGCGGCAAAAGGTTCCCGTCTCGCGATTGAGCCGCTATATCAGCCGCACAGCGAAGGAAACTCTCCCCCATGTCCCTACGTCCGTGGCGCGATATCATGCGTCGTCAGTCCCGCCAGATCATGGTCGGCAATGTCCCCGTCGGCGGCGATGCGCCGGTCACCGTCCAGACGATGACCAACACCCCGACCAGCGACCCGCGTGCGACGATCGACCAGATCCGCCGCTGCGAGGATGCCGGCGTCGATCTGATCCGCGTCTCTTGCCCGGACGTGGAAAGCACCGCCGCGCTGAAACAGATCGTCCGCGCGAGCCGCGTGCCGATCATCGCCGACATCCATTTCCATTATAAGCGCGCGCTGGAAGCAGCGGACGCGGGGGCCGCCTGTTTGCGGATCAACCCGGGCAACATCGGCTCGGCATCGCGCGTCCGCGAAGTGATCGACGCCGCCAAGTCGAACGGCTGCGCGATCCGGATCGGCGTCAACGGCGGTTCGCTCGAGAAGCATCTGCTCGAAAAATATGGCGAGCCGTGCCCGGATGCGCTGGTCGAATCCGCGATGGATCACATCAAGATCCTGCAGGACCATGATTTCCACGAATTCAAGGTCGCGGTGAAGGCGTCCGACTTCTTCCTCGCGGTCGCCGCCTATCATCAGCTGGCGGAGCAGGTCGATTGCCCGCTCCATCTCGGCATTACCGAGGCGGGCGGGTTCGTCGGCGGGACGGTCAAGTCGTCGATCGGGATCGGTTCGCTGCTGTGGGCCGGGATCGGTGACACGATCCGCGTCTCGCTCTCGGCCGAGCCCGAGGACGAAGTCCGCGTCGGGTTCGAGATCCTCAAGGCGCTCGGCATCCGCAACCGCGGCGTGCGCGTCGTGTCGTGCCCGTCGTGCGCGCGGCAGGGGTTCGACGTGATCCGCACCGTGCAGGCGCTCGAGGAACGGCTCCAGCATATCCGGACGCCAATGTCGCTGTCGGTGCTCGGCTGCGTCGTCAACGGCCCCGGCGAAGCGCGCGAGACCGACATCGGGCTGACCGGTGGCGGCAACGGCAAGCACATGGTGTATCTGTCGGGCGTGACCGACCACACGGTCAACAGCGAGGATATGCTCGAACACATCGTCAAGCTGGTCGAGGACAAGGCTGCGGCGATCGAGGCGCATGATGCGGCGCTGGCGGCGGCTGTGCCGGTGCCCGTGGCGGCGGAATAGGTCCTGTGGTACCTGGTGGGTCCTGGAGGACCTACCATGACCTACCATGCCAAAGTGATCGCTGGCGGCAAGCTCGTCATTCCCGCCGAACTTCGGCGCGAATTGGGAATTGAACCCGGCGATTCGCTGGCCGTGGATCGGGACGAAGCGGGGCACATCGTCCTCAAGACCCGCGCCCAGGTCGTGCAGGAAGTGCAATCGAGGTTCCGGGCCTTGCGCGGCCCGGCGGCGGAGGGGGCGGGCAGCATCGTCGATGAACTGCTTGCCGAGCGGCAGGAACAGGCGCGACTGGAACAACGGAAAATGGACGAATGGCTGGCGGGGAAGCGGTGACCCCGGTTCTGGATGCGTCGTCGATCCTGGCTGTCATCTTCGAGGAACCTGGCGCTGATCTCGTGATCGCGCACAGCGATGGCGCGCTGCTATCTGCCGTCAATCTCGACGAAGTCCTGCACAAGAGCGCGCGGCGCGACATCGCGGGTTCCGATGTGGAACAGCAATTGACGAAGCTGGGCATCGTGATCGTGCCATTCGCGTCGGCGGACGCCCGTATCGCTGCCGCGTTGCATCCGCGAGTCGATCGTACCGGAACGTCCTTCGCGGATCGCGCCTGTCTGGCGCTCGGCATTGCGACGGGCGGGCCGATCTTCACGTGCGACGGCAAATGGCTGAACCTTGGTCTGGACCTCGACATACGGTTGATTCGGTGACGGTTCGCAGCGCGAAACACGCTTTCTCCGTCGCCGCGATGGGGATCGCGACTTATTCGGCGATGGACGTGCTGATGAAGGGCCTCAGCATCACCAGCGGCGCGTATAGCGCGGTGCTGTGGCGCTCGTTCGTCGGGGTCATGCTGCTCGGCACGGTGTTCCTGCTCAAGCGCCGCGCCTTCCCGGGGCGCGCGGCGTTGAAACTCCATGCATTGCGCGGGGCGACCGGGGGGATCTCGGTGCTGCTGTTCTTCTGGGGGCTGGTCCGCGTACCGATGGCGCAGGGCGTCGCGCTGACCTTCCTCGCGCCGCTAATCGCCTTGTTCTTCGCCGCCGTGCTGCTCGGCGAGACGATCCGACGGGCGGCGATCCTCGGCTCGGTTATCGCGAGCCTCGGCGTGCTCGCGATCGCGGCGGGGGAAGTGCAGGCGCATGCCTCGACGGCGCATGTGCTCGGCTCGCTCGCGATCTTCGCGGCGTCGATCTTCTACGCCTATTCGCTGATCCTGCTGCGGCAACAGGCGCAGGTCGCCGATCCGCTCGAGGTCGCCTTGTTCACCAGCATCGTGCTCACCGCTTTGTTGCTCGTCGGGGCCTGGTGGTTCGCCGCGGTCCCGAGCGTGGCGCAACTCCCGGCGATCGGCGGCGCAGCGGTGCTCGGGTCGATCTCGGCGATCGCGCTGGCGTGGGCGTACAGCCATGCCGAGGCGCAGGTGCTCGCGCCGGTCGAATATACCGCGTTCGTCTGGGCCGGGATGTTCGGCTGGTGGGTGTTCGACGAGCGCGTCTCGCTCTACACCCTTGCCGGCGCGGCCCTCATCATCGCGGGCTGCATCTTCGCCATTCGCGGCACCGCCGCTCCCGCACCCCAGACCGAGGCCGCTGCATGATCGAAATTTGCCCCGCCACCGCCGACGATGTTGCGCTGATCATGCATTTCGTCCGCGAACTCGCTGAGTTCGAGCGCGCATCGGATAAGGTCGTCGCGACCGAGCCGTTGCTTCACGACGCACTGTTCGGCGCGCATCCGGCGGCGGAAGCGGCGATCGCGCTGCTCGACGGCAAGCCGGTCGGGATGGCGCTGTTCTTCCACAATTTCTCGACCTGGACCGGGTGGCGCGGACTGTATCTCGAGGATCTCTACGTCACCCCCGAGGCGCGCGGCAGCGGAGTCGGCAAGGCGTTGCTCCAGCATCTCGCGGGTCTTGCGGTCGAGCGCGGCTGCACGCGGTTCGAATGGTCGGTGCTCGACTGGAACGAGAAGGCGATCGCCTTCTACCGCTCGGTCGGCGCGCTGCCGATGGAGGAATGGACCGTCTACCGCGTCACCGGCGACGCGCTCGCGAAGCTTGCGGACAAGAACTGATGGCGGTCGACCCGGGATTGCTCGCCTGGGTCGAGGAAGCGCTCGCTCCGGTCGGAACCGTCACGAAGCGCGCGATGATGGGCGGTGCGACGCTCTATCTCGACGGCACGATCTTCGCGATCGTCGATGACGACCTGCTGTGGTTCAAGGCGGATGCGACAAGCGACGCAGCCTGGGATGACGCTGGCTGTGCGCGCTTCACCTATGAGATGGGCGAGGGGCGGACGGGCACGATGAACTACCGCCGCGCGCCGGATGACGTGTATGACGACGCCGATGCCTTGCGCGAATGGGCGCTGCTGGGCGTTGCAGCGGGAGCGCGGGCGCCGGTCAAGCGGAAGAAGCCGCCCAAATAACGCCGCGCCCGACGCGCCGGGATATCCCCTATTCCGCGAGCGCTTCGATCGCCTCCGCCATCGCGACGTCCTTGTGCGACAGTCCGCCTGCATCATGCGTGGTGAGCGCGATGTCGACGCGGTTCCACACGTTCGACCATTCGGGATGATGGTCCGCTTTCTCCGCCAGCAGCGCGACGCGGGTCATGAACGCGAACGCCTCGCTGAAATCGGCGAAGGTGAAGCGCCGCGTGATTGCGTCGCGCGATTCGTCATAATCCCATTCGTCGAGCGTATCGAGCGCTGCTGCCCGGTCTTCGTCGTTGAGCGGCTCCACCGTCACACATGCTCTCCCGCTGGCGCACCGTGCGCCATCACCGTAAGGCTTACCGCATGGAGCCGCCCGATCAACTCCCGCCCGATGCCGAGACGATCGAAACGATCGCCCGCGCGACCATCGCGGGCCTGCCACGCGCGTTTCTCGATCATCTCGGCGAGGTCGTGCTGCTGGTCGAGGACTTTGCCGACGACGAGACGCTTGACGCGCTCGGGATCGACGATCCGTACGACCTGACGGGGCTCTATCACGGCCACCCGATCGGGGAGAAATCGTCGATGGAGACGGGCGCGCTGCCAGACCGGATCCATCTGTATCGGCGCGCGATCCTCGACGAATGGATCGCGACCGGGGTCGGGCTCACCGAATTGGTGCGGCATGTCACGATCCACGAGATCGGGCATCATTTCGGTCTGTCGGATGCCGACATGCACGCGCTGGAAGCGACGGTGTCGGACCAGTGAGCGATCCCACCCCATCTGCGCTCGCATTCTCGGACGTCCGCTGCGTCCGTGGCGGGCGAATGCTGTTCGATGGCTTGTCCTTCTCGCTGCCCGCAGGCGCGGCGGGACTGGTCGCGGGGCCGAATGGCGTCGGCAAATCGAGCCTGATCCGCATTGCTGCCGGGTTGCTGCGTCCCGATGGAGGGACGATCGCCCATCCGCCGACGCGCGCGCTGATGGCGGAGACGCACGCGTTCGATCCGGCCCGGCGGCTGATCGATGCGCTTACCTTCTGGGCGTCGCTCGATGCGGATCCTGCGCGCGCGCGCGACCGGGCGACCGATGCGCTGGCGGCGGTGCACCTGTCCGCGATTGCCGAAGTGCCGGTGCGGCTGTTGTCCACCGGGCAGCGCCGCCGCGCCGCGCTCGCACGCGTGGTCGCCAGCGGCGCGACCTTGTGGCTGCTCGACGAACCCGCCAACGGGCTCGACGTCGCGAGCGTTGCGGTGCTCGAACGGTTGATCGCGCGCCACCGTGCCAATGGCGGGATCGCGCTGGTCGCGACGCACATGCCGCTCGACCTGCCGGGCGCGCAGAGGATCACCCTGCCATGCTGATGCCATCATGCTGACGCTGATCCTGCGCGACCTGCGGATCGGCTGGGGAAGCGGCGGGATCGTCAACGCGCTCGCCTTCTTCCTGCTCGTCACGATCCTGTTCCCGTTTGCGGTTGGCCCCGACACGGTGCTGCTCGCGCGGATCGGCGGCGGGGTGATCTGGGCGGCGGCGCTGCTCGCCGCGCTGATGCCGGTCGAGCGGCTGATCGGCCCCGACACCGAAAGCGGCGTGCTCGATCAGCTGGCGGTGCGCGGCATGAGCCTAGCGTCGGTCGCGGCGGCGAAGATCGTCGCGCACTGGCTCGGCTTTGGGCCGCCGCTGATGCTGGCTGCGGTGATCGCGGCGGGGCTGCTCGGGCTGCCGCTTGCGACGCTGACGACGGTGGAGATCGGGTTGCTGATCGGCACCCCCGGCCTTGCAGCGCTGGCGGTGGCAACGTCGGCGCTGGTGACGGGGTTGCGCGGGGCGGGATCGGTCGCGGGGCTGGTGATGCTGCCGCTCGCGGTGCCGCTGCTGATCTTCGGCGCGGGATCGATCGAGGGGGTCGGGGGCGATGCGGGAACGGGTGCGCTCAAGCTGCTCGGCGCGGTCAGCCTGCTGTTGCTTGCGGGGGCACCGTTCGTTGCGGGTGCGGCGATGCGCTCGGCGATGGAGTGACAGAATCGTGCGCACATGCGCCGATCGATGACATGTGACAACGTCTCTTGCACCGGACAGGTTATGATGTAACATCCTCGCTAATCCCGGCAGAGACCGGGTGGTCTTAGGTGGAGATGAGCGCATGGTTGCAGATCGCTATTCCCGGCCCGGTGGACTCAACCCCGGTGGCCTCGCCTTTGCGCTCGGCGCGAGCGGCGTGCTTTTGTTCGGGCTGTCGCTGACCGCTCCGCATTTCGTGCGGAATGTCGTTCCGACGATCGCCGCGACCAACATTCCGCTCCCGACCGATCCACCGCCGCCTGAGCACCCCAAGCCGCAACCGCAGAACGCACTGCCGAAGACACAGGTGCCGCGGCCGATCGACCATGTCGAGGTCACCGATCCGCCGATCCCGATCACCACCAGCGGCTTCACCGGGGTAAAGGTCGACCTTCCGCCGATCGGGGGTACTGCTACGACGGGCGATACCGGCGATGTCGGCACGATCCCGCTGCCGCCGGTACCGATCCTGACCGCACCCCGGATCGACTCGCGCTATCGCGACTCGTTCCAGCCCGCCTATCCCGCCGACGAACGACTCGCAGAACATGAGGGTCGCGTGGTCGTGCGCGTCCTCGTTGGTGCGGACGGTCGGGTGAAGCAGGTCGAGGCGATCAGCGCCGCCTCGCCGGCGTTCCTTGAAGCCACCCGCCGCCAGGCGCTGACCAGATGGCGCTTCACCCCCGCAACGCGCGACGGCGTGGCGGTCGAGGCATGGCAGCAGATGGCGGTGCGCTTCCAGCTCGGGCAGGAATAGCGTGCGCGGGCGGGGCTGGCGCAGCCCCCCGCCCACGCCTATCTCTGTGCGATGAAGTTCCTGCAGTACCTCTCGCCCAAGCAGGCGTTCCGCGATGTGAAGTCGTATGTGACGACGCGGCGGCCGCATCAGCTCGGTTTCATGGGGGTCGCGCTCGCGCTGACCTATGTGATGATCATGGGCGTGATCTATGAATCGCGGATCCCGCCCAAGCCGTATCACCGCGACATCATCTATGTGCAGAACTGGCGGCTCGACCGCACCGATGCGCAAATCATCGCGCAGCAGAAGATCGACAGCGCGGAGAAGGCCAAGCAGGACGCCGAACTCAAGCGGCTCCAGGACGAACGCAAGGCACAGTTCAAGAAGGTGAACGACGGGCTGAAGGCCTGGGGGATCTAGCCATGAGCAACCAGCGCTGGATGGACGCGGCGCTCGCGCTGGCGTCGCGCGGGCGCGGGCGGACTGCGCCCAACCCCAACGTCGGCTGCATCATCGTGGCGGACCACAAGGTCGTCGGGCGCGGCTGGACGCAGCCGGGCGGGCGTCCGCATGCCGAGGCGATGGCGCTCGCACAGGCGGGCGAAAAGTCGCGCGGCGCAACTGTTTACGTGACACTCGAACCGTGCGCGCATCTGTCGCCGCGTGGCCCTGCGTGCGCGGACCTGTTGATCCTGTCCAATGTCGCGCGCGTGGTCGTCGCGATGGGCGATCCGGACGCCCGGACGAACGGCACCGGGATCGCACGGTTGCGCGAGGCTGGAATCACGGTCGACGTTGGAATTGGTGACGCGGCTGCGCGTCGGCAGATCGCGGGGTTCCTGACCCGCCAGTCGCGGCAGCGGCCGCATGTCACGCTAAAATTGGCGCTGTCGCTCGACGGCGCGATGGCGCTGGGTTCGGGTGTGAGCAAGTGGATCACCGGCCCGCAGGCGCGCGCGCACGCGCATCTCGAACGCGCGCGGCATGAAGCGATCCTGGTCGGACGCGCGACGATCGAAGCGGATGCGCCAGCGCTCGACGTCCGGCTCGACGGACTTGCAGAGCGTGCGCCACGGCGGTTGATCCTGTCGCATACGCCTGCGTTCGCGCATCCCGATGCCGGGGTAGCGTGGGAAAACCTTGCCGCGCCCGATGCGATCGGGGCGCTCGATGCAGTCGATCATCTGTTGATCGAAGGCGGGCCGACGACGGCTGCCGCCTTCCTCGCCGCCGATCTGGTGGACCGACTGCTGCTGTACCGCGCGCCGATCCTGATCGGCGGGGGGCGCACCTTGCCCGACATCGGGCTGACCGATCTGGCAGCGGCACATGGCCGCTGGGTCTTGACCGATGCGCGCGCGCTTGGCAGCGACCGGCTCGAGGTTTACGAATGCGTAAGGGAGCGCGCCGGGACGGTAACGCCGGGCGCAGGAGAATAAGCGATGTTCACCGGGATCATTACCGACGTCGGCACGATCGACCGGGTCGAGCAACGCGGCGACCTGCGCGTCATCGTCGCGACCGGCTATGACATGAGCGGGGTCGATCTCGGCGCGTCGATCGCCTGTTCGGGCGTGTGCCTGACGGTCGTCGACAAGGGAGCGGGCGGCAGCGCGGGCGGCTGGTTCGCGGCCGATGTATCAGGCGAGACGCTGTCGCGCACCGCCGCGGGGCAATGGACCGCGGGCGCGAAGCTCAACCTAGAACGCGCGCTCAAACTCGGCGAGGAACTCGGCGGGCATATCGTCACGGGGCATGTCGACGGGATCGGCGAGATCGTCTCGGTCACGGCCGAGGGCGGATCGCACCGTGTCGTGATCGCGGCGGGGCCGGACATCGCACCGTTCGTCGCGCCCAAGGGATCGATCACGCTCGACGGGGTATCGCTCACCGTGAACAGCGTCGACGACGAGCCCGAACGCGTGCTGATCGGGGTCAATCTGATCCCGCACACTGCCGCGGTCACCACCCTCGGCAGTCTTAAGGCCGGTTCGCCGATCAATATCGAGATCGACGTGCTGGCCAGGTATCTCAAGCGCATGGAGCATTATCGTGGCCGCTAACCCGTCCTCCGGTCCCGAAGTCGCGCGGCTGCGCCACGGCTTCCTGTCCTCGCCAGAGGAACTGATCGACGAGGCCAAGAACGGCCGGATGTTCATCCTGGTCGATGACGAGGACCGCGAGAACGAGGGCGACCTCGTCATCCCCGCGCAGATGGCGACGCCTGAGAAGATCAACTTCATGGCCAAGCACGGCCGTGGTCTGATCTGCCTCGCGATGACGAAGAAGCGCGTCGAAGAACTCGGCCTCGGGCTGATGAGCCGTCACAATGGCACGCGGCACGAAACCGCCTTCACCACTTCGATCGAGGCGCGGGACGGCGTGACGACCGGAATTTCCGCCGCCGACCGTGCGCGGACCATCTCGGTCGCGATCGATTCGTCCAAGGGCAAGGACGAGATCGTCACCCCCGGCCATGTCTTCCCATTGGTTGCGCGCGATGGCGGGGTGCTGGTGCGCGCGGGCCATACCGAGGCGGCGGTCGATGTGTCGCGGCTCGCGGGGCTCAATCCCTCGGGCGTGATCTGCGAGATCATGAACGAGGACGGCACGATGAGCCGGCTCGACGACCTCGTGGCGTTCGCACAACTCCACAATCTCAAGATCGGGACGATCCGCGACCTGATCGCCTATCGCCGCCGCCACGACCATCTCGTCGAGAAGCGCGCCGAAATGGCGTTCGACTCGCGCTGGGGTGGCCAATGGAAGGCGATGACCTTCCACAACAAGGCGACCGGCGACGAGACGATCGCGCTGGTCAAGGGCCGGATCGACCCCGCCAAGCCCACGCTGGTGCGCATGCACACCATGTCGACCTTCGTCGATGTGTTCGGCGAGGAAAACGAACGCTCGGGGCTGCTGTCACGCTCGATGGAGCTGATCGGCGAGGAAGGCGCAGGCGTGATCGTCGTGATCAACCGGCCGATGAAGGATTCGCTCACGCGCTTCATCAAGCTGCGCGGCGAGGGCAAGGGCGCTGGCGCGCCCGAGGTCGAGGAACTCCGCGATTACGGCGTCGGCGCGCAGATCCTTGCCGAGCTCGGGGTCGAGGAAATGATCCTGCTCACCAACACGCATCACGCGCTCGTCGGGCTCGAAGGTTACGGCCTGTCGATCGTCGACGAGCGTTCCATCCCCGGTACGGGCGGAGAATAATGGCCAAGATCCTCATCGTCGAAGCACGGTTTTACGACCATCTCAACGACCTGCTGCTCGAAGGCGCACGCGCCGCGATCGAGGAGGCGGGGCACAGCCACGAGACGATCACCGTCCCCGGTGCGCTCGAGATTCCGGGCGCGGTCGCGCTTGCAGCGGATAGCGGCGACTATGACGGGTTCGTCGCGCTGGGTGTGGTGATCCGCGGCGAGACCTATCATTTCGAGATCGTCGCGGGCGAGAGCGCGCGCGGGCTGATGGCGCTGTCGATGGACGGTCTCGCGATCGGCAACGGCATCCTGACGACCGAGAACGAAGCGCAGGCGCTGACGCGCGCACGGCGGGACGAGAAGGACAAGGGCGGCGAGGCGGCGAAGGCGGCGATCGCCATGATGACGCTCAAGACGCGGTTCGGCTGAGCGTCGCGTGGTAAACGGGCCGATCCTGTTTACCGAACGGCTGATCCTCCGCCCGCTCGCGGCGGAGGATGCGGAAGGCTGGTATGCTTTCAATGCCGACCCGGTGACGATGCGCCACCTGGGCGGCGTACAGGACCGTGGGACCGCGTGGCGCTCGCTGTGCATCATGGCGGGGGCGTGGCAGATCCGCGGGTTTTCGATGTTCTCGCTGATCGAGCGTGCCACCGGGCGGTGGGTCGGGCGCGTCGGGCCGTGGATGCCCGAGGGCTGGCCGGGAACCGAAGTCGGCTGGGGCGTCGCGCGGGAATTTGCCGGCCGGGGTTTTGCGCGCGAGGCGGCGGTGGCGACGATCGACTATGCGTTCGACGTGCTCGGCTGGGACGAAGTGATCCACACGATCGCACCGGACAACGTTGAATCCGCCGCGCTGGCGGCTCGGCTTGAGTCGGTCAATCGCGGGCCAACGCAATTGCCTGCGCCGCTTGCGCATTTGCCCGTGGATGCGTGGGGGCAGACGGCAGCGGAATGGCGTGCGCGGGCGCGATCCAGGTAATCTGATTTTTACGGTAAGCGCTTCCCCGGCGAAGGCCGGGGCCCAGTCGCGCAGGCGCTGGTAAGCAAGCGCAGCGCCTGAACTTCTCAGGTCTCGCTACTGGGCCCCGGCCTTCGCCGGGGAAGCATGACAGGGGGCTGCCCCCTTCCCACCATCCCCCCGCTTACTTATACTCGTGTCAATAAGCGGGAGAGCGACACGATGGCCTACGCCCACAGTTTCAAGGCGAACCCGCACTGGCTGCCCCGCCAGAAACAATCCGCGATCCGCGCCATTCCCGGCGAAGACGGGCTTCCCTTCATCGGCAACACCTTCCGGATGCTGCGGGATCCGGGTGCATTCGGGCGGCGGATGATCGCGCAATATGGTCCGGTGTTCCGCAACAACGCGTTCGGCGGCCCGACCGTGACGCTGGTCGGCCCGGAGGCGAACGAACTCGTGCTGTTCGACCGGGAGCGCGTGTTCTCGTCCGAACAGGGCTGGGGGCCGCTGCTCAACCTGCTGTTCCCGCGCGGGTTGATGCTGATGGACTTCGAAAAGCACCGCGCCGACCGCAAGGTGATGGCGGTCGCGTTCAAGCCCGAGCCGATGCGGCATTATGCCGAGACGCTCAACGCCGGAATCGCGCGCGAAGTCGCGACCTGGGGCGACCGGCCGATGCGCTTCTATGATGCGATCAAGCAGTTGACGCTCGATCTCGCCGCCGAGAGCTTCCTCGGGATGCCGCTCGGCGCGGAAGCGAACCGCATCAACCAGGCGTTCGTCGACGAGGTGCAGGCGTCGATCACCCCGATCCGCATTCCGCTGCCGGGGACGCAGATGCGCAAGGGCGTCAAGGCGCGCGCCTATCTGATCGACCTGTTCAAACGCGAGATCCCGGCGCGGCGGGCCGGGCAGGGGCAGGACTTCTTCTCGCAATTCTGCCGCGCGACCGGGGATGACGGGCAACCGCTGTCCGCCGATGCCATCGCGGACCATATGAACTTCCTGATGATGGCGGCGCACGATACCATCACCTCCTCGGCGACGAGCCTCGTCATGTTGCTCGGGCGCAACCCCGAATGGCAGGAGAAGCTTCGTGCCGAGATCGCCGAGATCGGGCTCAACGACGGCGGCGCGTTGCCTTACGGCCAGCTCGATCGGCTGGAATTGACCGACATGGCGTTCAAGGAGGCGCTGCGGATGATTCCGCCGGTGCCGTCGCTGCCCAGGCGCGCGGTCAAGGATTTCGACTTCGGGGGCTATCATATTCCCGCGGGGAGCACGGTCAGCGTCAGCGTGGCGTACACGCACATGATGCCCGAGCTATGGCCCGATCCGGCGCGGTTCGATCCGCTGCGCTTTCTGCCCGATGCGGTGCGTGCGCGGCATAAATATGCGTGGGTGCCGTTCGGCGGCGGCGCACATATGTGCCTGGGGCTGCACTTCGCGACGATGCAGATCAGGATCCTGATGACGCAGTTGCTGAGCCGCTACCGGATCGAGCTCGATGCTGGGTCCGGCGCGGAATGGCAGGCGTGGCCGATTCCGCAGCCCAAGGACGGGTTGCCGTTGCAGTTCGTGCCGCTGGGTTAGGGGGTTGAGTGCAATGCCGTCATCCCAAGTCCGTCATTCCCGCACAGACGAGAGGTCTGCAAAACCGTCCGTCATCCTGAACTCGTTTCAGGATCCAGCCCTCCGCGAGCTCGGACTATGCCTGTTGCGCGGTGGATGCTGAAACAAGTTCAGCATGACGGTAGCGTTTGGGGCGCGAGGTTACGATCAAACCTCCGACTGTGGGTATGCAAAGGTTTCGCGCAGGCAGGAATGCTTCGTCTCGGATGACGGATCTGGGGGATGGCCGCCGCGCCATTACTGGCACGGCGGCTGTTGTAGGTTACGCGTCGGCGGTCTGCAGGGCGGGGTAGTCGATATACCCTTCCGGCCCCTGGCTGTACCAGGTCTTGGCGTTGTCCTTCGCAAGCGGCGCGCCGGTGCGCAGGCGCTCGGGCAAATCGGGGTTGCTGATGAAGGTGCGCCCGAACGCGATCGCGTCGGCAACGCCCGAATCCAGCGCGGCCTGCGCCTCCTCGACTGTCGTGTAGTCCGAGTTGAGCACCAGCGGCCCCTTGAAAACCTTGCGGATTTCAGGCGACTGCTTGGGGACGTCGGTCTTGCCGAAAGTGCCGTCGGGGCCGGGCTCGCGCAGTTCGAGGAAGGCGATACCGAGATCGTCGAGCACCTTGGCAGCCGCAGTGAACAGCGCGGTCGCGTTGCTGTCGTCGACCCCTTGCGAGTCGCCGTTGGGCGAGAGGCGGACTGCGGTGCGGTCGGCCCCTGCGACGCTGACGACGCGCTGGGTCACTTCGCGCAGCAGACGCACGCGGTTTTCGATCGATCCGCCGTAGGAATCGTCCCGGAAATTGGCGTTATCGCGCAGGAACTGGTCGATCAGATACCCGTTTGCAGCATGAATCTGCACGCCGTCGAACCCGGCCGCCATCGCGTTGCGCGTCGCCAGTTCGTAATCGTCGATCAGCCGCGGGATTTCCGACAGCTCGAGCGGACGTGCGGTCTCGAAGTCCTGCTTGCCCTCATAGGTATGCGCCTGGCCCGCGGTCGCGGTTGCCGAGGACGAGACCGGCTGCATGCCGATCACCGAGGAATGGACCTGGCGGCCCATGTGCCACAGCTGGACCATGATCCGGCCGCTGGCGGCATGGACGCGATCGGTGATCAGCTTCCACTGCGCGACCTGCTCGTCGTTCCACAGGCCCGGCGCGAACGGCCAGCCGAGCCCTTCACGGCTGATGCCGGTGGCTTCGGTGATGATCAGCCCGGCAGTCGCGCGCTGTTCGTAATAGGTCTGCATGATCTCGGTCGGCACGAACTCGCGGGTCGAGCGGCCACGCGTCAGCGGTGCCATGAGAATGCGGTTGGGCGAGTTGATGGCGCCAAGCTGGATGGGGTCGAACAGGCTGGGCATATGCGCAAGGTCCTTTTGCTATGACGCACTCAGATAGGACGCTACAGCACGCCATGCATCGCCGCGCCGCCGAAAGAAAAACTGTCTCGTCCAAAATGCCGGTCGAGCCGACCGCGATCGCGATCGCGGCGGTGATCCTCGCCAATGTCGCGCTGGCGTTCGGGCCGTGGTTCGTGCGGCTGGCGGATGTCGGGCCGGTGTCCTCCGCCTTCTGGCGAATCACGTTCGCGGCCCCGGTGCTGATGGCGGCGGCGCTGTCGACCGGCTGGCGACCGTGGACGACGGGCGCAGGCGAGCGCGGCGGCACGCCGCGGCCGGCGAACGTCGGCCTGTCGCCGATGCTGTGGTTCGTGATCGCACTCGGGGGGGTGTGCTTCGCCGCGGATCTGGCGAGCTGGCATCTCGGCATCCTGCGTACCACGCTCGCCAATGCGACGCTGTTCGGGAATTGCGCGATCCTGATGTTCCCGATCTACGGCTTCCTCGTTGCGCGCGCCTGGCCGACGCGGATCCAGGGAATCGCGCTGCTGCTCGCCGGCGTCGGCGCGATTCTGTTGATGGGGCGGTCGTATCAGCTCGATCCCCGCAATCTGGCGGGGGACATGCTCTGCCTGCTCGCGGGCGTGCTCTACACCGGCTATTTCATCCTGATGGCACGCGCCCGCACGACGATGGCGCCGATCCCGGCGCTCGCGCTGTCCACGCTCGCCAGCATCCTGCCGCTCCTCATTTTCGCGCTGCTGCTCGGCGAGCGCATGTGGCCGACACAGTGGGGGCCGCTGCTCGGGCTCGCGCTGGTCAGCCAGATCATCGGGCAGGGGCTGATGATCTTCGCGCTCGGCCGCCTGCCGCCGTTGATCGTCGGACTTGCGCTGCTGGTCCAGCCGGTGGTCGGCGCGACGATCGGCTGGACCGTTTACGGCGAGAAGCTCGGCCTGCCCGACCTGTTCGGTGCGTCGCTCGTCGCGGTCGCGCTGGTGCTGGTAAGCCGCCGCGCCCGCGACTAGATAGGGCGGATGGCCGATCCGATCCCGCTCTCCGTAGCCCCCGCCACCCTCACCGCCAATCGGCTCGCCGATGCGACGCTCGACGAGATCCGCGCCGCGCTCGCGCCGTCGATCGCGGACAATGCCGGGTTCGACGGCTGGGGCGATGCCGCGCGCGACATGGCGGCGGATCAGGCCGAGGTCGACCGCGATGTCGCCCGCCTCGCCTTTCCGGGCGGTGCGGTCGACATGATCGAGGCGTGGTTCGGGCAGATCGACGCGGAGATGCTCGCGCGGCTGCCGCAGGAACGGCTGATGACGATGAAGATCCGCGACCGGATCACCGCGCTGGTCGAAGCGCGGCTCGATATCGTCGCGCCCAACCGCGAGGCATTGCGGCGCGCGCTGGCGATCCTGGCGTTGCCGCAGAATGCACTGCGCGGGGTCAAGCTCGGCTGGCACGCCGCCGACGTGATGTGGCGCGCGGCGGGCGATACCGCGACCGACTATAATCATTATACCAAGCGGACGCTGCTCGCAGGCGTCTACGGCGCGACCGTGACCGTTTTCCTGGACGATGCGAGCGACGGCCATGCCGACACGCGCGCCTTCCTCGCGCGGCGGATCTGGGGGATCATGCGGTTCGAACGCGTCAAGGCGCGGCTGGTCGGCCAGTCGGAGCTGCGCCCGAGTTTTTCGCGGTTTGTCGGGCGGTTGCGCTATCCGGCAGTGTGACTTCGGGGAGGGCAAGCGTCGTTCGACCTGGTACGTACGTTTCGCCAAACCGTCCGTCATCCTGAACTCGTTTCAGGATCCAGCCCTCCGCGAGTCCGGTCCGTCCTTGTTGCATGGTGGATGCTGAAACAAGTTCAGCATGACGCCAGCTTTTGGGGCGCGCACGGATACGAAAAGCGACCGCGCCATCCTGCGGTGTTAATGCGACGAGCTGCGAACCGATCGCAAATATCGCTGGCTATCCGCTCCCGTTATTGATAATCAGTCGCATCATGGATATGTCCACTCCCGTGAAGCATTCCCTCAGCCTCGAATCGCTGCCGCACCGTCAGGTCGCGACCGTTTCCGCGATCGACTGGACGCATCTGTCGACTCCGGAGGCGCGCCGCTTGCGCGAATTCGGCTTCGATGAAGGCGTTGGGGTCGAAGTGCTGCACCGCGCAAGCCTCGGCAAGGGGCCGATCGCGTGCCGGATCGGGCGGATGACCGTTGCCCTGCGCCGCGCGGTTGCGGGCGCGATCCTTGTTTCGCCCGTCACGCAATAAGTGATTCCTCAACGATGACCGCCACGCCACTCGTGGCGCTGGTCGGCAATCCCAATGCCGGCAAGAGCGCGCTGTTTAACGCGCTGACCGGCGCGCGCCAGAAGGTCGGCAATTATCCCGGCGTCACGGTCGAGCGGCATTCGGGCAAGCTCGTGCTGGCGGATGGCCGGACCGTCGACCTGGTCGATCTTCCCGGCGCGTACAGCCTCGATCCTTCCAGCCCCGACGAGCGCGTCACGCGCGACGTGGTCACCGGCACGCAGATCGGCGAGCGGCTGCCCGATGCGCTAGTCGTGGTGCTCGACGCGTCCAACCTCGACAACCACCTGCGCTTTGCGCTCCAGCTGATCGCTTTGGGACTCCCGGTGGTGGTCGCGCTCAACATGTTCGATCTTGCCGAGCGCGACGGTCTGACGCTCGACCCGCAGAAACTGGCGGTCGAACTCGGCGTCCCGGTCGTGGCGACCGTCGCGGTGCGGCGGCGCGGGCTGGACGAGCTCAAGACGCTGCTCGCCGGGATCGTCGATGCGGACGCCGCGATCCGGCTGCGCCCGAGCAACCATGCGATCGGCGAGGACATCGTCACGCTGCAACGCCGCGCACGCCACATCGCGACCGCGGCGACCATTTCCGAAGCCCCGGTGCGGCGCTGGACGCACGCGCTGGATGCGGTCGCGCTGCATCCGGTGTTCGGGCTGATCATGCTGGCCACGATCCTGTTCGTAATGTTCCAGGCGGTGTTCAGCTGGGCGACCGTCCCCGCCGATGCGATCGACGCGGGGTTCAAGGCGCTCGAGGACATGATCAAGGCGAACCTGCCCGATTCGATCCTGCGCTCGCTCGTCACCGACGGGGTGATCGCAGGGGTCGGCGCGGTGATCGTGTTCCTGCCGCAGATCCTGATCCTGTTCCTGTTCATCCTCGTGCTCGAAGCATCGGGCTATATGGTCCGCGCGGCGTTCCTGATGGACCGGATCATGGCGAGCGTCGGCCTGTCGGGGCGCGCGTTCATTCCGTTACTATCGAGTTTCGCCTGCGCGATTCCCGGCATCATGGCGACTCGCACGATCGAGGACGAGAAGGACCGGCTGACGACGATCCTGATCGCGCCGCTGATGACCTGTTCGGCGCGCCTCCCGGTCTACACGCTGGTGATCGGCGCGTTCATTCCCAACCGGCAGGTGCTGCCCTTCATCGGGTTGCAGGGGCTGGTGATGTTCTCGCTCTATCTGCTCGGCGTCGTCGGCGCGTTCGTCGTGGCGCTGGTGCTGCGGCGGACGGTGACGCAGGGCGTGTCGTCGGGCTTCATGATGGAAATGCCCAAGTACCAGATGCCGCGGCTGCGCGACGTCGCGATCGGGCTGTGGGCGCGCGCGGAGATCTTCCTCAAGCGCGCCGGCACGATCATCCTGTTCTCGACCGTGATCCTGTGGGCGCTGCTGAGCTTCCCCAAGCCGCCTGCCGGGAGCGGCGTGTCGCCGGTCAATTATTCGGTCGCGGGCCGCATCGCCAATGCGATCGAGCCTGCGTTCCGCCCGATCGGCTTCAATCGCGACATCGTGCTCGCGCTGATCCCGGCGATGGCGGCGCGCGAGGTCGCGGTCGCCGCGATCGGGACGGTCTACGCCATCGACAATCCCGACAGCGCGTCGGGCGGGCGGCAGATGATCGACAACCTCCGCGGCCGCTGGAGCCTGCCGACCGCGCTCGCCTTCCTGATGTGGTTCGTCTTCGCGCCGCAGTGCATTTCCACGATCGCCGTCACCCGGCGCGAGACCAACGGTTGGCGCTGGCCCGCCTTCATGGTTGGCTATTTGTTCACGCTCGCCTACATCGCTGCAGGAGCCACCTATTGGGCGGCAATCGGACTCGGGCTTTAACGGCCCCCTAGCAGCGGGATGCGAAAAACATGGCGGGCAGCGTCAACAAGGTGATCATCGTCGGCAATCTCGGCCGCGATCCCGAAAGCAAGAGTTTCCAGAACGGCGGCAAGGTCGTCAACCTGCGCATCGCCACGTCGGAAAGTTGGAAAGACAAGAACAGCGGCGAGCGCAAAGAGCAGACCGAATGGCATTCGGTCGCGATTTTCAACGAAGCGCTGGGCGGCGTCGCGGAGCGCTATCTGCGCAAGGGCTCGAAGGTCTATATCGAGGGCGCGCTCAAGACGCGCAAATGGCAGGATGCGCAGGGGCAGGACCGCTATTCGACCGAGATCGTGCTGCAGGGCTTCAACGGCGTGCTGACGATGCTCGACGGTGCGCCGGGCGCGGGCGGCGGTGCGGGCGGCGGCGGCGGTGGTCGTGACGACTTCGGCGGTGGCGACGACTTCGGTGGCGGCTCGGGCGGCGGCGGCGGTGGTGGCTACGGCGGCGGCAACCGTGGTGGCGCAAGCCGCGGCGGCGCGTCCGGCGGCGGTTCGTCCGGCGGCGGCGCGGCTCGCGGCGGGTTCGCGGACGATCTCGACGACGACGTTCCGTTCTGAACCGAACCGGTCCCGCGGCGTTCGGTTAACCTATGATAAATGCCCTTTCGTTCGACGCGCCGATCGGCCACGGCTGGCGCGTCGATGAGACCGTGCGTGCGGCAGCCATTGCCGAGCACCGGATCGACACGCTGCGCGACGACGCGGCGCTGAAGACGATCACCGATTTCGCCGCAGAATTGTGCGACGTGCCGATCGCGCTGGTCAGCATTGTCGAACTGAGCCGGCAGACCTTTCTCTCGCGCACCGGACTCGATGCGACGGAGACGCCGCGCGAGATGTCGTTCTGCGCGCATGCCATGCTCGGGGACGACGTGATGGTCGTTCCCGATGCCCGGTTGGACCCGCGCTTTACCGACAATCCGCTCGTCACCGGCGAGATGGGGATCCGCTTCTACGCCGGTGTCCCGCTGGTGAGCGACGACGGCGTTCCGCTGGGGTCGCTGTGCATCATCGACACCGAGACGCGCGAAGGGCTGACCCAGCTGCAACGCCGCGGGTTGAAGGTTCTGGCGAACGACGTGCTCAACCGCCTCACCGACAGCCGCGACAAGGAAAGCGCGCGCGCGGTGATCGCGGATCGCGAAGGGCGGTTCCGCACGCTGGCGGACAGCATGCCGCAGATGGTGTGGTCGACGCTGCCCGACGGCTTCCACGATTATTACAACGCGCGCTGGTACGAATTCACGGGCGTGCCCGCAGGATCGACCGATGGCGCGGGCTGGAACGACATTTTCCACCCCGACGATCAGGATCGTGCGTGGGCCGTGTGGCAGCATTCGCTTGCGACCGGGGAGCCGTATCAGATCGAATATCGGTTGCGACACCATGACGGCACCTATCGCTGGACGCTCGGCCGCGCGTTGCCGATGACCGACGACAGCGGCGCGATCCTGCGCTGGATCGGCACCTGCACCGACATCCACGAACAGAAACTGGCGAGCGAAGAGCGCGAGGTCATCGCGCAGGAATTGAGCCACCGCATCAAGAACATCTTTGCGGTGATCTCGGGACTGATCTCGTTTGCCGCGCGATCGCATCCCGATTTCCGCCCGATCGCGGACGATCTTCGTTCGCGTGTCACCGCGCTTGGCCGCGCGCACGACTTCGTTCGCCCGCACAGCGCGAACTCACGGCCGCACGCGCACCAGAACAGCCTTCACGGACTGCTCGAGGCGCTGTTCCTGCCGTATCAGCCGGCTGACGCCGCGCGAATCCGCGTCAGCGGGACTGACGTCGCGATCGATGACCGGTCGGCGACACCGCTTGCGTTGCTGTTCCACGAACTCGCCACCAACGCGGTCAAATATGGCGCATTGTCGAACGATTCGGGCCATGTCGCGGTGACGATCGATGTCGAAGCCGACCAGGTCGCGCTGACCTGGCACGAGCATGGGGGACCTGCGGTGTCGCATCCCGCAACCGTGGGGTTTGGCGCGCAGCTGATCGACCTGAGCGCGACGCGGCAATTGGGCGGTACCGTCGTCCACGATTGGGCGGAGGACGGGCTGCGGGTCGTGTTGAAGGTATCGAACGCGGCGCTGAGCCGCGGTTGACGGTCAGGCGAGCAGGACGAAGTCGGCGTTGACGGCTTCCTGCCGCGGCGTGTCCCCCGCGGTTGCCGCAGCCGCCGCGCACAGGATCGCAGATTCGCTGAACGGCTTGCGCACATAGCCGAGCGCGCCGCTCGGGTGCGCGATCTGACTCGGGTTGGCGGTCACAAATACCACCTTCAGCCCGTATTTCTCCGCCAGCGTCCGCGCGAGCTCGGGTCCGGTCGGACCGTCGCGCAGATTGATGTCGACCAGCGCGAAACTGCAATTCTCGGCAGCATCGAGGGCGCCCAGCTTGTCCGCCGCGATCGCCTTCACCGCATAGCCCGCATCGACCAGGATCCGCTCAAGATCGAGCGCGACGAAAATCTCGTCTTCGACGATCAGCGCGGTGGGGATGGACATAACAGGAACACGATCTGCATGATGTAAGTTAATGTTGCGAACCCCGCGCAGAAAGCTTTGGTTCCGCAAAATCTTTAGAACTAAGTAAGAATACAGCATGTTCCGCACGGAAGTTCGCGGCCGCGGAGGTCGTCTGCTTGTCACCCGACAGGAACCATGCCCCTTCGACCGCAATGTCGCGCACCTTCACGAACGCACGGAAATCGTCGATCGTGACGTGATGGATGTTGGGCGTGTCGAACCATTGCTCGGGCAACAGCCGTGTCACCGGCATCCGGCCGCCCCACAGCAGCGACAGCCGGACGCGCCAATGCGCGAAATTGGGGAAGGACACGAACGCGCGCCGTCCGATCCGGAGCAGATGATCGAGCACGACATCGGGGCGGTGTGCGGTCTGCAGCGTCTGGCTGAGGATCGCGTAATCGAAGCTGGCGTCGGGATATTCGGCAAGGTCGATGTCGGCATCGCCCTGGATCACCGACAGCCCGCGCGACACCGCCGCCGCGACATTGCCCGCATCGAGTTCGAGCCCGCGCGCATCGACCTGCTTGGTGTCGCGCAACGCCGCCATCAGCGCGCCGTCGCCGCACCCGACATCGAGCACGCGCGCGCCGGGCTCGATCCGGTCGGCGATGATCGCGAGATCGGGGCGGAGCATCATTGCGGCGCCCGGAGCATCGCGGCGGCTTCGGCCGACAAACGTTCCATATAGCGGTCGGCACGCAGCAACGGATGGAAGCCGAGCGCGGCATAGACGCCGTGCGCATCCTTGGTGACCAGCCCGATCCGGCGGAGCGCGGCATAATCGGGGCGGTCGAGGAACCACGCCACCATCCGCCGCCCGAGCCCGCGGCCACGGCCGGGCTCGTCGACCCAGACGTCCGCCAGCCAGGCGAAGGTCGCGCCGTCGGTGATCATCCGTGCAAAGCCGATCTGCTCTGTGCCGCGATACGCGCCCAGTGCGTGCGACCCCGCAATCGCCCGCGCGACCGTCTCGCGCGCGATGCCGGGGGACCAGTAGCTCGACGCGAGCCAGCCGTGGATGCGATCCACCTGCAAGAGCGCGCTGTCATCGGACAGGACAATTTCGGTCATGCGCCAGCCCTCAGGAAACCATCGACGACGCGGTTCAACTCGGGCGCCTCCAGCAGGAACGCGTCATGCCCGAACGGGCTCGACAATTCGACGAAACTGACCGGCGCGCCCGCCGCGTTGAGTGCGTGGACGATCGCGCGCGATTCCGCGGTGGGGTACAGCCAGTCGGTATCAAAACTGACCAGGCAGAAGCGCGCCTTGGTCGCGCGGAAGGCGTTGGCGAGATGGCCGCCATGCTCCTCCGCGAGATCGAAATAATCCATCGCGCGGGTAATGTAGAGATAGGAGTTGGCGTCGAACCGGTCGACGAAGCTGATCCCCTGATGCCGCAGATAGCTTTCGATCTGGAAATCGGCGTCGAACCCGAAGCTCTTGGCGTCGCGCGCCTGCAGCCTTCGCCCGAACTTGGCGGTGAGGCCAGCCTCGGACAGATAGGTGATATGCGCCGCCATCCGCGCGACCGCGAGGCCCGCCGCGGGCGGATCGGCCTCGGCATAATAGGCACCCTCGCGCCATTTGGGGTCGGCCATCACCGCCTGCCGCCCGACTTCGTGGAACGCGATGTTCTGCGCGGTGTGCCGCGCGGTCGAGGCGATGACGACGACCGCGCGGACTCGGTCGGGGAAGGTCGCCGGCCAGCTCAGCGTCTGCATCCCGCCCATCGACCCGCCGACCACCGCTGCGAGTGTCTCGATCCCGAGATGATCGAGCAGCATCGCCTGCGCGCGCACCATGTCGCGGATCGTGATGACGGGGAAGCTCATCCCCCACGGAACGCCGGTCGCGGGGTTGACGGTGGCGGGGCCGGACGACCCCATGCAGCTGCCCAAGACATTTGAACAGATGATGAAATGCCGCGTCGGATCGACCGGCTTGCCCGGGCCGACCATCCGTTCCCACCAGCCGGGCTTACCCGTCACCGGGTGCCGCGAGGCGACATGCTGGTCGCCGGTCAGCGCGTGGCAGATCAGGATCGCGTTCGAGCGATCGGCATTCAGTGTGCCATAGGTTTCATAGGCGATCTCGACCGGGGACAGCAGCGCACCGCCATCGAGCCGCAACGGCCCCGGCACCATGACGTGGCGGGCAAGCCCGAAGCGCGTATCGTCCATGGCCGTAGCGGATAAGCCTGTGCCGCCGCGCGTACAAGCGTCTCGGCGCGGCGGCGCTCCGGCTTGCCTTCGCCAGATCGATCCGCCATGCCGCGCGCCATGTTGCCCTTCGCCCGCGTCACCATCATCGGCATCGGTCTGATCGGATCCTCGATCGCGCGCGCGGTCCGCGCGACCATGCCCACGGTGCGGCTGACCGGCTATGACGCCGACCCCGACGTCCGCGCGATTGCCGACCGGATCGAGTTGTTCGACGACGTTGCCGACAGCAGTGGCACTGCGGTGATCGACGCCGATCTCGTCATCCTGTGCGTGCCCGTCGGCGCGATGGGCGCCGCCGCCGCGGAATTCGCCGCCGATCTGCCCGCGGAGGCGATCGTCAGCGATGTCGGCAGCTGCAAGGCCGAAGTCGTCCGCGCGCTGGGCGAAGCGTTGCCGGGGGTCATCTTCGTTCCCGCGCACCCGGTAGCGGGGACCGAGCGCAGCGGCCCCGAAGCAGGGTTCGCGACGCTGTTCCACAAGCGCTGGTGCATTATCACCCCGCCCGAGGGCACCGATCCGCTCGCGGTCGAGCGCGTCGCGGAATTCTGGCGGCGGCTGGGCGCGGAGATCGAGATGATGGCCCCCGACCATCACGACCGCGTGCTCGCGATCACCAGCCATTTGCCGCATCTGATCGCCTATACGATCGTCGGGACCGCATCGGACATGGAGGAAGTGACTCAGTCCGAGGTGATCAAATATTCGGCGGGCGGTTTCCGCGATTTTACGCGGATCGCGGCGTCCGACCCGACGATGTGGCGCGACGTGTTCCTGGCGAACCGCGAGGCGGTGCTCGACATGCTGCAACGCTTCTCGGAGGATTTGACCGCGCTCCAGCGTGCGATCCGCTGGGGGAAGGGGGACGAATTGTTCGAGCTGTTCTCGAAGACGCGCGATATCCGGCGCGGGATCATCGAACAGGGGCAGGACGATCCGGCCCCAGATTTCGGACGCACGCACGAGTAACGCGCTTCGTTGGTGCTGAAAAACCGTCCGTCATCCTGAACTTGTTTCAGGATCCAGCCATCTGCGAGTCCGGACTATGCCTGTTGCACGGTGGATGCTGAAACAAGTTCAGCATGACGGCAGCTTTTGGGGCGCGGATGACAATCAAACCACCGATTGCCTTTAATGCAAATGTCCCGCCGTCGCGGGGATGACGCAACTAGAGTGAGGTCACCCCAGCCGGCTCCCGCTCCAGTGCATTGATCGCCGCGTGCACGCGCGCTTCGGCTTCCTCGCGTGGCAGGCCCGGCGGGATCGGCGTGCCGAAGCGGTACGTCACCGTCCCCGGAAGGTGCGGCCCCTCGCGCGGCCACACCAGCCCGCTGTCGATCGCGATCGGCACGACCGGGATCTTGAGCATCTGGTACAGACCCGCAAACCCCGCCTTGAGTTCGGGTTCCTCGCCCGGCGCGACCCGCGTGCCCTCGGGGAAGATCAGGATCGATCGCCCCGCCGACAACGCCACCCGCGCCTCGCGCAGCATCCGCCGCAGCGCACCCGCCGACGCCTCGCGGTCGACCACGATCACGCCGTATTGTTTTGCCGCCCAGCCCCACACCGGAATGTCGGCAAGCTCCTGCTTCATCACGATCGCCGGGTGCCGCAGCATCCGCCCGAGCTCGAGCGTCTCGTACATCGCCTGATGCTTGGCGGCGTACAGGACCGGGCCGTCGTAGAATCGCTCGCCCTCGATCCGCTTGAAGATGCGCAGGAACGTCCGCGTGGTCAGGCCGTGATATTGCGTCCAGAAATGGGTGTGCGCGATCATCGCCTTCGTGCCGAACAGTGCGGAGATCGCCGAGGTCAGCACGATCGGCACCGATCCCGCGTAGAACACGATCTTGAAGATCAGATTGCGTATCGCGTTCATGTAGCCGCCCCAATCAGCAACGCCGCGCGGCGCAACAGCAATTTGTTATATTCCGCGACCAGCACCGGATAGCGGGGTTTGCTCGGCACGCCGTCGCCGAGCACGGTCGCGTCGCCGTCCAGCGCGTTGACCAGTTCGAGCCGGGCGCGCGGCAGATGCCAGTCGGACGTCACCAGCCGGACCGAGCGATAGCCGTGTTCGCGCACCCAGTCGGCGGTCTCGTCCGCATTGGAGCGCGTATCGACCGCCTCGTGCCCGAGATCGATGCAGCAGGTGAACAACCGCGCGCTGACGTCATATTCGTGCGCCAGCTCGCTGGGCCGGACCTGCGGCGCGACCCCGCTGATCAACATCCGCTTGGCGGCATGATCCTGCAACAGCGCGAGCCCGCGCGTGATCCGCCCCGACGACCCGGTCAGCACGACGATCGCGTCGGTCTTCGCCCCCGCTACGGGGGCCGGCCCGGGCATGGTCGCGAGGAACAGGCCGAACCCGCCGCCCCACATCACCGCCAACACTCCAATGAGGCGCAGGATCACAACACCCGCCTCAATGCCGCGAGCACCGCCAGGCGGGCCGCCAGCGTCGCCAGCAGCGCAAAGGCAACCGGCAGGCACGCAAGAATTACCCAGTCGCCCACCCCCAGCCGCAACCCGGCGACGAGATCCGACCCCAGCGCGTCGAGCTGCGCGCCGACCAGCATCACTACGCCGAACGCCACCGCCATCCCGATCACGCCGCCGATCAGCGTATCCAGCCCGATCCGCCGCTGGAACAGCCGCGCGACCTGGACATCGGTCGACCCCAGCATGTGGAGCACGTCGATCGTATCGCTATGCGTGTCGAGCCCGGCACGCGCCGCGAGGATCACGACGGCGGCGGTCGCGCCCGCCATCAGCAGCACCAGCCCGCCCGCCATGCCGGTCAGCATCGTCATGACCGAGCGCACCGGCGCCAGCCAGCTTTCCTGACGATCCACCCGCGCGCCCGGTGCGGCGGCGCGCACCGCAGCGCGGACCCGCGCCAGCGTGGCAGGGCTCGTCTCCGTCAGGTCGACGTCGATCATCGCGGGGATCGGCAGGTCGGAGTCCGCCCCGTCCGCGCCGAGCCACGGCTCGAGCATGTCGGCGAGATGCGCCGGGTCCACCGCGACCGCGCGGCGCACTTCGGGGAGCCGCTGCAACGCCGCGAGCGCCGCCGCAGCCTCACGGGTGCGGACATGTTCGGCGGGCGTGGCGATCTGCACCGTCAGCCGCCCGGCAAGCTGGCGGTCGAGCACCGCCGCGACCCCCAGCGTCGCGAGCCCGAATGCGGCGGCGAGCACCGTCAGGAACAGCATGATTGCCATCACCCACGCCATCGCGCGCGTACCGCGCCGATCATCGAGCAACCGCCGATCCGCCGCAAGAAGCCGTGCGGTCATTGTACTGTGCCGGGCACTGCGCCGGGTACTGCGCCGGGTACTGCGCCAGGCGGCGGGAAGCGTAGCGCGCCCGTCGGATCGACCAGCCGTCCCTGGTCGAGCCGCAGCATGTGCGCGTGCGGGATCCGGGCGAGCGTGTGGAAGTCATGCGTTGCCAGCACCACCGTCGTGCCCAGCCGGTTGAGCGAATCGAACAGGTGGAGCAGCCGTTCCGCCATGTCGGGATCGACGTTGCCGGTCGGTTCGTCCGCGACGAGGATCTCCGGGCGCCCGATCACCGCGCGCGCGATCGCGACGCGCTGCTGCTCGCCGCCCGACAGCGTGGGGGGACGCGCGTCGAGCTTGTCCGACAGGCCGACCCAGCCGAGCATCTCGCGCACCGGCGCTGCGACGTCGCGCTCGGGCACCCCCGAGACGCGCAATGGCAGCGCGATATTGTCGAACGCGGACAGATGCGGGACCAGCCGGAAATCCTGGAACACCACCCCGATCCGCCGCCGGAACCCGGGCAGGCGCGCGCGCGGCAACGTCACCGCATCCTCGCCGAACAGCCGGATGCTGCCGCGCGTCGGGCGTTGCGAGAGATACAGCAGGCGGAGCAGCGACGTCTTCCCCGCGCCCGAAGCCCCGGTCAGGAAATAGAAGGCGCCGCGCGACAGCACGAAGCTGACGTCGGACAACGTCTCCTGCCCCGACCCGTAGCGAAGCCCCACATTCTCAAATTGAACGATATTCGCCATGCGGCGTGCGCTACTCGCTACTTGTCCATGCCCCGCATCCTGCATCGCACGATCTCCGCCGCCGCGACAAGCGCGCAGGTGCCATGCCGAACGGCTGCTTCCCGTACGGCTCTTGCCACGGGGACCGTGGAGCGCGTAGATTCCCGGTACATCGTGGACGTTCCGGCCGGTGTATGCTGCGCGTTGCCGGGCCCCAGCGTCTGCCCTATTTTGAATGCCCCCGATGATCCTCGAATGTACCGAGTGCGAAACCCGCTATGTAATCCCCGATGGCGCGATCGGGCCGGAAGGGCGCACCGTGCGCTGCGCCAATTGCAAGCATAGCTGGTTCCAAGAGCCCGAACCCGCGCTCGAACTCGATCAGCCGATCGAGGATGAGGTTGAGGATGAGGTTGAGGATGACGGGGAACCGGACGCCCCGGCGGCGATCCCGCTCAAGCCCCGCACACCCGAAGCGGTCGAAGCTCCGGCGTTGCTGCGTCGCGACGCCGCTCCGATCGCGCAAGGTCCCGCAACCGCAGCGCCCGAGCCGACGCGCGGCTATGTCGACTATGACGCGTTCGCGCATCAACCGCCGTTCCGCGCACGCCGCAACCCGGCACGCCGCTGGACGATCGCCGCGGTCATCGCGGGCGTTGCGATGCTCGGCGCGACCGCGGCGATCATCACCAACGGCGCCCCGCGGACCGCCGCCGCGCTGTTCCATTCGACGACGGAGACCCCGCTCCGGATCGTCAACAAGCCGATCGATCGGCACGATTACAACGGCAACGAGGTCTTCGCCGTCAGCGGCACTGTGCTCAACCCGAGCGACACGCGTCAGCGCGTTCCCGATATCCGCGCCGACCTGCTCGATTCGCAACGCCGCGTGGTGTTCAGCTGGGTGATCCGCCCCGAGGCGACCGCGCTGCCGCCGAAGGGGCGCGTCGAGTTCAACAGCGCTAAACTCGACGTGCCGGTCAATGCGAAGTTCCTGTCGCTGAGCTTTTCGGGCGAACCCGTGCACTGACCAGCACGAATCGCGCGCCGTGCAACACCGTCGCCGCGACCATCCCCAGACCCGAGGCATAGACCAGTCCGAGCGGCCCCGCGCCCTGCGTCACCAGCAGCCAGCCGAGGCCCCCGGTCACGACGAAGAAGGCGATGATGCTGTTGACGCCCGCCACGATCTGGTCGCCGAGCGAGCGGAGCGCGTAGACGAACACGAGCTGCACCCCGTCGAACAGGATGAACGGCACCCACACCGGCAGCATCGCCAGCGCCGCCGCATGGACCCCCGCCGCCGCCGGGAACGCATCGACCACGGGTACGCGGAACAGCAGCACCACCACCGCCAGCGCGCCCGTGATCACCGCCGCAAGCCCCACGGCGATCAACGCGCGCGAGCGGACCTGCGCGGGCAGGTCTTCCCCCACCGCATTGCCGACCCGCACCCCCGCCGCCGAGGCAAGACCGACCGCCGCCCCGAACGTCACGTTGTGGAGCGAGAAGACGATCTGGAACGCATGCGCGGTCACCGGCCCCAGATCGGTCGACAGTGCGATCAGGATCGAAAATCCCGCCAGTTCCAATCCCGATGCAACCGCAGGCACCGCGCCGAACCGCGCGAGCCGAAGCGCGCCGGGCACCGCCGCCCGCCACGCGCGAAGCGTCATGATCCGTACGCCGCGCGCCCGCGCGTCGCGCGTCGTCCACGCCACGCCGAGCATCCCCGCCGCGCCCAGCAGCGACGCGATCGTCGTCGCGAGCGCCGCGCCGACCGCCCCCAGCGCAGGCGCGCCGAAATGCCCGTCCGCCAGCACCCAGGCGAGCAACGCGTTGATCGGCAGCGTCGCAAGGTTGACCACCGTCACCCGGCGCGGGCGTGAGACGCCTTCGAGGAAGAAGCTCGCCGCGATGCTGATCATCTGCGCCGGATAGGCGAGCGCCATCACCCGCACGACCGCCGCCGCCGGATCGACCAGCGCAGGCGCGACTCCGATGATCCCCAGCAGCGGACCCGCGAACAGCCCGAAACCGAGCGCGCCGACCAGCCCCAGCATCGCGGCGAGCACCAGCCCCTCGCGCAACGTCGCACCCGTCGCGGGCAGATCGCGTGCGCCGTCCGCCCGCGCGGTGAAAACGAGGATCCCCGACAGCCACGCCAGCCCCGCGACGATCGTCACGAAGGTCAGCGCGCGACTCGCGCCGAAGGCGGCAACCTGCTCGGTCCCGGTGAGGCCCACTACAACGACATCGGTGACGTTGAGGATCGTCCAGTTGAGGCTGGTGAGCATCACCGGCCACGCCAGCGCGAGGATCCGGCGCGTCTCCGCCAGGGTGGAAGGGCGCGCTGGGGTCATACCCTGCTGCTACGGGAAGCGCATAAAAAGCGAAAGCCTTGAGCGTCAGCCATTGCGTCCCCCGAATAGTCTTGCTAGGGGCGCTCGCCTACCAGCTGCCGGGCTTGCCCGGTGATGTTACGTGCGGCCGTGGCGGAACTGGTAGACGCGCAACGTTGAGGTCGTTGTGGGCGAAAGCCCGTGGAAGTTCGAGTCTTCTCGGCCGCACCATTTTTCCAGATGCTGAAGTGAGATACTCCCGTCAGGGAGCCCAGTGCGCTGTCCGGTCCTGACCGAACGTTGGTCGCCTTCGTACGAACGGGAGTCTGACTCCCCTCGTCAGACAGAAGCGAAACCCGGCTTGCTCTCCTGCGCAGGCAGGAGCCCAGGGTTCCACACGCCTCAAGACGTTATCTTACTTCCCCCTGGATTCCTGCGTTCGCAGGAAAACATGATACCCGATAATCTACAGTAGCGGCCCTCTTTCTGCTGCAGTTTCAATACGCACCTTGATTGATCTTATCGACAGCGATTGACATCGAGTGCCTAAGATCCTCTGCTCGGAACTGGCTTGGGGGCAAGCTTGTTCATTGGGGGGATTATGATAAACCTAAGATTGTATGCGATCGTCTTGTTGACGACGCCGATTTTACCGACAGCCTCGTTAGCGCAACAGGCGCTGATCGTAGGGAGCACGGCGTCACCCGTGCTGAGAATGGGAACCGAGGTCCCTGTCCGGTTGCGCACCGAACTGACGACTAAAAACAAGGCGTTGCGCGTCGGGCAGCGGTTCGAGGTCGAAACCAGCGACGCGGTTTCGCTCGATGGGCATATCGTGATCCCGGTGGGGACGGTTGGCGTCGGCGAAGTGACCAGCGTCACCAACAAGGGAATGTGGGGCAAGTCCGGCCATTTCGACGTGCGGCTCTTGTATCTGCGGGTCGGGGATCGTCAGATCCGGCTATCCGGCACGCTCGACGACAAGGGCGTCGCGGGCGGCGTCGGCGCGGCGGCGGTGTCGGCGATCGTGTTCCTGCCCGCAGGATTCTTTATGACCGGCACCAGCGCGCGCATGCCCGCGGGCACGATCATCAAGGGGTCGCTGGACGAGGACGTTCCGGTGTCCTTTGCAGACGCCACGCCGCCCAAGCCGATCGTGGCAGCGGCAATGCCGCTCCAGCAGACGTCGCTCAAGCCGAGCGCCACGCCTACGACGGGCATTCTGCCCGCCGCTGCGACGGCCCCTGTTCGTCCGGACAAATGATGTAAGGACCATGTCGCAGGGTCCTGCGGCATGGTCTTTTGGCATATCGACTAGGGTGACCACGCGCGTTGGAGGGCTGCCGGGCTTGCTTAGAGACAGCCGTGGCGAAACTGTTGACGCGCAGTCTGGGCTCGCGCCACTGCACCACCGAATATCGTGCGCGTTGGACTGCGCAAGAACCAAGGTTCGCCTTGAGCAGGCATGGCAGTCTCGCTTTCCCGAAAATTATCAGGCCCCTTGGTGGATCGATGTGCAGCAGGCCAATGCTGGCTAGTATTATTGCCTTGAACACATGCACCGAAGATAGTCATTTGCGGGATTGATGCGATCAACCGCGAGAGGCCGGCAATGTTCAATCAGATGATTGTCCTCTCCCTGCTGGCAGCGTCCACGCTATCGGTACCGCCCGCGGGAACCCCCGAAACACCCTCCAATCCCGAGATGACGGCGATCTTCAACGCCGACCAGAAGGCTCGACAAGACCCTGCTATCGACTGGGCAATCGTAGGCCCGCAAGACGAGGCCCGCCTTAAGCGCACGCAAACCTTGCTGGATGCCGGTGCCTTGAAAAGCGGTGACGACTTCTTCAACGCAGCCTTCGTGTTTCAGCATGGGGGATCGCCCGACGACTATCTGAAAGCGCATTTGCTTGCGACGATCGCCGTCGCCAAGGGCAAGGTCGGTGCCACCTGGATCGCGGCTGCCACGCTTGATCGGTATCTTCAGAACACGGGCAAGCCGCAAATCCTTGGTACGCAATTTCGTACCGAGGCGGATGGCCGAACATCGCAGGAGCCGTTCAATCGCGCGTTTGCTTCGGACGCACTCCGCGGTGCCCTCGGCGTGCCCCCGCTGGCGGCGCAGGAAGAACAACGAAAATCCCTTGAAAGGGCCGCACAACTTCCTCTTGCTGACGGCTCGAAGTCGCCGCTTCGGCGTCTTACGCCGGCACCCCCGGCAAGAATGTTCGCGGCCAAGCTGCAACCGGCAGAGTGCGAGCCGATCCCCGGATCAGAAAAGCTGCTCAACCGACCTTCGCTACGCTGGATTGTCATCGGCGAAATCCATGGGACGACCGAAACGCCAAAAACCTTCGGTGACCTCGCTTGTCTGGCATCCGCAACCCGCCCGGTGGTCGTCGCGGTAGAACAGCTGACCATCGAACAGCCCGCTATCGATGCCTTCATCGGGTCCAACGGTGATGCCGAAGCGACATCACGCTTTCTCGAGAGCAAGCTATGGACCGAACCGTTCAAGGACGGTCGATCCAGCGAAGCGTATTTCGACCTTTTCCAGCACCTGCGCGGGTTGCGCGCGGCGGGGCATATCACGAGCGTGGTCGCCTTCCAGCCTGTGTACAATCCCGGACCAGCCGGATTCAAGGCAGGCGACTATGAGAACGCGCTTGCGACATCGTTGATGAGCAGGGTGCCGCCGGAAGGGCGCGTACTCGTTCTGGCTGGAAACAACCAGGCAATGCGGACATCCCCGGCCTGGGCCAAGCCAGCCTACCGCCCGATGGCTGGCTATCTGCCTGCCAATCGCACCGTCAGGCTCGACGCGCGGGGGAACGGCGGGTCGTATTGGGCGTGTATGTCGGCAACGCGCTGCGGCCCACAATCCGCTCCGCTGCCTGTGGTAAAGGTCGCTCGCGGGGTCGTCATGAGCGATCGAGGCGGGCCTTATACGGGCATTTTGAACCTTGGCGTTGCGGTGACGGCCTCGCCGCCCAAGGAGCAATACGCACCTGCGCAACGCTAACTGGCTTCGTCTCCTCCCCTGTCAGGGAGGGGTTAGGGGTGGGTTCGTATGGGGCGGACGCGACGCGCGACAAGGGGCCAACCCACCCCCGGCCCCTCCCTTGTCAGGGAGGGGAGGAGAAGGCGGGCACCCGCTGTCCTACAAACTCCATTCCCGCTACAATCCGACCGTGCTCTTTGACAGCACCGGCCCTCACCCAATCCCCCCAGCAAACCGGCGGAAACGCAATCCGTTTACCCCTAACTTTCCCCTAACCATCCGACCCGCGCCACCCCCGCAAAACCACCAGCCCTTGACCCCGCCGCCGCCTCCACCCAACTCCGTCGCAACCATTCACCGCATAGGGGCTGCGACCAGACCATGACGACCACCACCGCTCCGGACACCGCCACGCCGCAGACGCACGCCTTTGAGGCCGATGTCGCCAAGCTGCTCCACATGATGGTGCACTCGGTCTATTCGGATAAGAACGTGTTCCTGCGCGAACTGATCTCCAACGCGGCGGATGCGTGCGAGAAGCTGCGCTACGAAGGGATCGCCGATCCGACGCTGCTCGGGGACGATCCCCGCCCGCAGATCACCGTGACGCTCGATCCCGACGCGCAGCGGCTGACGATCGAGGACAATGGCATCGGCATGACCGCCGCCGAGATGACCGATGCGCTCGGCACGATCGCGCGGTCGGGCACCAAGAGCTTCATGGACAAGCTCGCGGTCGCGCAAGGCGCCGAGGATACGCAGCTGATCGGCCAGTTCGGCGTCGGCTTCTATTCGGCGTTCATGGTCGCCAAAAGCGTCGACGTCGTGTCGCGCCGCGCCGGCAGCGACGAAGCGTCGCTCTGGTCGTCGGACGGTCTCGGCAGCTACACGATCGCACCGGTCGATCTCGCCGAAGCGCCCGCGCGGGGCACGCGCGTCGTGCTTCACCTGCTCGACGATGCGAAGGACTATGCGGAACGCTACACCGTCGAACAGACGATCAAGGCACAGTCGGGCCACGTGCCCGTACCGATTGCGCTGCGCGAAAAACCCGATGCCGAGCCGGTCGAGATCGCCGATGGCGCGGCGCTGTGGACCAAGCCCAAGTCCGCGATCAGCGAAGCGGACTATACCGATTTCTACCGCAGCGTTTCAGGCCAGTTCGATGACCCCGCGCTGACGCTGCATTACCGCGCGGAAGGGCGCCACGAATATTCGGTGCTCGCGTTCGTGCCGTCGTCCAAGCCGTTCGACCTGTTCGACCCCGATCGCGCCGGGCGGATCAAGCTCTACGTCAACCGCGTCTTCATCACCGACGAGGCGGAATTGCTCCCGCGCTACCTGCGGTTCGTGCGCGGGCTGGTCGATTCCTCGGACGTGCCGCTCAACATGTCGCGCGAGATGATCCAGCAGAGCCCGGTGCTCGGCGCGATCAAGAAGGGCGTCACCGCGCGGGTCCTGTCCGAGCTCGAAAAGCGTGCGACGTCGGACACGGACGCGTATCTCAAGATCTGGGAGACGTTCGGCCCGGTCCTCAAGGAAGGGCTGTACGAGGATTTCGAGCGCCGTGCGGCGCTGCTTGATCTTGCGCGCTTCCATACGACCACATCCGACGGCGGATGGCGCTCGCTCGAGGAGTATAGCGCGGGGCTGAAGGAGAATCAGACCGCGATCTATTACGTCACGGGGACCGATCTCGACCGGATCGCGACCGCGCCGCAGCTCGAGGGGTTCCGCGCGCGCGGGGTCGAGGTGTTGCTGCTGTCCGACCCGATCGACAATTTCTGGGTGACCGCGGGCGTCGATTACCAAGGCAAGCCGTTCCGCTCGGTGACGCAAGGGTCCGCCGACCTCGCGCTGATCCCGCTGCTCGAGGGGAATACCCCGCCCGCCACCGAGGCGAGCGGCGAAGTGTCGGACTTCCTCGCGTTCGTGAAGATGACGCTGGCCGAGGACGTGTCGGATGTGCGGGCATCGGACCGGCTGACCGAAAGCGCGGTCTGCCTGGTCGCGACCGAGACGGGGATGGACCGTCAGCTCGAACGGATGCTCGCGAGTGCGGGGCAGGCCCCGCCCAAGGCCAAGCCGGTGCTCGAAATCAATCCGCAGCACGATCTGATCGTCAAGCTGGCCGGGCTGGGCGAGGGGGATGCGTTGCGCGCGGATGCCGCGCATCTGCTGTTCGACGAGGCGCAGATCGCCGACGGCGAACAACCGGTCGACCCGCGCGCGTTCGCGGCACGGCTTGCGCGCGTCCTGACGCGCGCACTCGGGTGATCGGCTGACCCGCCGCCCCCCCGGCTCGTCTCAGGCGAGCGGCGGGGGTGCGTTCGGGTCGAGCCCGGTCTGTTCAGCGAACAAGGTGGCGTGGGCCAGGTCCCACGTCGCCGCGTCGCACGCCAGCAGCAGTCCGGTCTTGCCGTCGTCCAGCCGGTAGGCCGCTCCGTCCCAGCGCCGCACACACCCGCCCGCTTCCTCGAGCAGCAGCGATCCGGCGGCATGGTCCCACGGCAAGGTGCGCAGGAAGAAGCCGACCTGGTTTCCGCCGAGGCACAGCGTCGGATAGTGTTCGGCGGCACAGCGCGGGAACGGGACGAGGTCGAACGCCGTCGCGGCCTGCGCCTCGACCATCTCGCGCAGGGGTGCGGGGAAGAACTTGGTCGCGAGCGTGGCGATCGGTCTGGTGTTCGGCGGCGTCCGGATCGTGACGGGGACCCCGTCGATCAACGCCCCGCCACCACGCCGCGCATGGCACATCCGGCCGCGCACCGGATCATAGATCCACGCCGCCTCGACCCGCCCGTGTTCCGCCAGCGCGACCATCACGCCGAACGGGCTGCGACCCGCCGCGAAATGCTCGGTCCCGTCGATCGGGTCGATGATCCACACCCGCGCACCGCCGACGGCGTCGAGCACGGAAGGGTCCGCCGCCGCGGCTTCCTCGCCGATGACTGCGGCGGTGCCGTCGATCCGCCGAAGCCCTTCCGACAGCGCCTGCTCGGCCTCGCGGTCGGCGATGGTCACCAGGTCGCCCGGCGCCTTCTCGATGATCTGGTCTGTGGCGAGATTGCGGAAACGCGGCAGGATGATGCGCTCCGCCACGTCCCGGATCAGTGCTGCGACGGGGTCGGTATCGGTCATCGTTCGGCTCCTGGCGCTTCGAGCGCGTTACGGGCCTGCAGCCACCATGCCGCCGTCGCCGCAAGGAACGCCCACCCCGCACCGACGATCCATCCCGCGAGCACGTCGGTCGGCCAATGCACCCCGAGATACAAGCGCGAGAGCCCGATCAACAGCGTCAGCAGCATCGCCGCGACCAGGATATACACCCGCAACGCGCGGGTCTGGACACTGCGCGCAACCAGCGCAGCAAGCGTGAGATAAACGATCGCCGAATCTGCCGCATGCCCGCTCGGGAAACTGGCGTGCGAGAAGGTCGCCCAATGCGCGACCACGTTCGGCCGCGGTCGATCGACCAGCGCCTTCAGCAGTTCGACCGACAGCGTGCCGAGCACCGAAGCGCCGACCAGGAACCCCGCCATCGCAACCTTGCGCACGATCAGCAATCCGCCGACGACGAGAATCACGACGAGCGTCAGCGTCGTCACGTCGCCGAGCGCAGTGAAGTCCTGCATCGCCAGCCGAACCGCATGCGTCACCGGCCCCGGGCGCTCGGCGGCTGCGCGGATGCCGCGCAGGATCGACGAGTCATACGCATCGGTATCCCCCGCGCCGACCTCTGACGCGATGTGCAGGACGAACAACAGCAACGCGGCAACCACGCCGAACGCAACCAGCAAGGCGCGATCGGGGCGGGTACGGAGAGTCTCCAATAGCCGGATCGTCATGGTCTCGTCACGCGCGCACTCCTGCAGTGCCACAGGGCAACGGGCACGATCAGGCTGCGGAAACGAGGAAGACCGGGTAAGGCTCCCTTGGCTCGCTGGCATTCCGCGATCCTGCGGGCTTCCCGGATCCAAAGCGGCAGGATAACGTATCTACACGGCGAGCGGATTTCTCCGGTCGTCCGTCTGAAAGCGTGCATTGCCCATCAACGCCCATATCACCGCGATCGGCACTGCCGTTCCGGATCACGACATCCATGCGGCTTTCATCGCCTGGGCGCGCGCCCGTTTGCCCGATCCGCGCAGCGCGCGCGTGTTCGATCGCATGGCATCGCGCGCGGCGATCCATCATCGCTGGTCGATCCTCCCGGTCGGTGCGGATGGCGGATCGCCGGTCGATGTCGGCGGGTTCTACGCCCGCGACGTCCTGCCGGGGACGGCGGAGCGGATGAAACTCTATGCCGAGGCCGCACCTGCGCTCGCACTGACCGCGATCGCGGCGCTTGGCGAGAAGGTCGCGCTGGACGGGATTACGCATCTAGTCGTCGCCAGTTGCACCGGGTTCGTCGCCCCCGGAATCGACCAGATCATCGCCGCCCGCCTCGGGCTCGCGCCGGGCGTCGAACGTCTGCTGGTCGGGTTCATGGGCTGTTACGCGGCGGTCGCGGCGTTGCGCAGCGCGCGGCATATCGTCCGGTCGGAACCAGCGGCGCGGGTGCTGGTGGTGTGCGTCGAGCTGTCGACGCTGCATCTTCAGGATAGCCCGGCGCTCGAACCCCTGCTCGCGATGCTCCAGTTCGGGGACGGGGCCGCGGCGGCGCTGGTATCCGCCGAACCCGGCGGTTTCGCCCTGGGGGCACCCTTCGCCACCACGCTCCCCGATTCCGCTGAACTGATCCGCTGGGACATTACCGACCAGGGGTTTGCGATGCATCTGTCGGGCGAAGTTCCCGGCCGGATCGCCGCGGGGCTCGCGGACCCGGTGTTCGCTGCCGCTGCGACCGGGGGGCAGGACCCGCAGGGAATCGACGGCTGGGCGGTCCATGCGGGGGGACGCTCGATCCTCGATGCGGTGGAGACCGCGCTGTCGCTCCGGCACGATGCGCTGGCCACGTCGCGCGGCGTGCTGGCGGACGTCGGCAACATGTCGTCGGCGACGCTGATGTTCGTCCTCGCGCGATTGCTCGACGGGCCGAAGATCGACAATGGCGTCGCGCTCGCGTTCGGCCCGGGGCTTGCCGCGGAGGGCTTCGCCTTCCGGAGCGCGGAATGAACTTGCAACAGCGCGCCATCGCCGAGGAACTGATGGACGCGGACGATCTGTCGGCCGAAACCTATGCGGCGGTGGTCGGGGATCTGGCGAAGGTCAACGGCGTCACCATGGCGCCGCGACCGACGCTCGATTTCCTGCGCCGCTCGACCAGGGGCATGACCCGGTTCCGGCTGCTCGACGTCGGGTTCGGGGATGGCGACATGCTCCGCCGCATCGCGCGCTGGGCGGCACGACGCGGGCTGAAGGCGGATCTCGTCGGGGTCGACCTCAACCCGCGGAGCGCACTTGCGGCCACCGCGCATACCCCCGCCGACCTTCCGATCCGCTATGTCACCGGCGATTACGCCGATCATGCCGGGGCAGGGTGGGACTTCGTCGTCAGCAGTCTCGTCGCGCATCACATGACGCACGATCAGCTCGTCGCCTTCCTCCGGTTCATGGACCGCGAAAGCGCGCGTGGTTGGCTGGTCAACGACCTCCACCGTCACCCGATCGCACATCGGGGTTTCCCGATCCTGGCGGCGCTCGCGCGGTGGCATCCGATCGTGCGGCATGACGGCACGCTCTCGGTCGCGCGCTCCTATCGACCCGGCGAATGGCCTCCCATCCTGGCGGAAGCAGGCGTGTCCGCACGCGTCTACCGCGCTTTCCCGTACCGGTTATGCGTCGAACACCTGCGCTGATCGTCGGCGGTGGCCCCGCGGGCGCGAGCGCCGCGATCCTGCTGGCCCGTGCCCGTACGCCACATCTATTGATCGAACGCAGCCGCGAGACAGGCGACGCGATCTGCGGTGGGTTCCTCAGCTGGCGGACGCTCGAGTCGCTGGGGCGGCTCGGGATTGACCTGAGCGCGCTTGGCCCCGCGCGCATCCTGCGCACCCGGCTGTTCGCCGGGGACCGCACCGCCGAGGCGCTCCTGCCACGCCCCGCGCACGGCGTGTCGCGCCGGCTGCTCGATACGGTTTTACTGCGCCAGGCGGTCGCGATGGGGGCAGCGGTCGAACGCGGTGTCACCGTGCGCACCGTCGACGGCACCAGCGCAACGCTCGACGACGGGACGGATCTCGTCGCCGACGCGCTGTTCCTCGCCAACGGCAAGCACGACGTGCGGGGCTCCGCGCGTCCGAGCGCAGCGCGCGGGGACGATCCGGTGCTTGGGCTGCGCATCCGGCTCGGCGCTGCCCCCGGGCTCACGCGCCTGATCGGCGATGCGATCGAATTGCATCTGTTCGATCGCGGCTATGTCGGGATCGTCCTGCAGGAAGATGGCAGCGCCAATGTCTGCATGGCGGTGCACCGCTCCAAGATGCTCTCCGCCGGCTCCCCCGGCGCGCTGCTCGACATGCTGGCGCGCGATCACCCCGCGCTTGGCGAGCGGCTCGCGTTCCGGGCGGGGCACGAACCGATCGATGCGATCGCCAACGTCCCCTATGGCTGGCGCGCGCAGCGCACGGATGACGGCGTATTCCGGCTCGGCGATCAGGCGGGCGTGATTCCGTCGCTGGCCGGGGAGGGGATGGGAATCGCGATCGCCAGTGGCATCCGTGCAGGGCGTTCCTATATCGAGGGCGGTGCAGCGGCGGCACCGCGCTTCCAGCGCGATTTCGCCGCGGCGACCGCCCGGCCGATCCGGCTGGCGGGACTGGTGCGCGACGTGGCGGAACGGCCGCGGCTAGGCGCGGCACTGCTTCCGCTGGTCGGCCACGTGCCGGGACTGATCGATATCATCGCACGTGCTACAAGGATCGGCCATTCGAGGCTTGACCACGACGCACGCCAACAGGAAAACTGAATCCATGGAGCACATCACCCTGTCCGAAACCGAGTGGCGCAAGAAGCTCAGCCCGGAAGCCTATCACGTGCTGCGCGAGGCCGGGACCGAGCGGGCGTTTACAGGGCGTTACAACAACAACAAGGCGGACGGCATCTACCGCTGCGGCGGGTGCGCACTGCCGCTGTTCGATTCGGCGGACAAATATGATTCCGGTTCGGGCTGGCCGAGCTTTACGCAGCCGATCGATCCCGAGAATGTCACCGACCATAGCGACGTCAGCCACGGCATGACCCGCACCGAAGCGCGCTGCGCGCGCTGCGACGGGCATCTTGGCCATGTGTTTCCCGACGGCCCGCCACCGACCGGGCTGCGCTATTGCATGAACTCGCTCAGCCTCGAATTCCGCGCGCGCGGGAATGGCGACGAGGGGCGCGCCTAAACGATGCGGTTGATCGACGGGACGAGCGGTACCGTGGCATCGTTCGCCAAGGCATGGCTTGCCGGATGGTTCGGCAAGCCTTAACGCTCTCAACCGCGCATGGCCCGCTCTTTCGCTTCTTCCCCCCGTTCTGCGCGCGCGCCCTTGTGGCGCCGTCGGGTGGTGCTCGCGTTGCAGATCCTGGCGGGACTGGTGGTGCTCGCGTTCGCGGTGCTCGCGATCACCGTCTACGTCTCCGAAAGCCAGCTGCCGAGCTACGATGAGCTGAAGTCGTCGCCCAACGGCCAGATGATCCGAGTCCATGCCGCCGATGGCACCGTCATCGTCTCGCTTGGGCCGAGTTACGGGGAATGGCTGCCGTACGACAGGATCCCGCTGGTGATGCGCGAGGCGATGGTCTCGGTCGAGGATCGCCGGTTCCGGTCGCACATCGGCGTCGATCCGATCGGGCTCGCCCGGTCGATCCGCTTTGCCTTCAACAACCGTGGGAACGGCCGCCGCCTGCAGGGCGCGTCGACGATCACGCAGCAGGTCGCGCGGACGATCTTCCTGTCGAACAAATACACCTACGGCCGCAAGGGTCGCGAGGCGCTGATCGCGCTCGCGCTCGAGCGCAAGTTCAGCAAGGACCAGATCCTCGAGCTGTACCTCAACAAAGTCTATTTCGGCGGGGGTGCTTACGGGATCGATGCGGCCTCACGGCGCTTTTTCGGGCATGGCGCGGAAACGTTGAGCCTTGCCGAAGCCGCGATCGTCGCGGGTCTGGTCAAGGCGCCGTCGGCCTATTCGCCGACCGCCGATGCCGAGGCTGCGGTCGGTCGCGCGGGGGTCGTCATCGGTCTGATGCGCGAAACCGGCGCGATCACGGCCGAGCAGGCGGCAGAGGCCAACCCCAAGGACGTCAAGCTCGCCCCCGAACCGCGGCAGAACAGCGTCCGCTACTTCACCGACTGGGCTTTGCCCCAGCTCGAAGTGCTGATCGACGAGACGCAGCGTCCGCTCGAAGTGTGGACCACGCTCGACCTCGGGATGCAGCGCGCCGCCGATACCGCGATCCGCGCGAATGCACCGTCCGGCGCGCAAGGCGCGCTTGTCGCGATCGACCGCGACGGTGCAGTGCGCGCGATGGTCGGCGGGACTGATTACGTATCCTCGATCTACAATCGCGCGACCCAGGCGCAACGCCAGCCGGGGTCCGCGTTCAAGCTGTTTGTATATCTCGCGGCGCTCGAAGCAGGGCACAAGCCTGAAGACTCGATCGTCGACGAACCGATCTCGATCGACGGGTGGAGCCCTCGCAACGACTCACGCCGCAACTCGGGCGCGGTTTCGCTGCGCACCGCCTTTGCCTATTCGCTCAATACGATTGCCGCGAAGCTCGGGCAGGAGGTCGGGTTCGCGACCGTCGCCGACATGGCGCGACGCTTCGGCATCACGACCAAGGTCAATACGCATCCCTCGATGGTGCTCGGCACATCGGACGTGCGGCTGATCGACATGACCCGCGCCTTCGCCAGTGTCGGCAACAAGGGGGTCGCGGTGACCCCTTACGGGATCACCAAGGTGACCGCTTCGGGTGAGACGATCTATGCCCAGACGATCGACACCAGCCATGTACTGGTCGCGCCCTATGTCGCGGCGCAGATGACCGACCTGCTGCAGACGACGGTCAACACCGGCACGGGGCGCGCCGCACAGATCGGACGCCCGGTCGCGGGCAAGACCGGCACGACGACGTCGAGCAAGGACGGCTGGTTCCTCGGCTTCTCCAGCGGGCTGACGACGGGCGTGTGGATGGGGCGCGACGATGCCAAGCCGATCGCGGGTCTCCACGGCGGGACTGCCCCGGCACGGGCGTTCGCGGCGTTCATGAAGGTAGCGGTGGCCAATCGCCCGGTCGAACAGTTCGATACCAAGGTGACGTTGCCCGAATATCAGCTCGAGCCCGACCAGGAATCCTATTTCGGCGAGGCCGACAACGGGCTGTTCGTCGACGAGAATGGGGTGCCGCTCGAACCTGGCGTCGCACCGGCTCCGGTCGAGGGGCAGCAGGTCGATCAGGACGGCAATGCGCTCCCACGCCAGCCGCGTCCCGCAGAACGCCCCGAGCAGGGCCAGGGGCAGGGACAGGATGGCACCGAACGTCCGGCGGAAGGCGAGAAGCTCGACCAAGCCTGGCTGGACCATGTGCTCGGTCGCGAAACGTCCCGCGGAACGACGCCGGCGCGCGCGCCGAACGGGCGTCAGTCGCCGGTTCCGGACCCCCGCCCGACCCAGTGAAGCGCCGCGCCATTGGCGCGTAGCCAGGCATGCGAGCGCGCCGGGTCGCTTTCGTCGAGCAGCGCGACCGCGCGGTGGAAATGCGGACCGTGGTTCATGTGGAGCCGATGCGCGACTTCGTGCGCGACGGTCGAGCGGCGCACGAATGCCGGCATCAGGATCAGCCGCCAGCTGTAGCGGATCGTCCCGCTCGACGCGCAACTGCCCCAGCGCGTCTTTGGGTCGCCCACCGCAACCTTGGTGACCGATACGCCCGCCCGCGCGGCAAACTCGGCGGTTTCTTCGCTCAGCACCCGCAAAGCTTCGCGGTGCAGCCACAGCGCGATACGGCGCGACAGGCCATCGCGCGGCCCGCCGCAGCGCAGAACGTCGCCGTCCCGCACGATCCGGCGCGACGCGGTCTCCTCCCACGCGATCGTCAGCGTGCCGTCGCCGAACGGGAAGGCGCTCCCCGGCTCGAACGGAAGCGCCTGCGGCAGGCGCGCGCGCTGTTCGGCGATCCAGTCGGCCTTGCCCGCTGCCCAGGCGAGCGCGGTCTTGAGCGAAGCGCGCGGCGGCAACACCAGCCGCACGCGCCCCGTCGCGCTATCGACCGAAAGCCGCGCGCGCCGCGCACGCGCGTTGCGAACGACCTCGGGCGGATCGATCACAGCTCGCGGTCGACCAGATGATATTCGAGGTCGCCCGCGTCATCCTCGGAGATCGTCCAGCCGCGCACCGATTGCCCCGCACGGTGGACCGCCTCGCGGTCGCCGCAGACGAGGTAATGCCATTCGTGCAACGGCTCGTCCGCCGCGCGCAGGCGATAGGCGCAGGTCGCGGGCAGCCAGTCGATCGTGCGGACGTTGTCGCGGCTGAGGCGGACGCATTCGCTGACATAGGCGTGGCGGTGCTTGTAGTTCGAGCAGAGCGCGGTCGACCGATCGAGCAACCGGCACGACACGTTGGTCGGCAGCAACTCGCCGGTTTCCTCATCCTCGAGCTTGTGGACGCAGCATTTGCCGCAGCCGTCGCACAAGGCTTCCCACTGCCCGCGGTCGAGCGTGTCGATCGGCTCTTCCCAGAATTTACTGCTCACTTGACCCACCGTTCGAGTTCGTCCGCGACTGCTTGCGGCGTCTGGTCCTGCGGCAGCAAAGCGATCGGCTTGCCGCTCGGACCCATCAGAAAGGCAAAACGCCCGTGCGCGACGAGATATCCGCCATCGGCATTGGGCTTCTCCGCCTGGACGGCGACGCCGTACGCCTTGGTCAGCGCAGCGATTGCGGCGGGATCTCCGGTTAGCCCCACCATGCGCGGATGGAACGCCGCGACGAACGTCTTGAGCACGGCGGGCGTATCGCGCGCCGGATCGACGGTCACGAAGATGGGGACGACCTTGGCGGCCCGCGTGGCGTCCTTCGCCTCGAACAGCCGCAGTCCCGCACCGATCGTTTGCGCGTCGACCGGGCAGACGTCGGGGCAGAAGGTGTAGCCGAAATACATGATGCGATATCGCCCCGCGAAGTCGCGATCACTGCGCGGTTTGCCGTCCTGGTCGGTCAATGTGAACGGCGCACCGATCCGCGCACCCTCCAGCGGAGCGTGCGTCGTGGGTGCGGGGCTGCTGCAAGCGATGGGAAGCGCGGTAAGCAGCAAGGCGGACAGCGCGCGAGCGATCTGGTTCATGGCGTGTTCCGTCATGATCTGTTAGGTCGCAGCACGCAAGCATTGCACCGGTTTCGCCTTCTGTCAGGACACTTATCCGATGACCCGTCGCCTCCTCGCCGCCGTGTTGACGCTCTCCGCCGCGCCGCTTGTCCTTCTGGCCACCCCGGCCGTTGCGCAGATGGGCCAATCGGAGGGCTACAAGTTCCTGCAGGCGATCAAGGACGGGAAGGGGGACGAGGTCACCAAGTTCCTCGACAAGCCCGGCGCGACCGTCATCAACGCCAAGGACATCACCAGCGGAGACGGTGCGCTCCACATCGTCGTTCGGCGACAGGATTCCACCTATCTCAACTATTTGCTGGCGCGTGGCGCCGACCCCAACCTGCGCAACGAACGTGGCGAAACCCCGCTGCTGATCGCGTCGAGCCTGGGGTCGACCGACATGATCGAAACGCTCGTCAAGCACGGCGCGAACGTCAATATGGGCAATGCGAGCGGTGAAACCGCACTGATCCGCGCAGTGCAGCGCCGCGACACGACGATGGTGCGCAGCCTGATCGACCTTGGCGCGGACCCGGACCAGAAGGACCTGCTGCAGGGATCATCGGCACGCGACTATGCGCATCAGGACAAGCGCACCCCGGCGATTGCCGCACTGATCGACGCGGCTCCGAAGAAGGTCCGCAAGGCCGTGTCGGGACCCAAGCTCTAAACTTCTCGCGCGCGACCGCCCATCAGCTGCGGATGGCGAGCAAGCCGTTTGCTTCCGGGTCGGTCAGCGCGATCATCCGCCGTGCCGCGCGTCGTGCGAAGGCCAGCGTCACGCGTTTACGGGTCGCGGCGGACAGCGGATCGGTATGCGCCTCGCGCAGGATGGCGGCGTCATAGCGATCCGCGACGATGATTCCGGTCCGTTCAGGAAGGAACCCCTCGCGGTCGAGCGGGCTGGCATCGAAGCCGGCGGGGACCGCCCAATAATAGCGGTCGCAGCAGCCGAGATATTCGGTCCATTTGTTGTCGCCGAGCAAATCCGCGCGCGACACCTTGATCTCGACGATGACGATCTGTCCGCGTGCGTCGATCGCCATCAGGTCCGCGCGGCGATTGCCGTCCAGCGGAACTTCCGAGAGCGCGACAAGATCATGCCGCAGCAACATCCGGATCGTCCCGCGCGCAACGTCCGCCGCACAGAGCGGCGATCCGGGTTCGTCGATACAGGATTGCGGAGGGGAGTCTGGCGGATCGTGCAACATGCGCCGATCCTAGAACATTTCACGAACGCGTCAAACCCGACGCGGTGTGTTCAGCGGTAGAAGATGTGGTTGCCGATCGAGGCGACCTGCTGGCGATGCCAGCCCGGCGTGACCTGGCGCGCATGGAAGTACATCGCATCCGAAGCAGGGCTGTCCCAGCTGTCGGCGAGGGCAACGCGCGCAACCGCGATGGCGGTGCGATATTGGCGGTTGGAGGGGACCGACGGCACATGCCCGCCACGAACGAACGAGAACTGGCCGCGCTGGGTCACGACCGAGCAGACCGACTTGGGGAAGTTGCCCGACTTAGTGCGGTTGAGGATGACTTCGGCAACCGCCAGCTGGCCGCTGAGGGGCTCGCCCTTGGCTTCGAAATAGATCGCGCCGGCCATGCACTGGAGCTCGTCGCCCATGTCATCCAGGACCGACTGTGCGGCAACCGCTGCGTCGAGGGTGCCGTAAGCGACGGTGTCGCCGTCCTGCAGGGTATCGCTGGTATCTTCGAGGGTCGTCGGGTCGGTAATGTCCGCTGCCTGGACGACGCCCGCTTCGGGAACCGAAGCAACGACCGGGGCGTTAATGGCCCGATCGAGTTGCTGGGCGAACCCCGGCGTGCCCGCGCCGATGATGGCGGCTGCGGTAAGGATCATGGTCGCGCAGGTCGCGACACGGTTGGCAAACGACATTCAAACTACAAAAATGCGGTTGGTGCACGGAGACAAACGATCTTTCGGTCGTTTATCCGGACAGCCCCCCGACTGCGTAACTCTACCGGATCGCACCCGGTGAAGCACAACGCTCAATCGATGGACCGTCTATTCAGGGCCGCAGCGGACCGGTCAACTGGCCAGGATTGTTTCTGCGGCGAATCGTTCCGGCGACGCGATGTCCAGTTCGATCACCCACAGATCCGGGTCGCGCGCGCGCCGGCGCTGCCAATACGACTCGCGCGCCAACGGGTCGGAGGCATCCGCCGGACCGGTCGGAATCAGCGCCGGTTGCCCGGTCGGGCCGAGCGCCCGCTCCACCAACTGAGTATTTCCGTTATTGTCGTTTAATATCAGTAGGATAGCGCCAGAACTCGGTTCGCCGCGCGCACGCACCATCCCCATGCCACCCGCATCGTTGACGCGTTTGAGCAGCGCCGACACGAGCAGACCGGTCGGGAGGGTGGCACTCATGCCGTGCGATAGCCCGGGAGCGTCGCGAGCGGAATCTGCGAGCGCATGAACGTACCGGTTCCGCGGGCAGCTTCCTCGCCGTCTGCATCGACCAGTCGCGCCTCCGCAACGAACACCCGGCGATGCCCCGATACCCAGCGTCCCTCCGCCACGACAGGGCCTTCGCGCAAGGGTTTGGTCAGCAACAGGTTGAACGCGGTGGTCAGCAGGAACCGGTCGGTCACCAAGCTGTTGGCGGCGTAGAATGCCGCGTCGTCGAGCATCTTGAAGTAGCTCGTTCCATGCGCCGCGCCCCCGGCATGGAAGACGTCGGGGTGGATCGTGAACCGGATCCGCGCAATCCCGGCCGAAGGGATTTCGAGGGTGGAATCGAACAGCGTGTTGATCGGTGCGGCCGCGTAGAGCGCTTCCAGCGCCCGGAAATGCGCCGCCTCGCCCGACAGCGCGGGGTCAGGCGGCGTCACGCGCTTCATCCGCCATCAGCAATGCGACCAGTGCGTCGCGCGATCCTGCGCCCCGCAACTTGTCGACGAAATTGGCATCGCGCAGCATGCGAGAGACGCGCGCCAATGCCTTCAAATGCTCGGCACCCGCGTCGGGCGGGGACAGCAGCATGAACACGATATCGACGGGAAGATCGTCGACTGCCGCGAATTCGATCGGGTTCGTCAGTCGGGCAAAGATACCGCAGACCTTGGGCAATCCGGCAAGCCGTCCATGTGGGGTCGCGACACCGCGACCGAAGCCGGTCGACCCCAGCTTCTCGCGCGCGCCGAGCGCCTCGGCGACCGCTGCCGCGTCGACGCCGTAGACTTTGGACGCAACGCTGGCGAGGTGTTGGAACAGCAATTTGCGCGTGCCTGCGCTTTCGCGTTCGAGCACCGCATCGGTGCTCAGAAGGTCGTGCAAATCGGTCATCGCAATCCTTGAGCCCGCGTCAAGCACGGGTGCTTGCGCGGGCTCATAGCGCCGATCACGGATCGGTGAAAGCGGACCGCAACATTACGACACGCGCTGTGGTTCCACCCAACCGATCGTTCCGTCGCCGCGGCGGTACACCATGTTGTACGTGCCGGACAAAGAATTGCGGAACAGCAAGGCGGTCGTATTGCGCAAGTCGAGCATCATCACCGCATCGGACACGCTCGCATCGGGGATATCGACTCGCGTTTCGGCAACGATCAGCGGGAAGTCCTCTGCTTCCTCTTCGGCGGTATGTTCCTGGAACAGCGTATAGCCAGCATCATTGGCGGCAATTTCGTCTGCGGTTGCCGATGCGCTGGTCGCGGTTGCGCTGCGGTCCTTGAGACGGCGCATGTAGCGACGAAGCTGCTTCTCGATCTTCCCCGCGGCCGAATCAAAGGCCGTATGCGCCTCGGAGGCATCGCCGCTGGCCTTCAGGATCAGCCCTTGCATGACGTGGCATACGATGTCGCAGGTGAAGCGGTTATCGTGCGGTCCCTTGCCAAATGTGACCTGCGCCGAAATCGTCCGGGCGAAATATTTGGCCGCTATGCCTTGGAGCCGCTCGTCGACATGGGTCCTGAGCGCTTCGCCCGTTTCGACCTGATGGCCGGAAACCCGAATATCCATGAGCACTTCTCCATACTGTACTGCCGGACTCCGCTGTACGGATGTTCCGGCTGGTAGATGACGTCTGCCGGACGCCTCGACCCCCCAATAGGTTGAATCAGTTGGCCGTCTCGCCTCCCCACAAAGGATTGACCACTGACTTCATAAACGCTGCATGCCGCACAAGATCCGCCTCCGGCACCGCGAAGGTCCGCGGCGGGCGCGCTTTCGCCGGCGTTGCCGGTGCGACGGGAAGCGCGACCTCGATCGTTTCGCTGACCAGGCCGAGCCCGATCTGCCGTCCGCCGGTCAGTTCGATATAGACCTGCGCGAGCAACTGCGCGTCGAGCAATGCGCCGTGCAAGGTACGGTGGCTGCGATCGATCCCGTACCGGTTGCACAACGCATCGAGGCTGTGCTTCGCGCCGGGATGCCGGATCCGTGCCATCGCGACGGTATCGATCATGCGTTGCATATTGATCGCCGCACGGCTGCACCGCGTCAATTCACCGTTGAGGAAGCCGAAGTCGAAGCTCGCATTATGCGCAACCAGCGGGCTGTCGCCGAGAAACTCGAGCAATGCATCCGCGCCGTGGTGGAACAGCGGCTTGTCCGACAGGAACGCGTCGCTCAGCCCGTGGACGCGCTGCGCCTCGGGCGGCATCGTGCGTTCGGGGTGGAAATAGGCGTGAAAGGTGCGGCCGGTCTCGACCTTGTTGATCATCTCGACGCATCCGATTTCGACCATGCGGTCGCCATCGGAAAAGCTGAACCCCGTGGTTTCGGTGTCGAAGACGATCTCTCTCATAGGGTCATGATAGTGGGGTTTTGCGCGCGGCGAGGCAAGCGATGATCTGCCGCACCGCGTCACGCGTCGTATCCAGCGAACCCCCTGTCGGAACGACGAAATCCGCGCGCGAAGTCTTTTCGATATCGGGAAGTTGCCGCGCCAGAATCGCATCCAGCTTGTCCGGAGTCATGCCGGCGCGCTGCAGAACGCGTGTGCGCTGCACCGACTCGGGCGCGGACGCCACGACGACCACATCGACGCGCGACTCGCCGCCGGTTTCGAACAGCAATGGAATGTCGAACAGGACGATCGGTGCCGCGGCATGCCGTTCCAGGAACGCGGCACGGTCCGCCTGGACCGCGGGATGGACGATCGCTTCCAGCCGCTTGAGCGCCGCGCCATCGCCCAGCACCATCGGCCCCAGTTTCGCGCGATCGACTCCGCCGGGACCGGTCGATCCGGGAAAGACAGCTTCGATCGCGGAGATCACCGCCGCATCGGACGCCTGCAACCGGTGGACCGCGGCGTCCGCGTCGAACACCGGGACGCCCGCGTCCGCGAACATCGCGGCGACGGTCGATTTGCCCATCCCGATCGAACCGGTCAGGCCGATCGTGATCATGCCGTCAGCAACGCCCTGAGCCGGGTATCGTGGTCCTCGTCGCGCGGGGGTGCCACGCCGAAGAACAGCTCGAACGCAAGCGCTGCCTGGCCGATCAGCATCTCGAGCCCATCGATCGTGTCGAGATCGCGCGCGCGGGCGGCCGCGAGCAACGGAGTCTCGAGCGGCGCATAGACGACGTCATAGACCAGCGCATCCTGCGGCAGCGGATCGAGGTCGATCGTCAGCGGTGCCTGACCCGTCATGCCGAGCGAACTCGCGTTGACCACCAGGGCTGCGGGCGGAAGCTGCGCGGTCAGCGGCAGCGCCTGTCCCTTGAGGCCAAACGACGACAGCAACGCCGCGGCCTTCAGCACGTTGCGGTTGAGCACCGTTACCGGACCGACCCCGAGTTTGGCCAGCGCGAACAACACCGCGCGCGCCGCCCCGCCGGCACCGATCACCACCACCGGCGCGCCGGTCAGGTCGAGCCCGTCGAGCGGCGCATAGAACCCTGCGGCATCGGTGTTGGTGCACAGGAACGCACCGTCTTCGCCGCGGAACACCGTATTCGCAGCCCCGATCGTTTTCCGCACGTCGCCGGGATCCGCAATATGATCGAACACCGCCTGTTTGTGCGGCAAGGTGACGTTGCACCCGCGCCAGTCCGGGTCGGCGGTCCGCTCGGCGAAATAGGTGGCCAACCCCTCGGGCGCGACATGATGCGCGCGATAGTTGCCTTCCAGTTTGAGCGCATCGAGCCAGAAGCCGTGAATGATCGGCGACTTCGAATGCGCGATCGGATCGCCGATGACTTCTGCATAGATCATGACGGCATCACTCCGCGGACACGTAGGTAATCGAGCACCTGCAACAACGGCAGGCCAAGGACGGTGAACTGGCTTCCCTCGATCCGGGTGAAGAGCTGCGCACCGGGTCCCTCGATCCGGTAACAGCCGACACAACCGGCGATTTCGGGCCATTCCTGGTCGAGATAGGTCTGGATGAATGCATCCGACAGGGTGCGCACGTGCATCTTGGCGCGATCGACCACCCGCCAGACCGGGCGTCCGCCCTCGGCGATCACTGCCGCGCTGACGAGGTCGTGCCGCTTTCCCGACATCCGCGCGAGATGCGCACCCGCTTCCTCGCGCGAACGCGGCTTGTCGAGCATCGACCCGTCGTCGAGCACGACCACCGAGTCACAGCCGAGCACCAGCGCCTGACCGTCGCGCGCCGAGACCTTGACCGCCTTCAGTTCCGCCAGCGCATCCGCCATGTCGCGCGGCGCAAGCCCTTCCGCCAGCAGCGCGGCCTTGGCGGACTCCTCATCCACGCTGGCCGATACAGCGGTGAACGGGATTGCCGCGGCGGCGAGCATCGCGCGTCGCGACGCGCTTTGGGATGCGAGGACGACCCTCACAGGTCGCCTCGCGGTGCGATGCCGCGTTCCCCCACCAGTGCGATGATCGCGGCGGCGGTTTCCTCGATCGAGCGGCGCGTCACGTCGATCACCGGCCAGCCATTGTCCGCGAACATCCGTCGCGCATAAGCGACCTCGCGCGTGACGGATTCCTGGTCGACATAGGCGGTTTCGGTCTTCTGGTTGAGCGACAGCAAGCGGTTGCGCCGGACCTGGATCAGCCGATCCGCGCTTGTCGTGAGCCCTACGACGATCGGGTGCTTGAGCGAATACAGGCTGGTTGGCGGGGGGCTTTCGATCACGATCGGAATGTTGGCGGTCTTGAACCCGCGATTGGCGAGATAGATCGAGGTCGGCGTCTTGGACGAGCGCGATACGCCCGCGAGCACGATGTCCGCTTCCTCCCAATCCTCGGCAAGGATGCCGTCGTCATGCGCGATCGTGAACTGGATCGCGTCGACCCGCGCGAAATAGGCGGCATCGAGCACGTGCTGACGCCCCGGGCGTGCCTTGGCGGCCTGACCAAGCAACCCGGACAAGGCCCCCGTCACGCCGTCCAGCGGCGCGACCGCGGGCAACCCCAGCGCGCGACACCGCGTCTCGAGCGTCGCGCGGGTCGCGCTGTTGACCAATGTGAACAGCACGAGCCCGGGATTCTGCGAAATCTCCTGCAGGATCCGTTCGAGATGCGCCTCGGTCCGCACCATCGGCCAGAAATGCCGGATCGTTTCGACATCGTCATATTGCGCGAGCGCCGCCTTGGCGATGTTCTCGAGCGTCTCGCCGGTGGAATCCGACAAGAGATGGAGGTGAAGCCGCATCAGCCGCGCCCCTTGCAAAGGCCTGTGGATAACATGGGGATAACCGCTAGCGTAACTTCCCAGCCGCGCAAAGCCGCCACGAACGGTGGAAAACGCCCGAGTTTTCCACAATCGCGTGCACAGCTCCCCGATTTATCCACAGGCTGTGAATCATGGGGATGGAATCGCCGATCGTCTCGCTGAATCGGGCGTGCGATTCAGCCCGACCTGTTGGCATTTCCGGGACAATTGCCTAAGCCCCGACTCCCACCGACCAACAACCTTTATTACCTCCTAAGAATCTAGACTCTTATTGAAGAGGGGATCAGCGATCCTTCCCGAACCGACTCCCGCCGGACCTCTGTCCGAGGCACCGTTCAAGCCGTTGCTCGCGACGCTGAAAGGACAACGCCAAGCCGTTCCGCCGATCTGGCTGATGCGGCAGGCTGGGCGATATTTGCCCGAATACCGGGCGTTGCGCGCCGAAAAGGGTGGGTTCCTCGCGCTGGTCAACGACAGTGCAGCGGCCGCGGAAGTGACGATCCAGCCGATCCGTCGCTTCGGATTCGATGGCGCGATCCTGTTTTCGGACATCCTGATGGTCCCGGCAGCGCTCGGGCAGGGGCTGACCTTCGGGGTCGGAGAAGGCCCCGCTTTGACTCCGCCGCTGGTCGACCATGCGTTGTCGTCGCTCGAACAGGCCCCAGAACGGCTGGAGCCGGTCTATGAGACGGTCCGCCAGGTCGCGGCGATGCTGGGGAGCGAAACGACCTTCCTGGGCTTTGCAGGGAGCCCCTGGACCGTCTCGACCTATATGGTCGCAGGCAAGGGTAGCCGTGATCAGAGCGAGACCCGCCGCTTCGCCTATGCTGACCCGAAGGCATTCGGTGAGATCATCGACGCGATCGTGACGTCCACCGTCGACTATCTGTCGAAGCAGATCATCGCCGGGGTCGAGGCGGTGCAATTGTTCGACAGCTGGTCGGGCAGCCTCAGCCCCGCACAATTCGAACGCTGGGTGATCGCGCCCAATGCGGCGATCGTCTCTGCGCTCCATGCGCGGCACCCGGGCGTACCGGTGATCGGCTTTCCGAAGGGGGCCGGTGAGAAATTGCCAATCTATGCGCGCGAAACCGGGGTCGATGCGGTCGGCGTCGACGAGACGATCAACCCCGAATGGGCGGCGGCGAACCTGCCCGAGGGCATGCCGGTCCAGGGCAATCTCGATCCGCTTGCCCTGATCGCGGGCGGCGCGGACCTCGAAGCGGCGGCAGCGCGGATCCTCAAGGCATTCGAGGGCCGCCCGCACGTCTTCAATCTCGGCCACGGCATCCTGCAGGACACGCCGATCGCGCATGTCGAGCAGTTGCTCGCCTTTGTACGGAACGCATGATGGCTGGAATGCTCGGCAACGCCTATCTCTGGGTCAAGGCGGCGCATCTGATCTTCGTGATCTTCTGGATGGCGGGGCTGTTCATGCTCCCGCGCTACCTTGTCTATCATCAGGAAGCGCTTGCCGGATCGGGCGGCGATGCTGCCCTATGGGTCGAGCGCGAGGCGAAGATCCGCACTATCATCCTTACCCCGGCGATGATCGTCGTGTGGGTGCTCGGGTTGTTGCTCGCCGCCAATGCTGGGCTGTTCTCGGGCGGGGCCGGGCTTGGCTGGTTGCATCTCAAGCTGCTGCTGGTCGTCGTCCTCACCGGATATCACGGTTGGGCGGTTGGCTATGCACGCAAGCTCAAGGCGGGCAAGCCGACGATGACCGGGCGGCAGTTGCGGATGATCAACGAAGTGCCAGCGGTGCTAGTGACGTTCATCGTGATCCTGGCGATCGTCCAGCCGTTCTGACGCGACCCCCCCAAACTCGCGCCCCAACGTCGCGCCCTAACGTCGCGCCTTGACGCCTTCCTGGGACGGTCGTATCTGGCGGGGGTATGGTAGTGCGACGGCTTCGCGCCGTTCGGCTGCTGTATCCTTCCTCAAGCATCGTCGCGTACCCTTCGCCGACTGAAGCTCCTCCCTCGCATCTCCATGCTCCGGACGCCCGAAATGCATCTCAAAGACCTGAAGAACAAGAAGCCGGCCGAGCTGGTCGCGATGGCCGAGGAACTCGGTATCGAGAGCGCGTCGACGCTGCGCAAGCAGGACCTGATGTTCGCGATCCTCAAGGTCCAGGCCGAGCAGGGCGAGCAGATCATGGGTCTGGGCACGATCGAGGTGCTCCCCGACGGCTTCGGCTTCCTGCGCAGCCCCGAGGCGAACTATCTCGCAGGTCCGGACGACATCTACATTTCGCCCAACCAGGTCCGCAAGTTCGGCCTGCGCACCGGTGACACGGTCGAAGGCGAGATCCGCGGGCCAAAGGATGGCGAACGCTATTTCGCGCTGGTGCGGCTGACTGCGGTCAATTTCGACGATCCCGATGCGGTCCGTCACCGCGTCAACTTCGACAACCTTACGCCGCTCTATCCCGAGCAGAAGCTCACGCTCGACCCGTCCGACCCGACGGTCAAGGACAAGTCGGCGCGCGTGATCGACATCATCTCGCCGCAAGGCAAGGGCCAGCGCACGCTGATCGTCGCGCCCCCGCGCGTCGGCAAGACGGTGATGCTCCAGAACATCGCCAAAGCGATCACCGACAATCACCCCGAGGTGTTCCTGATCGTCCTGCTGATCGACGAGCGCCCCGAGGAAGTCACCGACATGCAGCGCTCGGTCAAGGGCGAGGTGGTCAGCTCGACCTTCGACGAACCCGCGACGCGCCACGTCCAGGTCGCCGAAATGGTGATCGAAAAGGCCAAGCGTCTGGTCGAGCACAAGAAGGACGTCGTGATCCTGCTCGACTCGATCACGCGTCTCGGCCGTGCCTACAACACCGTCGTGCCCTCGTCGGGCAAGGTGCTGACCGGCGGTGTCGATGCGAACGCGCTCCAGCGCCCGAAGCGCTTCTTCGGTGCCGCGCGCAACATCGAAGAGGGCGGGTCGCTCTCGATCATCGCGACCGCGCTGATCGATACCGGCAGCCGCATGGACGAAGTGATCTTCGAGGAATTCAAGGGCACGGGTAACTCCGAAATCGTGCTCGACCGCAAGGTCGCGGACAAGCGCATCTTCCCGGCGCTCGACGTCGGCAAGTCGGGCACGCGCAAGGAAGAGCTGCTGGTCGACCAGAGCAAGCTCTCCAAGATGTGGGTGCTGCGCCGCATCCTCATGCAGATGGGCACGATCGACTCGATGGAGTTCCTGCTCGACAAGATGAAGAATTCGAAGACCAACGAAGACTTCTTTGAAAGCATGAACCAGTAATCATTTCCGCTGCGCAAGACCTGGTGCCGAAGGGTAAAGACTAGGCTTGCGCAGATGTTCAGCGGTTTGGAATGGCCGGGATGGGGGTGATGCCCGATCCCGGCCATTGCCGTGTGGGGTAGCACCATGTTCGATATTGCCGACGTCTTCACCGCCGCGGGGCTCGCTACGCTGGGGCAGGTGATCCTGATCGACCTGATCTTTTCGGGCGACAATGCGATGGTTCTCGGCACGCTTGCCGCGGGGCTTCCAGCCAAGCAGCGCAAGCAGGTGCTCGGGCTTGGGATCATCATGGCATTGGTGTGCCTGATCGGCTTCGCGCTGATCGCGACGCAGTTGCTGCACGTCGTCGGGCTGTTGCTGGTCGGCGGGTTGATGCTGTTGTGGGTGGCGTGGAAGCTGTTCAGCGAAATTCGATCGCACGGCCCTTCGGAAGACGTCGATGCAGCCGGACACGTTCCCAAGCCGCCCAAGAGCTTTGCGCAAGCCGCGGTCCAGGTCGCGATCACCAATCTTTCGCTGAGCCTCGACAATGTCCTGGCGGTCGCAGGCGCGGCGCGTGCGCACCCTTCGGTGCTGTTCTTCGGGCTTGCGCTGTCGGTGACGCTGATGGCGGTCGCAGCGAACTTCATCGCGCGGATCATCGGCAAGCATGCTTGGATCGCCTATATCGGGCTGATCGTCATCCTGTTCGTCGCCGGGCGGATGATCTTCGACGGGGTGGTCGATCCCGAGGTGGGCGTGCTGGCATGGCTCGCGCGCCGCTGACCGTTGCAGGGGGCGTTGCGGTCCAGGCATGATCGCGCGCATACAGGGCCATCAAGCAGCGCGGCGGCTCGCCCGCTCGAGCGGAGAAGCCACGATGAAGATCAACGTCGAAGTCGACTGTACGCCCGAGGAAGCACGGCGGTTCATGGGGCTGCCGGACATGGCGCCGGTGCATGATAAATATCTCCAGATGCTGACCACCTCGATGGACGGCTCGGTCGCGCCCGAGATGCTCGAGACCGTGATGCGCAGCTGGATGCCGATGGGCGATGCCGGAATGGCGATGTGGCGTCAGATGTTCGAGACCGCGACCAAGAAGTGACGGGCGACGGCACGATCTACGCGACGTCGAGCGGTGCGCCTCCCGCAGCGATTGCGATCGTGCGGGTCAGTGGGGCAGGGGCGTGTGGCGTTGCGACCGCGCTTGCGGGATCCGTGCCTACACCGCGGCGCGCTTCGGTTCGCGCCTTGCGGCACCCCGACACGGACGCGCTGCTCGACCGTGCGGTAGTGCTGTATTTCCCCGGGCCGACGACCGCGACGGGCGAAGATCTGATCGAGTTTCATGTTCATGGCGGTCGTGCGGTCGTGGCAGCGGTCGAGGCGGCGATCGGGTGTGTTCCCGAAACGCGTCTTGCGGATGCGGGCGAATTCACCCGGCGGGCGCTCGCGAACGGGCGGATCGATCTGACCGAGGCGGAAGGGCTTGGCGATTTGCTCGCTGCACAGACCGAAAGCCAGCGCAAGGCGGCGCTGCGTGTCGCAGAGGGCGGGCTGCGCGCCGAAATCGACCGTTGGACCGATGCGTTGGTGGCGGTCGCCGCGAAAATCGAGGCGGCGCTCGATTTTTCGGACGAGGACGACGTCAGCGATGTGCCGGTCGAGCGGACGATCGCAAAGATTGCCATCATCGCACAGGCAATCGATCACCTGCTCGCCGCCCCGCCGGTCGAGCGGTTGCATGAAGGCGTGCGCGTGGTCATCGCTGGACCGCCCAACAGCGGAAAATCCACGTTGCTCAATGCCTTGACGGGACGGGACGTGGCGATCGTGTCCGCGATATCGGGGACGACGCGCGACCGGATCGAAGTATCTGTGGTTCGGCGCGGGATTGCCTACACCGTCACCGATACTGCCGGACTGACCGACACGCCGGGGGACGAAATAGAGCAGATCGGGATCGAACGCGCCAGGTCGGCGATGATGGGGGCCGATATCGTCCTGTGGCTCGACGATGCCACGCCTGATCGCGACGAGTATCTGCTGGTCCATGCGCGTTCCGACGTTCCCGGACGGGAGCTCAGCCCCCCAGGGCGTTTGGAGATTGCCGCAAAGTCCGGGGTTGGGGTCGACACGCTTTGGGAGGAGATAGAGCGGCGCGCTGCGCAATTGCTCCCAGAGGAGGACGCATTGACGATCAACGCGCGGCAACGCTCCTTGCTTCGCACCTGCACCATTCACCTAGGTGCAGCGCAGCATCAGCGCGATTTGTTGGTCATTGCCGAGGAGGTGCGCGCAACACTGCGGCTGTTCGATCAGGTGACCGGACGGAGCGGGATCGAGAATGTGCTCGACTCAATCTTCAGTCGTTTCTGCATCGGCAAGTGATGTTCCACGTGGAACGTTTTGACAGCAGGCGCGTGGCGACCTAGCGAGACGGTATGGAACAGTTCGATGTTATCGTCGTCGGCGGCGGTCACGCCGGGACCGAGGCGGCTGCCGCGTCGGCGCGACGGGGTGCGCAAACTGCCTTGATCAGTTTCGATGCGAGCAAGATTGGTGCGATGTCGTGCAATCCTGCGATCGGCGGGCTCGGCAAAGGGCATCTGGTGCGAGAAGTCGATGCGTTCGACGGGCTGATCGGGCGTGCCACCGATCGCGCGGGCATCCATTATCGCATGCTCAACCGCAGCAAAGGTGCAGCGGTGCAAGGTCCGCGGGTGCAGGCCGATCGCAAACGCTACGCCGCGGCTATCCAGGAAATGCTTGCGGGACAACCGTGCCTGCATATCGTGACCGGCGAGGTGGTCGCCCTGATCATTGACGACACCCAGACGGTCACGGGGGTGACGCTGGCGGACGGTCGACATCTCCGTTCACGCTCGGTGGTACTGGCAACCGGCACGTTCCTCGGCGCACGAATGTTCTGCGGCGAAGACCGCAGTGTCGGTGGACGGATCGGCGAAGCAGCCGCCTCAGAACTGGCAGCGCAACTTTATGCTGCGCGGCTGCCGATGGCGCGTCTCAAGACGGGGACGCCACCCCGGCTTGATGGTCGCACGATCGACTGGGCAGCGTTAGCGCAGCAGCCGAGTGACGCCGATCCCTGGACGATGTCGCCCGCGTCGCCATCCCGCTTTCTGCCGCAAGTGCATTGCGCGATTACGCGCACCACGCCGGCAACGCATGACGCCATTCGCGCCGGGCTCGATCGCTCGCCATTGTTCGGCGGAGATATTGCGGGGCAGGGGCCACGCTATTGCCCCTCGATCGAAGATAAGATCCACCGCTTCGGCGACCGCGATGGACATCAGATCTTTCTCGAACCGGAAGGCCTGGACGACCATATCGTTTACCCGAACGGCATCTCCACCTCATTGCCGGTCGATATCCAGCAGGCGATGATCGCGACGATCCCCGGCCTCGAACACACGACGATCCTCACGCCCGGTTATGCGGTCGAATATGACCATATCGACCCGCGCGCGCTGTCCCCGACGCTCGAGGTACGCGACATGCCGGGGCTGTTCTGTTGCGGGCAAATTAACGGTACGACGGGGTATGAGGAAGCGGCGGGGCAGGGGCTCGTAGCGGGAATCAATGCGGCCGCTCGGGCGCTGGATCGGGAGACGTTGGTGCTCGATCGGGCATCGAGCTACTTGGGGGTGATGATCGACGATCTCGTCCTGCAGGGGATTACCGAGCCGTATCGGATGCTCACCGCGCGCGCAGAATTCCGTCTGCGGCTGCGCGCAGACAATGCCGAAACGCGCCTGTCGGGCATCGCGGACAGCCTCGGATGTCTCGGGCCGAAGCGTCAGGCACGTCTGAGGGCACGGCAAGAGCAGCTCGCTCACGTCGCCGCGGTTCTCGACCAGAAGGTGTCGAACGCGGTCCTGCGCGAACGGGGCGCGCCGATCGAAGCCAACCCCGAAATTCGCAGTGGGGCGGAATGGTTGCGGGTCGCTGGGGTCACGCTAGACATGGTGGTGCCGCAACTGAGTGATGCCGTCGCGGTCGATGTGCGAAGCGAGGCAGCCGAGGACGCGCGCTATGCGCCGTATGTCGAGCGGCAGGAGCAGGAGGTCATCGCCTTGCGCGCGAACGATACGATCCTGCTTCCGGCGGACTTGGCGTTCGACGCGATTGCGGGGCTATCGACGGAGATGATCGAACGCCTGACCGCAGCGCGCCCCGCGACACTCGGTGGGGCAGGGCGGATTCGCGGCATCACGCCCGCCGCCCTGACGGCGATCCTCCTCCATGTTCGGCGAAGGGCAGCATGACCGAAGACGAAGCAAAGGGCTGGATTGCCGAGCGGCATGGCGATGCGGCGGTCGATCGACTGACGCTGCTTGTCGATCATGTCGTCAATGAAACGCTCCGCCAGAACCTGATCGCGCCATCGACGGTCGATCACATCTGGGATCGGCATATCGTCGATTCAGCGCAGTTGCTCATCCATGCGCCCGACGCCGGGCACTGGCTGGACGTCGGCAGCGGTGCAGGATTTCCGGGGATCGTACTTGCGATCCTCGGCGCGCATCAGATTAGCCTGGTTGAACCGCGCCGTCGCCGGGCGACCTTTCTGTCCGACCTTGTCGAGGCACTCGACCTCGACGCGGCGCGGGTGCAGGTGCATTGCTCCCGCGTCGAGGCCGTCGCGGTTCCCGCCGATGTCATCACTGCGCGCGCGGTCGCCTCGCTCGACAATCTGTTCGACTGGTGCGCGCGATCCGCCACGATAAACACACGGTGGATCCTGCCAAAGGGCAAGTCCGCGCTGGAAGAGGTGGCCAGTGCGCAGAAGGCATGGCATGGTGTGTTTCACGTGGAACATAGCATCACCGACCCGGCGTCGATGATCGTACTCGCATCAGGGGTGACACGTCGATGAACGTCATTGCGATCGCGAATCAAAAAGGCGGCGTGGGCAAGACCACGACAGCGATCAATCTCGGCACTGCGCTCGCCGCGACGGGGTTGCGGGTGCTGTTGCTAGACCTCGATCCGCAGGGAAATGCTTCGACCGGGCTAGGCATCAGTCGTGCGGATCGGCTGCATTCGACCTACGACATATTGCTCGGCGAAGTGACGATCGAAGCCGCCGCGGTTTCGACGGTCGTCCCGTTGCTGGACGTCGTGCCGGCGACGGTCGACCTGTCCGGGGCGGAAATCGAGCTCGTCGAATATGAAGAACGCACCCACCGCCTGTCGCGTGCGCTGGCGCGATCCGATCACCGCTGGGACGTAGTGCTCATCGATTGTCCGCCGTCGCTGGGTCTGCTGACGCTCAATGCGCTCGTAGCGAGCAACGCGTTGCTGGTGCCGCTACAATGCGAGTTCTTCGCGCTCGAAGGGCTCAGCCAGTTGCTCAACACGGTCGAGCGGATCCGCGAGCGGTTCAATCCGGGCCTGTCGATCATGGGGGTCGCGCTGACGATGTACGACCGTCGCAACCGGCTAACCGAACAGGTCGCGACCGATGTGCGCGCGGTGCTGGGGAAGGTGGTGTTCGACACCGTGATCCCCCGCAACGTCCGCCTGTCGGAAGCGCCGAGCCATGGGCTTCCGGCATTGATCTACGACCATCGGTGCCTGGGGTCGGAAGCGTATATCGCGCTCGCCCGCGAGATGATCGACCGCCTACCGACCCAAATCGCCCCTCAGCCAGCCAGAGCCGCATGACCGACGCACCAACCCCGCTTTCCCGCCCGAAACCCCGCTCCGGCCTTGGCAGGGGCCTGAACGCCCTGATGGGCGACCTTGCGCGCGAGGAGCCGGTCGGTGGTGCACAGACGGGGACCTCGCCGGGGATCCGGTCCTTACCGGTCGGGTCGCTGACCCCGCATCCGGGTCAGCCGCGTCGCCATTTCGAGGAAAGCGCGCTCGAGGAACTCGCGCAGTCAATCGCGCAGCGCGGGCTGATCCAGCCGATCGTCGTGCGACCGCATGGCACGGGATATCAGATCGTCGCAGGCGAACGCCGCTGGCGCGCTGCACAGCGCGCGCGGCTCCATGAAGTCCCGGTGATCGTCCGTGATTTCGACGATACGCAGACGCTCGAAGTCGCGCTGGTCGAAAATATCCAGCGGCAGGACCTCAACGCGATCGAAGAAGCCGAGGCGTATCAGCGGCTGATTGCAGACTTCGGGCATACCCAGGATGCGCTCGGCAAGCTGGTCCACAAGTCGCGCAGCCATATCGCCAATCTGCTGCGGCTGCTCGAATTGCCACGGCAGGTGCAGGAACGCGTGCTGCACGGGAAGCTGACGATGGGCCACGCGCGCGCGCTGATCGGTGCGCCCGACGTCGAGGCGCTCGCGGACAAGGTCGTCGATCGTGGGTTGTCGGTCCGCGATACGGAGAAGCTGGTGCGCGCGTCCAAGCCCGCACAGCGTGATTCCGAACACCGCGGGGACGGTGCAGGGCGCGATCCCGATCTCGCCGCGCTGGAACATCAGCTCGGCGACCTGCTCGGGCTTGGTGTCCGGGTCAATTACGGGCCCAAGGGCGGCACGTTGACGCTGAGCTATTCGACGCTCGATCAACTCGACATGGTGTGCCAGCGGCTGACCGGCGACCGGCTCTGACGCTGGTTTAGCTGTTCTGGCGCGCCGCAATGCGCGCGACCGCGACGATCGCGTTATCCGCTAAGACGCTGCCCGCATTGTGCGGTGCCATCGTCGCGCGTTCGGCGCGGCGAACGCGGTCGATCGCGGCGCTGATCGCGGGCGCGGACCAGATCCGCAACGCGCGCGTGGTGGCCGCCCGTTCACGGAAGAAGACGCGTTCCATCAGCGTGTTGGCGTTCGCACCGCCATCGATCTCGGCGCGCAGTTCGGCCAGGGCCATCAGGCGGCGCACCAATTGCCGCAGCAGCGGGATCGGCGAGCTGCCCGCAACCGCAAGCCGTGCGAGTTCGTCCGCGAGCCGGTCCGGTCCGCCATCGATCGCCGCCTCGATCGCGCGCGAGATTTCGGAGTCCCCAAGGTCGGCGCCGATCGCATCCAACGTCGTATCATCGAGTTCGCGCGGGCGTTCGGGCGCTGCATCCAGGAACAAGGCGATCTTCTCAAGCTCGCGGCTCATCACCGCGCGGTCGCCGCCTGCTGCCGCGGCGATGCGCGCGGCGGTCGATCCGGTGGTGCGCAGGCCCTGTTCGCGCGCGATGCTGGTGGCGAGCTTGTCGGCTTCGCCGGCATCCGGGACATAGAAGGCGCAGACCATCGCACGCGGTTCGGCGGTCGCGAGCTTGACGAGGCCCGACGATGCCTTGGCGCTGGGGGCGATGACGACCACCGGATTGCCGCTGCGTTCGGCCGCAAGCAGCAGCGTGCAGGCGGCGACGCTCTCCTCGCCTGCGCCTGCGACACGGATATGGCGTGCGGTCCCGAACAACGAGAGCGATGCGGCTTCGTCGGCGAGCAGGCCGGGGTTGGCCTTGAGTTGGCCAGGGTCGAGATCGACCCGTTCCGCATCGGGCCCGAGCGCGCGTGCCAGACGGTTTGCGACGTCGCGCGCGCCTGCTTCGTCGGGGCCGTAGAGGACGTACAACCGGACGTCCGGACTGACCGCGTCGATTGCGCGGGTCAGCTGGTTGAGGTTGGCCTTCACGCGGGGTGCGCCCGGGCGGCGTCAGCGCGCCGCACGGTCGCCCGAACGGCTGACATAGGTGGCGACGCGCGTGACGATCTGATCCGCGACGATCTGCGAAAGGCGTTCGAGCGCGGTGTTTTCGGCGGCGATCGTGCCATATTCGGAGCGGACCGAGTCGATGCCTGCGTCCGATCGTGCCGCGGCGTCGAGCAGCACCGCACCGTTGCTGAGATCGACGAGCTGATAGCGCGCGCGCAACGTCCGGCGTTCGCGCGAGATACTGTCGTCGCGCCGAATGCCGAGGCCGATGATCTTGTCGTCCAGCTTGATCTCGAGCCGGTAGCGCGGCGTCACGCCCTGACTCGTGTGCAGGCGGTCGCGGAGCGCATTGCCCATCAGCCAGCCCGCCTTGCCTTCCATCGACGCGACATCGACCTGTGCGAGCGTCGTCGCGACCGTACCCGTGCTGCCGCCCGAATAAAGCGGACGCAGGCCACAGCCGCTGAGGGCGAACGCGCCGGCCACCAGAAGGATGGGGAACGCGCGCATCATGCGACGAGGTTCACGAGACGGTCGGGCACAACGATGACCTTTCGCGGGGTCTTGCCTTCGAGCGCGCGGACGATCTTGTCCGACGCGAGCGCGGCGGCTTCGAGCACGTCACGCGCAGTGCCCTTGGGCATGACCAGCGTGTCGCGCAGCTTGCCGTTGATCTGCACCGCGATCGTGACTTCGTCCTCGACCAGCAACGCGGGGTTGACCTCGGGCCAGGGGGCGTCGGCGATCAGGCCGTCGTTGCCCGCAGCGGCCCAGGCTTCCTCCGCGATATGCGGCGCCATAGGGGCGACGAGCCGCATCAGCGTCGCGATCGCAGTGTCGCGCGACGTGGAGGGGGCGGCGCGCTCGATCGCATTGACCAGCTCGAACAGCTTGGCGACCGCCTTGTTGAACGCAAGCGCCTCGATATCGACCGCGATGCCGGCGATCGTCTGGTGGAGCTTGCGGTCGAGCGGTGCGTCGGTGCCGCCGTTCGTGCTCTTGTCACCGTCGAACAACCGCCAGACACGCTGGATGAAGCGCCACGAGCCTTCGATCCCGCTCTCGCTCCACGGCAAGTCGCGTTCGGGTGGAGAGTCCGAGAGCATGAACCAGCGCGTCGCGTCTGCGCCGTACTGGTCGACGATGCCGGTCGGGTCGACGGTGTTCTTCTTCGACTTCGACATCTTCTCGATGCGACCGACCGTGACCGCCTCGCCGGTCGCGCGTTCGACATAGCCGTCGCCGCGCTTGTCGATGTCGTCGAGTGACAGCCACAAGGGCTTGGTGATCGTGTCGGTGCCGTCGGTACCGATCTCTGTCACTTGGCGGCTATAGGTTTCGTGCGTGACCATGCCTTGCGTGAACAGCCCCGCGAACGGCTCCGCCACGTCGAGCATCCCGATATGCCGCAGCGCGCGCGTCCAGAAGCGGGCATAGAGCAAGTGGAGGATCGCATGTTCCACGCCGCCGATATATTGCGCGACCGGCAGCCACTGCTCGGCGACTGCGCGGTCGAACGGCTTGTCCTTGGGCTGGCTAGCGAAGCGGATGAAATACCAGGAGGAATCGACGAACGTGTCGAGCGTGTCGGTCTCGCGCCGCGCCGCACCGCCGCAGGACGGGCAGGGCACGTTCTTCCACGTCGGATGCCGGTCGAGCGGGTTGCCGGGGATGTCGAAGCTGACGTCCTCGGGCAGCACGACCGGGAGCTGATCCGCGGGGACCGGCACCGCACCGCATGCGTCGCAGTGGATGATCGGGATCGGCGTGCCCCAATAGCGCTGGCGGCTGACGCCCCAGTCGCGCAGGCGGAACACGGTCGATCCGGTGCCCCAGCCGCCATCCTCGGCGCGGGTGATGACCGCGCGCTTGGCGTCCTCGATGTCCATGCCATCGAGGAAGTGCGAATTCACCAGCGTGCCGGGGCCGGTATACGCGGTATTCCCGGTGAACAGCGGATCGGTGACGTCGCCGTCGGACACGACACGCCGCACCGGCAGATCATATTTGCGCGCGAAATCGAGATCGCGCTGGTCGTGCGCGGGAACGCCGAACACCGCGCCGGTGCCATATTCCATCAGCACGAAGTTGGCGATGTAGACCGGCAGTTGCATATCGGCATCGAACGGATGTTGCGCGGTCAGCCCGGTGTCGAAGCCGAGCTTTTCCTGCGTGTCCATCTCGGCCGCAGTGGTGCCGCCGCGCTTGCACAAGGCGATGAACTCGGCCGCTTCGGGGCTACGCTCAGCGAGCGCCTGCGCGATCGGGTGATCCGCCGCGACCGCGACGAAGCTCGACCCGAACATCGTGTCGGGGCGGGTGGTGAAGACCTCGACGGAATCTATCCCCCTCCCGCTTGCGGGAGGGGTTAGGGGAGGGGCTGTGGGCGTGGTCGAGGGTTCGACAGGCCCTCCCCCGACCTCTCCCGCAAGCGGGAGGGGGGAAGAAAGCGTGAACCGGAACGTCAACCCACGGCTACGCCCGATCCAGTTCTCCTGCATCAGCTTGACCTTGTCGGGCCAATGCTCAAGCGCGCCCAAGCCTTCGAGCAGCTCGTCCGCGAAATCGGTAATCTTGAGGAACCACTGCGACAGCTTGCGCCGCTCGACCAAAGCGCCCGAGCGCCAGCCGCGCCCGTCGATCACCTGTTCGTTGGCGAGCACGGTCATGTCGACCGGATCCCAATTGACCGATGATTCCTTGCGATAGACGAGGCCATGGCGGAACAGCTCGAGGAACAGCGCCTGCTCGTGCCCATAATAATCGGGCTCGCACGTCGCCAGTTCGCGCGTCCAGTCGAGCGCAAAGCCCAGACGCTTCAGCTGCGCCTTCATCGTCGCGATATTGTCGCGGGTCCAGCCGCCCGGATGGACGCCCTTTTCCATCGCCGCATTCTCGGCGGGCATGCCGAACGCGTCCCAGCCCATCGGATGGAGGACTTCCATCCCCTGCATCCGGCGGAACCGCGCGAGCACGTCGCCCATCGTGTAGTTGCGGACGTGCCCCATGTGGATCTTCCCCGACGGATAGGGGAACATTTCAAGAACATAAGAACGCGGCTTGGGACTGTCGTCACGCGCGGCGAAGGTGCGGCGGTCGTCCCACACCTTCTGCCAGGCCGCGTCAGCCTTCAGCGCATTGAAGCGTGACGCCATCGGTTGGGTATTCCTACTGGGTTACGGCAGCGCGGCGCAGATCGCGGGCGCGCGTGAGGATGATGTCTTCGAGCTTCTGGACGGTCGATGCCTGGACCGGCGCCGCGACCCACTGGCCGCCCTGGTTGACCTGGCGGAGCGAAGCGACGCGCAGGCCGTCGGCGCGCAGATCCTGGTCGAGGATCGTCACCGTCACCTTGACTCGCTCGGTCGGCGCGGCGGGGTTGATATACCAGTCGGTGACGATCACGCCACCGTTGGAATCGGTCTGGAGCAGCGGCATGAAGCTCAGCGTGTCGAGGCTCGCGCGCCACAGATAGGCGTTGACGCCGATCGTCGTGACCTTGGAGGCCGCGAGGTCCGGGCCCTTCGGTCGACCGCCCTTATGCCCGCACGCACCAAGTGCGAGCGGGGCGATGAGCGCGAGCGAAAGCATAATCGCAGTGCGTGGGCGGCGGATCATCGGCGGTTCCTGAACAAATCGGAGTGTCGGGGGTTCGGGCGATATCTATAGAATGTCCGGCGCTTGCCGCAAGCAGGACCTCGGTACCGCGATCCGGTGTGCGGGGTCGTTGCTCAGCGGGATGTGGAGATGTTCCATAGTGTGTCCCTGACGACACTGTCGGGGGAAAATGAGTCTGAATGGTGGCGCTACCGGATTGAATCATGGTAGCCGCTTCGCAACATGATAGTGCCGTATAGGTACACGTGAAGGGGTCTGAAGTGTCGCTTGGTCGTTGGATGTCAGGGATTGCCGCGGGAGCGCTGATTGCGCTCGGCATTGCCGTGGCTCCGGCAGTCGGCGCCAGCGAAGCACCCGCACCCCGACTCGTAACCAAGCACAGTGCCCAGCTGGTGCGCGGCCTCGGATCGTTCACGCCGGCGTCTGCCGACCCGCGCCTCGCGGCGATGTTCGCGCGCGGTGGCCTCGACACCAGTGGTTTCCGCTTCACCCCGTCCGACACGCGCCGCGAAGGCAGCCGTGCGGTGACGGTCGCGGTCCAGGCGCGCTCGGCACGTGGTGTGATCGCACGCGCGGATCGCGCGTCGCCGATCCCGGCATCGACGGTCGCGCTGACGCCGATCGCGTATAATCTGGGTGTTGCGGTCGGCTGGAAGCGGCTCGCGGTATCCGGCGATGTCGCCAAGGTCGATCTCGCGGGCGTCCCGGGCAGCCGCGAAGCCGCCGATATCGGCGTGAGCTATACCGGCAAGCGCTTCTCGGGTCGCGTCAACGCGATGGCGGATCGCCCGCTCGCCAATGGGCCGAAGCTGGTCGAGGATCCAGCGGCCTATTCGCTCGACGTGGCCGGTTCCTATTCGCTGACGCGTCGCCTCGATGTGACCGCGGGCGTGCGCTACAAGAGCGAGCGTGACCGCCTGATGCAGCAGCCGACCGACGACCGCCGCGACAGCCGTGCGGTCTATATCGGGACGGCCTTCCGCTTCTGACGCGTGTTCGAGGTGTGCTGAACGGCATGCCTTCTTTGTTGAGTGTAGGACCGCATACCCCGCTCCGCTCGGGGTGACCGGTTCGATGGTACGCTTATCGACCGATCAAGCCCGCAGAAACGCTCACTCCGGAGTCAGCGCGTCGATCGCTGCCCAACCAACAAACCCAAGCCCCGCCAGCCGCCTATAGCGTCGGGCATTCATCCCCCCCAACGCAATGGCAGGCAGACCGACGGCACGTGCGATCGTCGCAGCGCGCAGCGGCCCCAGGAAGGCCGCCCCAGGATGCGTCCGCGTGGCATAGACCGGCGAGACGAACACCAATGCCGCGCCAGCCTGCCGCGCCGCGAGACCTTCGCGGACCGAATGCGCGCGGCCGATCCGGATCGGCGCAGTCTTGGGGGAGGCTTCGTCGACCAATAGCAGTCCGTGCCGTCGGGCAAGGCGCGCGATCCGCCGTTTCAACACCATGCGTTCCGCCGCGGGGGTGGCATGATGCCGAAGCACGATCCCGCTCCCGCGCGGCAACCGGTCGATCGCATCCCACAGCCGCGCACCGATCCGCTCGTCGGTCATCAGCCAAAGGGACGGAAGCGTGCGATCGCCGGATCGGACGGGGTGACGAAGGGCCATCACACCGCCTATAGCGCGCCCAATGTCGACCGCCCATCCCGCCGCCCGTCTTGCCGCCATCACCGCCAGCATCGCGCACGTCACCGACCTGGCGGGCCGCAAGCCCGAATCCGTGACGCTGATCGCGGTTTCCAAGACCCGAAGCGCGGAGGAGATCACCCCGCTGCTCGACGCCGGGCAGCGCGCGTTCGGGGAAAACCGCGTGCAGGAGGCACAGGGGAAATGGCCTGCGCTCCGCGAGGCCTATCCCGACGTCGAGCTCCATCTCGTCGGGCAGCTGCAATCGAACAAGGCCGAGGACGCAGTCGCGCTGTTCGACGCGATCCATTCGGTCGATCGCGTGTCGCTGGTCACCGCGCTCGGCAAGGCGATCGACAAGCTCGGGCGGCGCCCGACGTGCTTCCTCCAGGTCAATATCGGCGACGAAGACCAGAAGGGCGGGTGCGCGATCGCCGCGCTGCCCGATCTGATCACCGCGGCGCGCGCGGCCGACCTGCCCGTCGCCGGACTGATGGCGGTTCCTCCCGCCAATACCGAAGCGGCACCCTATTTCGCGCTGCTGGCAAAGCTCGCGCGCGACAACGGGCTCGATGCGCTCAGCATGGGCATGTCGGGCGATTATGAAACCGCGGTGATGCTGGGCGCGACACATGTCCGCGTCGGCACCGCCCTGTTCGGAGAACGAACATGATATTTCTCGGAGAACGTGCATGAAGTTCGATGGCCTGATCTTCGATTTCGACGGTGTTCTGATCGAAAGCGAAGAAGTCGGAAATCGCCATATCGCGAGTTACCTCACCGCGATCGGGCATCCGACGACGCCCGAGGACAGCTATGCCAATTTCATGGGGCTGTCGGGGCCGCAGTTCATCAGCGCGCTCGAACAATGGATTGAGCGGCCACTGCCCGAGGATTTTTATGCGCACCGCGCGATCGAGGACGATCGTGCGATGCGCGAGGGCGTCGGCGCGGTCGAAGGCGCGGTGCGCTTCATCGAGGCGCTGCCCGCGGATCTGCCCAAGGCGATCGCCTCGTCGAGTTCGACCGCGTGGATCCGGCGGCATCTCGCGCATATCGGGCTGGAGGGAGCGTTCGGCGACCACATCTATTCGGGCAAGGAGCATGTGACGCACGGCAAGCCCGCGCCTGACCTGTATCTTCACGCTGCGCGCGCGATCGGCGTCGATATCACGCGCTGCGCGATCCTCGAGGATTCGCCTGTTGGCGCAACGGGGGCGGTGGCCTCGGGCGCGCATGTCATCGGGTTTGTCGGCGGATCGCATTGCGGGCCCGATCATGCGGACAGGCTGCGGGAGATCGGGGTGCACGACATCGCTGGGGACTTCGACGCAGTACGACGGTTGCTCGGGTAGCGTGCTCCATCACCCCAACGTTCGTTTCGAGCGCAGGTTTCTCGACTTCGCTCGAAACGAACGGATGGGAAAGGCGAGGGGAGGGCGTTCCTCGCCCCTACCGCGTACCTCTTAGAACTGGTGCCCGGTCCGATCCCGCTTGGTCGCGAGATAGCGTTCATTATGCGGGTTCGCCGGCAGGACGTGCGGCACGCGCTCCGACACCGCGATCCCCGCCGCCTCGAGCTGCGCGACCTTCTGCGGGTTGTTGGTCAGCAACCGCACGCGCGTCTGCCCGAGCAATTCGAGCATCCGCGCCGCCACCGCGAAATTGCGTGAATCGACCGCAAAGCCGAGCCGGGTGTTGGCATCCACCGTGTCGAACCCTTGATCCTGCAGCGCATAGGCGCGCAGCTTGTTGATCAGCCCGATCCCGCGCCCTTCCTGGCGCAGATACAGCAGAATTCCCCAGCCGCTGTCGCGGATCGCGCGGATCGCGCCGTCGAGTTGCGGACCGCAATCGCATTTGAGGCTGCCGAGCACGTCACCGGTCAGGCATTCGCTGTGCAGCCGGACCAGCGGCGCGCGATCATCGGGCTGGCCGATCAGCAGCGCGATATGTTCGCCGGGCATTTCGGGGGTGCGGAACGCGACGATCTCGGCATCCTCGGCATCCGCGACCGGCAGATGCGCGCGCGTCGCGATCGCGAGCCGCGCGGCGTCTTCATGCGCGACGATGTCGGCGGGGGTCAGCACGAGCGCCGCCTGCTCGTCCGCAATCGCGAAATAGGCCGGGAGCACGCCGCCCACGCGCGCGAGCGTCAGGGCGGCGCTGGCGGCTTCCAGCGCCGCGACCGGAATCGCGCGGAACGGCCCCTTGAACGGGGTATCGAGGTCGAATTGCGGATCAGACAAGGCGGTCGCCATCGCGAAATCGACCCACGGCGCGCGTTCGATCAGCACCGGCGCATCGGGTTCGGCGGCATCGCGCTGGTTCGCAAGCTTGAGCGTCGCTGCACGTCCCGCGGAGAGCAGCACGGGTGCCACGCCCGCGGGATCGAACGCCGCGAGCCGCACCGGGTCCGCGGTTTCGATCGGCAGCAGTGCGAGCGTGCCGTCCGCGCCCGCGATCGCGATCGGCCAGCCACGCCGCAACGCATCGATCGCCAGTGCGGTCTTGTGCGCGTCCCCCGCGGTGGTGATCACAGAGTGAATTCGGTCATGATCGGCACATGGTCGGAGGGTTTGAGCCAGCTGCGGCATTCCTCATAGACATGGTGCCGCACCGCCTTCGCCGCAACATCCGCGGTCGCCCACATATGGTCGAGCCGCCGTCCGCGATCGTTGACCGTCCAGTCGGCGGAACGATAGCTCCACCAGGTGTGCAGCCGCGCGGGGGCGGGGTGGAAGTGCCGCCCGAGATCGACCCAGCTGTTCGATGCCTTGAGCCGGTCGAGCGTGTCGACTTCGACCGGGGTGTGGCTGACGACGCCGAGCAACTGCTTGTGCCCCCAGACGTCGGAAGGCAGCGGCGCGATGTTGAAATCGCCGACGAGCAGCGTGGGCACGTCGAGCCCGGCCGACCAGTCGATCATCCGATCGAGAAAATCGAGCTTCTGCCCGAACTTGGGGTTCACCTCGCGATCGGGAACGTCGCCGCCTGCGGGGACGTAGACATTCTCGATCCGCACGCCGTTGTCGAGCCGGACGCCGACATGTCGCGCTTCCATGTTCGCCTGCCAGTCGAACCGGTCGTCTTCCGCGAGCGGGACGCGCGACAGGATCGCGACGCCGTGATGCATCCGCTGGCCGTGGAGCACGATGTATTTGTACCCCAGCGCGCGAAACGCGGCGAGCGGGAAGTCGCGGTCGATCACCTTGGTTTCCTGCAGGCACAGGATGTCGGGGTCGGCCTCGCGCAGGAAACGCTCGACGATCTCGATGCGGAACCGCACCGAATTGATATTCCACGAAACGATCTTCAGGGTCGTCATTCGGAGTGTGTAGCCGCGCGGTTCCGACAGCGCCAGTCGGTGACGCGCATACAGAAAGGCCCCCGCTCCGGGGGCATGGAGCGAGGGCCGACCTAGCGTTCGTCACGCAGGCGGGAAGTGGTGCGTCCGGGCAACAGGGGGAAAAATCCCGGCTCACCCCACATCCGCAAGGTCGCTTTAGGCTTCCAAACCTGTCGCCAATATGAATGGCATCACTTTTTTCCGGTCGCGCGAACGGGATCGTTCCACTTGAACGCATTGTCCGCGACGGGAGCGTTGAATTGCTGGTTCGAGAGTTTGACCGTCGTCCGGTTGTTCTGCGAATCGAGCGTGACCCAACCCTGCAGCATCAGCCCGTTGGGGGCGGCGGCATTGCGTTTGAAGACGAGGTTGATCCGGCCGTATTCAGGGTGCTTGGGGTCGGCGGCATCGACCGAGACGAGCTCGGGATTGCCGGTCGGAACGACGGTCGCGATGTTGCTCATGTCGCGCGACGGATCGAGCAGGATGCCGAGCGGCGATCCGCCGATCGGCCAGCGCTGCTTCTGCCCGACGGAGTAATCCAGGAACCACAGCGACTTGCCGTCCGCAACGATCAGGATCGGCACGCCCTTTTGATATTGGAAGCGGATCTTGCCGGGCTGTTTGAGCGTCAACGTGCCCGTCAGCACCTTCCCCGAGCGATCGGTCTGCGCGAAGTCGGCGGTCATCGATTTGACCGCCTGGAGGTGCTTCTGCACCAGCGTCAGGTCGGCGGACGGCGCGGCCATCGCCATCGCTGGGGCGGCGAGAAAGGGGACTAGAAGCGAATAACGAAACGACACTAAGGATTCTCCTGACACGGGGGCAAGGGGCTCCCCGGTTTTAACGGCTGTGCTTCCCCGGCGAAGGCCGGGGCCCAGCAGGACAGGCCAAGGTAACGCGCGCAGCACCCGCTTCTATCCGCGCGCTCCTGGGCCCCGGCCTTCGCCGGGGAAGCGGACGCTTGTTAAACGGTCTTCTTCTAAAGCCAGCATCGGCTTTAACGCGCCGTGAACCGTCGGACTCTCAGACCGGATGCCCATCCCGGTCGCGCAGCACTTCGCGCCGCCCAACATGATCGGGCCGGCTGACCACGCCGTCCTTCTCCATCCGCTCGATCAGCCGTGCGGCGTTGTTATACCCCACGCGCAACTGCCGCTGGACCCACGACGTCGACGCCTTCTGGCTTTCGCACACAAGCTGCACCGCGGCGCGATATTGCTGGTCTTCCTTGCTGTCCTCGCCGGTCGGCGCACCGTCGAGCGCGAAGCTCTCCTCGGGCTCCTCGGTGACCGACTGGATGTAGTCGGGCTGCCCTTGCGCGCGCCAGTGATCCGCGACCGCGCGGACTTCGTCGTCCGACACGAACGGGCCGTGGACGCGGACTATTCCCTTGCCGCCGGGCATGTAAAGCATGTCGCCCTTGCCGAGCAGCTGCTCCGCGCCCTGTTCGCCGAGGATGGTGCGCGAATCGATCTTCGACGTGACGTGGAAGCTGATTCGCGTCGGCAGGTTCGCCTTGATCACGCCGGTGATGACGTCGACCGACGGGCGCTGCGTCGCCATGATCAGATGAATCCCCGCTGCGCGCGCCTTTTGCGCCAGACGCTGGATCAGGAATTCGACTTCCTTGCCCGCGGTCATCATCAGGTCGGCCAACTCGTCGACGATCACGACGATCTGCGGCAACACCTGATAATCGAGCGTTTCCTCCTCGTAGATCGGCTGTCCGGTCTCGGAATAACCGCACTGCACCTTGCGCCCGAGCGGCTGGCCCTTGGCCTTGGCGGTCTTCACCTTCTCGTTGAAGCTGGCGAGACTGCGCACCCCCATCGACGACATCTGGCGATAGCGATCCTCCATCTGCTCGACAGCCCATTTGAGCGCGCGGACCGCCTTGGCGGGATCGGTCACGACCGGGGAGAGCAAATGCGGAATGTCGTCGTACATGCTCAGTTCGAGCATCTTGGGATCGATCATGATCATTTTGCACTGATCGGGCTTCAACCGGTACAGCAGCGACAGGATCATGCAGTTGAGCCCGACCGACTTGCCCGAGCCGGTGGTGCCCGCGACGAGCAGATGCGGCATCGGCGCAAGATCCGCGATCACCGGATCGCCCGCGATATTCTTGCCCAGCACCAGCGGCAGCGACGCGGACTGATCCTCGAACGTCTGCGACCCGATCAGCTCGTGCAGCCCCACCATCTCGCGCCGCACGTTGGGGAGCTCGATCCCGATCACGGTGCGCCCGGGGATCGTTGCGACGCGTGCCGACACCGCGGACATGTTGCGCGCGATATCGTCGGCGAGCTGGATCACGCGGCTCGCCTTGATCCCGCTTGCGGGTTCGAGTTCGTACATCGTGACGACCGGGCCGGGCCGCACGTTGATGATCGAGCCCTTGACGTGGAAATCGTCGAGAACGGTCTCGAGCAACCGCGCATTGCGTTCGAGCGCGGCCTTGTCGATCTGCCCGCCGGGTGCCGGCGGCGTCGGGATCAACAGGTCGAGGGGGGGAAGCTGCGTATTGTCGCCGAGATCGAGCGAGGTCTGTTGCGTCCGCGGGCGTGGCGGTGACTGCGCGACCTGCCGATCCGAGATCACCGGGCCGGGGCGTGGATCGGGCGCGGCAATGGCGCGCGGCATCGACACTTTCCGGGTCGGTTTGGCGTCATCATCGACCGATTCCTGCACAAAATCGTCGTCAAACACGTTGGTTTCTGCTCGATTCCGGCGCGTTTCGCCCAGCCGTTTGGCGATCCGTGGGATGCGGAGCGTCCGCTCGGCCATGTCGATCGTGAAACTATACGCCCACAACACCAGCGCGGCGATCCCGAACGCCGTCGCGATTCCGCGCGTCGTCCACCGGATCGCGACCGGATCGCCGAGCAGACCGATCGCGAGTCGTACCAGATTGGACAGCGCGAGCCCGAACACGCCGCCATACCCTGCGGGCAACCAGGCGACCGCCGCACCCGACACCAGCGCGAAGGTCGTCCCCGCCAGCAATGTGCCGCCCACCGACGTCAGCAGCATCCGCCGCCAGCGCCCGACCGGCACGTCGCGCCAAAGTCTGAGCGCGATCAACAGGATAGTCGGCAGCAGCAGGACGACCGCAGGCCCGAAAATCCAGAAGGCCGCGTCGGCAACAAGTGCGCCGGGACGCCCGAGCCAGTTGTGCGCAGGTCCCGCCGAGGCGGTGTTGAGCGACGGATCGCTCGCATGATAGCTCGCGACGACGATCACCATCAGCACGACGAGCGTAAGCAGCGTGAACGCGCCGAGCAGCGCGCCGCTGCGCACGGCGCCTGCCTTGACCGTCTCACGCCAGAGCGGTGGCTGCGCTTGGCTCGCCATGAAATGTCTTCCCGATGTTCGCTGTCTGTGCCCGCGGAATCATCGCCTTCTCACGCGGTCGCGTCAAGTTTTCCGCGATTGGCAGCGTCGTATGAGAGGCTTACAGACGGGGCATGGATACAGCAGACGTCATCATTCTCGGCGGCGGACTCGTCGGCAGTGCGCTCGCAGTGGCGCTCGATGCGCACAACATGTCGGCGATCGTCATCGATATCGCGGACCCCGAAGTCATTCTCGCGGCAGGGTTCGACGGGCGCGCCTCGGCGATCGCGGGGGCACCGTGGCGGATGCTCGGCGCAATCGGCGTGGCGGAAAAGCTCGCGGCAATCGCGTGTCCAATCAAGGGGATCCGGGTGAGCGACGGGCTGGAGCCCGGTGCGCTCGATTTCCAACCCGATTCGGACGAGGAAGCGCTTGGCCATATGGTCGAGAACCGCCGCCTGCGCGCCGCTTTGTTCGAGGCGGCATCGGCGGCGAAGAACGTCGACGTGCGGATGAAGACACGCGCGGTGTCGGTCGATCGCGCAGCCTCGGGCGTCACCGTGACGCTCGATTCGGGCGCGGTGATTCGCGCACCGCTGCTGATCGCGGCGGAAGGGCGCAATTCGCCGACGCGCGAGGCGGCCGGGCTCAATGTCGCGCGCTGGACGTACGACAACGCTGCGATCGTCACGTCGCTGCATCACGAACATTCCCACGAAAACATCGCGTTCGAGATCTTCTATCCCGACGGCCCGTTCGCGATCCTGCCGCTCAACGACGACGAGCAGGGGCATCGCTCGTGTATCGTCTGGTCGGTGACGCGCGACCAGGCACCGGGAATGATGAAGCTGTCGGATCGCGGCTGGCTCGCGGAGGCGGACAAGCGAATCGGTGGTTTCCTGGGCAAACTCGGGCCTCTAGGCGCGCGGTCGAGCTATCCGCTCGGGTTCCATCATGCGGGCAAGATCGTGTCGGACCGGCTCGCGCTGGTGGGCGATGCGGCGCACGGGATCCACCCGATCGCGGGGCAGGGCGTCAATGTCGGCTTTCGCGACGTGGCGACGCTGGTCGAGGTGCTGGTCGAAGGCAAGCGCACCGGGCTCGACCTCGGCGATCCGGCGTTGCTCGCGCGCTATGACCGGTGGCGGAGCCTCGACACGTTGATGGTCTCGGTGGCGACCGACGGGCTGACGCGGCTGTTCGGCGTAAAGGGCAAGACCGCCAATGCGGTGCGCCGCTTCGGGCTGGCCGCGGTGCAGAAGATGCCGCCGCTCAAGCGCCGTTTCATCGCGGAAGCGCGCGGTGAGAGCGGGGATGTGCCGAAGCTGCTGCAGGGGATGATGGTTTAAGGGGGGCTGTATCTGACCCCATCTCCTTGCCCTACCTTCCGTTCGCCCTGAGCGAAGTCGAAGGGCCAGCGCTTCGTATGGGGCTTCGACTGCGCTCAGCCCGAACGGTGGTGGGAGGTGTCAGCTATAAGCGGCGACAACGCTGCTATTGCAGCGTCACCGAATCCTCGCCGTCGTGGCGCCCGAAGAATTGCATCAGCTGGATGATCAGTTCGGCGCGCTCCTCGATCCGCTCGGCCTCGAGCAGCGCCTGTTTCGCCGCGACGTCGAACGGCGCGATCTGCGCGATGCCGTTGACCAAAGCCTCGTCGTCGAGCCGCGTCACCGCATCCCAATCGACCGCATAGCCCTGCGAATCGGCGAACGCGCGTGATTCGCTTTCCAGCGCGGCACGCCGCGACAGCGACAGCACCTCGGGCGATTCGGGGGAGGGGATCAGTTCTGCCTCGACCTGGCGGAACGCGGTCGTCACCTCGAGTTCGCGCACGATGCGGAACAGCGAAAGCCCCTCGAGGATGAGATTGTACCGCCCGTCCTCGCTCGCCTCGACCTCGGCAATCTTGCCCACGCACCCAATGTCGAACAGCGGCGGCTTGTCGGGCCGCGCGGGCACGTTGGGGCGCGGCTGCACCATCCCGATCCGCCGGTCGCGCGCCATCGCGTCCGAAATCATCGCCCGATAGCGCGGCTCGAAGATGTGGAGCGGCAGATGCATCCCCGGGAACAGCAACGCGCCCGGGAGCGGGAAGATCGAGAGGCGGGTGATCGTCATCCGAACAGGATCGCGGAAAGCTTGCGGCGTTGCGCCGACACCCACGGGTCCTCGAGCCCGACGACCTCGAACAGCTTGAGCAACTGCGCGCGCGCCGCCCCCTCGTTCCAGGCGCGATCCTCGGCGATCATCGCAAGTAGCGTCGTGGCGGCAGCATCACGGTCGCCCGCCGCCATCTGGCCGTTGGCGAGTGCGAATCGTTTGTCGAAATCGCCCGGATTGGCGGCGACCTCGGCCGCGAGCCCGGCAAGGTCATCGACCGGCGTCGCATCCTGCGCCAGCGCCAGCGCGGCGCGTGCGCGTTCGATCTCGGGGTGCTTGGCGGCGTCCTCAGGCATCGCGGCGAGGTGCTCCTGCGCCGCCTCGAGCTCGCCTGCGGCCACCAGCGCGCGGACGAAGCCTGCGTTGACCGCGGGGTGATCCGGCGCGACCTCGGCGATCTGGCGGAAGATCCCGGCGGCGCGATCGGCATCGCCCTCGGCGAGCGCTTCCTCGCCCAAGGCGATCAGCGGCTCGATCTCGGCCTCGCCTTGCGTGGCGTCGCTCTCGATCGGCAATTGCTTGAGCAATTGATCGAGCATCGTCTTCAACGCCGATTCTGTTCGCGCCGGGGTCAGGTCGGCGACGAGCTGACCCTGGAACATCGCATAGACGGTCGGGATCGACTTGATCTGGAATTGCGCAGCGATGAACTGGTTCTTGTCGGTATCGACCTTGGCGAGCACCACGCCCTTGTCGGCATAAGCGGCCGCGACCTTTTCGAGCACCGGGGTCAGCGCCTTGCACGGCCCGCACCACTCCGCCCAGAAATCGATGATCACCAATTTGGTCATCGACGGTTCGACCACGTCGCGACGGAAAGCCTCCACCGCGTCGCGTTCGGCTGCGCTCATTCCCAGGGTCGCCAAGAGATGCTCCAATTCGTTTCGATCGTTGCGTCTTATGTGGGGGCGGGGGCCGACAAGCCAACCCTTTTCATCAAAGTGCGAAAAGAGGCTTGCCGACCCCCCGACCCGGTGTTAGAGGCCGCCCCCTACCCGCCGGGCTCCACAGTCCGGCACATGGCGCCAGAGCGGGCGTAGCTCAGGGGTAGAGCACAACCTTGCCAAGGTTGGGGTCGAGGGTTCGAATCCCTTCGCCCGCTCCAGTCACTCATCCGTAGTTATATATACCGGCGCAAGCCGACCCGGCCCAGGGCCCGGGTGCTGTCGCGCTGGTTTGTTGCAGGATGGGGTATGCGATGCACTCTTCGCCACCACGCACTTTTCACACAGCCCGGCGACTGTCGTCATGACGCCGCGATTCACCCGTCGACAGGCGTGGCAGCTCGTCGCGGTCCTGCTCGGCGGGTTCGTGGTCGGGCGGGGGGCGCATTGGCTTACGCCGGTCGGGCGGGACATCGGTCGTTCCGATACCGTTGCCGCAATCCTCGACGGGACCGATTCGCCGCGATCCGGCCCGCGCGATGCCACGCTGCGGCTCGCGGTGTTCAGCGACTATCGTTGCCCTGCCTGCCGGCAGGCGTTTCCCGCGCTGGAAAACGCGATTCGCGCGGATGGCGCGGTACAGGTGATTTCCAAGGACTGGCCGATCTTCGGCGCTGCATCGGAGCGGGCTGCGCAGGTCGCGCTCGCGAGTACGGCGCAGGGGATCTATACGGCCGTTCACCACGCGCTGATGACGGACGACCGGGGGATCGACGATGCGATGCTGGAGGACGTCGTTACCGCGGCAGGCGGCGACTGGGCGCGGCTGACGTCTGACCTCCGCGTGCAGGGCGACACGATTACCGAACGGCTGCGCAGCAACGGCCGCGAGGCGCTGTCGGTCGGGCTGACGGGGACGCCGGGGTATCTCGCCGGGCCCATCCTTCAGCTCGGCGCGCTTGACGCGGGCGGGTTCGCCCGGCTGTTCGCCCGCGCCCGCGCGGCACCGTGACGGTTCCGCGCGGGGTCACAGCACTATTTACCGTTTAGGTTTGACGAACCGGATCGTCATCCGGTCGCTTTCGCCGATCGCAGCGTATTTGGCGCGATCGACGTCTTTCAGCGCGTAGGACGGCGGCAGCGTCCAGACGCCATCGGGATAGTCCGCGGTATCCTTGGGGTTGGCGTTGACCTCGGACATGCCCGCGACCTCGAACCCGGCCTTGCGCGCGAAGCCGACGACGCTCGAGACCTTCATGTAGCCGCTCTTCTCCTCCGCCGCGGCGTCGCGTGCCTCGGGCAGGCGGTGCTCGACGATTCCGAGCGTCCCGCCGGGCTTGAGCATCCGGAACATCTCGGCGAACGCGGCTTGCGTGCGGTCGACGCCCGAGAAGCGGAGGTTGTGGATGTTGCGGAAGGTCAGCACGACGTCGGCGCTGCCCGCGGGGACGGACGGCTCGCCAGCTGCTGCGGGGAAGGCGGCAAGCTTGACCTTGCCGTAGACGGCAGGGTTGGTCGTCTGCAGCGTCTTTACCGCGTTGAGGCCCTTCGCCATGCCGCCTGCCGCATAATAGGTCCCGCGCGTGGCGAGATAAGGCGCGAGGATTTCGGTATACCAGCCGCTGCCGGGAATCAGCTCGACCACCGTATCGGTCGGCTTCACGCCAAAGAAGGCCAACGTCTCGGCGGGATGCCGATACCGGTCGCGCGCCACGTTCGCCGGAGTCCGCGTGGTGGCGGCAATCGCCTTGGTCAGCGCCGGATCTGGTCGTGGTGCCTGGCCGATGGCGACGCCGGCCACGGCAAGGGTGGCGGTCATGGCACCAAGGATCGCAAACATCGGACGCACGGCACATCTCCCTAAAAACCGTCGCTACCGACTGGTTGGTGCTGTTGTGCAGGGCGATTCGGTGCGACGCAAGCGGCGGCGTGCGCGATCATTTTGGGTCGGACGGCATGAACGGACCGGCGTGCGCCGCGTTGGGCTCGGGTGACTTCTCTCCCCTCCGAACGCAACACTGCGTACTGGCGCCCCCGGCGCCTCCTCATCACGCGATCCGCGCGCGCCTGGGACCACGGCGTCGCGATCGCGCAGCGGGCCGCGGAGCAGGGCGTGCCGGTGATCGAACTGCCCAACGACCGGGTCGTCTGGGCCCAGCCCGAGGATCCGCGCGCCGCCTATGCCGAGGCGAAGGCCACGCTGGCTGTCGTTGTCGCGCCGCCGTCGAAGCTCAAGCTAGAACCGATCGCGCCGAGCGCGGACTGGCGCGTCGACCTGGCGGCGGGATGTCCGGCGCATTGCAGCTATTGTTATCTCGCGGGCTCGCTCAAGGGCCCGCCGATTACGCGCGCTTATGCCAATCTCGACGAGATCCTCGGCGTGCTACCCAGCTATATGGACAAGGGCACGATCACCTCGCGCTCGGCGACGCGGGTGCATGAGGGCACTACGTTCGAGGCGTCCTGTTACACCGATCCGCTGGGGATCGAGCCGATCACCGGGTCGCTGTCGCGGATGATCGAATGGTTCGGCCGGTCGGATGCGGATACGCAGTTGCGCTTCACCTCCAAGTTCGCGGATGTCGCGCCGCTGCTCGCGCTCGACCACAATGGGCGAACGCGGATGCGCGCGTCGATCAATCCAAAACGCTATGCCCGGTTCGAGGGCGGCACCGCGCCGGTCGCGTTGCGGCTGGCGGCGCTGCGGCAGATGGCGGACGCAGGATATCCCGTTGGCCTGACCATCGCGCCGATCATCGCGGCGGACGGTTGGGAGGAGGCGTACGGCACGCTGATCGACGACGCGGCGGCGCTGCTCGGCGATGTGCCCGACCTTACGATCGAACTGATCACGCACCGTTTCACGACCGGATCGAAGGCGGTGCTCGACAGCTGGTATCCCGGCTCCGCGCTCGACATGACCGACGCCGACCGGATGACCAAGCGCACCAAGTTCGGCACAGAAAAGCAGGTGTACGACACCGCGACGATGCAGCGCCTGCGTGGCTGGTTCACCGAGACGATCGCGCGGACATTGCCGTTGGCGCGCGTGCTGTACTGGACATGAGCGTCTTCTTCACCGCCGACACGCATTTCGGTGACCACCGCACGATCAACATCCAGCGCCGCCCGTTCGCCGATGTCGCGACGATGGATGCGGCGTTGATCGCCGGGTGGAACGCGGTGGTCGGGCCAGAGGACTCGGTATGGCACCTCGGCGACGTTGCGCGGCGTCCGGATGCGGTGGCCGATCTGCTGGCGCGCTTGAACGGGCGCAAGCATCTGCTTCGCGGCAACAACGATCCCGATGCAACCCTTGCCGCGGAGGGCTGGGCAAGCGTCGGCGATTATGCGGAGATCACGGTCGAGGAGCGCAACCTCGTCCTGTGTCACTACCCCTTCCGGTCGTGGAACGGGCAGCATCGCGGCGCGATCAACCTCCACGGCCATAGCCACGGCCGGCTCAAGCCGATGTCGCGGCAATATGACGTCGGGGTCGATCCCAACGGGTTCGCGCCGGTTCGGCTCGCGCAATTGCTCGGCGCGTGACGGCGGAGACGGTTCCTAACCTCTGCCGGGTCGGTTAGCGTGGCGGGCATGAAACACGGCGACATCCGAATCGGCATTGGTGGCTGGACCTACGAACCATGGCGCGGGACGTTCTTCCCCGAAAAATGGCCGCAGAAGCGCGAACTCGATTACGCCGCGTCGAAACTGACCGCGATCGAGGTCAACGGCACCTATTATTCGTCGCAAAAACCAGCGACCTTCGCGTCCTGGGCGAAGGCGGTGCCTGACGGGTTCGTCTTTGCACTTAAGGCATCGCGCTATTGCACCAACCGCAAGGTGCTGGCGGAGGCGGGCGAATCAATCACGAAGTTCACCGGGCAGGGTATCGTCGAACTGGGCGACCGGCTCGGGCCGATCCTGTGGCAGTTCATGGCGACTAAGAAGTTCGACGCGGACGATTTCGGCGCGTTCCTCAAGCTGTTGCCGTCGAGTCAGGACGGCGTCACGCTGCGCCATGCGGTGCAGGTGCGGCACGAGAGTTTCCTCGTCCCCGAATTCGTCGCGCTGGCGCGCGCGGCGGGGGTGGCGATCGTTTATGCCGATTCGACCGAATACCCCGCAATCGCGGATGTCAGCGGGGATATGGTCTATGCGCGGCTAGAGGCGGCGGTGGAGGAGGAGCCGGCAGGCTATGCCCCGGCCGCGCTCGATCGCTGGGCCAAGGCTGCGCGCGACTGGTCGGCGGGCGCTGCTCCGGGCGACTTGCCGTACGTGGCGGATGCGGCCCCGGTCGTGCCGCGGGAAACGTTCGTCTTTTTTATCAATGGCGCCAAAGTGCGTGCGCCACACGGTGCGATGGCGCTGATCGACCGAGTGCAGGGGTAAAACTGTCTGCCTGAGCGGGAGTGATCCCGCTCTAGATCGCTCCGTTCGTTTCGAGAGTCGCGGGCGTATCCGGCACCACTTCAGTCTCTTCGGGCGCCGCTTCCTGCGGTGTGGCGGGTGTCAGGGGTGCCATCGGGCGCGGATCGACACCCGGGCTCAGGATGGCGGCACTCTCGATCGTATTGAGCGCGTGCCGCGTGTTGATGTAACGGCGGGCGGCCTCGGTCCAGCGCGTGGCCTGGCTTGCGCCGGGCGTCCGCGACACTTCGGCAAGCGCCGCCTCGACCTGTCCGGCTTCAAGCAGCCGCTGCGCGCGCGCGACTCGGTCGACCGGCAGCGGCGACGGCGCACTCGCCTTGCGCAGGACCACGAGGTTGCGCAGTTCGCGCGCCAGGCTTTGCAGCCAGCCACTGCTCGCCACCCCGGTGACGAGTTCGGGTGCGACGCCGTCGAGCCCGGCGCGCAGATCCTCGAGCGTCACCGGGTTGCGCGCTGCCTGCACGATCGTCGCGACCGCGGCGGCCTGGGTCGTGCCGAAGCGCGTGCGCAATTGCTGCTCGATAAAGCCGAGGTTGAGTCCGCGGTCGAGCGCGCGACGGGCCGCGAACGCGACCATCAGCCCCTCGCTGCGGGTGGCATAAGCGGCGGCCTGTTGCGCATCACGGTCAATGCTGGCCTCGCGCGCTTCGAGTGCATCCAGCTTGCTCGCCAGTTCGACTTCGCGACTGCTCAGTGCTGCGATATCGATCGCGGGGCCGGGGGCACCAGCTTTTCCGGGCAGGATCACGACGGGGGGCTGCCCGTTCGACACCGGGAGCGTCATCGTCGCGACCTGTTTGCCATCCGCGCCGGTATTCAGGCCCTTGCCGAACCGCGTGATCAGTAACGCGGCCACGCCGACGCCGATCAGGAACGCGATCAGCCCGAGCGCGATTCCCATCCGCCATCCCATCCCGCGCCGAGTCGCAGCGGGGGGAACGGGGGGTGGGGTATAGGGCGGCACGGTGCGCTGCGGCGGTACTGGAGGGTCAGGCCGAGTCTGTTCGGGGGCGTTGTGCCTGTCCCGGCCGGGGGCCTGCGCCGGGAACTCGGTCTCGGGGACGGTGGGCGTGTTTTCGTCCATAGCGCTGTCTTATCATCGCCCGAACGCGAACGGTCAACGGCTCGTCGTCGGAAGAGCCGTGAGGGCGGTGAACAGCGCCGCGTCGTCAGGTCGCGCCGCGACGGCAATACCAGCCCAGCCGGACCCGGCGGCGGCGGCGATTACCGGGCTGAACGCCGCAATCGCAATCCGCGCGCGCGACAGGCCCGCCGCATCTACCAGCGTACCGATCCGTCGTGCCGCGCGTGCGGAATGGAGCAACGCGACGCGGTCGTCCAGAAGGTCGAGCTCCGCAGGCTCGACCGCGCGGGGCACGCTTTGATAGACCGGGATCAGCGTCGCGATGACGCCACCGGCCTCGAGCGTGCGATCATGCCCGGTCAGATGGAGCGCGCGTCGCACGCCGGTGCGTTCCGCCAGCGCGACGATGTCCGCGGCGTTGCCGGTGCCCGATGCGATCACTTCGAACCCGGCATCGCGTGCCGCCGCAGCAGTGTGTCCGCCGACCGCGAGCACCGGCAGCATTCGCAGGGCGGCGATCGATCCCCCGCCGAACCGAAGCGCATTGGCACTGGTCAGGATCAGCGCATCGTGCTGCGTCGGATCGGGAACGGCCCAGTCGAGCGCCTCGACCGCGAACAGCGGCAGCGCGACCGCGTCGAACCCGGCGTCGCGCGCACGCGCCAGCGTCGCGGCATTGCCGGGCTCGGGACGCAGCACGACCAGCCGCTGCATCATCCCGCGAACAACGACCGCACAGCGGCGGGCGCACGGTCGAGCAAGTCCGCCCCCAGTCGCGCGGCCAGCGTGGCATCGCCGAGCGCGCCGTCGACCACGCCCGCGACATGCGCGCTGCCGTCCTCAGCGAACAATTCGCCGCGCAAGGTCATCGTCGTCCCGCCTTCTCCGTCGTCGGCGAGCGTCGCAAGTGCTGCGACCGGCGAATGGCAATCCGCCTGCAACACCGCGAGCAACGCGCGTTCCAGCAAGACGCAGGCATGGGTCGGGGCATCGTCGATCGCGGCGAGCAGCGTGCGGACTCGCTCATCGCCGGTCCGTGCCTCGATCCCGACTGCGCCCTGCGCGGGGGCGGGGAGCATCACGTCGATCGGGATGCAGCTGCCGACCTCGACCCGCCCGAGCCGTTCGAGCCCTGCCGCCGCGAGCAACGTCGCGTCGACTTCGCCCGCCGCGACCTTGGCGAGCCGCGTGTCGACATTGCCGCGCAGCAAGATCGTGACGAGATCGGGGCGCAACCGCTTGACCTGCGCGACCCGGCGCGGCGAGCTCGTGCCGACCACCGCGCCTTCACGCAACGCGCTCACGCTGTCGGCGCCGATGATCCGATCGCGCACGTCGGCGCGCGGCAGCATCGCTGCGATCGTGATCGCATCCGGGCGTCCGGTTTCGACGTCCTTCATCGAATGGACCGCGAAATCGATCTCGCCGCATAGTAATGCGCGATCAAGTTCCTTGGTCCACAGCGCCTTGCCCCCGATCTCGGCAAGCGCGACATCCTGGCGACGGTCGCCGGTCGTGCGGATCGTGACGATCTCGACGCGGTCGCGGTCCCAGCCATGCGCTGCGCACAGTGCCTCGCGCACCAGATTGGCCTGAACCAGTGCGAGCGGCGACCCGCGCGTCCCGAGCTTGAGCGGTGGTTGTGTCACGCGGCGTCCCCTTCGCTGCGTGTCATGGACGAAATCGCCGGGGTCCGACAAGTGGCGGGCGAGGGCGGGGGCTTCGACAATGCGCGGGATCGGCGATAGGGAGGGCGGATGGCACTCATTCTTGGTCTCGAATCCAGTTGCGACGAAACCGCCGCTGCGCTCGTCACGTCGGATCGTCAGGTTCTGGCACACCGTCTGGCAGGACAGGAGGCGGCGCACCGTCCGTTCGGCGGCGTCGTCCCTGAAATCGCCGCGCGCGCGCATGTCGAGGTGCTCGCCCCCCTGATCGAGGCAGCGCTGGCGGATGCGGGGGTCACGCTCGCCGAGGTCGACGCGATCGCCGCGACTGCTGGGCCGGGGCTGATCGGCGGGGTTATGGTAGGGCTCGTCACGGGCAAGGCACTCGCGCATTCCGCGGGCAAGCCGCTGATCGCGGTCAACCATCTGGAAGGGCACGCGCTGAGCCCGCGACTGTCCGATCCCGATCTCGCATTTCCCTATCTGTTGTTGCTCGTCTCGGGCGGGCATTGCCAGTTGCTGCTGGTCGAGGGGGTGAACCGCTACCGCCGGCTTGCGACGACGATCGACGATGCTGCGGGCGAAGCGTTCGACAAGACCGCCAAGGTGCTCGGGCTGGGCTTCCCCGGCGGCCCCGCGGTCGAGGTTGCGGCCCGCGCCGGGCGACCGATCGTGCCGCTGCCGCGCCCGCTGAAGGGATCGCCCGAACCGCATTTTTCCTTTGCCGGGCTCAAGAGCGCGGTCGTCCGCGCGCATGCGGCAGGGACTTGGTCGGTCGAGGATATCGCCGCGTCGTTCCAGCAGGCCGTGGTCGATTGCCTGCTCGATCGCACCGTCCGCGCGCTCGAGGCCGCACATGGCGCGACTGCGCTGGTGGTCGCGGGCGGGGTCGCTGCGAACGGCGCGGTGCGGACCGCACTTGCCGATCTGGCGGCGGCGAACGGTCTGCGGTTCGTGGCGCCGCCCTTGTGGCTGTGCACCGACAATGCCGCGATGATCGGCTGGGCTGGCGCGGAGCGCTACGCGGCCGGGCTGACCGATCCGCTCGACGTCGCTGCGCGGCCGCGCTGGCCGCTTGATCCGGGCGCGGAAGCGGTGCGTGGTGCAGGAGTGAAGGCATGAAGATCGGGGTCATCGGTGGCGGTGCCTGGGGCACCGCGCTCGCGCAGGTCGCAGCGCGCGGCGGCGAGCCCGTCCTTTTGTGGGCGCGCGAGCCGGATGTCGTCGAGGGGATCAATACCGGGCACAAGAACGCGCGGTTCCTCTCGGGAATCACGCTGCCCGAGACGATCGTCGCGACCGGGTCGCTCGGCGCGCTGTCGGCGTGCGATGCGTTGCTCGTCGTCGTCCCCGCGCAACATGTCCGCGCGGTGCTCACCGAGACGGCGGTCGGCGCGACGCCGCTGGTGCTCTGCGCCAAGGGGATCGAGGCGGGCACGCAGATGCTGGTCGGCGAAGTCGCGCGCGAGATCCATCCAAACGCGCCGATCGCGGTGCTGTCCGGTCCGACCTTCGCGCATGAAGTCGCCGCCGGGCAACCGACTGCGGTGACGCTTGCCTGTGCGGACGAAGCGTTGGGCGCGGCGCTCGCGGACCGGCTCGCGGGGCCTGCGCTCCGGCCTTATGCGACGACCGACGTCATTGGCGCGGAGATCGGCGGCGCGGTCAAGAACGTGCTCGCGATAGCGTGCGGTGTCGTCGAGGGTGCCGGACTCGGCCAGAACGCCCGCGCCGCATTGATCGCGCGCGGATTTGCGGAAATGGTGCGCTTCGGGATGGCGCGTGGTGCACAGGTAGAAACGCTGAGCGGGTTGTCGGGACTGGGGGATCTGGTGCTGACCTGTTCGTCGACCAGCTCGCGCAACTTCTCGCTCGGGGTCGGGCTGGGGCAGGGACGGCGTGCGCAGGATCTGCTCGCGGACCGCGTAACGGTGGCGGAAGGCGCGGCTACCGCGCCGGTGCTGCGCGTGGCGGCGGCTGCGATCGGGGTAGAGATGCCCGTGGTCGCGGCGGTATGTGCGCTGCTCGAAGGCGCGGATGTCGGTGCGGTGATCGAGGCGCTGCTGGCGCGGCCGTTGCGACGCGAGGTGCGGTAACGCTTTCAGCGTGTTCTCCGGCGAAAGCCGGAGTCTAGGGTTTGGCGGCCACCCCGTCGTTGTCCTGATGGGCTCTGGGTTTCCGCCTTCGCGGGAAATCGGCGCAGGGTTCTCCCGCGCCGCTGCATACCCTCAGAAATCGATCGCGATGCCTTTGTGCTCCCAGTCGCCGTAGCGCGTCGGGTCGAGCCCGAGATGGTCGCGCGTGTCGCGCGGCTCGGGTTTGGGGTCGGGGGCGGGCACCGGCGTATTCTTGCTGAGATAGGCTGGTGGCTTCACATGCGGCGGACGAGCGGCCATGAGGGACTTCCTTGCAGACGCATGAGATAAAGCGTCTCCCGTCAGTTGGCGGTCCTTTGCGAAGAGTTCAAGCCCGTGACACTGCCACCCCCCCGCCGTTACATGCCCCGCCCCGAACCCGTCGAGGCCCCCGGCGTCCCCGCACGCCGCGCGGCACTCCGGATGCTCGACGCGGTTCTCCGCCAGGGCTTGCCGCTCGAAGCCGCGATCGGCCGCGCGACCGGAGGGATCGACCGCGCCGATGACCGAGCGCTGGCCCACGCGATCGCGGCGGAGGTGCTGCGACGGTTGCCCGATCTCGACGCGTTGATCGATTCGGCGACCAAGACTCGACTGCCCGATGATTCCAAGGCGCGCTTTGCGCTGCGCATCGCGCTGGTGCAGGCGCTGTCGCTCGGCACCCCGTCGCACGCGGCGATTTCGACCGTGCTGCCGCTGGTCGACGGTGGCCCGCGCAAGCTCGTCCACGGCGTGTTCGGGACGTTGTCGCGCAACGGCGACCAGCTTCCCGAACTGCCGACGCTTCCCGATCCGGTCGCTTTGCGCTGGCACGCCGCCTGGGGCGACGATGGGATCCATGCTGCCGAGGAAGCGATGGCGGCTCCCCCGCCGCTCGACCTGACGCTCGCCGACCCCGCCGAAACCGCGCGCTTCGTTGAGGAATTGGGCGGCGTCTCGCTGCTTCCCGGCCATGTCCGGATCGACTCCGCGCATGTGCCCGAGCTTCCGGGATTCGAGGACGGGCGCTGGTGGGTGCAGGATATCGCTGCCTCGTTGCCCGCGCGATTGCTGGGCAAGGGTGCGGGCAGTGCGCTCGATCTGTGCGCCGCGCCTGGGGGCAAGACGATGCAGCTCGCGAGTGCAGGCTGGCGCGTGACCTCGGTCGATGCGTCCGAAAGCCGACTCGCGCGACTGCATGACAATCTTGCGCGGACGGGGTTGGCGGCGGAGATCGTCCAGGCGGACGTGCTCGAATGGGCACCGCCGACGTCGGTCGACGCCGTGCTGCTCGATGCGCCGTGCAGCGCGACGGGTATCTTCCGGCGGCATCCCGATGTGCTCCACCGCGTGCGGCCGTCGCAGATCACCGATCTTGCCGCACTCCAGACCAGCCTGCTGACGCGCGCGGCGGAATGGGTGAAGCCCGGCGGGACGCTCGTCTTCGCGACCTGCTCGCTCGAACCCGCCGAGGGCGAGAAGCAGCGCGAACGCTTTGCCGCAGCCCGCCCCGACTTCGCGCTCGATCCGGTTGGTGCGGAGGAATTGCCGGCAGGGATCGTGCCGACGGCGGAGGGAACGGTGCGGACCCTTCCCGGAATGGTCAAGCCGGGCGGCAACGACGGCTTCTTCATCGCGCGTTGGCGGCGGCAGGGGTAGGTTTGGGGGGGCTGCCGTTTGCGCGCCTTCCCTATCCCGTACTACGGTCTCCTTCCTCCTGCGCTTCCCCGGCGAAGGCCGGGGAAGCGCAGGAGGAAGGGTAAGGGAAGCGCAATTCGCTCACCCGACCGTAAACCAACAACCACATACGGTATGCGCGACCCGTCCGGTCCAACGCATGCTTGTCCCGAATCGGCGGCGTGCTACAGGCTCAGCGCATCATGTCTCAGCGCCCCGTCCGCATCGCCCCGTCCATCCTATCGGCCGATTTCGCCAAGCTCGGCGAGGAGGTCCGCGCGATCGACGCCGCGGGCGCGGACTGGATCCATGTCGACGTGATGGACGGGCATTTCGTCCCCAACATCTCGATCGGCCCGGCAGTGGTGAAGGCGATCCGCCCGCACACGACCAAGCCGCTCGACGTCCATCTGATGATCGCGCCGGTCGACCCGTATCTCGAGGCGTTTGCCGAAGCCGGCGCGGACACGATCAGCATCCACGTCGAGGCCGGGCCGCACACGCATCGCAGTCTTCAACACATCCGCCAACTCGGCAAGCGCGCGGGTGTCGTGCTGACCCCGCAAACGCCCGCCAAGGCGCTCGATTACCTGCTCGACATGGTCGATCTGGTGCTCGTCATGAGCGTCAATCCAGGCTTCGGCGGGCAGGCGTTCATCGAGAGCGCGCTCGGCAAGATCGAGAGCGTCCGCAAGATGATCGACAAGGGCGGCTATGCTATCGACCTAGAGGTCGATGGCGGGATCGACCTGATCACCGCGCCGCGCGCGATCGCGGCAGGCGCGGATGCGCTGGTCGCGGGCACTGCGACCTTCCGCGGCGGGCCGGACGCCTATGCCGCCAACATCGCAGGTTTGCGCGGCTAAATGCGCGACCGATCGGTTCCACAGGACGAAACGCTGCCCGACGGGATCGACGAGGGCAAGCGGCTGGTGCGCGTCGGCGGCGACAAGGGATTGTCGCTGGCCGAGCGGCTGTCCGAGCATTTCCACCGGCTGACGTGGCGCACACCGATCCACGGGATGCGCCTTAAGGGGCGGCATCCGCTCAAACTGATCGCGGTCCCCGACGACCCGCTGCTGGGGGACGTCCAGCGCGGGCACGCCTTGCTCGAGGGCATGCTGACGTTTCGCGGCGAGAGCCGTGACATCGAGACGCTCGATCTCACCAAGCCCGATTTCTCCAAGGCGTTCGCGGATTATCTCCATAGTTTCGCCTGGTTACGCGACCTGTCGACCGTGGCGACGCGCGCGCAGGCGACGCCGATCGCGGAACATCTGATGCGGCTGTGGCTGACCGCACATGCCGATACGGTCAGCGAACCGGCGTGGCGCGCGGACCTGTGGGGCCGCCGCATTCTGTTCTGGACCGCGCACGCCCCGCTGATCCTGTCGTCGGCGGATCTGGTGTATCGCAGCCGCGTGCTCAACACGCTCGCGCGCGGGGCGCGGCATATCGATCGTGCGGCGGAAAAGGCCCCGCCCGGCGCGCCGCGCGTTGCCGCATTGTGCGGGGTCGTCGCGGGAACGTTGCTGATTCCCGGCGGTGATCCGCGCCAGTCGGCGACCGAAGCGGCGTTGCTGCGCGGGCTGACATCATCGATCCATGAAGATGGCGGGAACGTCGCGCGGTCGCCCGCGGTGCAGGTCGATCTCGTGATGCTGCTGACCAGTCTGCGCGAGGTCTATGACGCGCGTCAGCTCAATCCGCCCGCATTCCTGGGCGATACGCTGGCCAGGCTGATCCCCGCGCTGCTCGGCATCTGCCACGGCGACCGCGACGTCGGCAGCTGGCAGGGCGGCGGGCCCTATGGCGCGGACGCGCTGGCGCAAGTCATCGCCGCGACCGGCGTGCGGACACGCCCGCTGCGGCAGGCGCGCGACTGGGGGTATCAGCGGCTGGCGGCCGGCAGCGCGGTCGTCATTCTCGACGGCGCACCCCCGCCCGTTGCCCGGCTGGTCGAGGGCGGCTGTGCCTCGACATTGGCGATCGAACTGTCCGACGGCCCCGACCGGATCGTCGTCAATTGCGGCGGCGCGCGGACCGGGATCGCGCAGCTTCCTGCCGATCTGTCGGAAGGATTGCGCACGACCGCGGCGCATTCGACGCTCGTGCTCGGCGACAGCAACTCGACCGCGATCCATGCCGACGGAACGCTTGGCCGCGGCGTCGGCGAAGTCGAGCTGGTCCGCCAGGAGAGTGAGACCTCGAGCCGGATCGAGGCAAGCCACGACGGTTATGCGCGCCGGTTCGGGCTGCTCCACCGTCGCCAGCTAGTGATGGCCAATGATGGTCGCGAGCTGCGTGGCGAGGATGTGTTGCTACCGGCACCAAAGCAGCGCAAGATCCAGCCGTCGGTGTTCGCAGTGCGCTTCCATCTTGGTTTCGGCGTGCAGGTTTCCCCGACCGCGGACGGGATGGCGGCGTTGCTGCGATTGCCGCATGGGGGCGTCTGGCAATTCCGGTGCCGCGGCGGCAAGCTGGCGATCGAGGACAGCCTGTGGATCGACGCCGAGGGACGTCCGCATGCGACGCTCCAGCTGGTCGTGACGGGGGAGGCCCCCGCCGGGGGGACCAACATCGGCTGGGTGCTCAAGCGCGCGCATTGAAATTGCAGGCCCAAGCGGGCAGGGGGTGCGCGACATTCCTCCCCCCTCTCGCCCCCGGAGCCTCCCCATGACCACCATCCCGATCCGCCGCGCGCTGCTCTCGGTGTCCGACAAGACCGGCATCGTCGAGCTCGCGCAGGGACTGGCGCAGAATGGCGTCGAGCTGGTGTCGACCGGGGGCACCGCCAAGGCGCTCCGTGACGCGGGGCTTGAGGTGCGCGACATCTCGGACCTGACCGGCTTCCCCGAGATGATGGACGGCCGCGTCAAGACGCTCCACCCGGTGGTCCATGGCGGGTTGCTCGCGGTGCGCGACGATGCGGCGCATGTCGCCTCGATGGAGGAGCACGGGATCGGCGCGATCGATCTGGTTGTGGTCAACCTCTATCCGTTCGAGGCGACCGTCGCCAAGGGCGCGGAACGCGACGAGATCATCGAGAATATCGACATCGGCGGCCCGTCGATGGTGCGCTCGGCGGCCAAGAACCACGCCTTCGTCGCGATCGTCACCGATCCGGCGGATTACGCGCTGGTTGCAGGCGGCAGCACGACGCTTGCGGATCGTCGCAAGTTCGCCGCCAAGGCCTATGCCGCGACTGCCGCCTATGACGGCATGATCGCGACGTGGTTCGGCCAGGTCGACCAGGGCGAAGCGTTCCCCGAGACGCTCGCGATCACTTTGCAGCGTGGCCAGTCGCTGCGCTACGGCGAAAACCCGCACCAGTCGGCGGCCTTCTACACCGCGGGCGGCTCCGCACCGCGCGGGATCGGCCAGGCGCGGCAGGTGCAGGGCAAGGACCTCAGCTACAACAACCTCAACGATGCCGACGCCGCGTTCGACCTGATCAGCGAGTACCGGGACGCGGCACCGACCTGCGTGATCGTCAAGCACGCCAACCCCTGCGGCGTCGCGACCGGCGAAACGCTCGAAGCGGCTTATGGTGCTGCGTTCGCGTGCGATACGGTGTCGGCATTCGGCGGGATCATCGCGCTCAACCGTCCGCTCGACGGCGCGACCGCGCGGGCGATCGCCGGGATCTTCACCGAAGTCGTGGTCGCGCCCGAGGCGGATGAAGAGGCGCTCGCGATCTTCGCTGCGAAGAAGAACCTGCGCCTGCTGCTGACCGGCGAACTGCCCGATCCGGCGCGCGCCGGGTTGCTGGCGAAGGCGATCACCGGCGGCTGGCTGGTGCAGAGCCGCGACGGTGACTCCAATCCCGAGATGAAGGTCGTCACCAAGCGCGCACCGACCGAGCAGGAGCTCGCCGACTGCCGCTTTGCCTGGACCGTCGCCAAGCACGTCAAGTCGAACGCGATCGTCTACGCCAAGGGCGGCAGCACCGCAGGCATCGGCGCGGGGCAGATGAACCGTCTCGAATCCGCCCGCATCGCAGCGTGGAAGGCAAAGGACGCCGCCGACAAGGCGGGCTGGGCGACGCCGCGCACGATCGGCTCCGCGGTCGCGTCGGACGCGTTTTTCCCGTTCGCCGACGGCTTGTTGGCGGCGGTCGAGGCGGGCGCGACCGCGGTGATCCAGCCGGGCGGATCCATCCGCGACGACGAAGTGATCGCGGCGGCGGATGCGGCGGGCCTGGCGATGGTGTTCACCGGGGTGCGCCACTTCCGGCATTGATCGGTCGGTGATCAGGCAAGGGCTTCCGGCGCCGCCGTGTCGGCGTTCGGAAGGCTTTGGCGCCGGCGCTCCAGCCGCCTTGCCCAAAAGATCATCGGCTCTTCAAAATAGGTATAGCTTACGGTCGCGATCAGGACGGCACCGGAGAGCGACCCGCCCGCAAGAAGGGTCAGCGACACAACGGGATCCAGATGCAGCGAGCGAAGGGCATCGCCCAATGCCGTGATCAGCAGGGCATGCCAGATATAGATGCCGAACGAAATCTTGGCGACGAATGCCATGACGGGCCCGTCAAGCCAGCGGCTGGCGGGGATCTTCTGGCAGAGGATCAGGAACAGTCCCGTGGCGAGGGGAAGCATCGGAAAACCGAAGGGCGGTGGCTCAAACCCAAAGGGGCGCGCCAACACGGTGTACGCCAGTGCCGGGACAAGGACGCCAATCACCATGATCCCAAGGCCCTTCACGAGGTCGGTGTGTGTGGTCGATAGGGCGATCTGTGTGTGGACGCCTGCCGCCAATGTTCCGATCGCGAACATGACGAAGAAGGCCATGGGATTGTATCGCGGGAACCAGTCTTTCGCGACTGCATACACGTCATCCGGACTCGATACGGGCGTTTCCACAAGCCCCATCACCAACCCATGCGCTGCCAATGCCAGCAGCAGCACGAGAACCCAGAGATACCGCGCGGTCCAGCCGACCATCGACCCCGGAAACGCTTGTCGCAGCGCAATGAACGCGAGCGGCATCATCAGATACGAGGACACTTCGAACGACAGGGACCATAACGGTCCATTCTGCACGACCGGGAAAAGCGTGAACCAGTGGAAATCGGAGACGAAGAGCAGGCCCGTGATCAGGCGGACAAGTTTGCCGTCCTCAAGCGATCCGGCATAAGCCAGGTCCACCCCGAACGACACGATCAGACAAACCCAGGTTGCTGGAAGGATCCGCGACGCACGCCGCAACGCGTATGTCCTGAGGTCCACGCTGTTCTGGCGGTCGCACGCTTTCCAAAAGGGGATGCTGAGCAGGAAGCCGCTCAATACGAAGAAGATCGAAACGCCCAGCTTTCCGCGTTCGGCCAAGTCGACAACGGATCGCAGCAAAGGCGAAAGGGCAAGGTGACCAGAAGCGAGGCTGATGTGATGCGTGAAGACGGCCAGACACGCCACCGACCTGGCACAATCAGCACCCCTGAGTATTCCCGCGTCCATCGTGCCCCCGCCCAAGTCTTTGGTCTCAGGGGAGCTGTTATGGCTTACTCTTTAAATTTCCGGTAAAGCGGCGCTGCGGTCGAACGATCGGGGCACGGTCCCGGTTAGGTCACCGCCGGGCGCTTTCGGATCAGCGCGCGGTCTTCGTCGCGGAACGCCCAGCGGTACAGCACGTACAGGTAGATCGCCGCCATCACCGGCTCGCCGATCGCGAGTTCGGCCCATTCGTAGCGTTTGGGGAGCGCGGTGAACAACCCGCCCGCGACGCAGGTGGCGAGCACCGCCCACACCATCGCCCAGCGCCATCCCGCGACGGGTGCTTTCAACAACCGCGACAGATAGGTCGACTTGATGACCGAGGTGATCGACACTGAGACGAACAGTGCGACCGCGGGCCCCGCCGCCTGGAACGCGACCGGCCATCCGGCCGACTGCATAGCGAAGATCAGCCCGAAGCTGAGAGCGACCTGGAACAGCAGCATCCCGATCGAAATCGCCATATTCTGCAACCGCGCAATATAGACGAGCGCGGATTCGCACACCGCACCGGTCGACGCGGCGGCTTCGGCGAACAGCAGGAAGGAGAGCGCTGCCGTCCCCGCGACGAATTGCGGGCCGACCGTTCCCATCACCGCTTCGCCCGGAATCGAGCCCATCAGTGCAAGCCCGGTCTGCGCGGCGAGGATCCAGAATCCGACCTGCCGGACCTGTGCCGCAACCGCATTGGTGTCGCCGCGCGCCAGGCTGGTGGTGATCACGGGGCCGAGGATCGGGTCGAAGCTCGTCTTCAGTTTCCCCGGGATCGACGCGACCTGTTGCGCCATCCAGTAGATGCCGACGATCCGAGGCTCGAACATCAGGAAAAGGATCGAGCGATCGACATTGCGCGTCCCCCATTCGAGCGCATCCGCGCCCGCGAGCGGCGCATTGCGGCGAATCAGCGCGAGCGTCCGCCCCGGATGGAGCCGCCAGCCAACCGGCGCGCCATAGCTGCGCCAGAACGGAACCAGCGACGCGACCAATGCCGCGATCATCGACAGCATGTAGGCGATCACCAGCCCGTCATGCGGCGCGATCGGATAGAGGACCCCCGCCGCAATCGAGATCGTCCACGGCTCGATCACCGCGCGCGCGGTGACGGTGGCTTTCACGTTGCGGCGATAGGCGAGCGCGGCCAGCGTGATGTCCGACCAGGCGGTAAAGACGATGATGCACGGCAGCAGCCGTTCGAGCCCGGTCGGCGCGCTGCCGTGGTACATCAGGTCGGGGAGCAGCAGCAGAATGCCGCTTGCGGTGAAGGACGCCAGCGCCGCGACGACGAGGCAATCCCACACGATGTCGACATGCGGGCGATCCGAATCGCTGATCGCCAAAGCAAGCCCGCGCTTGAGCCCGAAGGTCGCGAGCAACGCCGCCACCTCGACGAACAGCACCGCGCGCGCGAAGGTGCCGAGCGTGTCCGGTCCGTACAGCCTTCCGGCGATGAACAGGAACGGGATGCGCGCGACGAGGCGCATCAGGAAGCCGAGGATGTTGGTCCGCCCGCCCTTGGCGAGCGCGTTGATCTCGTCGTCCGTGCCCCCACGGTCGCCGGTCATCCCCCCCGTCGTGTTGGTCAATGCGCGGCCCCCCAGCTCAGGCCGGTGCCGATCTCGATTCCGAGCGGTACGCTGAGCTGGACGACGGGTTCGGCGGCGGTCGCCATCACGCGCTCGATCACCGGTTTCGCTGCCGCGACATCGCCCTCGGGGAGTTCGAACACGAGTTCGTCGTGCACCTGGAGCAGCATCCGCACATTGGGCAGCCCCGCCTCCAACAGCGCCGGGCCCATCCGGACCATCGCGCGCTTGATGATGTCGGCGGAGGTGCCCTGGATCGGTGCGTTGATCGCGGCGCGCTCTGCCCCCTGGCGTTCGTGCTGGATCTTGGAGGCGATGCGCGGGAAGTGCGTCTTTCGTCCGAACAAAGTGGTGGTGTAGCCGTTCGCGCGGACCGTCTCGGTGGTCTGCGCGATATAGTTGCGGATGCCGGGGAAGCGATCGAAATAGCGGTCGATCATCGCCTGCGCCTCGTCCGCGGTCACGTCGAGCCGACCCGCCAGACCCCAGCGGCTGATCCCGTAGAGGATCGCGAAGTTGATCGTCTTGGCGCGCCCGCGGGTGTCGCGGTTGACCTCGCCGAACAGCTCCTGCGCGGTCAGGCTGTGGATGTCGGCACCACTCGCGAACGCGTCACGAAGCTGCGGCACGTCCGCCATGTGCGCCGCGAGCCGCAGCTCGATCTGCGAATAATCTGCCGCGAGCAGGACGTTGCCAGGTTCCGCCACGAACGCGTCGCGGATCTGGCGGCCGATTTCGGTGCGGATCGGGATGTTCTGCAGGTTCGGATCGGTCGACGACAGCCGCCCGGTCTGCGCGCCGGTCAGCGAATAGGACGTGTGGACACGCCCCGTCGCGGGGTTGATCTGCGCCTGGAGCGCATCGGTATAGGTCGACTTGAGCTTGGACAGCTGCCGCCATTCGAGCACTTTGGTCGCGATGTCCTTACCCGGCGAATCCTTGTCCGCCGCGATCCGCTCGAGCTCGGTGACGTCGGTCGAATAGACCCCGGACTTGCCCTTGCGCCCGCCCTTGATCCCCATCCGCTCGAACAGCACGTCGCCCAACTGCTTGGGGCTGCCGATGGTGAAAGCACCGCCCGCGAGCGCGTGAATGTCGACTTCGAGCGCGCCGATCTGCGCCGAGAATTCTCCCGACAATTGCGCGAGCTTTTCGCGATCGACCTTGATCCCGTGGCGCTCCATCTGTGCAATGACGGGCGCGAGCGGGCGATCGACCATCTCATAGACGCGCGTTGCGCCCTCTGCGGCGAGGCGCGGCTTGAACCGCCGCCACAAGCGCAGCGTCACGTCGGCATCCTCCGCGGCGTAGCGGGTCGCGGCGACCAGATCGATTTCGTTGAAGGTCCGCTGCGACTTGCCGACGCCGACCACGTCCTTGAACGCGATGCAGCTGTGCGACAGATGCGTCGCGGCGAGCTCGTCCATGCTGTGGCCGTGGAGCCCCGCGTCGAGATCGAAGCTCATCAGGATCGTGTCGTCGAACGGCGCGACGTTGACGCCCAAGCGACCGAGCACGATCATGTCATATTTGAGGTTATGCCCGATCTTGAGGACCGACGGATCCTCGAACAGCGGCCTCAACTTCGCCAGCGCGACTTCGACGCTCAGCTGGTCCGGCTTTTCCGCGAACAGTCCGCTCCCGCCATGCGCGAGCGGGACGTAGCAGGCGAGGTTGGGGTGGAGCGCCATGCTGATCCCGACGAGGTCGGCGCGAGTCGCGTCGATGCCGGTCGTCTCGGTATCGATCGCGATCCAGCCCTGATGCTTCGCGAGCGTGATCCAGCGGTCGAGCGCGGCCTCGTCGACCACGGTCTCGTACGAATCAACTTCGCATGGCGGGTCCTGCTCGGTCGGGACCGCCTTGGGCGCAGGGACCGGCGCATCCGCGACCGCCGACAGCTTGGCGAGCAACGAGCGGAACCCGTGATGTTCGAGGAACACGCGCAGCGGCGCATCGGGGATGCCCTTGAGTTCGAGATCCTCGAGCGGCTCGGGCAAGGCGACGTCGCATTTGAGCGTCACCAGCTCCTTCGACAGCCGCGCCATGTCGGCATGTTCGATCAGATTGTCGCGGAGCTTGCCCTTCTTCATCCCCTCGGCAGCGGCGAGGACGGATTCGAGGTCGCCATGTTCGAGGATCAGCTTGGCCGCGGTCTTGGGGCCGACGCCGGGGACGCCCGGCACATTGTCGACGCTGTCGCCCATCAGCGCGAGCACGTCGCCGAGTTGCGCGGGGGTGATGCCGTGGAATTTCTCCGCGACATGCTCCGCGCCCAATCGTCGGTTGTTCATCGTGTCGTACATGTCGAGCCCAGGCTCGATCAGCTGCATCAGATCCTTGTCCGAAGACACGATCGTCACTTCCCACCCCTGCGCGAGCGCGGCGCGCGAGTAGCAGGCGATAATGTCATCCGCCTCCAGCCCCTCGGTCTCGATGCACGGTAACGAGAAAGCGCGCGTTGCATCGCGGATCATCGGGAACTGCGGCACCAGATCCTCGGGCGGCGGCGGGCGGTGCGCCTTATATTGGTCGTACAGATCGTTGCGGAAGGTCTTGGACGACTTGTCGAGGATGACCGCCATGTGGGTCGGCCCGTCCGCGGCATGCACCTCGTCCGCGAGCTTCCACAGCATCGTGGTATAGCCATAGACCGCGCCGACCGGCTCGCCATGCTTGTTGGTGAGCGGGGGGAGGCGGTGATAGGCGCGGAAGATATATCCCGAGCCATCGACAAGATAGAGATGCGGCATCGTGCGGCGATAGCAGCGCCCGCGTCCTAGCAGAAGCCCGCTTTGCGCTCAGCCGTTCGAGCGCGCCACGTTCCGTCGGCTGGCGTTGGCAGAGGTGGTGCTGGCATGGTTGGCGACGACGCTGCTGACGACCGCCTGCATCAGCGCTTGCCGTGCCGGGATCGGGCGTGGCGTATCGCCGATCATCACCGCGATCGCATAGGTCCGGCCATCGGGCGCGATCAGCAGGCCGACGTCGTTATAGCCTGCGGTCCGCCCCGCGAGATCCTGCCCCGTCCCGGTCTTGTGCCCGAAGCTCCATCCGGCCGGGACTGCACCGCGCAGCCGCATCTTGCCGGTGTGCGACGACTGCATCGTCCCGATCAGATAGGAGGTCGACGCCGCCGACAGCAGATCGCCGCGTTTGAGCCGCGCGAGCGCGCCCGTGATTGCGGTGGGGGCGGCACCGTCCGGTGGATTAGCGACGTAGCGTTGGTACGCCGCGATCCGGTCCGCGCGCGACAATGCGTTGCGCGCGCGATTGAAGCCGTCGTTGAAGGCATAAGACGGCTGCCACGTCAGCCCCGCGGTCCCCGCCTGCAGCATTCGCTCGCCCGGACCGAAGCCGATCGCGCCCAGCCCCTTGCGCGCGATGAATCCGCGCACCGCGTTTGGCCCGCCGACCAGCCGCATCAGCCGGTCGTTGGCGGTATTGTCGCTCATCGTCAGTGCGCGCTGAAGCAGTTCTCCGACCGTCGTGCGATAGCCGGTGTCGCCGCGGATCAGCCCGGCGATCGGCTGGTGGAACAGCGTGATGTCGTTGCGGGTCAGCGTGATCGGGTCATCGAGCCTGAGCTTGCCCGCATCGCGCGCGGACAGCACGGTCATCGCGACCCACAATTTGCTGACGCTCTGCTGCGGCAATCGCTGGCTGCCACCCGCATCGATCAACCAGCCGTCATCGACGCTGCGAACCGCGACACCGACCTTGCCGGTAAAGCCGCGCACCAGTTGCGTGACGTTGGCGGCGAGCATCGGGGGCGCGGGCAGCACGTGCCGTCCCGCCGAGGGTCCCGACCGTGGCGGGATCGCGACGATCAGCGGGGCTTGCGCGCCGGTGCTGCTTCTTGCCGCCCGGACGCGCGTGTCATAGCCACACGCGCACAGCGCCGCGCTCAGCGCAAGGATTGCCACCGGCTTGGAAACAGGAAGAGAAAAGATGTGCGCAACCACCAAATTTGTCCCCGCCCGTGCTTTATGCCCTGAACCGCCGCGATAAAGCCAGATCATGTTCTAGGAATGGCTGTGGTGGCTGGCTGCGACAAGCCGCCTCATCGTCGCGATGAGACGGGGTTGCGATGCGCGGGCCGTCAGCCGTCGCCGACCCGCTCGATATCTGCGCCGACCGCGCTCAGCTTTTCCTCGAGCCGTTCGTAGCCGCGATCGAGGTGATAGACGCGGCTGACCTGGGTTTCGCCTTCCGCGACCAGCCCGGCGATGATCAGGCTCATCGATGCACGCAGGTCGGTCGCCATCACCGGCGCGCCGACCAGCCGGTCGACCCCGCGGACGAGCGCGGTACGGCCCTGGACGTGGATGTCCGCGCCCATGCGCGCCAGCTCTGGCACATGCATGTAGCGGTTCTCGAAGATCGTCTCGGTCAGCGTGCTTTCGCCGGGCGCCATGCACAGCATCGCCATCAGCTGTGCCTGCATGTCGGTTGCGAAGCCGGGGAAGGGCGCGGTCGACACCGTCACCGGACGGAGCGGGCCATTCGCCTCGACAAACAGGTTCTCGCCGCGTTCCTCGACCGTGACGCCCGCCTGGCGCAGCGCCTCGATCGTCGCGAGCATGTCGCTCGCCTTGACGCCGACGAGTTCGAGCGACCCGCCCGTAATCGCCGCCGCGCAGGCATAACTGCCCGCCTCGATCCGGTCGGGCATGACCCGATAGGTCGCGCCGTGGAGCCGGTCTACGCCCTCGATCTCAAGCGTTTCAGTGCCGATTCCCGAGATCTTCGCGCCCATCGCGACGAGCAGGTTGCACAGGTCGACGATCTCGGGCTCGCGCGCCGCATTCTCGATCCGGCTGCCGCCCTTCGCGAGCGACGCCGCCATCACGACGTTCTCGGTCGCACCGACCGAGACGACGGGGAAGGTGTAGACACCCCCCGACAATCGCCCGCCGGGCGCGATCGCCTTGACATAGCCCGCCGCCATCTCGAGCTGTGCGCCGATTGCTTCCAGTGCCTTGAGGTGCAAATCGATCGGACGATTGCCGATCGCGCAGCCACCCGGCAACGACACGGTCGCCTCGCCAGCTCGGCCCAGCAACGGGCCGAGCACGAGGATCGACGCACGCATCTTGCGGACGATGTCATAGGGGGCTTCGGTCGCGGTCAGCTTGCCCGCGCGGATCGTCATAACCCGCCCGAAATCCTCGGGCCGTGCGCCCTCGATCCGGGTTGAGCAGCCGAGCTGGTTGAGCAAATGCCCGAAGCTGTCGACGTCGGCGAGCCGCGGCAGGTTGCGCAGCGTCACCGGCTCCTCCGTGAGCAACGCGCACGGCATCAGCGTGAGCGCGGCGTTCTTGGCACCGGAGATGGGGAGACGGCCCGAGAGGCGGTTGCCGCCCCGAATGAGAATACGATCCATCGACCTCGTTTATCGTCTTACCCCGCGCGCGCAAGCATGCGCGGAAAGGATTCACCCTTTGGTGGCGTGGTCAGCACGGTTGATCGACTTTAATGCGAAGTCCCCGAGAGACTGCTTTTGACGTACGAGAACAAGGGGTGATCACCGCGTGCCGCAAAGTTGCTTCGCCGACCGTCTCGGCGATCTGGTGGAACTGACGCCGTCTGAACGCATAGCGCTCGGCCGGCTGGAGGAGCGCGAGCGTGTGCTTCGACGCAACATGACGTTACAGCGCGAAAACGATCGCGCGGGCGAGATGTTCGTGCTCCGCAAGGGCAAGATGATGAGCTCGGTGCTGCTGGACGACGGCAGCCGGCAAATCCTGCGCTTCCATTTCGCGGGCGACCTGCTTGCGATGACCAACATGATCTACAGTAGTGCGACCGAGACGATCACGGCGCTCGGCGACTGCGTGGTAGCACCGTTCGATCGATCCGTGCTGAGCGACCTGATGCTGGCGCAGCCGCGGATTGCGGCGCTGATCCTGATTTGCAACCAGATCGAGCGCGCTGCCCTGACCGACCGGCTCGCAGCCCTCGGGCGAACCTCGGCAAAGGCGCGGGTCGCGGCGATCCTGCTGGAAATTCGTAACCGGATTCAGCTGCTCGACCGATCGACGCCTGGAAGCTTCATCCTCGGGCTGACGCAGGAGGAGATCGGCGATGCGACCGGGCTCACCGCGGTTCACGTCAACCGGATGCTGCGACAACTGGAGGAAGAGAAGATCATTTCCCGCGAGGCAGGGCAAATCCGCTTTCTCGACGAGCCCAGGATGGCGCGCGCGGCAAATTACGTCGATCGCTACGCAGGTCTCAATCTTGGCTGGCTACCAGGCCATCCCTGACGGACGGTGCTCGGGCTTCAGACCTTTTCGAGCATGCACTGGAGCGGGTGCTGATTCTGTCGGGCGAAATCGAGAACCTGCGCGACCTTGGTCTCGGCGACTTCGTAGCTGAAGATCCCGCACACCCCGACACCCTTCTGGTGGACATGGAGCATCACCCGCGTCGCGGCTTCCATGTCCATGCGGAAGAACCGCTGAAGCACGAGCACCACGAATTCCATCGGCGTGTAATCGTCGTTGAGCAGCAGGACGCGGTACGGCGTCGGTTGCTTGGTCTTGGAACGCGTACGCGTCGCGACTCCGGTGCTGCCGTCCCGATCGGAATCGTCGGTTCCGTCGTCGCGGCGCTCAGCCATGGAGAGGGGGTTTGGGTCAATCATGCAGCGCTAAAATATGGCATTGCAGCCCTTCAGGGCAAGGGGTTCGCACAAAGGAAAAGGGCGGCTCCCGTCGGGAACCGCCCTTTGCCGTCACAACGGGGAAATCGCTTATGCGGCGACCTTCACCTTTTCGACCGCAACCGCGACGCGGTTCGAGATCGGCTGCGCGATTTCGCCGAGCAGCTTGACGTAGCCCTCGGTGAACTTGGCGGTTTCCGCCATCATCGAATCCATCGCCTGCTTGGTCATCTCGCTGTGGAGCTTGAAGAAATCGGTCGGCGACTTGATCGATGCGAACTGGCTGGCGGTGGTGCTCGCCTTCTCGACCGAATTGCGAACATAGTCGCTGGTGTAGCGCGCGATATCCTCGGCACCCTTGGCCGCGATCTTGCTCGACTCGACGACTGCCTCGAGGTTGCCCTTCGAGAACTCGCTCAGCTCTGCAATCATCTTCGAGCCCTTCTCCATCGCGGTCTTCGCGCGATCGTTCGCATCGGCGAACATCGTCTTCGCCTGGGTCTGCGCGGTGTCTGCGGCGGTGTTGATCGTTGCGTCCATGGTGCTGAGGTCCTTCTGCGTGATGGCCGTCGCAGGCGCGATGGCGGGGGGTGATTCGGTCTGGGTCGAGATCGTGGGTTCGGGATCGGTCGGTTCGGGGCTGGCCAGGACTGGCTCCGCAGGAGCGGCCGGTTCGCTCGGAACGACCGCCGCAGGGGGCGTTGCCACCACATCGGGTGTCACCGGGGCAGGCGCGGGCACCGCGACAGGCAGTGGCTTGGCGATCGGTCGGCCGGCGGCAGCCTTGGCAACCGGCTTGGCCGGGGCGGGCTGTGCGACGAACGGCACGGGCGGGGTCTCAGCTGCAGCCTTGGGACCAGTGGCCAACGGCTTGGCGGTCCGCTTGGGAGCGATCGATTTTGGGCCTTTGCTCGCCATGACCAGCGTTCTCCTACGACACATTTGCTGCGCTGCAATATATCGTAAGATTCGCTCGGACACAATATCTTTGCTGCACTGCAACATGCACAATTTGATTTACGCAAGTCCTTGGGAATGCGGGGCTATTTCCCCGTTATCGGGCCTTTACGTAGATTCCCGGAGCGTCGTCCAGCGGTGCCAGCGGCCCTTCGCCCGGAACGCGCGGACCCGTTGCCGGGACATGATCCTGCCCCTGCGTACGCAGCCAGTCGTTCCAGTCCGGCCACCAGCTTCCCTTGGTCTCGGTTGCTCCCGCGACAAAGTCCTCGAACCGCTCCACGGGTGCAGGATTGAGCCAATATTGGTACTTCTTTGCCGACGGCGGATTGACCACGCCCGCGATATGCCCCGACCCCGCCAGCACGAAGCGTTTGGGGCCGACGAAATGCCCCATCATCGCCCAGACGCTTTCCGCCGGAGCGATATGATCCTCACGCCCGGCCTGGATGTAGGCGGGGGTGGCGACTCGCGACAGGTCGATCGGCGTCCCGAGCGCGGACATTTCGCCGGGCTTGGCGAGACGATTGTCGCGGTACAGGTCGGTCAGATAGGCGATGTGCCAGGCCGCGGGCAGGTTGGTCGTGTCGCCGTTCCAGTGGAGCAGGTCGAACGGCGCATAATCCTTGCCGAGCAGATAGTTGTTGGTGACGTAGTTCCAGATCAGGTCCCGCCCGCGGAGCTGGTTGAACACCGCCGCCATATACCGCCCGTCGAGGAACCCGTCCGGCGTCAGTGAACGAATCAGCGCGAGTTGGTCGTCGGCGACGAAATGGAGCAATTCGCCCGCCTTCTCGAAATCGACCTGTGCGGTGAAGAAGGTAGCGCTGGCGACCTTGTCCGCTTCGTCCCGCGCCGCGAGGATCGCTAGCGTTGCCGCCAGTGTCGTACCCGCGACGCAATAGCCGATCGTATGGACGGCGGGCACGTCGAGCGCGCCGCGGATCGTATCGATCGCGTCGATCTGCGCACCGATATAGTCGTCCCACACGACATGCTTCATCGTCGCATCCGCGGAGCGCCACGATACCATGAACACGGTGATGCCTTGTTCGACCGCCCAGCGGATGAAGCTCTTCTCGGGGCTCAGGTCGAGGATGTAGAAGCGGTTGATCCACGGCGGGAAGATCACCAGCGGGGTGGCCAGCACGTTCTCGGTGGTGGGGCTGTACTGGATCAGCTCGTACAATTCGGTGCGATGGACGACCTTGCCGGGCGTCATCGCGATGTTGCGCCCGAGTTCGAACGCGCTCTGATCGGTATGCGTCAATTGCCCCTTGCCAAGATCGGCGAGCATGTTCTGCAAGCCCTTGAGCAAATTCTCGCCGCGCGTCTCGATCGTCTTCTCGATCACCTCGGGGTTGGTGGCGGGGAAATTGGTCGGGCTCATCGCATCGAGGAAGCCGCGCGCAGTGAAGCGCATCTGCTCGCGCTGCTTGTCGTCGACGCCGTCCAGCGCCTCGATCTGCGCGAGCATCGTGTCGGACACGAGGAAATAGCTCTGGCGGATGAAATCGAACACCGGGTCGTCGTGCCAGCGCGAATCCTTGAAACGCTTGTCACGCGCGCGATCGGGCGCCTCGGCACGCGGCGCTGGCGGGGTCGTCGGATCGAGCATCCGCTGCCACAAGGTCAGGCTCTGCGTCCAGAAATCCTGCGTTCGCGCGACCGTCGCGGGATCGGTCAGGCCAGGGATCGCCGGGAACATCACGTTGCTTGCGGTCATCGTAGCGATGCCCTGTTCGAGCAGCATCTGTTGGGCGCGTCCGAGTACCCAGGTCCAGTGCTGCATGTCGGCGAGGCTTGGCTGGGCGGAGCCGCCCGGCGTGGTGGTTTCCGATTCGGCCATGACATCCTCGATCCCGTTTCCTCGCCTTCTATCGCGTCGCGTCGATCCCGTCATTCCGGATCACGTCCGCAATCAACCGCTTGGCCGCAACGCGTCAAAAGGACGCTGCTTTTGCACGCAAACAAACCCGGGGTGACGAAGCGCGCGGCTTTGGCGTAAGGATCGGTCTCCTCAAGCCGGGTTTCGCGCAATGTCCGACGATTTCTACCGCATCAAACGCCTGCCACCGTATGTCATCGCCGAAGTCAACGCGATGCGCGCGGCCGCGCGAGCGGGCGGGGAAGACATCATCGATCTTGGTATGGGCAACCCCGATCTGCCGCCGCCGCCGCATGTGATCGAGAAACTGATCGAGGTGGTGCGCAAGCCCGACGCGCATGGCTATTCGCAGTCCAAGGGGATTCCGGGCCTTCGTCGTGCGCAGGCCAATTATTACGGGCGTCGCTTCGGGGTGGATCTCGATCCCGAGACCGAAGTCGTCGTGACGATGGGGTCGAAAGAGGGGCTCGCCAGCCTCGCGACGGCAATCACCGCGCCGGGCGACGTCGTGCTCGCGCCCAATCCGTCCTATCCGATCCACACCTTCGGCTTCATCATCGCGGGGGCTACGATCCGCGCGGTGCCGACCACGCCCGATGAAGCCTATTTCGAATCGCTCGAGCGCGCGATGGCGTTCACCGTGCCCCGTCCGTCGGTGCTGGTGGTCAACTATCCGTCCAACCCGACTGCGGAAGCGGTCGACCTCGCCTTTTACGAACGGCTGGTGGCGTGGGCGAAAGAGAACCAGGTCTGGATCGTGTCCGACCTTGCCTATTCTGAGCTCTATTACGACGGCAATCCGACGCCTTCGATCCTGCAGGTGCCGGGCGCCAAGGACATTGCGGTCGAATTCACTTCGCTCAGCAAGACCTATTCGATGGCGGGCTGGCGGATCGGATTCGCGGTCGGCAACGCCAAGCTGATCGCGGCGATGACGCGGGTCAAATCCTATCTCGATTACGGCGCGTTCACCCCGATCCAGGCGGCGGCGTGTGCGGCGCTCAACGGGCCGCAGGATATCGTCGAGGCGAACCGCCAGCTGTACCACAAGCGCCGCGACGTGATGGTCGAGAGCTTCGGCCGCGCCGGATGGGACATTCCCGCCCCGCGCGCGTCGATGTTCGCCTGGGCCCCGCTCCCGCCAGCGCTCGCGCACCTAGGTAGCCTTGAGTTCTCCAAACAATTGCTGACAAGCGCCAACGTCGCGGTTGCGCCAGGGGTTGGCTATGGCGAGAACGGAGAAGGCTTTGTGCGGATCGCGATGGTCGAGAACGAACAGCGGTTGCGGCAGGCCGCGCGCAACGTGAGGAAGTATCTCCAGTCGATGGGCGTCAACACGCCAAGCGCCAAGGCCGGTTGACCCCAGCCGAATGATCAATCCCCTGTACTCGATGGCCGGCGTTCTCGTCGGCCTCGTCGTCGGCTTGACCGGGGTCGGTGGCGGCTCGCTGATGACGCCGCTGCTGGTGCTCGCCTTCGGTTTCCACCCCGCCACCGCGGTCGGAACCGACTTGCTCTATGCCTCCGCCACCAAGACGGTGGGCACGACCGTCCACGGCTGGCGTGGGACGGTCGACTGGAGCGTCGTCGGGCGGCTCGCCGCGGGGAGCGTCCCCGCCGCGCTGCTGACGCTCGTCATCCTCCATTACGAAGGCGAGCGGTCCGCCAATACCGGGCACGTTATCTCGGTCGCGTTGGGCATCACGCTGCTGCTGTCGGGGATCGCCACGCTGCTGCGCAAGCGGATCGTCGCGGCGCTGTCGCAGCGGCTGGGCGCGGTGAATCCGCGGCGGCAGGCGCGGATGACGATCCTGCTCGGCGCGGTGCTGGGCGTGCTGGTGTCGCTGACCTCGGTCGGCGCGGGTGCGCTCGGGATGACCGCACTGCTGATCCTCTACCCGACATTGCCGATCAACCGGCTGGTCGGCTCCGACATCGCGCATGCGGTGCCGCTGACGCTGCTCGGCGGGATCGGGCACTGGATTCTGGGGTCGGTCGACGGATCGTTGCTAGTGTCATTGCTGATCGGGTCGATTCCCGGGATCATCGTCGGCAGCCTGATCGCGACGCGCGTCTCGGACCGCGTGCTGAGCCCGATCCTCGCGGTGGTGCTGGCGCTCGTCGGCATCAAGTTGCTGTTTTGATGCGCGACGGGTTCGCCTTTTCGACGCGATTCCGCGTGCGCTATGCCGAGATCGACGGGCAGAAGGTCGTCTTCAACTCGCGCTATCTCGAATATGCCGACGTCGCGGTGACCGAATTCTGGGAATGGACCGGGATCGGCGAGGCGCTGGGCGCTGCCTGGCACGAGACCGAATTCCACGTACGGCATAGCGCGATTGACTATCTCAAGCCGTTCGTCTGGGGCGATACGATCGAGGCGTTCGTGCGGATCGACCGGATCGGCGGATCGAGCCTGACGCAGCGGTTCGAGCTGTGCCACGCCGAGACGGGCGACCTGCATACGGTGATCGCGATGACGGTGGTCAACGTCCATCTGCCGACGGGCAAGGCGGTCGCGATCGCGGACGACGTGCGCGGGTTTCTGGAACGGATCCCGCGGTAGAAGCCGTTCTCCTGCCTACGCAGGAACACAAAATGTCAGTTGTCCTTCACGCCCACCGTCAGATCGAACCGAATCCGCACCCATGCGCCGATCATCGGCTTCCCCCCGATCCGTGGCGGGCGCACGCGGAACTGCCACGCTGCCAGCCTGAGCGCGCGCGACAGCCCCGATCCCGGCGGGGATTCGCCGAGCGAGCGGCAATTCTCGACGTGATAATCCTCGATCGTCTTGCACGCGATTAGCCCGTATCCGCTCTGAACGCCCGGCGGCAGATACGTCGCCAGTTCGGCGCGGGTCGGCTCGCGATACCATTCAGCATTGTACAGCGCGGCACCGCCCGGCCCCTGCCCGGGACCATAAGCCGCGACGCTGTCTTTCCCGGTCCCCTCGGAATCGCCCGATCCCTTGCTAGACGGGATCTTGCCGATGTCGGACGCGGCGAATTCGTCGCGGCTCAGCTCGATAAATTGTGGCCGCGTGGGTGTGACGACTGGCGGCGGCGCGACCGGGGGCGGGGGCGCGGGCGAGGTCGTGCTGGCGGCCTCGCGCTGCTTGGTCGGCTTGCGGGTGCGCTGCGTTGGCTTGGGGCCGACCGCGGGGGCATCGGGCGGGACCTCGAAGGTCTTGAGTGATTGGTCCCGCTTGGGGGGCGTGAACACGCCGGTGCCGAGTTGCAGCAGCAACAAGGCAACCAGTCCCTCGACGACCAGCGCAAGGATGATCCCGCGCGCGCGGCCGCGATCATTGGAAGAACGGTAAGTCGAGGATGCCATCAAGTCGGTGCCCAGAGCGCTTGCTCGCGCGCTGCACGATAATCAGGGCGATTCAAAGGCCCATGATTCCGCATGACGACGAATTCATCCCGCATCGGCAGGTTGAGTCGTCCAGCCGAGGGTCGGGATCGTCACCGATCGCTTGCCCGCGAGGTCGATCCGCGTGACGAACAGGTTGCGCCCCTCGATATAGGTAAGCACGCGCCGTGCGCGGCCGAGCGAGCTGGTGCCATAGGTCTGCGCGATCTCGGCGTCGCTCGGGCACGGCTGGCCCTCGCGCGCCGCCTTTGCGACGAGCAGGAACGCGCCGAGCATTTCGTCGGGCAGTTCGTGCGCGGTCGCGATCGCCTCGGCCCAGTCGCTGTCGAGACCGTCGAGGATTCCGGCGCGTGCGGCTGCCAAGCGGCGTGCAAAGCCGGATGGATCGAGCGGGGCGGGCGAGACGCCGACCATCCGGCAGCGGACCTGGAAGTCCTGGTAGAGGATCGCCGCGGGTCGCGCGGTCGAATCCGGGTCCTCGACGATCGCGGACAGCACGTCGCGGACCACCGCGGCGAGTTCCTCCTTGCTATGGCGCGGCACCTCGGGGACGGGATCGGGAGTCGAGTCCGCCTCGATCCGGTCGATCACCTTGGCGGCAGGCGCAGGGCGCGGCGGGGCCGCGGGCATCGGCATCGGTTCCTCGAGTCCGAGTAACAGCTGCTGCTTCATCTCGCCGGTCGGTGCGTCGGGCAAGGGCGTCAGCACCGGCCCGCCACCGCGCGACCCGGTTTCGACCGAGCCGACCTTGATCGACACCGGACGGCGGCTGACCGCCGGCCCGAGTGCGAGGAAGGTGCCGCGCGGGAGGTCACGGATCTGTTCGGCCTGGCGGCGCTCCATCCCAAGCAGATCGGCCGCACGCGCCATGTCGATGTCGAGGAAGGTGCGCCCCATTAGGAAGTTGGAGGCCTCAGCCGCAACGTTCTTGGCGAGCTTCGCCAGCCGCTGGGTCGCGATGATCCCGGCGAGCCCACGCTTGCGCCCGCGACACATCAAATTGGTCATCGCGCCGAGCGACGCACGGCGGACTTCCTCGCTCACTTCCGCGCCCATCGACGGCGCGAACACCTGCGCTTCGTCGACCACGACGAGCGCGGGAAACCAGTGCTCGCGCGGCGCGTCGAATAGCGCGGACAGGAAGGCGGCGGCGCAGCGCATCTGCCCTTCCATCTCGAGCCCTTCGAGATCTAGCACGACCGACGAGCGATGTTCGCGAATCCGCGTGCCGAAGCGCGCGATCTCGCCGACCGAATAGTCCGCCGCCGAAATCGCGATATGCCCGTAGACGTCGGCGAGCGTGACGAAATCGCCCTCGGGATCGATGATGATCTGCTGGACCTGGCCCGCGCTGCGTTCGAGCAGGCGGCGCAGCAGATGCGACTTTCCCGAGCCGGAATTGCCCTGGACCAGCAGTCGCGTTGCCAGCAATTCCTCGAGATCGATCGGCACCGGCCGCCCGCCCGTGTCGAGCCCCATGTCGACTTGAAATGTCATGCAGGTCCAATGGCCGATGCCGGGGGGCATGAGCAAGCGTGGTGACGCGTTTGCGACGGATGAATCGCGCCGCTCCCTCTACAAACCGGCTGCGCCCGTCCGCTACGGCTGGCTGTCCGTAACGGCGGTGTGCCCGAACCCGTCCGCCTGGACGCGCCGCCGCACGATCGCCTCGGGCATTTCGGTCGCGATGTACCGCATCAGTCCCTCGCGAATGTCGCATCGCAGGTCGAATGCGATCGATGCATCCTGCGCGGTTGCGAGCACGCGCAGTTGCAGCGCGTCGACCGTCGTGTCGGTCACCTGCAGGTTCCAGAAGCGCTTGTCCCAGCGCGGATTATCCTGAACGATCAGCCCGGCGCGTTCGCGCAGCCGCGCGACGTCTGCGGACGGATCGACATAGAAGAACACCGATCCCAGCAATTGCGCGTTCGACCGCGTCCAATTCTGGAAACTGTCCTCAAGGAACTTGCTGACCGGCACGACCAGACGCCGCTCGTCCCAGATTCGTACGACGACATAGGTCAGCCGTATTTCCTCGATCCGCCCCCACTCGCCCTCGATGATGACGACGTCGTCGAGCCGGATCGGCTCGGTGAAGGCAAGCTGGAACCCCGCGATCAGGTTCTTTAGCGCAGGCTGCGCCGCGGCGCCGACCGCCAGACCGGCAAGCCCCGCCGACGCCATCAGCGTGACGCCGACCGAACGGATCGCGGGAATACTGAGCAACATCATGCACAGCGTGATGAAGACGACGCAGATTACCGCGATCCGCGTCAGGATCGCGTAGCGCGTGCGCTTGCGGCGCGCCTTGAGATTGTCCGCGACGCTGACGTCGTAGCGCAAGTCGACGATGTCGTTGACCGCGCGGATCATCGCGATCACCATCCAGCCGACCAGCGCAGGAATGACGAACCCGGCGATCTGCTGCGCGAACGCCGCCTGATATTTCGGCAGGTCGATCGCGCGTCCCGCCATGCTCAGCGCGACCGCGACGAAGATCCAGCGCAACGGCGCGGCGATCCGCTCGACCACGACATTGTCGGCACGGGTCGGGGTCCGTTCGGTGAACCGGCGGAGCGCCAGCATCGCGACGCGGTAGGACACCAGCGCGATCACAATCGCAATCGCGAAGGTCAGCGCAGCGGCAAGCCGCTGCTCCCACAGATGCGACAATCCAAGGTCGCCGATCACAATATCTCCGCTGACTGAGGTAATGCTGCGCTGCCGCAGCGCTGCTCTAACGGATCAACGCGATCGGGCGTTCCGATCCCTTGCGTCAGATCCAGTTGCGCCCGTCCGCAGCACCGCAGCCGAGCGGCGGCATTTGTCCCGGGAAACGCGCGTGCAGCTTGGCGCAGCCCCATTGACGCAGCGGCGCTGGAGCATAACCGTTCAGCGCAATGCCGACTTCACTGTACGGCGTATCGGCATAAGCGACATACATGTACCAGCGACTGCCGAACATCACGACGATCGCGACCGCAACCACCACCAGAACTTGCAGCAACTTCTTCATGACGATCCCCTTGTTGTTCAAGGCGGGAGGCCTTGACCGTGATCATATACCCACGCAAGCGATATTGATTTAAATCAATGTTCTTGATCGAAGGCCGAAGAACGACCGACCGTGTCGGCACCAAGCCTTTCGCCGTCGCGACCGCACGGTATAAGGGCGCCCATGACCACGCTTCGCACCATCGACACCAGCATTGCCGTCGCCCCGCAGATCGCTCCCGATGCGATCGCCGAGCTCGCTGCGGCGGGCTTTACCGATATCATCAACAATCGCCCCGACGGCGAGGATTTCGGCCAGCCGGACGGCGACGAGATCGCCGCCGCTGCCGCCGCCGCGGGCATGACCTACACCGCGATCCCCGTGACGCAGGCCGGCTTTTCGCACCCGCAGATCGATGCGATGGCGGCGGTGCTGGACAAGGCCAAGGGGTCGGTGCTTGCCTATTGCCGCTCGGGCACACGCTCGTGCAACCTGTGGGCACTCGCCGCGGTCAAGGCGGGGGCGCATCCCGATGCCGTCATGGCAAAGGCGGCGGCTGCCGGGTACGACCTGACCGGCCTGCGCCCGTTGCTCGACGCGTTGTCGACACCGCAGTGACGCCGACCGGCGCGCGCCGATGCCGCTGAGCTGGGAGGTGATCGGCTATGGTCTTGCCGGTCTGATCGGCCTTGCGCTGGTGGCGCGCTGGCTGCGGCTGGCGGAAAGCCGGATCAGCGATGCCGCGCAAGCGCGCGAGATGGCGGAGAATCTGCTCGCAGGCTTCGTCGCGCACGGGGCGGTTGTCGGCACCGACGGCAATGCCGCGCTTGTCGCAGGCAGCGGCGCGGTCGCGATGCTCAAGCGGCGGGGCGCCAAGGTCGTCGCGCGGCGGTTGCTCCCCCCGGTTGCGCTGAGCCAGGATGTCGAGGGCGTGCGGGTCGAGACGGGCGAGCAGATGTTCGGCGGCGTGCTGCTGTTCGGCGTGACCGCGGACGAGGTCCGGTCACTCGAATCCTCGCTGACCTTTCACTGATACCGCGACACGGAGCCTCTGGCAGGCACCCGGGGTTCGTGCCAAGTTCTCCCCTCAAGGCACGTCGGCAGCATAGCCACGGCCGCGGAGCGCGAGAGGACAGCCTGTGGAAGAAGCCGACATCGTCGTCATCGGGGGAGGATCGGGCGGTGCCGCCGCCGCGGGGCGGTTGAGCGAGGGCGGCAAGTTCTCGGTCGTGCTGCTGGAGGCGGGGGGGCGGAATACCGGGCTTCGCACGCGGATGCCCGCGATGCTCGCGTTCCAGACCCCCAAGACCAACTGGAATTACGAAACCGTCCCGCAAGCCGGGCTCAACGGTCGTCGCGGCCACCAGCCGCGCGGCAAGGGACTCGGCGGGTCGAGCGCGATCAACGCGATGATCTACATCCGCGGTAATCGCTGGGATTACGACAATTGGGCGGCGATGGGGTGCCCGGGCTGGGCGTATGACGACGTGCTGCCGTGGTTCAAGCGCAGCGAACGCAACATGCGCGGCGGCGATGCCTTCCACGGCGGCGAAGGGCCGTTGTGGGTCAGCGAACAGCATCACGCCAATCCCGGCAGCCGCGATTTCGTCGCGGCGGGGGAAAGCCTGCAGATCCCGCACAATGACGATTTCAACGGTGCGCGGCAGGAGGGGATCGGGCTGTATCAGGTGACTCAAAAGAACGGCGAGCGCTGGACTTCTGCGCGCGCGTATCTCGGCGATGGGCCGCGCCTCGCCAACCTGGCGGTAATGACGGGGGTCACGGTCGAGCGCGTGCTGTTCGACGGTACGCGGGCAAGCGGAGTCGCCTATCAGCAGGACGGCGCGATGCGCCAGATCCGCGCGCGGCGCGCGGTGATTCTTGCGGGCGGGGTGTTCGGCACCGCGCAGTTGCTACAACTGTCGGGAATCGGCCCTGCCGACCATCTGCGCGACCACGGCATTGCGGTGCGGGTCGACCGGGCGGCGGTCGGCGCGAACCTGCAGGATCACATTGACTATGTCGCCTCGTTCGAGACGCCGGGGACGCAGTTCGTCGGCAGTTCGCTGAAAGGCACGCTCGCGATGGCGGGCGGGATGGTCCAGTGGCTGCGCAAGCGGCAGGGGATGATGACGACCCCGTTCGCCGAGGCGGGCGCGTTCCTCAAGGTCATGCCCGATGCGCCCGCGCCCGACGTCCAGCTGCATTTCGTGGTGGCTGCGCTGGAGGATCATGGCCGGACCAAGGTGAAAGGGCATGGCTATTCGTGCCACGTCTGCGTGCTCCGCCCGGAAAGCCACGGAACGGTGCGGCTGGCGTCGACCGACCCGCACGATGCGCCTGCGATCGACCCCGCCTTCCTGACCGATCCGCGCGACATGGCGGTGATGAAGGCCGGTGTCCGCGCAATGTACCGCATCCTCGAACAGCCCCCGCTGACCGATCATATGGGCCGCGACCGCCACCCGGTCGACCTGTCCGACGATGCGGCGCTTGAGGATCTGATCCGCTCGCGTGCGGACACGGTGTATCACCCGGTCGGGACGGCGCGGATGGGGTCGGATGCGGACGCCGTTTGCGATCCGCGACTGCGCGTGCGCGGGGTGGAGGGGCTGTACGTCGCGGATGCGTCGGTGATGCCCAAGCTCGTCTCGGGCAATACCAATGCACCGTCGATCATGATCGGGGAACGCTGTGCCGATTTCGTAACGACCGACCTCAGGTAAGCGCCTAGGCCCTGGCCATGGATCGTAAGGACTGGACCAGGATCGGGACGGCGGCAGTGGTGCTCCTCGTCCCCGGCGGCTTTGCACTCGGCGCTGTGCTAGCGGCGCGGCGCTTTCGCGCGGCGCGGACGGAAAAGGGGGCCGGGCCATCGGGCAGCGAAGACGATTTGGACGAAGGCCGCGAGGATCGCGCTTGAGCTTGAGGGAAGTGGTCCTCCCAGGTGTCATCCCCGCGCAGGCGGCGAGCTGTACCGGCTGGCCATTTGCCCGACCCGACGCCAGTCCCTTTAGAACCGTCGCACTACCGCCAGAAACGCCTCGCCATACGCCTCGAGTTTGCGCGTCCCGACCCCGGTGATCCGCCCCATTGCGCCGAGCGATGCCGGACGCAGGTTTGCCATTTCGCGCAGCACCGAATCGTGGAAGATCACATAAGGCGGCACGCTCGCCTCGAGCGCGAGTTCGCGGCGTTTGGTACGCAGCGCCTCGAACAGCGGATCGCCGCTCGGGTTCGCCGCCGCACCACTGCCTGCTCCGCCGCGTGCTCGCCGGGTCCGCTTGGGCGGGACGATCAGGTCGACGCGGTCGTTCTCTTTCAAAATGCCGCGGGCGCCGGGGCCGAACTCCAGCCCGCCGAAATCGTTCGCGCGGAGCGCATCGCGCAGCAGCAACGCGCGTCCGACCGGCTTGATCAGCGCGGCTTCCTCCGGGGAGGACGCGATTCCGAACACGCCGAGCGCTTCATGCCCGTTCATCAGGCTGCGTTCGCTCGACTGGCCCATCAGGACCTGTTCGATATAGCCCGCGCCAAAGCTCTGGCCCGTGCGAAAGACGGCGGAAAGGAACTTCCTCGCCACCTCCGTCGCGTCGACGCTGGCGGGCGGGGAGATGCAGTTGTCGCAATTGCCGCAATTCTCCGGCGAATCGTCGCCGAAATGCTTGAGCAGGATGCGGCGGCGGCACCCCGCGGTCTCGGCGAGCGCGCCGAGTGCCGCGAGCCGTTGCCGCTCGCCCGGCTGGCGCGCAGGCTCGACCTCGCCGATCCGCTGGCGCGCACGCGCGAAATCCTCGGCACCCCAGAAGAGATGCGCCATCGCCGGATCGCCGTCGCGCCCCGCGCGGCCAGTTTCCTGATAATAAGCCTCGATCGATTTGGGCAGACCGGCGTGGGCGACGAAGCGGACGTCGGGCTTGTCGATCCCCATGCCGAACGCGACCGTCGCGCACATCACCATATCCTCGGACGCGACGAAATCGGCCTGGTTACGCGCGCGGACCGACGGATCGAGCCCGGCATGATAGGCGCGGGTTGGGCGGCCGGTCTTGGCGAGCGCCTCCGCCATCTTCTCGGTACCGGCGCGGCTCTGGACGTAGACGATCCCCGCGCCGGGCGTCTCCGCGATCAGGTCGGCGATCTGGCGCGTCGCATTGTCCTTGGGGCTGATGCGATACTGGATGTTGGGCCGGTCGAAGCCTGCGACGATCATCCCGTCGTGCGGAATGCCGAGCTGGTCGAGGATGTCCGCGCGGGTATGCGCATCGGCGGTCGCGGTCAGCGCCAGCCTTGGCACATCCGGGAAGGCATCGAGCAGCGGGCGGAGCAAGCGGTAATCGGGGCGGAAGTCGTGCCCCCATTCGGACACGCAATGCGCCTCGTCGATCGCGAACAGCGCGAGCGGGGCCTGGCCGAGCAAGTCGCGGAAGCTCTGGCTCGAGGCGCGTTCGGGCGCGACATAGAGCAAGTCGAGGTCGCCGCGGCGGAAGCGCGCGATCGTCTCCATCTGGTCGGTGTCGACCGAGGTCAGCGTCGCCGCGCTGATCCCGATCGCGGTCGCCGCGCGCAACTGGTCGTGCATCAGCGCAATCAGCGGCGAGACGACGACGCACGTGCCGTTGAGCGCGACCGCGGGAAGCTGATAGCAGAGCGACTTGCCCGCGCCGGTCGGCATCACTGCGAGCGTGTTCTCGCCCGCGAGCACGCGCTCGACGACCGACCCCTGGACGCCGCGAAACGCCGGGAAGCCGAAGGTGGATTGCAGGATGGGGAGAGGATCAACCACGGTCTAGGCCAAGAAAAAGGATGATGGCGTGATCGACACGGCGCATCAGGGGCTCTTCGAGCTTGCCGACATGCTTGTCCAGCTTTTCACGCCGAACCGTCACAAGTTCGTGAACGGTGACATAGGATTGCACGCGCAACCCGTTCGTCGCGCTCGGGGTGACGGGGACGCTGATCGACAGCTGACTGGCGCGGTCGTCGCTCGTGATGAGCGCAAGGACGATCGTCGAAATCCCGAGATAGGCGGTGTCCTGGACGATCAGCGCCGGGCGCGGCTTGCCCGCAAAGCCCGATCCTGTGGCGACGTTGCGATGTCATCGCGCGTCACGGTGCGCCGTCCGGACCCCAATCATAGTCCGCATTGGGCCAATGCTGGACCGCTTCGATGAAGGCGGACGTATCGGTTTCGCCCTGCATGGCGTTGATTACCGCCGTGTCCCGGACGACGCTCTCCTGAAACGCCGCGCTCGCGCGGTCGGGCAGCCACAAGGTCCGCGCGCGCAGCCCCTGCGCGCGCAGCGCCGCGCGGCGCTTGGCGACGCGTTCGGCGCTGGTCATTGGTCGTTCCATGCCCATTGCGGCGGTCTCCGGAAGATGCCGTTACATGTAACGCTGACGGGGTGCGCTCACAAGGTTTTCACGAAACGTTCTTGCACAAGCCGGGGCTGCACAGCACATGCAAGGCTATGGAACGCGTTACCGACAACAAGGCCGAGGCCGAATTCGAACTGATCGTGAGTGGCCAGCGCGCCGTTGCGGCGTATCAGCTGGAGGGCGACACGATCGTCTTCACCCACACGATCGTCCCCAAGGCGATCGAGGGGCGAGGAGTCGCATCCAAGCTGATCCGCGCCGCACTTGATTCGGCGCGCGACCGCGGACTGAAGGTCATTTCGCAATGTCCGTTCGTGACGGCCTATATCGAGAAACACCCGGAATATCGCGCGCTGCTAGGGTAGGGTGCCCTAACCTAGGTGCCGATTTCAACCGTTTGCGCGGGCGAATGCAGCGGCTTCGGCAACCTGTTCGGCGTCAGGGGTGACGCCGGTGTAGAGCACAAACTGGTCGAGCGCCTGCAAGGTCGCGACTTCGGCCCCCGTGATCACGCGCTTGCCGGCCGTGCGTGCTGCCCGCAGCAACGGTGTTTCGGGCGGATATTGGACGACATCCACCACCACCGTGCTTGCCGCGATCATCGCTTCCGGGAAGGCGAGCGAGTCTGCGTCGCCGCCGGTCATGCCGATCGGCGTGACGTTGAGTAGCAGTCCGGCCCCCGCGTCCTGGTCCACGTCGGCACGCCAGCCGAAACCATATAGCGCCGCCAGCGCCTGTCCCACGTCCGCGTTGCGCGCAACGACCGTCCCGTCGCGAAAGCCCGCGTCGCGCAAAGCGGCCGCGACCGCTTTCGCCATCCCGCCCGACCCCCGCAGCACGAAGCGCGTGGCAGGATCGATATCGGCGATCAGCCGCGCAACCGCGGCATAATCAGTATTGTGCCCGGTCAGCACGCCGTCTTCGTTGACGATCGTATTGACGCTATCGATCGCCGCCGCCGAGGGCGCGAGCCCGTTGAGCATGGGGATCACCGCTTCCTTGAACGGCATCGAGATCGCGCAGCCGCGAATGTCGAGCGCGCGGATCCCGCGCACCGCGCCTTCCAGGTCCTGCGTCGAGAACGCCTTGTAGACGAAATCCAGCCCCAGCGTTTCGTACAGCCGGTTGTGGAAGCGCGTCCCGAAATTGCCCGGGCGAGCCGCCAGCGACATGCACAGCCGCGTGTCACGATTGATCAGGGGCTTGTTGGGCATTTTCCGCTTCCTCAGTCCGCCAACGCCTCAGCGATCAATTTGCGGGTGTTGTCGAGCCCGTACAGCGCGATGAAGCTGCCCATGCGTGGTCCCTGGCTCGAGCCGAGCAGCGTCTCGTACAACGCACCGAACCAGCTGCGCAGCGGATCGAACCCGCCTTCGTTGCCGATCGCATAGACGATGTTCTGCAAGTCGACCGCCGAGGCATCCGCCGGTGCGGCGGCCAGATCGCGATCGAGCCGTTCGAGCGCGGCGACTTCGATCCCCACCGGCTTGCGGCGCTGGAGCGTCGGCGCGACGAAATCGCGGTTGTACGCGAGTGCATGGCCGATGAGCGCGTCGAGCTCTGGCGTGATCTCGCCTTCGACGTAATTGCTGAGATAGCCGCGCACCTGCTCCGCCGTCGCGCCCGCGCCGAGAACGCCGACGAGGTTGAGCAGCAGCCCGAACGTCACCGGCGGGGTCGTCCCCGGCACCGCGCCGTCATGGATGTGGTGCACCGGATTGCCAAGCTTCTGCTCGACCGGAAGCGCGGCATATTTGCCCCGGAAGTCGAAATAGTCGTCCACCGCGCGCGGGATGACGCCGACGTGAAGCTGCTTCGCCTTCTTGGGTTCGCGGTAGGCGAAGAAGGACAGGCTCTCCTGCGTGCCGTAATCGAGCCACTGCTCGAGCGTCAGGCCATTGCCCTTGGACTTGGAGATCTTCTCGCCCTTTTCGTCGAGGAACATCTCGTAGATCAGCCCCTCCGGCGGGCGACCGCCGAGCACACGCGCGATCTTGCCCGACTGTACGCCGCTGTCGATCAGGTCCTTGCCGTACATCTCGTAATCGACGCCCAACGCGACCCAGCGCATCGCCCAGTCGACCTTCCACTGCAGCTTGGCGTGGCCGCCGAGGATCGATTGCACCAGCACCTCGCCGTCGCTGTCGGTGAAGCGGATCGTGCCCTGCTCGACATTGACGACCTCGACCGGGACCTGGAGCACCACCCCGGTCTTGGGGCTGATCGGCAGGATCGGCGAATAGGTCGCTGCGCGTTCCTTGCGCAGCGTCGGCAGCATCACGCCCATGATCGCGGCATAGTTGCGCAACACGCCCTTCAGCGCATCGTCGAACACGCCGGCTTCATATTGCGAGGCGGAGGAGATGAATTCGTATTCGAAGCCGAAGCGATCGAGGAAATCGCGCAGCATCGCATTGTTGTGCGCGGCGAAACTCTCGAACTTCTCGAACGGATCGGGGATTCGGCTGAGCGGCTTGCCGAGATGCTCGGTCAGCATCGCCTGGTTGGGGACGTTGTCGGGCACCTTGCGCAACCCGTCCATGTCGTCGCTGAATTCGATCAGCCGGGTCGGCGCATCGGACAGCGTCTGGAATGCGTGGCGTACCATCGTCGTGCGGAGCACTTCATTGAACGTGCCGATATGCGGCAGGCCCGAGGGACCGTAGCCCGTTTCGAAGATGACGGGCGCGCCACCGGGTTTGCCGTCGGGATACCGCTTGAGGAGCTTGCGCGCCTCCTCATAGGGCCAGGCTTTGGAGTCTTGGGCGGCGGTGCGGAAGGCTGTGTCGGTCATAATCCCCCGCGTTTGCCGCTTTAGGGGGGCAAGCGCAAATGCTATGCTGTTTGCGCCATGAACATGACGATCCCCGTGAACGTGCCGCATCCGGTCAAGCTCCGGATCGAGGACTTCGAGGTGCTCGATCGCACGGGCGCGTTCGCCGATTTAAAAAAGGTCGAGTTGATCGAGGGGATGATCGTCGGAATGAGCGCAGAATTCCGCCCGCATACCTTCGTCAAAAGTCAGCTCATGTATCGGTTGCAGGCCGCTTTGGAAGCGACGGGCTCGCGCTTCAGCGCAGTGGTCGAGCCAACGCTCGCGCTACCGCCGTATAATCTTCCCGAACCCGACGTTGCTGTCGTCGATGCGCCGATGGCGCGCGATTATTTCCGGATCGAGCATGTCGCGCTGGTGGTCGAGGTGTCGGATACGACGCTGGAGAACGATCTCGGCGCGAAACTGGCGCTCTATGCGCGGCACGGCGTCCCGGAATATTGGGTCGTCGATCTCGCGGAGACGACCGTCCATCAATTCTGGTCGGTATCGGCGGAGGGGTTCTCGCACCGCAGGTCGCTCCCGCTCGCCGGGGCGGTGCCCAGTGCGACGTTGCCCGACCTGGTGATCGACGGCACGGGACTAGTCTGAGCGCGACGCTCCGTGTTTAGGGCTTTCAGGCGCCCGGCTTCACCGCGAGGAGACCGGAAACCCTCGCCCGGAATGCGCGCAACTGCTCCCCCGAAAGCGTCGCAAGGCTGGAGAAGGAGAAGCCGCGCGGATTGACCGCAACCCCGCCGCGCAGCACTTCCCAGTGGAGGTGCGGTCCGGTCGAAAGGCCGCTGTTGCCCGAATAGCCGATCACCTGCCCGCGCGACACGCGCTGGCCTGCGCGCACAGCGAAACGGCTGAGGTGCCCGTAGCAGGTCACGATCGACCCGCCGTGCGCCATCTTGAGGAAATTGCCATAACCCCCGCTGCGCCCGGCGAACGCCACCACGCCGTCGGCGGGGGCGTGGATCGGCGTACCGGTGGCGGTGCCGATGTCGATCCCCTTGTGCATCCGCGAGAAGCCGAGCAGCGGATGAAAGCGCATCCCGAAGCTCGAGGTCACGCGCGCCATCGATACCGGCATCGTGAACTGCCCCTGCCGTTCGGCTTGGCCCGATGCTTCATACCAGGTGCCGTCGTTCCACTGGACCAACTGCGTCTTGCGTCCACCGTGGCCGAGCCCCGCGAACAGCAGCTTGCCGAGCTGCGTCTCGCCGGTCGCGGCGCGCTGGCGCTCGACGATCAGGTCGTAGGTGTCGTTCGAATCGATTTGGCCGACCGCGACCTTGCTCGCGATCGCCTTGATGTAGCTCTCGACCGCGCGGATCGGGACCCCCGCCGCGCGCGCCGAGCGGTACAGGCTGGAGCCGACCGCGCCCGTGATCCTAAGCGGCGTGTCATCAACCGCGATCGCGCGGCGCTCCATCACCAACCGGTCGCCCACGCGTTTGAGGTCGAGCGCGAGATCGAACCGCGCGCGCAGCGACAGTGCCTCGAGCGGACGCGCAACGCTGCGGTTGGGGCGGCGACCGAGCGTCAGCGGGATCTGCGTGCCGGGCTTGAGCGTGTCGAGCGGCACCGTCGTCGCGACGAGCGCAACCGTGTCCTGCGCATCGCGCTCGGACAGGCCGGCGCGTTGGAGCATGTCGCTTAGGCTGTCGCCGTGGCCGACCGTCGCGGTGCGTTGCTCGACCGGGCGTTCGGGGGCTTCGGTCAGCGGACGGACGAGATCGTTCGACGCCATGTGCCGCCCGGTATCCGCGCCCCAGGCGAGCGGCGCGATCATCTGCGCACGCGCTTCCTCGCGGTCGGTGCCGATCATCGGTGCGGCGGCCGCGCCGAGCAACGGAGGGGTGAGCGGCGGTGCGGTGACGAAGGCGGTGACGCACAGGACGGCGCAGGTTGCGGCACCGCGCCACCAGTCGCGCGAGCCGATGCGGGTTCCGAGGTCGGGCACCCAATCGACCCGGCCCGCGGCAGCGCGCAGGCGTTCGAGCCGATGGGTCTGTGCCACGGGCACGATGGCGCGGCCGAAGGACAGCGCCGCGCTGCCGCCCGAAGTCTCCACGTCGTTCAAATTTGGTACAAACAAGGCTGTTTCGACCCCGAAATCCGTTGTCCGCCGCCTGATGTGCCCCGCAGCGTCGGGCCCGAGGACTGTGCCGCTCAAGTCCTAAAGTCAAATTAACTGCCACCTGCGATCGGGTGGGATGCGGCCAACCGTTCGAACGATACGATTGCGTCGGGAACACGCCGGGTCGGCGGCATATCGGTGGCTGGGCGATGATCTCGCGGTCTTTTTTGCAAACGGGATGGTTGCGTATCGCCTCTGGGGACGCGATGTTGCTTGTGTCATGCAACGCCACCACGACAGCGCCGTCACTGCGGTGCTCGGGCCGACCAACACCGGCAAGACGCATCTCGCGGTCGAGCGAATGTGCGGGCATTCCAGCGGCATGATCGGCTTTCCGCTGCGGTTGCTGGCGCGCGAGGTCTATGACCGGGTCGTCAAGATCAAGGGCGCGAACCGCGTCGCATTGATCACCGGCGAGGAAAAGATCGTCCCAAAAGACGCACGTTGGTTCCTGTGCACAGCCGAATCCATGCCGGTTGACCGCGATTTGGCGTTCGTTGCAGTCGATGAGGCGCAGCTTGGCGCCGATTTGGAACGGGGTCATGTCTTCACCGATCGCATCCTGCGCGCCCGCGGGCGCGACGAGACGATGCTGCTCGGGTCCGAAGCGCTGCGCCCGATGCTCAAGGCGCTGGTCCCGGGAATCGAGATCATCAACCGCCCGCGCTTTTCGACGCTCAGCTATGCGGGTGCCAAGAAGATCAGCCGCCTCCCGAAACGCTCCGTCATCGTCGCGTTCAGCGCGGAGGAAGTCTATGCGGTCGCCGAGATGCTGCGGCGTCTGCGCGGCGGCGCGGCGGTGGTGATGGGCGCGCTGTCCCCGCGCACCCGCAACGCGCAGGTCGCGATGTTCCAGGCGGGCGAGGTCGATTATCTGGTCGCGACCGATGCGATCGGCATGGGGCTCAACATGGACGTCAACCATGTCGCCTTCGCCAGCCTCAACAAGTTCGACGGCCACCGCCAGCGTCGGCTGACCGTCGCCGAAATGGCACAGATCGCGGGGCGGGCAGGGCGGCACCAGCGCGACGGGACGTTCGGTGCTCTGGTCGAGGAAGGGCCGGGGGCGTTCGCACCCGAGGAGGTGCTCGCGATCGAAGAGCATCGTTTCCCGCCGCTCGAACATCTCTACTGGCGCGAGGGCGAGCCCGATTTTTCGAGCGTCGCCGCGCTGATCGCGAGCCTCGAGGCCAAGCCCGAGAACCGCCGCCTGCGCGCGGCGCCGCAATCGGTCGATCTCGCGGTGCTCAAGCGTATGGCCGAGGAGGATTGGGTGCGCGCGCGGACGCGGCATCCGGCGATGGTCGAGCGGCTATGGGCGGCGTGCGGGCTGCCCGATTTCCGCAAGCTTGGCGTCGATCCGCATACCCGCTTCGTCGCGCGCGTGTTCGGCTATCTGAGCGAAGGGCAGGGGCATATCCCGCACGCCTGGTTCGCGGCGGAACTCGCGCGGCTCGATACGGTGGTCGGCGATGTCGAGACGCTCGCTGGGCGGATCGCGGCGGCGCGGAGCTGGGCGTATATCGCCAACCGGCGCGACTGGCTGGCGGACCCGGCGCAAGGAGCAGCGCGTGCGAGTGCGGTCGAGGAACGGCTGTCGGATGCGCTCCACGCGAGCCTGACGCAGCGTTTCGTCGACAAGCGCACCACGCTGCTGATGCGCCAGATCGGTGCGGATCCGCGGATGCTCCCCGTAACGATCGGGCCGGAAGGCGAAGTGATGGTCGAGGATCATGCGATCGGGCGGCTCGACGGGTTCCGCTTCACGGTCGCGGCGGATGCGCGCGCGAACGACAAGCGCATGCTGCTCGCGGCGGCGGAACGGCGGCTGGGTGACGAGCGCGGCAAGCGCGGGGTGGCGCTTGCCGAAGCGGCGGATGCCGACCTGTCGCTGCGCACCGAGGCGGGCGAGACGCCGGTGCTGCTGTGGCGCGGCTTTACGGTCGCGACCTTTGCGCCGGGGCAAAGCCTGGTGCGCCCGCGCATTGTGCTCGACCGCGCGCTCGATTGCCTCGACGTGACGCTCCGCGCCAAGATCGAGCAGCGGCTGCGCGGCTGGTTCGGTGATTCGGTCGCACGCGCCCTGCCGGGGCCGGTGCTGCTCGACTCGGTCCAGCGTGATCCGGCCGCCAGTCCTGCATCGCGCGCGGTCGCGGCGGCGCTGGTTGCGGGCGGCGGGATGGTCGCGCGGAGCGAAGTGGTGGCGGTGCTCGACAAGCTCGACGGGGTCGCGCGCAAGGCGTTCCGGCGGGCGGGGGTGACGATCGGCGCGCTCGACCTGTTCGATCCGCGCTTGCTCAAGCCTGCCGCCGCGCGGTGGCGGCGCGCCCTGTTCGCGATCCGCGACGCGCGCGGCATCGCCGACGCACCGCGCGACGGCGCGAGCGTGCTGGTGCGCGGCGCACCCGGCGCGACGCTGGTGGACGGCTATCGCCCGATCGCGGCGCAAGCGGTGCGGATCGACCTGATCGAACGGATTGCGCGCGCGGCGCATGACGCACGCGGTGCGGCGGGTCGACAGCCGTTCGCGCTCGATCCCGCGCTCGCGCTGTCGATGGGGCTGACCCCGCCGACGATCGAGAAGCTGATGGCGGGGTTCGGCTTCCGCCCGGCTCCAGCCGCTGCGCCCCCTGCCGCCGACGATACGGTACCGCGCTGGGTCTGGCGTGGGCTGCCGACCGTCCGAGCCGTCGTCGCGCCGCGCGGCACGCACTTTGCGGCGCTCGCCGATCTGGCGGTGCATGGCTGAAGCTTTCCCCCGCGGCCCGAGCATGCGGCTCGACTGTTTCCTCTGGTTCGCCCGGATCGTGAAGACGCGCGGCATCGCGCAAGGGATGGCCGCGAGCGGACGATTGCGGATCGACGGGCGCGCGGTCGACCGGCCCGCCGCGGCGGTGCGGATCGGAAGCGTGCTCGCCTTTGCTACCCCCTCGGGCCGGATTCGCGCGATCCGCGTCGAATGCCTGCCCGAGCGTCGTGGCCCGCCCGAAGCGGGGCGGGCGTGCTACGTCGACCTGATCGAAAATGACCGAACAGCCACCGCAATCAGTGACGCAAACATTGACGGGGCGGACGCTCGCGCATAGCAGCGTCGAGTTCGTTGCTCCGGGAGTTACCTAATGACCTACGTCGTCACCGATGCCTGCATCAAGTGCAAGTACATGGACTGCGTCGAGGTGTGCCCGGTCGATTGCTTCTATGAAGGCGAGAACATGCTGGTCATCAACCCCAGCGAATGCATCGATTGCGGCGTCTGCGAGCCCGAGTGCCCCGCCGAAGCGATCCTCCCCGATACGGAAAGCGGTCTCGAACCGTGGCTCGAACTCAACACGACCTTCTCTAGCCAGTGGCCCAACGTCACGCGCAAGGCGAACCAGACGCCTGCCGACGCCGACGAGCATAAGGGCGAGACCGGCAAGTACGACAAGTTCTTCTCGGCAGAGCCCGGCGCGGGCGACTGATCGACCGGATTGGCCGGAAATGGCGCGTCGTCGTGCGTCCGATCCCGTCGGGAGCGGCGCGCGCGCGACCTTTGTCTGGTAATTTTGTTGCGACTGTGTTAAAAGGGTGACGACGGACGGTGCTTCAGGCGCTGTCCGACACGGAGACGTATCAACCCACCACCCTGCGAGCGCTGATGCAGCTTTGCTGCGAGAAGTGCGTTGCACCGGATACCCGGTCCACAGAAAGGTCCAACGGAATGGCTGCCAAGGCGCTGTCCTTCGACGTCGGCGATTATGTCGTTTACCCCAAGCACGGCGTTGGCCGTGTGATCGAGCTTCAGCGGCAGGAAATCGCCGGGATGCAGCTCGAACTTTATGTTCTGCGGTTCGAAAAAGAGCGCATGACGTTGCGCGTGCCGACCAACAAGGCCGAAAGCGTCGGAATGCGCAAGCTTTCCAGCGACAAGACGCTGCGTGAGGCACTCGAGACGCTGACCGGCAAGCCGCGCGTCAAGCGCACCATGTGGTCGCGCCGTGCACAGGAATATGAAGCCAAGATCAATTCGGGCGACCTCGTGTCGATCGCCGAAGTGGTCCGCGACCTGTTCCGTGCCGACGACCAGCCCGAGCAGAGCTATTCCGAGCGGCAGATCTTCGAAGGCGCGACCAGCCGCCTCGCGCGCGAACTCGCCGCGATGGAGCAGGTCGACGAGCCGACCGCGCAGGAAAAGATCCTCGAGATTTTGCGCAAGGCAGCGGCGATCCACAACAAGGACAAGGCTCCGGCCTGACGTTCTTTTGCGGATACCGCGGTTTGAAAAAGGGGCGGCCGGCGACGGTCGCCCCTTTTTTCGTTTGGGGGCAGCGGGGGCGCTCCCACTCCCGGCGTCACCCGAACGTCTTTCAGGGTCCACCGCGCCGTGATGACGGTCCGTGCCGGTCCCACGGTGGATGCTGAAACAAGTTCAGCATGACGGGTGGGATGAAGAGGCACGGGACCCCCCCCACCCTGCGTCACCCTGAACTCGTTTCAGGGTCCACCCCGCCGCGATGACGGTCCGTGCCCGTCGCATGGTGGATGCTGAAACAAGTTTAGCATGACGGCGCGTTTGGAGTGGGACGGCGCTCACGCCCCTTGCGTCACCTCGAACGTGTTTCAGGGGCCACCGCGCCGCATTGACGGTCCGCGCCTGTCGCACGGTGGATGCTGAAACACGTTCAGCATCACGGCGTGTGGAGGGGGCGGGCCCACGACAGGGGTTGCATCCGAAAGCAGACGGTGTACTAATAAGGCAACACACAGGAGGTAGCGTATGCGCAGTCTGTCCTTCCTCGCAGCCGTCGCGCTTGCGGGATGTTCCAACACCAGCGATGCGGCCACCTCCGCGGGCGCAGGAACCACCCGCACCTTCGCGATCACCGATTTCAGCGGGGTCTCGCTGCGGGGATCGGACGATGTCGATGTCCGCGTCGGCACCGGCTTCTCGGTCCGCGCAGAAGGGCCAAGCGCCGAACTCGACAAGCTCGAGATCCTCCGCGACGGCGATACGTTGAAGGTCGGGCGCAAGAAGAACCTTGCGGGCATGAGCTGGGGCGGCGGACGGCGCGGCGTGAAGGTGTTCGTGACGATGCCACGGATCGTCACCGCGCAGATCGTCGGATCGGGCAACCTTGCGATCGACCGGGTCGATGGGCAGCGCTTCGGCGGGGAGGCCGCAGGGTCGGGCAATCTGTCGATTGCGACGCTGACGGTGCCCGATGCACGGCTGACGGTGGCCGGGTCGGGCAATATCGACGCCAGGGGCCGGGTCGAGCGGCTGACGGTCAAGCTTGCCGGGTCGGGCAACGTGTCGGCGGGCGGGGTCAAGGCAGGGTCGGCGACCGTCTCGCTCGCGGGATCGGGGGATGTCCGCGCCGACGTCGTCGGGCAGGCGCAGGTTTCGCTGGTGGGATCGGGCGATGTCGATCTCGGGCCGCAGGCGCGGTGTTCGGTGAGCAAGACCGGATCGGGCAACGTCCGCTGCGGCGGGTGAATCGGGCGCTTGCCTGAGCGCGGAATCGCGGCGATGCCCTGTGGATGATCCTTGTCCGCCTGCTCACCCTGCTTTTTCTCGCAATGCCTGGTGTTGCGCTGGCGGCGACGGGCCGGTCCTATGTCGTCACCGATTATGACCGGATCCGGATCGACGGCCCGTTCGACGTCGCGCTGACCACGCGCGCACCGCCCTCGGCGCGGGCGGAGGGGCCGGCGGAAGCGAGCGACTCGCTCGACATCCGGGTCGAGGGGCGCACTTTGATCGTCCGTGCGGGCAGCCGCGGCTGGGGGGAAGTCCCCCGGCGCGGCGGTGCGCAGCCCTTCGTCATCCGGCTGGGCGTTCCGATGCTGCGCGGTGCGACCGTCATCGGTGGCGGGCGGCTGACGGTGGCGGGGCCTTTCCGCGCACAGCGCGTCGATTTGCAGGTGACGGGGAGTGGATCGATCGCCGCGCCCGCGCTCGACGCGGACGAGCTCAACGCAACGCTGCTCGGGACGGGCGCGATGACGCTCGGCGGGCGCGGGGGTCGGGTCCGGTTGCTGACCAGCGGGACCGGCGGGATCGCTGCCGCCGCGCTGCGCAGCGATGCGCTGACGGTGCGGCTCGACGGATCGGGGACGATCACCGCGACCGCACGCTACACCGCCGATGCGACGAGCACCGGGCTGGGGGCGGTGACGATCTATGGCAAGCCGACGTGCCGGGTGTCCAAGGCGGCGAGCGGGCCGATCCGGTGCGGGGTAGAGGCGGCGCCGTAAGGGGGGAGACGCCGTAAGCCTTCGTCAGATCAGCCCCAGCGCCGCGAGCTTGCCGATCAGCGCCGCCGGCATCGCATCCCCCACCACCACGTCACCGCCCAGATCGGCGGGCGCATCGCCCGGTTCGAGATAGCGCCACCCCTGGTGCGCACGCTTCGGGCGGCCTTCGGTCAGCACCAGCGCGGGGTCGATATGGATCGCGACTCGCCCGCCCTCGGCCTCGCCGAACCCGAGGATCGGCGAGCGCGCGACCAACGTGTGCTTGATGATCCAGTAGAGCGAGCCGCCCTTGCCATCCCCTTGGCCGTCCGCACCGACGATTTCCTCATGCCGTTTGGGTAGATAGCGCGTGGTGAGAAACACCGGGCCGTCCGCGGCGCGTTGCTTGAGGCGTTCGGCGAGATGTTCGAGGCTCGTCGCGCCGAACGCAACCTTGGTCAAATGCAACATGTCGCCGATTTGGGCGCAGCGGGCTCAGCCGCCAAGCCCCCACAGCGTCGCAAGTCCCAGAAACGACAAGAAACCCATCACATCGGTCATCGTCGTCACGAACACCGCCGACGATACCGCGGGATCGACCCCGGCGCGTTCCAGCGACACCGGCACGAGCACGCCCGCCAGCCCCGCGATCAGATTATTGATCACCATCGCCATCGCGATCACGATCGCGAGCCCAACATTGCCGAACGCAAGGTAGGTCCCGGTGCCGACCAATACGCCCAACATCGCGCCATTGGCGGCGGCGATGCGGAATTCGCGCAGGATCATCCGTGCGGTATTCGAACTCGTCAGCTGGTTGGTCGCGAGCGCGCGCACGACGACCGCGAGCGTCTGCGTGCCCGCATTGCCGCCCATCCCCGACACAATCGGCATCAGCACCGCGAGCAATGCGAAGCGCGCGATCTGACCCTGGAACGCACCGACCACCGACGCGGCGATCATCGCGGTGCCGAGGTTGACCACCAGCCAGGTGATCCGCGTCCGCACGGTCAGCAGGATCGGTTCGTTGATGTCGCCGTCGCCCGCGCCCGACAGGCGCAGGATGTCTTCGCTCGCTTCCTCGGAAATAATGTGTACGATATCGTCGACCGTGATCATGCCGACGAGCCGACCGCCGGTGTCGGTCACCGCCGCTGAGATCAGCGCGTACTTCTGGAAGCGCAGCGCGACTTCCTCCTGGTCCATGTCGACCGGGATCAGCGTCTGTTCGCGCTGCATCACGTCGCTGATCGCAATCCCGCGCGGGGTGCGCAGGATCCACGACAAGGCGACGGTGCCGATCGGCTTGTGCGCCGGGTCGACCACGAAGATTTCCCAGAAATCGGTCGTCAGCGCGTCATGCGTGCGCAGATAATCGAGCACGTCGCCGACGCGCCAATGTTCGGGCACCGCGATCAGCTCGCGCTGCATCAGGCGGCCGGCGGATTCCTCGGGATAGCTCAGCGCCTCCTCGATCGCGGCGCGATCGTCGGGGTCGAGCGCGCGGAGCACCTCGCGCTGGTCGGCGGGCTCCATGTCCTCGATGATCGCGACCGCGTCGTCGGTGTCGAGTTCGGACGCGATATCCGCGACCTGACTCGCCGAGAGCGAATCGATCAGATCCTCGCGGACGTAATCGTTCATTTCGGCGAAGACGTCGCCGTCGAGCAGGTCGGTGATCGCGCTCGCCAGCGCCGCGCGGCAATCCGCCGGGGTCAGCTCGAACAGATCGGCGATATCGGCGGGATGAAGCGGTTCGACCAGCGCGCGCGCGCCCTCCGCATCGCCGGCCTCGACCGCATCGAGCACCGCACGGACGAATTCGGGCTTGAGCCGATCGTCCTCGTCGAGTTGTGCACCGTCGTTTTCGGGAAGGAGCTCGGTCTCGCTCATCATGGACCTCCTGTTGCCCGCCGGGGGTGCGCTCTAGCCCGATATGGGAACAAAGCCAATCGGTGGCGATTTGCCTCTCCGACGCTGCATCGCTACGTCAGCGTCATTCCCATTTCAGGAGCCCAACATGGCCGATCTTCCCGAAACCCTGACGCTGACCCTCGATGGCGGCGATGTCGTGATCAAGCTGCGCGGCGATCTCGCGCCGCAGCACGTCGCGCGTGTCGCCGAACTGGCGAACGACGGCTTCTATGACGGCGTCGTGTTCCACCGCGTCATTCCCGGCTTCATGGCGCAGGGCGGCGACCCCACCGGCACCGGCATGCACGGTTCGGACAAGCCCAACCTCCCCGCCGAATTCTCGAAGGAACCGCATGTCCGCGGCGTCGCGTCGATGGCACGCACCAACGATCCGAACTCGGCGAACAGCCAGTTCTTCATCTGCTTCGACGATGCACGCTTCCTCGACGGCCAGTACACCGTGTGGGGCCAGGTGACGTCGGGCATGGAGCATATCGACGCGCTACCGAAGGGCGAGCCGCCGCGCGAGCCGGGCAAGATTTTGAAGGCGACGGCTGCTTAAATCCTGCCTTTAGCCCCTCCCCCTCGGGGGAGGGGTTGGGGTGGGGCAGTGCAGCAGAACTCAGCTCTCTGCGAGGCACTTCCCCACCCCCAACCCCTCCCCTGAAGGGGAGGGGCTTTAGAAGAAGAAGACGTTACACACTCGGATCGGCGATCGTCGCGATCAGCCAGTCGTGGAACAGCTTCACCGGCTTCTGCGCCAGCGCGCGCGGGCGGCATGCAAACCAGTAGCTGTACGGGCTTTCCACCGAGATATCGAACAGCCGCACGATCCGCGCATCGTTGGCATCCGCAAAATGGCTTTCGTGCATGAAGGCGATGCCGAGCCCCTGCGCCGCCGCCTCGAGCATCAACGCCCCCGAATCGAAATGATCCACCGCCAGCGGCTCGAGCTCGGTCAGCCCCGCGGCCGCGCGCCACGCGGTGAACGTGTCGGGCATCTCGCGGTGAACCAGCGCAGTGAGCCCCGAAAGCTGTTCCGGCCGTACCACCGGATCCGGCCCCTCGATCAGCGAGCGTGCGCCGATGACATAGACCTGGTTGCGATCGAGCCGCCGCGCGTACAACGCCGGGTCGATATCGCGTGCCAAAGCAATCACCGCGTCGAGCCCCTCGCCGAGCCGCGCGATGTTGTGCGTGCTGGTGTCGATGTCGAGGTGCAGTTCGGGATGCCGGTTGCGCAGTTCGCCGAGTCGCGGGAACAGCCGTTGCGACGCATAAAGCGGCAGGATGCCCAGCCGCAGCCGCAACACGTCGGTATTGCTCGTCATCACTTCGACCGCATCGGACAATTGGTCCAGAGCGGGGGCAATTTGCTGGAGCAGCCGGTCGCCGTCCGCATTGAGCACGACCGCCTGATGCCGACGTTCGAACAACGGGCGACCGATGAAGCGTTCGAGCGCCTGGATGCGACGGCTCAGCGCCGGGGGTGACAGCGCAAGTTCTTGTGAAGCGGCCTTGATCGATCCCGTGCGCGCGACCTGGACGAAGGCTTCGATCGCGGTGAGTGGTGGCAGGCGCCGCATATCGGATGCCCCTTCTTTGTTGAATGGTGCGACGCACCATGCTGCGCATGGTTCAGGACGGCTATGCGCTACAGGTGCAATTAATAACGTCGATTGCACAAAGCGCAATCGTATCCGATCCTTTCGCACTTGCAACATAATCCGCGGCGGTGCACTTAGACGGTGCCTTTCAGGCATCCTCTCCTAAAACTTTCAAGGCCGATCCTCCGGGGTCGGCCCTTTTTTTGTCTTTTACAGATCGGGCGCAGATCGCGCGCAGATCGCGCTCGGAACCGGGCCGCCCCGGCGCGCGCCCTCGTATTCGCGGAACCGACCCCCTATCTCGCGCGCTCACCAGCGGGTTTCGTGAGGGAATGACTATGGCGGACGCCGAGGCGCCGATTCGGAAATTGCAGGTTGCCAATGCCCGCGCGGAAGATAGCGGGCGGGGTCTGGCGCATGTGCCGCGCTCGATGCTGGCGGCGCTCGGGATCGGCGAGGGCGACGTGATCGAGATCGTCGGCAAGTCGACCACCCCTGCGCGCGCGGTCGCGCCCTACGTCGAGGACGAGGGACTCGAGATCATTCGGATTGATGGGCTCCAGCGTGCCAACGCCGGGGTCGGCTCGGGCGACTTCGTCGAGGTTCGCAAGATCGAGTCGAAGGCGGCGACCCGCGTCGTGTTCGCGCCCGCACAACAGAACCTGCGGTTGCAGGGATCGTCCAACGCGCTCAAGCGGACCTTCTTCGGGCGGCCTTTGTGCCAGGGCGACGTCGTCGCTACCGCAGGGCAGCAACGCGTCGACAACATGCCGCCGGGTGTCCAAAACATGCTGCGCGCGCCCGCTTATGCGCTGCAGGAGATCCGTCTCGCGGTGATCTCGACCGTGCCCAAGGGCGTGGTGCATGTCGACGAGACGACCGAGATCGAGCTTCGCCCTGAATATGAGGAGCCCAAGGAAGCGCGCCGCGCCGACGTCACCTATGACGATATCGGCGGAATGGGCCCGACGATCGACCAGCTCCGCGAGATGGTCGAGCTGCCCTTGCGCTATCCCGAACTGTTCCAGCGTCTTGGCGTCGATCCACCCAAGGGCGTGCTGCTGCACGGGCCACCCGGAACCGGCAAGACTCGCCTTGCGCGTGCGGTCGCCAACGAATCCGCGGCTGAATTCTTCCTGATCAACGGGCCCGAGATCATGGGCTCGGCGTACGGCGAATCGGAGGGCAAGCTGCGGCAGGTGTTCGAGGAAGCCGCCAAGGCCGCGCCGTCGATCGTCTTCATCGACGAGATCGATTCGATCGCGCCCAAGCGCGGGCAAGTGTCGGGGGAGGCGGAGAAGCGCCTCGTCGCGCAGTTGCTGACGCTGATGGACGGGCTGGAAGCGCGCGCCAATGTCGTCGTCATCGCCGCAACCAACCGCCCCGAGGCGATCGACGAGGCGCTGCGGCGTCCCGGGCGGTTCGACCGCGAGATCGTCGTCGGCGTTCCCGACGAGCGTGGACGGCGCGAGATCCTCGGGATCCACACGCGCGGCATGCCGCTCGGCGACAAGGTCGACCTCGGCGAACTTGCGCGGACGACTTATGGCTTCGTCGGCGCCGACCTTGCGGCACTCGCGCGCGAGGCGGCAATCGAAGCGGTGCGCAAGCTGATGCCGCGGCTCAACCTGTCCGAAGGCACGATCCCGCCCGAGGTGCTCGATACGCTGGCGGTGACGCGCGAGGATTTCCTCGATGCGTTGAAGCGCGTCCAGCCGAGCGCGATGCGCGAAGTGATGGTCGAGGCTCCGCGCGTCCGCTGGGACGATGTCGGCGGGCTCGACTCTGCGCAGATGCGGCTCAAGGAAGGCGTCGAGCTGCCGCTCAAGAACCCCGAGGCTTTCCGGCGTCTGGGGATTCGGCCCGCGAAGGGTTTCCTGCTGTATGGCCCGCCGGGCACCGGCAAGACGTTGCTCGCCAAGGCGGTCGCACGCGAGGCGCAAGCCAATTTCATCGCGACCAAATCGTCCGACCTGCTGAGCAAATGGTATGGCGAGAGCGAGCAGCAGATCGCCAAGCTGTTCGCGCGTGCGCGGCAGGTGGCGCCATGCGTCATCTTCATCGACGAACTCGATTCGCTGGTGCCCGCGCGCGGCAGCGGCGGGGGTGAGCCGCAGGTGACCGAGCGGGTGGTCAACACGATCCTCGCGGAGATGGACGGGCTGGAGGAACTTCAGTCGGTCGTCGTGATCGGCGCGACCAACCGGCCCAATCTGATCGATCCGGCGCTGCTCCGTCCGGGCCGGTTCGACGAACTGGTCTATGTCGGCGTGCCGGATCGCGGGGGGCGCAAGCGCATCCTGACGATCCAGACGGGCAAGATGCCGCTTGCCGAGGATGTCGATCTCGACGTGATCGCGGGCAAGACCGATCGCTTTACCGGCGCCGATCTTGAAGACGTGGTGCGGCGCGCGGGGCTTGCCGCGTTGCGCGAATCGATGACGGTCAACCACGTCACGATGGCGCATTTCGAAACCGCGCTGGGCGATTCGCGGGCGTCGGTGACGCCCGAGCTCGAGCGTGAATATGAAGCGATGTCGGCCCGGCTCAAGCAGGATGCGACCGCGCTACAGCCGATCGGCTTCGCCTTCCCGCCGCGTGCGAAGGAAGACGCGCGCTGACCCTTCTGCTCCCCTCCCCGAAGGGGAGGGGCTGGGGGTGGGGCGGCCCGTCGTCGGGCGGAGCGTTTGATAACGGGCCGACCCACCCCTCGATCCCCTCCCTTCCAGGGAGGGGAGGATCATCGCTCGCGCAACCGCACCCAGGCATAACCGAACAGCACCAGCATCGCTGCCCCTGCCATCAGGTAGGGCAGCGCGTGCTGCGCTTCGTACAGGCCGACGCCGATCGACGGCCCGAGCACGAACGCCGCGCCGTTGACCGAGGTAACCTTGCCCGCGACCGAACCTTGAGCATGGTGCCCGACCGCGAGCGACGCGCCTGCGGTAAAGGCGGGGCGGGTGAAGCCGAACCCGACCGAAGCGAGCGCATAGGCGCAGGCGATCGTATAGAGCGACGTCGCTAGCCCGGTGAGCGCACAGCCGACCGCGGCGACCGCGAGCCCGACCAGCATCATCGCGCGCGGGCGCAGGTCGAGATTGGGGATGATCCCCCATTGCACCAGCAAGGCAGCGAGCGCGCCGATCATCAGCACGATTCCGGTAGGCTGCAGCGCTTCCGCGGGCGCGAGGTTCAGCCGGTCGATGACGAGGAAGCCGATCGCCTGCCCGGTCATCGCCTGCCCGTGCCCAGACACGAGCCCGGCGATCAGCCACGGGCGGATCCGCGGGTCACGGTAGGCGACCTGTTCGGCCAGCTGTTCGGTGTCGGATTCGGTCGCAGCGACGATGCTCGCGCCGCTGCTCTGGCCGCCGATCGAGGGATAGGCGTTGGCGGCACCGTGCGTCGCGGTGTCGGGCGTAAGATCGTTGGGCAGCAGTTGCCGCACCGCGATCAATACGCACAGCCCGAACAAAGCGAACAGGAACGCCGGCCCCGCCAGCCCGATTTCCACGCCCGCGATCGTCCCGAGCACGAGGAACGGTGCGATCGTCGGCCCCAGGATCGTCCCCAGCCCGAAGGCCGAGCCGAGCAGCGTCAGCGCCTTGGTCCGTTCGGCGCGGGTGGTGTTGCCCGCGACGAGCGCCTGGACCGCAGGCGGCGCGGCGCAGCCGAAGCTGCCGTAGATCAACCGCCCGAGGATAAAGCAGACGAACGCGGTCGTCCCGCCGATCCAGCCGTTGATGCCGGCGGTGAGGAAGATTCCGCACACCAGCAACGACACGCAGAACCCACCCATCCCGAGCAGGATCATCGCGCGGCGCCCATGCCGGTCCGACCGGCGTGCCCAGAACGGCGCCGCGATCACCCACAGCAGCGCGGACACCGAGAAGGCGGCGGCGACTGCACTGTCCGGCACGCGCAGCGACCGACCGAGCGCGGGCAGGACCGATTGCAGCGCGGTGTTGCCCCCCGCGATCGTCAGCATCACGACGAACAGCAACGCGAAATCACGATCGACGCGTGCGGACGTCTTCACCGCTCGGGTCCGAAGTTGAGGCGTTTGGTGATGTTATAGTCGAGCACGGTCATCACGAAGAAGGCGGCGGCCTGTTTCACTCGCATCCACGGACTGGTGCGCGCCTTGTAGAGGTCCTGCGTGATCGCCTCCGAATTTGCGACCTCGCCGTCGACATAGCGGCGGACATGCGCGGCAAACACGGGGTCCTCGATCCGCAACATCATCTCCAGGTTGAGATACAGGCTACGGATATCGTAATTGGCCGAGCCGATATAGACGACGTCGCCGATCAGGAAGAGCTTGGTATGCAATTTGGTCGGCTGATATTCGTAGATGTGGACGCGCTTGCGCAGCAGCCCCGCATAGGTGAAGCGCGACGCCCAGATCGCGGCACCGTGATCGTTCTTTGACGCCAGCACGATCCGCACCCGCCCGCGCATCCCCGCCCGGTCGAGCTTGCGCAGCATCCCCGGATTGGGCGCGAAATAGGCGGTGATCAGATCGACCTGCGTTGCTGTGCGCAGATCGTGCTTCACCGCGCGCGCCCAGGGGGACAGCCGCCGCGTGGGCCCGCCGAACAGCCAGCGGACCGTCCCTTGCGGCTCGCTCCACCGCGACAGCGCGCGCCGCAATGTGCGCAGCGGCGGTTTGGGCTGGCCCGCCCAGCGCGCGAGCACGTCGAAATAGCCGGTGATGCGCTGCGCCGCCGGGCCTTCGACGACCAGCCCGAGATCGCGCCACGCTTGTTCGGCGGGGGTGCCGAAGTAGCTGTCCTCGACGTTGAACCCGCCGATGATTGCGCGCGGGGTGTCGGTCTCGCCATCGGCGAGCGCGAGCTTCTGATGGTTGCGCAGCAGATAGCGTCGACCCCAGCGCGGCACGAAGCGGCAGACCTCGACCCCGCCGTCGCGCAAAGGGGTGAAGAAGTCGTTCGCCGCGGCGGCTTCGCTGCCGAGTCCGTCGACGATCAGCTTCACCGTCACGCCGCGCGCAGCGGCGCGGAGCAAGGCTGCGGCCACCGCTTCGCCCGCCGAATCATCGACATAGATGTAGAAGATCACCCGCAGCGACTGTTTCGCGCCGTCGATCAGGCCGATCAGCGCCTCCAGCCGGCGCGGCCCGGTATCGAGCATGGTCAGCCGGTTGCCCGCCACGGTGAAGGTCGGCTGGGGGGCGGGCGCGGTCATTGCGGCGGGTGATGCCGCCAACCGCGGGCCGCCGCAAGGTGCGGGGGGAGGGGCAAGCCCCGATTTTCTTGACTCTCCCGGCCCCTGCCCCTAGGGGATCATCTTTCCGAATACCGTCGTTTGCGAAGGAAGCCATTCATGGCGCGCGTCACTGTCGAAGATTGCGTCGACAAGATCCCCAACCGGTTCGATCTCGTCCTGTTCGCTGCCCAGCGCGCACGGGCGATTTCGGGTGGTGCCGACCTCACCGTCGATCGCGACCGCGACAAGAACCCGGTCGTTGCCTTGCGCGAAATTGCGGAAGAGCGCGTGCGCCCGGCGCATCTGAAGGAGTCGGTCATCAACGGTCTCCAGCGCGTCCAGGTCGACGACGAGGACGAAGCGGATGCGGTCGGCAGCCTGTCGGCATCGGCCGAGGCACTCCGCCTCACCGCCGCCGCCCCGCCGCGCAACCAGAATTTGGGTGCTGACTACGAGGGCTGAGGCCTTTCTGAGCGGAGTTTGACCCCGGCGTTTGCGCCGGGGGCTTCGACTTCGCTCAGCCCGAACGGATGTGGTGGTGACCACTGCACATCCGTGTCAGCGTCATGGTGGAATTGGCGCCTACCACCACCAACCGTTCGCCCTGAGCGAAGTCGAAGGGCCTTTGCCCCGGATGCGCCATTCCGGGTGAGCATCGACGCCGCAGCCATGCGGCCGAGGCTACTCCTCGACCTTCCGCCCCTTGAACCCCTGCGCCACGACATACCATTCCGACGACGCCTTGCGGCTCGCCGGTGGCTTGGCGTGCTTCACGCTGGTGAAGTTGCGCTTCATTTCCGCGACCAGCGCAGTATCCGCGCCGCCCGCGAACACCTTCCCCACGAACGCACCGCCCGGCTGCAACACGTCGATCGCGAAATCGAGCGCCGCTTCGACCAGTCCCATCGTGCGCAAGGCATCGGTCTGCGGGTGTCCGACGGTGTTCGCCGCCATGTCCGACAGCACGAGGTCGGGCGCGCCGCCCAGCGCTGCCATCAGCCGCTCGGGCGCGACGTCGTCCATGAAATCGAGCTGGAGGATCTCGACCCCGTCGATCGGATCGACCGGGAGCAGATCGATCCCGACGATCGCCGCCTTGGGCACCTGCCGCCGCACCACCTGTGCCCAGCCGCCCGGCGCGATCCCGAGATCGACGACGTGGCGCTTGCCCTTGAGGAAATCGAACCGCTCGTCGAGCTCGGACAATTTGTATGCGGCGCGACTGCGAAACCCGTCCGCCTTGGCGCGCTTCACATAGGGGTCGTTGAGCTGGCGCTCCAACCAGCGCGTCGATTGTGCGGTGCGCTTGCGCGCGGTCTTTACGCGGACGCGAAGTCCGCCGCCGTCTCTGCTCACGAAGAACTCTCCATCAATCGGCGCAAGATGCCCTCGCGGATGCCGCGGTCGGCGATGCCCAGCCGTTCGGCGGGCCATAAATCGAGGATCGTCTCGAGGATCGCACAGCCTGCCACGACCAGATCGGCACGTTCGGTGCCGATGCACGGCAATTGCGCGCGCTGGTTCAGATCCCGTCCTGCGAGGTCGAGACTGATCCGCCGCATCGCCGCGGCGGGAACGATCAGTCCGTCGACCTGCGAACGATCGTAATGCGACAGGCCAAGATGCACGCTGGCGAGCGTGGTGACGGTGCCAGACGTGCCCAGCAGCCGCGGTACCGCGATCCCGCGCGGCAACCGCGCCGCGAACACCGCCATGCTCTCCGCAACCAGCGATCGCATCCGCGCATAGGCCGCAGCACGCCCGTCCGCGCCACCATCGGCCCCTGGAGGACCATGGCCCGCGCTCTCGGTCAGCGACACGACCCCCCAGGGCGCGCTATGCCAGTCGAGCACGCGCGGCGCCTCGCCAGCCGTGTCGACCAGCACCAGTTCGGTCGATCCGCCGCCGATGTCGAACACCAGCGCCGGGTCGTCGCCCGGTTCGATCAGCGCATGGCACCCGAGCACCGCCAGCCGCGCCTCTTCCTCCGCGGTGATGATGTCGAGCAGGATGCCGGTCTCGGCATAGGCGCGTGCGATGAACTCGGCGCCATTCTCCGCGCGGCGACACGCCTCGGTCGCCACCGCGCGCGACAGCGTCACGTTGCGGCGCTTGAGCTTCTCGGCGCAGATCTTGAGCGCGACGATCGTCCGTTCGATCGCCGCGTCGCTCAACCGGCCCGACTTGGCCAATCCCTCGCCCAACCGCACGATTCGCGAAAAGGCGTCGACCACGGCAAAACCGTCGCCTTGCGGCCGGGCAATCAGCAGCCGGCAATTGTTGGTGCCGAGGTCGAGCGCCGCGAAATGTCGGCTGTCCCGACCGCGCGGTGCCTGGCCCACAGGTCTGCCGACGCCCGGCTTCTTGCCGTTGGCTGGTTTGCCACGGACCTCGCGGCCGTGGATCGGCGCCGAACGGGCAGGGCGGGCCTGCCGGACCGGCATATCGGGCGGAACGTCCCCCATGCCGTTAAAACTCGCTTATTCTGTTTTACCGTCGCGGCTACGCGGGGATACGCGCGCCGTTCGGTGCTTGGGGGTAACGCTAGCGCAGGCATGGCGTTGCAGCAAGCGATGCGAAACACCTGTCGCAAAGGGAGATGCGCAGACCGGTTGACACCCGCGCGCGCGCCGCCTAGATCGCGGCCCGGCGTTGCCCCGTCGTCTAATGGTAAGACTGCGGTTTCTGATACCGCCTATTGAGGTTCGAATCCTCACGGGGCATCCAGCCATTCTCCTCCGACCGTAGATCCGGACCTCCCTGACAGGGGAGGGCGGCGGTCGTGCGTTTGACGCGCATTGGAGTTGATCGCTCGACCATTGGTGCGGGGGCTTTCACCCCCGACCTTTCGAAAGTTCATGGGTTCGATGATGATCGCGGTGGACGACCGCTGCCTGAAAAGACCGTCAGGCCCCGCTGCGCCTCCACCAACGGTCGCAATCGTCAGAACGAGACTTGAAGCCGGCCGATGATCCGGTCCGTCGCATTGCGCCGGTCGGCAAAGGTATCAACCGCACCGGCGGCGGATACATCGGTGCCGATATAATCGACGCCGATCGTCACGCGATCGCGACGGTGTTCGAGGCCAAGCCGCCAGTTGCTGTACGTTCCGCCCGGCCGGAGGCGATCCGCTCGGACCGAATCGCTGCTTTTGCCGGAGGAATGGCCCACTCCAGCGAGAACGGTCAGCGGGGTGCCGGGAATGCCGGCGTTGAGGTCCGCATAGACATGCACGTTGCTGCCACCAATCGCGCGCTGCGACGGCGCGGCGATCACCCCGACGGTGGCGTAAAGCGGACCATAGGCATAGCTTGCCGATCCGCCGGCCTCGACATAGTCCATCCGTCCGCGCGCGCCGACGAACGCATGCCCGACGACTTCGGTTCGCAGCTTCACGGCACCAACATCCCACCCGGTCCCCAGCGCAAGGTCGACCACGGCATCCGCCCCGCCGTGCCGGATGCTGTTGCGGATCGTCACCGCACGCGCCGAAGCAACCAGCCCGCCTGTCGAGACGTGCAAATCGCCTCCCAGTGCGGCGCGGCCCTCGCTCCAGCTCAGGCCGCGGCGTTCCTCCTCGCTCATCGCCTCGAGCGTTGCCGATCGGGTTTCCTGGGCAACGGCTGGCGGGATCAGGCCGCAGGTCGCGGCGGCGAGCACACCACGCATTCGAAGGTGACGGATCATCCGGCGCCCTGCGAACCGTGAATCCTGTCGAGTTCGACCCGCAGCATCTGCTCGTCGTCCTGGGCCAGGACGATCAGGTGACGCTGCATGTGCGCTGCCTTGCCAGCGACTTCCCTGGTGATCGCCCGGTGGCTGGTCATGCACCAGCCGGCTCTGGTGCCCGTGGCTACGGGGTCGGTGTCGATCGTGCGGACCAGCCTGGTACCTGATGCGGCGACCGCGTGGCGGGTGACGGCCATGGTTGCGGCCCAATCGCAGCGGAGCGAGGATGCTGCTCCGGTGGGCGTCACCGCGCCAACCTGTTTATGCGTGATGACCACGTCGCCGCGATATTTGACCGCGACCGGACCGCTGTGATGATCCATCTTGTTGTGATGATCGACGGTCATGCCGAGCGCCGCGCCAGTGGCGGCGAGCACCAATCCGGCGGTTAGAAAATAAGCCATATCCGTTCTCCTCTTGCAGTTCCGATCCATCCTGACCGGTCACGCGGATTCTTGCGGGCGATCCGTCTGCGCGGTCGCCGCCTTTCGGTTTACCGCGATTGCGGTTGCCAGGGGGATGTCCGCAGGCGTTCCTTCACGGTCAGGCGCAGCCATTTAAGCCGCAGTATCCGCCAAGTATCTGGCATGCGTCGTTTCATCTCGGCGCGAATCTGATCATCCAGACGCCTGTGCAGCTGGGTCAGTTTGTAGGAAAATATCGTCAAAGCCGCTCTCCAACCAACGATCGAACAATCGATTCAGCCGAGATAGAAGCAGGCAAGCAGGCCAGGCCTATACATCGAGCTACCTCGATGCGGTCCGACATCACGCTCGTCAAAAGACAAGCGCCAGAGGGGCCCGGCCCGCCCAGTCAAACTAGTGGATCGCTGCTCCGGGTCAATATGATTGCGATGGAATTTGCGGCACGTTGACATCACGGGGGCGGCATACGATGTATATCTTATGTCCGTTCCCCCGACACATAAGCGGTTTTGCGACCACGCCGGCCAACTCGCCGCACGCGGTTAGCCCGGGCTCACGGCAATCCGCCGTTTGAGTTCGGGCTTTATTCGATCTGACCTTTGGGACGTGCTTCGCGCGACCTTGATCTCGAATAAACGGAAACCGTACAGTGACCGACATCATCTCGAAAACCGCCGATCTTCGTCCGCTGGGACACAAGCAGAAATGCGATGCTCCATCGTCTCGGCCACACCATCCGCACCGCGCGAAAGATCTTCGCGCAGAGCTCGGCGGAAACCGTGCCGATGAATTCGCAGAAGCGGTATCGATCGAAAATGATGCAAGAGCGGAGACTTGGCTGCAATGGGTCCGTCAGCAGAATCTGCTTGTATTGATTGTCCTGGTTGGAGTTCCGGTTTTGCTGCATGCCATATTTTCGACGGTGAATTAGACACTGTCGCTGGTGATCTGCCTGGACCATTACCGGTAGGACGTGCACCCGAATGCGCTTGGCACCCAAAGCATGCCGCCCGGGCAGCGGCTTTCCGCATCGGGGGCCAACGCATGGGGCGGTCCACGGCGGTTTGTGGTCACAGACAGCGGGGTCTGGCCGTCGCAGAAGGGCATGCCCCATCATCAGAAGGTCGTATTTTCTGTGACATAACCGGTCAACAGCAGCTATCGGTTACCCGTCGCAATCGGATTAACTGGCGTGGAAGACTTGTGATGGACGTGAACGGCGAGGGTCAAGACACTGCTTCCGAACGTGGGGAAGTCCACTTCCTGGCGGCTTTGGTCGATGAACTGATGCGGGCGATGCTCGCATCGGGCGTCATGACCAAGGCGCAGCTCAACGAAGTCGAGCAAGCGGTGGCACAGCGCGTCGGGTCTCCACCGCGCGCCTGGTAACCGTGGGCCGCATCGCGGCGCACCGGTTCCTCTGACGACCGCGGATGCGCTGACGCTGCGCGATCGGCGCTGTCGGACGCTACCCCGCCAGCCGATCGCGTGCGCGATCCTGTCCGATCAGCGGCAGCAGCGCCTTCATGTCCGGTCCGTGGTCGAGCCCGGTCAAGGCGCGGCGGAGCGGAAGGAACAGCGCCTTGCCGCTGCGCCCGGTCTCGGCTTTGAGCGCGGTGGTAAGGGCGTGCCACGGGTCGCCATCCCAGGCGACCACGTTGGTCAGCCGTGCGGCGGACGCGAGGAACTCGGCATCGGCCGGGTCACGCTCGGTGGTGATCGGCCCCTCGATCACGCGCCACCAGTCGGCAGCCTCCGCAACCGTCGCGAGATTGGGGCGCACCGCCGCCCATTCCGCTTCGCCCATGCCCGCGGGCAAGCGATCCGCGACCTGCGCAAAATCGAGCTGGTGGACGATCTTGGCGTTGAGCCCCGCCAGTTCCGCTTCGTCGAAGCGTGCGGGCGCGCGGCCGAATTTGGCGAAGTCGAAGCTTTCGACCAGTGCCGCCACGTCGACCAGCGGCTCGACCGGCAGGCTCGTCCCGATCCGCGCGAGCAGCGCGCGTACCGCTTCGGGCTCGATTCCGATCTCGCGGAAATGCGCGACGCCGAGCGACCCCAGCCGCTTGGACAATTTGCCTTCTGCGCCGGTCAGCAGCGCCTCATGCGCGAAGGCGGGCGGCGCAACACCCATCGCCGCGAACATCTGCAACTGGAGCGCAGTGTTGGACACGTGATCCTCGCCGCGCACGACATGGGTGATTCCCATCTCGGCATCGTCGATCGCGGAGGGGAGCATATATAGCCACGATCCGTCGGCACGGCGGATGACCGGGTCGCTCATCGTCGCTGCATCGAATTTCTGGGGCCCGCGGATCAGGTCGTCCCAAACGATCGGCGCGTCGTGGTCGAGCTTGAAGCGCCAGTGCGGCTGGACGCCCTCCGCTTCCAGAGCGGCCCGGTCCGCGTCCGACAGCGCGAGCGCGGCGCGGTCGTAGATCGGCGGCAGTCCGCGCCCCGCGGCGATCTTGCGCTTGAGGTCGAGTTCCTGCGACGTTTCGTAGGCAGGATAGATCCGGCCCGCATCGCGCAAGGCCGCGAACCGCGCCTCATATAGCGCGAAGCGGGCGGACTGCCGTTCCTCGCCATCGGGGACGAGGCCGAGCCACGCGAGATCCGCGCGAATCGCCTCGACGAAGCGTTCCTCGCTGCGTTCCGCATCGGTATCGTCGATCCGCAGCCAGAACTCGCCGCCCTGCGCGCGCGCCCACAGCCAGTTATGGAGGGCAGCGCGGATGTTGCCGACGTGAAGGTGCCCGGTAGGGGAGGGTGCGAAACGCGTGCGAACGGTCATTCCATCGGCCTACGCACGGGCACGCGGCGGGGCAAGCGTCGGCGAACGCGACGTGCCGATCCGATCAACCCCTTTCGCGATGCGAAAGCCGCTTCTAAGGGAGGGGCGACTTTTTTCGTAACGCTTGGTCGAACACAGGGGCACCCGCACATGAAGCTTTTGACCGGGAACGCCAACTTGCCCCTGGCGCGCGACATCGCCGCCTATCTCGAGATTCCGCTGACGCAGGCGAGCGTCCGGCGCTTCGCCGATGAGGAAGTGTTCGTCGAAATCCACGAGAATGTCCGCGGCGAGGACGTCTTCGTGATCCAGTCGACCGGATACCCTGCCAACGACAATCTGATGGAATTGCTGATCTGCATCGATGCGCTGAAACGTGCGTCGGCGAAGCGGATCACCGCGGTGGTGCCCTATTTCGGCTATGCCCGACAGGACCGTAAACCGGGGCCGCGCACGCCGATCTCGGCCAAGCTGGTCGCCAACATCATCACCGTCGCGGGCGCGGACCGTGTGCTGTCGGTCGATCTCCATGCCGGGCAGATCCAGGGGTTCTTCGACATCCCGACCGACAATCTGTTTGCCGCCCCCGTGATGTCCGCGGATATCCTGACGCGTTACGGGGACCGCAATTTGATGGTCGTCTCCCCCGACGTCGGCGGCGTGGTGCGTGCGCGGTCGCTCGCCAAGCGGCTCAACAACGCGCCGCTCGCGATCGTCGACAAGCGTCGCGAGCGCGCAGGTGAATCCGAAGTGATGAACATCATTGGCGAGGTCGAGGGGCGCTTCTGCATCCTGATCGACGATATCGTCGATTCGGCGGGCACACTGTGCAACGCGGCCGCCGCGCTCAAGGAAGCGGGCGCGGAGGGTGTCGCGGCTTACGTGACCCACGGCGTTCTTTCGGGCGGCGCGGTCGCGCGGGTCGAGGGCTCGGCGCTCGAGGAACTGGTGATCACCGATTCGATCGGGACACATGAAGTGATCAACGGGGCCAAGCGGATCCGCAACCTCACTATTGCCCCGCTGCTGGCGGAAGCGATCCGCCGGATCGCGGACGAAAGCTCGGTGTCGTCGCTGTTTGACTGAGGACTGGGCCGCTCCCGGCCCAACGTCCGTCATTCCCGGCGCAGGATGGCGGGGAGGCGAACCCACAAGGGGTGGATTCGTCGCGCCCGCTGTGCTTTAGGCACTCACAAACCCGACCCCGGAAAGGCACGAACCCATGAACATCCACGAATATCAGGCCAAGGAACTCCTGGCGAAATTCGGCGTGCCGGTTCCCGCGGGCTTCTCGGCCATGTCGGTCGAGGAAGCCGTCGCGGCATCGGAAAAGCTCCCCGGACCGCTCTACGTCGTCAAGGCCCAGATCCACGCGGGTGGCCGCGGCAAGGGCAAGTTCAAGGAACTTGGCCCCGACGCAAAGGGTGGCGTTCGCCTCGCCAAGACCGCTGACGACGTTCGTGCGGCTGCGACCGACATGCTCGGCAACACGCTGGTGACGATCCAGACCGGCGATGCGGGCAAGCAGGTCAACCGCCTGTACGTCACCGACGGCGTCGACATCGCCAGGGAATTCTACCTCGCGCTGCTCGTCAACCGCGCCACTGGCCGCGTGTCGATGGTTGCCTCGACCGAGGGCGGGATGGACATCGAAACCGTCGCGCACGACACGCCCGAGAAAATCCACGCGATCGACATCGACCAGGCGACCGGTTTCCAGCCGCATCACGGCCGTGCCGTTGCAGCAGCGCTCGAGCTCAAGGGCGATCTTGCCAAGCAGGCCGCGAACGTCGCGTCCAAGCTGTATGACGCGTTCATGGGCACCGATGCCGAGCAGATCGAGATCAACCCGCTCGCAGTGACCGAGGACAACAAGCTCCTCGTGCTCGACGCGAAGGTCGCATTCGACGGCAACGCGCTGTTCCGCCACAAGGATCTGCTCGCGCTGCGCGACGAGACCGAGGAAGATCCCGCAGAGCTAGAGGCGTCGAAGTACGACCTCGCCTACATCAAGCTCGACGGCGACATCGGCTGCATGGTCAACGGCGCCGGTCTTGCGATGGCGACGATGGACATCATCAAGCTCAACGGCATGTTCCCGGCCAACTTCCTCGACGTCGGCGGCGGCGCGAACAAGGAGAAGGTGACCGCGGCGTTCAAGATCATCCTGAGCGATCCTGCGGTGAAGGGCATTCTCGTCAACATCTTCGGCGGGATCATGCGCTGCGACATCATCGCCGAGGGCATTGTTGCCGCGGCGAAGGAAGTGAACCTCTCGGTGCCGCTGGTCGTCCGCCTCGAGGGTACCAACGTCGAGAAGGGCAAGGAAATTCTCGCTTCCTCGGGTCTCGCGATCGTTCCAGCGAACGACCTTGGCGATGCCGCCAAGAAGATCGTTGCCGAGGTTCAGAAGGCCGCCTGATTCGGCTTCACGTCTCGAAAACAGGGGGGCTGGGCGGAAACGTCCGGCCCCCTTTTTCGTTGAGACAGAGTTGGCTTCGGCGCAGCCGGGCAGATGCCGTTACGGCAATGCGGGATTTCCATACCGGACTTGCGAAAAGCACGGAAAATAGCCATCTGATCGCCAGATGCACCGCCTCAAAGCCGGGCGGCGAACGCAATCGACCTTGGAAGGGATAGCCGATGAAGGTGCTGGTACCGGTCAAGCGGGTGCTTGATTACAACGTGAAACCCCGCGTGAAAGCGGACGGGACGGGCGTCGATCTGGCGAACGTCAAGATGAGCATGAACCCGTTCGACGAAATCGCGGTCGAAGAAGCGATCCGCCTGAAGGCGCAGGGCGTGACCGAGATCGTCGTCGTCTCGATCGGCGAGCAGAAGTCGCAGGAAACGCTGCGCACCGCACTCGCGATGGGCGCGGACCGTGCGATCCTCGTTGTCAGCGACACCCGCGTCGAGCCGCTCGGCGTTGCCAAGATCCTCGCCAAGATCGTCGAGGAGGAACAGCCCGACCTCGTCATCCTCGGCAAGCAGGCGATCGACGACGACAACAACCAGACCGGCCAGATGCTCGCAGGCCTGCTCGGCTGGGGCCAGGGTACGTTCGCGTCCAAGGTCGAGATCGCCGACGGGTCGGTCAACGTGACGCGCGAAGTCGATGGCGGGTCGGAGACCGACACGCTCAAGCTGCCCGCGATCATCACCACCGATCTGCGCCTCAATGAGCCGCGCTATGCGTCCTTGCCCAACATCATGAAGGCCAAGTCCAAGCCGATGGCGAACAAGACGCCCGCCGATTTCGGTGTGGACGTCACGCCGCGGATCACGACGCTCAAGGTGGTCGAGCCGTCCAAGCGGTCGGCCGGGGTCAAGGTCGCCGATGTCGACGAACTGGTGATGAAACTCGCAGCGATGGGGATTTCGAAGTGAAGACGCTCGTTTGGGTCGAACATGACGGCAGCGCCGTCAAGGATGCCACGCTTTCCGCGGTAACCGCGGCAAGCAAGCTCGGTGAAGTCCATCTGCTCGTCGTCGGGCAGGGGCTCGACGCGGTCGCTGCGGCGGCGGCGAAGATCGCGGGCGTCGGCAAGGTCCATGTCGCGGACGACGCGGCATTCGCGCATGCGCTCGCCGAGAACGTCGCGCCGCTGATCGTCGAACTGATGGGCACGCACGACGCGTTCGTCGCGCCGTCCACCACCCACGGCAAGAACATCGCGCCGCGCGTCGCCGCGTTGCTCGACGTCATGCAGATCAGCGACATCCTGTCGGTCGAGAGCGAGGACACGTTCACGCGCCCGATCTATGCGGGCAATGCGATCGCGACGGTCCAGTCGTCGGATGCCAAGAAGGTCATTACTGTCCGCGGCACAGCCTTCGACAAGGCCGCGACCGAGGGCGGCAGCGGCGAGATCGAAGCGGTTGCGTCGACCGGCGACAAGGGTCTGTCGACCTTCGCGGGATCGGAAATCGCGGCGAATACGCGTCCGGAACTGACCAGCGCGAAGATCATCGTCTCGGGTGGCCGCGCGCTCGGTTCGGGCGAGAAGTTCCATGAACTGATCGATCCGCTGGCGGACAAGCTCGGCGCGGGCGTCGGTGCGAGCCGCGCCGCGGTCGATGCGGGCTATGCCCCGAACGACTATCAGGTCGGCCAGACCGGCAAGATCGTCGCGCCCGAAGTCTATGTCGCGGTCGGCATTTCGGGGGCGATCCAGCATCTCGCGGGGATGAAGGACTCGAAGGTCATCATCGCGATCAACAAGGACGAGGACGCGCCGATCTTCCAGGTCGCGGACATCGGGCTGGTCGGAGATTTGTTCAAGATCATTCCGGAATTGACCGAGAAGCTCTGACGCACGATCCGGTCAGTGCGACATAGGAACGGGCGGCCCGCGGGTCGCCCGTTTTGTTTTGGTAACGCAACATTGTTAATTGTCGGCTGCCCGATTACTCTGCATGAACCACATGTTGCTCGGGGGGGCAGCGTGTTCGAGTCGGCAGGTTCAGCGAATCGCTCGCGCGCCACGCGTGGGGGCTCGCGGTTGAGCAGCGCATCGGTCCGCTGAACCTCGTCTCGTTCCACGCCGGCCACGGGTCCGTCCGGCATGAGAGCGGTATCACGCAGTCGGTTGCGGCTCGAGCGGCGGCACGCTCCGCAGCGTCAGCGCGATCACGAGCGCAGCCCCCGCCAGCACCAGACAGAACAGCGTCACGCCGGGCCAGCCAGCGCGAGTCCAGGCGATTCCCCCGGCCGAGCCCAGCACGCTCGACCCCGCATAATAAAAGAACAGGTATAGCGCCGCGCCCGCGCCCCGGTTTTCGGCCGACCGGCGACCGACCCACGCGCTCGCGATCGAATGCGCGCCGAAGAAGCCGATCGTCGCCGCGGCGATTCCGCCGATCACACTCCATAACGGGGTCGTGGCGGTCAGCCCGATGCCGAGGATCAGCAGCAGCACCGGCATCCAAAAGATCAGCCGCCGCCCGCGCCGCCCGGCCAGTCCGCCGAACCAGGCAGAACTCGCCGATCCGAGCAGGTATAGCAGGAAGATCGCACCGACGGCCGCGTGCCCAAGCTGGTAGGGCGGGGCCATCAGCCGGAACCCGACGTAATTATAGATGGTGACGAAGCATCCCATCAGCAGGAACGCCTCGGCATAGAGCAGCGGAAGCGCACGGTCCGCAAACAGCGCGCGCGTGATCTGCCACGCGCCCCCGCGCTGCCGGGACCGCCGGATAAAGCCGCGCGATTCGGGGGCAAGCCGCCGAAACGCCTCTGCCATCGCCAGCCCGGCCAGCCCGACGATCCCGAGCGCCCAGCGCCAGTCTGCGATGTCCGCGATCAGGCTGACCCCCAGCCGTCCCGCCATCCCGCCGATCGCGCTGCCCGCGATATACAGCCCCATCGCCGAGCCGACCGATCCCGCATCGACCTCCTCCGCGACATAGGCCATCGCCACCGCGGGGACTCCCGCCAGTGCAACGCCGGTCGCAAACCGCAGCGCGAGCAGCGTCGTCCAGTCGGGCGCGACCGCGGTGGCGAGGCTGAACAGGCCGGCCAGGAACATCGCGGCGACCATCATCGGCCTGCGCCCGATCCGGTCCGACAAAGCGCCCGCGAATAGGATGCCGATCGCAAGCGGGCCGGTGGCGAGCGACACCGCGAGGCTCGCGCCCTCCGCATTCACCGCGAATTGCTGCGCGAAGACGGGCAGCAACGGCTGGACCGAATAGAGCAGCGAGAAGGTCGAGAAGCCTGCGAACAGCATCGCCAGCGTCAGTCGTCGATAGCCTGCCGTCCCCTTGGCGTGGGGCTCCATCAGAACCCGGACAACAGGCTGGCGACGTTCGCCCCGAGCGCGTCGACCGCATAGCCGCCTTCCATCGCGATTACGCTCGGCCAGCCGCAGGCGGCGATGTCGCGGGCGAGCACGGCGTAATCGTCGGTCGTCAGCTTGAAATGCGCGATCGGGTCGCTTTCCCACGTGTCGGCACCGAAGCTGACGACGAGCAGATCGGGCGCGAACCGGGCGATTGCCTCCAGCGCCTGGTCCTGCGCACGGCGGAACGGGGCGAGCTGCGACCCTTGGGGCAATGGCAGGTTGAGCGTGGCACCTTCCCCGTCGCCTGTGCCGGTCTCGTCGGCATGGCCCCAGTAGAACGGGTAATCGCTTGCCGGGTCGGCGTGGATGCTTGCGTAGAACACGTCACCGCGATCCCAGAAGATGTCCTGCGTCCCGTTGCCGTGGTGATAGTCGATGTCGAGGATCGCGACGCGCTGCCGTCCGGCGTCGCGGGCGGCCTGCGCGGCGATCGCGGCGGTGTTGAGGTAGCAATAGCCGCCATAATAGTCCGCGCCCGCATGATGGCCGGGCGGGCGGCACAAGGCGAAGGCGGCGCGCTCGCCATCGAGCACGGCATGGGTGGCCGCGAGCACGCTTTGCGCGCTGGCATGGGCCGACTCCCAGCTTTGCGCGGTCAGGGGGGTGGAGGCGTCGAAACTGTAGCGACCGATCTGCCCGTCGATCCGGTCGAGCTTGAGCGACCTGCGCCCGACCACCGGCCAGACATAGCCCATCGCATCCCCCGGCCGTCCCGCTGCGGCCCAGCGCGCCGGACCTTCTCGGAGGAAATCGAGATAGTCGTCGGTATGGACCGCGCGGATCGCCGCATCGCCACGATCCTCGGGCGTTTCCGCGCCCCCGATCGCCCGCAGGATCGTCTCGGCGCGGGCGGGCGTCTCGGCATAAGCGGTGAACCCGCCATTGTGGAGTTCGCGCGCGGGCGCATGCGCCAATTGCCGGGGAGAAAAGAACTTACGCATCACGGACCTTCGTTGGGCTCAGCCGCAGGACCGCATAGCCGGCGATCGCCGCCAGCGTCGATCCGGCAAGCACGCCGATTTTGACCTCGTCCTGCAACGCCGCGTTGCCGGGGAAAGCGAGTCCTCCGATAAACAGGCTCATCGTGAAACCGATCCCCGCCAGCAACGCGACGCCGTACAATTGCATCCACGTCATGCCGGCCGGGCGGCTCGCGATGCCGAGGCGTTCGGCGAGCGCGACGCCGCCGAAGATCCCCGCCTGCTTGCCGAGGAACAGACCACCGGTGATGCCCAGCACCAGCGGGTCGAGCGCCACTGCGGGGGATATGCCTGCGAACGACACGCCCGCATTGGCGAAGGCGAACAGCGGCACGATCCCGAATGCCACCCACGGCGACAGGGCGTGTTCGAGCTGGTGGAGCGGCGATTCGGCGGCTTCGGGCAGTCCGGGCGACTTGGTCACGGGGATCAGCGCGGCGGTGACGACGCCCGCGACCGTGGCGTGCACGCCCGACAGCAACACCAGCCACCACAAGGCGACGAACCCGACCAGATACGGCCAGATCGCCATGACTCGCCGCTGCTTGAGCGCCAGCAGCAGCAGCACCACGCCCACCGCCCCCGCCAGCGCGATCAGGTCCAATTGGCTGGTATAGGCGACCGCGATGATCGCGACCGCGCCGCAATCGTCGACGATCGCGACCGTCGCGAGGAACAGCTTTAGCGCCGGACTCGCGCGGGCCCCGAGCAGCGCAAGCACGCCGATCGCAAAGGCGATGTCGGTGGCCGCCGGGATCGCCCAGCCGGAGCGATAGGCGGGGTTGCCCCCGGCGATCGCGAGGAAGACGAGCGCCGGAACGATCATCCCCGCCGCAGCCGCGATCACCGGGAGCCGGCGCCGCTCGGGCGAGGAAAGCCGTCCGTCGACGATCTCGCGCTTGATCTCCAGCCCGACGAACAGGAAGAAAATCGCCATCAGGCCGTCGTTGATCCACAGATGCACGGTCATCGGCCCGATCGCGGGCGCGAGCACCGGGCCGGTCGCGAAATGCAGCGCGTGGAAATACGTCTCGGCGAGCGGCGAGTTGGCGACGATCAGCGCAAGCGCCGCCGCCGCCATCAGGATGATCCCGCTCGTCGCCTCATGCGCCAGGAACGTCCGCGCCGCCGAGCGGATTTTCCGCACGACGCGGGGCGGCTTCGGAAGGTGGGCCATTGCTCCGCCTACCGCGTGGGAGCGACGGGGGAAACCGAAAGCGGCACCCGCTTACTCCGCCGCCAGCGTCTCTTCCGCGCGCTCCTGCGCCTGCCGGTTCCACATTTCCGCATAGAGCCCGTTCTTGCGCAACAGCACCGCATGGCTGCCACGCTCGACCACTTGTCCCGCCTCGAGCACGACGATCTCGTCGGCATGGACCACGGTCGACAAGCGGTGCGCGATCACGATCGTGGTGCGCCCGCGCTCGATCGCTTGCAACGTATCGAGGATCTCGCCCTCGGTCCGGCTGTCGAGCGCGCTGGTCGCTTCGTCGAGGATCAGGATTGGCGGGTTCTTGAGTAAGGTCCGCGCAATCGCGACGCGCTGCTTCTCGCCCCCCGACAGTTTCAGCCCGCGCTCACCCACACGGGTGGCATAGCCGTCGGGCTGGCGCTCGATGAACCCCGCGATCGCGGCCCCGCGCGCAGCGTTCTCGATCTCGGACTCGCCCGCACCCTCGCGGCCATAAGCGATGTTGTAGCCGATCGTGTCGTTGAACAGCACCGTGTCCTGCGGCACGATCCCGATCGACGAACGCAGGCTCGCTTGCGTGACTTGCGCGATGTCCTGCCCGTCGACCGTGATCCGCCCGCCGGTGAGATCGTAGAAACGATACAGCAACCGCGCGAGCGTCGACTTGCCCGCACCCGATGGCCCCACCACCGCGAGCGTCTTGCCCGCGGGGATATCGAGGTCGATCCCCTTGAGGATCGGCATGCCATCATCGTAACCGAAGCGCACGCCCTCGAACCGGACATGCCCGCGTGCGATCGCAAGCGGCTTGGCACCGGGGATGTCCACCACTTCGGACGGCGTATCGATCAGGTCGAACATCGCGCCCATGTCGATCACGCCCTGCCGAATCGTACGATACACCATGCCGAGCAGGTCGAGCGGACGGAACAGCTGCGCGAGCAGCGTCGACACCAGCACGACGTTGCCCGCGGTAAAACGACCCTGGCTCCAGCCATAGACGACCAGCGCCATTCCGCCGCCCATCATCAAATTGGTGATCAGCGCTTGCCCGATATTGAGCCAGGCGAGCGAATTCTCGGAGACGACCGCGGCATTGGCATAGGCCGCCATCGCCGCGTCATACCGCTTCCCCTCGCGCTCCTCCGCGCCGAAATATTTGACCGTCTCGAAATTGAGCAGCGAATCGACCGCATGGCTGACAGCACCCGTGTCGAGATCGTTCATCCGTGTGCGGAGCGCGGCGCGCCAGTCGGTCACCCAGCGCGTGAAGACGATATACACCGCCACCATCACCAGCGTGCCCGCGACCAGCCCGAATCCGAACTTGGTCCAGAAGATCCCGAGCACCAGCGCGAGTTCGAGCACCGTCGGCGCGATGTTGAACAGCAGGAAATACAGCATCGTGTCGATGCTCTTGGTCCCGCGCTCGACCACCTTGGTGACCGCGCCCGTGCGGCGTTCGAGATGGAAGCGCAGCGACAATTGGTGGAGATGGCGGAACACCCCCGCGGCAAGACGGCGCGTTGCATCCTGCCCAACGCGTTCGAACACTGCGTTGCGCAGATTGTCGAACACCACCGACCCGAACCGCGCCGCGGCATAGCCGATCACCAGCAGGAAGATCAGCGACACGACCGAGGGCGTCGTCGGCCCGCCCGCCATTCCGTCGATCGCGCCCTGCAGCGCGAACGGCGCGCCATACACTTGCACCAGCTTGGACGCGACGACGAGCAGCATCGCGCCGACGATCCGCAGGCGCAATGCGGGCGCATCGGCGGGCCATAGATAGGGCAGGAAACGGCGCAGCGTCGGGAGCATCGGGCGCTCGGGCGCGGTCGAAGTGGTTGCGAGATCAGGTGGCATCGAAAGGGCATGTAGTCCTAGTCAAGCCGGACCGAAAGCGGCTGGTGGAACAAGCAGAGCGCTTCATCTGTTTTATCGGCGAACGGAGAAGATGATGGACTCGCTTTTCTACGTCATGGCGATCATGGGATGCGGCGATGGCAGCATGGCTTGCCAACAGGCGCGCGTCGAGCAAGTGCAGTATCGCTCGATCGCACAATGCCAGGCCGCGATGCCCGCAGCGCTCGCGCGCAATTCGGATATCGACTATCCTGTGGTGAGTGCGTCGTGCCGCGCAACTGGTGCACGACTGGCGCAGGCCAAGACCGCCCGCCCGCAGAACGGCTGATTGCCACGCGAATAATAGGTGCGCAAAAACGACTAGGCCCGCCGGATAGCATGGCAATTCCGGTTCCGGCGTTGCCATTCCGTTCCGTTCCCGCGATATCGGGTGTGTGACCGCTCTCCCCTATCCCGCGCTCCACGCGAGCCACAGCGGCATCTGGATTGCCGATGCCAATGGCACGCGCCCGATCGGACGCGGCGAGGCTATCCGGATCGCGGCGGATACCCCCGTCATCCTGCTTAACGCAGCCCTGATCGGTCAGCGCCTCGGCTATGCCGATCTGTCCGGGCTCGACCTGCTCGAACTGTTCGCCTTCCTGTGCCCCGCGCGCTTCATGGTGCCGACGCCGCGCGGGTTGGCGCGGGTCGCGGGGATCGACGCACCCGAGGAGGACAGCGCGATCGCCCCGTTCCTGCGCGACGCGACCGACGCCTTGCTCGGCATGATCGAGGGCGACGATTGGCCCGAGCGCGAGGGCGCGTGGACCGCCGCGCAATCGCTGTTCCGGCTGCGCTGGACCTGGGCCCCGTTGCTGGTCGACCGGCTGCCCAAGCCCAGCGTCGCCGAACGCTGGCTCTACACCAAGCTGCCCGAATGGTCCGAGGGCGCGCCCCGCCCGGCGCCGCGCACCGTCTCGCTCGACGCTGACCGCACACAGGAACGGCTTGCCGCGCTGACCGGCAGCACTGCGGAGCAGCGCCCCGGGCAGCGTGCCTATGCGCAGGCCGCGCGCGAGGCGTTCGGGCCGCGGATGACGCAAGGCGCGCCCAACATGGTGCTCGCGGAGGCAGGCACCGGGATCGGCAAGACGCTCGGCTATCTCGCGCCTGCATCGCTCTGGGCGGAGCAGGCGGGCGGGGCGGTGTGGGTGTCGACCTTCACCAAGGCGCTGCAACGGCAATTGGGGCAGGAGAGCGCGCGGCTGTTCCCCGACGCCACCGTCCGCAAGGCCAAGGTCGTCACGCGCAAGGGGCGCGAGAATTACCTCTGCCTGCTCAATCTGGAAGACGCGCTGCAGGGCGGATTCGCCGGGCGCGCGGCGATCCTCGCGCAACTGGTCGCGCGCTGGGCGGCCTTCACTGCGGACGGCGACATGGTCGGGGGCGACCTGCCCGGCTGGCTGACCACATTGTTCCGCCGCAACGGATCGACTGCCTTGACCGACCGACGCGGCGAGTGCGTCTATGCCGGCTGCCCGCATTACCGGAAATGCTTCATCGAACGCGCCGCGCGCGCGAGTGCCGACGCCGATCTGGTGATCGCCAACCACGCGCTGGTGATGGTCAACGCCGCCCGCGGCCGCGAACAGACGACCCGCCCGACGCGCTACGTGTTCGACGAGGGGCATCACATTTTCGATGCAGCCGATGCGATGTTCTCGACCGCGCTGACCGGCGCCGAGACGATCGAGCTGCGCCGCTGGGTGATCGGCCCCGAATCGGGCGGGCGCGGGCGGCGGCGTGGGCTTGCCGCGCGGCTGTCGGACGTGGCGAGTTATGACGAGGCAGGCGGGCGCGCGATCACCGATGCGGTGGTCGCGGCGCATGCGCTGGCGAGCGACGGCTGGCTGCAACGGCTGGGCGAGGGTGCGCCGTTCGGGCCGGTCGAGGCATTGCTCGCGGCGGTACGCGGGCTGACCTATGCGCGCGCCGAAACGGAGGGCGATGCGGGCTATGGCCTGGAGACCGAACTCGCCGAACCCGACTCGACGCTGATCGAAGCCGCCGCGCCCGCCGCCGAAGCGCTCGATGCGTTGGTGCGCCCGCTGGTCGCGCTTGGGCGGCGGCTCGAAGCGGTGCTCGAAGAGGGCCCCGACTGGATGGATGGCCCTGCGCGCGCGCGAATCGAGGGCGCGGTGGCGTCAGTCGCGTGGCGCGCGGATACGGTCGCGGCGTGGTTGTCGCTGCTGACGCGGATCGGTGGGCCGGCGTCGCCCGATTTCGTCGACTGGATGGCGGTCGATCGAGTCGAGGGGCGCGATTACGACGTCGGGCTGCATCGCCACTGGCTCGATCCGACCCGGCCGTTTGCCGAGACGGTGCTTAAGCAGGCGCACGGCGTGCTGGTGACGTCCGCGACGTTGCGCGGTGGTGACGCAGGCTCCGACGAAGGCTGGGACGTCGCCGAGGCGCGCACCGGCGCGAACCACCTGCTGCGCGGCGCGAGCCGGTTCGCGGCGCTGTCGCCGTTCGATTATGCAAACCAGGCCGAGGTGCTGATCGTCACCGACGTCAAGCGCGGTGACATGGCGGCGCTCGCCAACGCCTATGCGCGGCTGGGGCTGGCGAGCGGTGGCGGAATGCTCGGGCTGTTCACCGCGATCCGGCGGTTGCGCGGGGTTCATGCGCGGATCGCGGACCGATTGGCGCGTGAAGGGCTGCCGCTGTACGCGCAGCATGTCGACCCGATCGACACGGGCACGCTGGTCGACATCTTCCGCGACGATCCGGCGGCGTCGCTGCTCGGCACCGACGCTTTGCGCGACGGGGTGGACGTGCCGGGGCGCTCGCTGCGGATGGTCGTGCTGGAAGGCGTGCCGTGGCCCAAGCCGACCGTGCTCCACGCCGCGCGCCGGATGGCGGCGACGGGTGAGGGGGGCGGCAAGGGCTATGACGACCGGATCGTTCGCGCGCGCATGGCGCAGGCGTTCGGGCGGTTGATCCGCCGCGCGGACGACCACGGGATGTTCGTGCTCCTGTCGTCCGCGATGCCGTCGCGGCTGCTCAGCGCGTTTCCGCCCGGCGTTTCGATCACGCGTGTGACGCTGGATGAAGCGGTTGCACGCGCGGCGGCGCTTCCCTCGCCCGCGCAAACGGGGCAAGGGGCTCGCGCAACCGCCAACGGAGAAGTCCCGTGAAGACGCTGACGCTGCTGCGCCACGCCAAGTCCGGCTGGGACGACCCGGCCTTGCGCGATTACGATCGGTCCCTCAACGCTAAGGGCAAACGCGCGGCCCGGATGGTCGGCGAGCATCTGCGCGCGCAGGAACGGACCTTCGATCACGTCGTTGCCTCGCCCGCGCTTCGCGTGGTCGAGACGCTGGAGGGCGTGGAAAGCGGCTATGGCCGTACGCTCGGACCGGTGTGGGACCGGCGGATCTATCTCGCGTCGGCGGTGACGCTGCTCGACATGGTCCACGAAATGCCCGCCGCTACTGAACGCCTGCTGCTCGTGGGGCACAATCCGGGGCTGGAAGATCTCGCGCTATGGCTGGTGCCCAAAAGCGACGACCCGCTGCGCGCGACGCTCGAAGCGAAATACCCGACCGCAAGCGTCGCCGAACTGACGTTCGAGGGGGAATGGTCCGCGCTGACCCCCGGCTCCGCGCGGCTGACCCGGTTCACCCGCCCGCGCGACCTGGACCCCAGTCTGGGGCCGGACGAGGACTGAGCGCGTCGCGCTTATCGCTGGTAATGTTTCGCTCACCGCTTTTCTGACGACTGCTTCCCCGGCGAAGGCCGGGGCCCAGCAGCGGGCCGGCAGATTGCAGGCCGCTGCCCGCCATTACCGCGACCTTCGCTCCTGGGCCCCGGCCTTCGCCGGGGAAGCGCCAAGGGGGAGTAGCGGATGTTTCACAGATCCGAGGGCGGGATGTGCACCCTTTTCTACCCGCGCTTCCCCGGCGAAGGCCGGGGCCCAGCAGCGGGCCAGCAGATTGCAGGCCGCTGCCCGCCATTGCCGCGACCTTCGCTCCTGGGCCCCGGCCTTCGCCGGGGAAGCGTCACAAAAAACCGAAAAGCAGCGCCAAAACAGAAAGTTAGAGCGTCATCGACCGCTCACGACCGTTCACGACCGATCCAACCGCTTCTCCAGCGCTGCCTTCAACCCCGCCAGCGCGCCTGCGGGCTTGGCCTCTTCCTCGCTGATCACGCCCGCCGCCTTCAACGCCGCCGCCGCATTGGGACCACGCGGGAAGGGATCGAGCGACAGCGCCATCGTCTCCGCCGCCGCCTCGCCGAGATCGACCGCCGCGCCGTCGAACACCATCGTGTCCAGCGCATCGGGATCGAGCTCGATTTCCTCCGAATCCGGCTCGTGGTCGACGAAGCGCAAGGCGATCGGCTCCTCGACCGTCACGGGCAGCGGATCGTCGGTGACCGAGCACGCCTGCACCACCGCCGCGCTGACCGTCCCGCGCGCGACGACCCCAGCGGCGTCGCGCCGCACCGCGAACTTCGCCTCGAGCCGGTCGACCGAAATCAGGTCGAACCGCTTTGCCAGCGCCGCACGCTCGGCGTCGTTGGCGGTGATGGCGATCGTGCGTTCGCCCTCGCCGATCGTGTCGATGCGTTCGGTGCGCGAAAATTCGGGGGCGGTCATGCGATGTCTCCCGCAAGGATGGTTGGCGTGGGCAAGGCGGCGAGGCGGGCATCGAACGCGAACAGCGCGTCCTCTGTATGCGCCAGTGCGGCGGGGGCAGGGGGCCCCGCCCGGTACAGGTTGCGTTCCAGCGCGCTACCCAGAGCGCGCGCGGCAAGACCGTCGCGATACGCGCCCAGCCGTCCGCCGAGCATCCCCATCATCTTGCCGATATGCTTGCCCACGCCGATGTCGCCGACCCCCGATTCGCGGAGTTGCCCGTCCATGTCGCTGACGAATCGCTCGGTCAGCCGCGCGCTTGCGGTGGCCGCACTCGGATCGCGCTCCAGCCGCAGCAGCACGAGCGACAGCACTGCCGCGATCATGTCGAAGCGCCCGTCGATCGTGTCGGGGACGCCCCCCGTTTCATACCAGTGCGGCAACCGCGCCTGGGCGACGACGGAATCATACAAGGCCAGCGCGACATCGTCCTCGCCGCGCCCGAACAGTCTCGATAAGAAGCTCAAACGCATATCCTCTCGCGGTTGCCCAAGGCCTGCCCTTGTTTGGCCGCGTTTCCCGGCATATTGAGGCATCGCGTCCGGGATGCAATGGAATGGCGTGCCCTGCCGTGGGGTGTCCGCGCCCGTGTGGAGAAGTCGATGAGCCTCAAGACCGTCCGCCAGCTGACGGCCGCCGTCCTCGCCGCCACCGTGATCGTGGGGGGGAGCGCCTGCGTTCCGCTGAAATCGCACCAGGGCTATGTGATCGATCCCGATCTGGTCAACTCGGTCCAGACCGGCACCGACAACCGGCAGTCGGTCCTCGCGGTGCTCGGCAAGCCGAGCTTCACCAGCCAGTTCAACGAAGGCGACTGGTATTATATCAGCCGCGAGGCGCGCAATTATGCGTTCAACAACCCGAAGGTGCGCGATCAGGTTACCGTCCGCATTAGCTTCGACCAGAAGGGCGTCGTCTCCGCCGTGCGCAGGTCGGGCGCCGAGCAGGTCGCGAGCATCAGCCCGTCGAGCAAGATCACCCCGACGCTCGGCAAGAAGCGCAACTTCTTCGACGAGCTGTTCGGCAATATCGGCACGGTCGGCGCGATCGGCGGCGGTGGTGGCGGCGGCGGCGGCGGATCGAGCGGTCCGAACGGCAGCGGCGCCCCGTAACCTCGGCACAGCGTAACGCGCGGTTACATTCTGATACAACCCTGTCGAAAGTCTGACGCCGCCGTTCGCGGATCGTTCAGTCGGCGGGGGGCATATCCTCCTCATCGTCCGGTGCTTCCATGATGCACCGGACCGTATTGGAGGAGATGACCATGCGTACTCTTATCGCTTCTTTGGTGCTCGCTGCGACCCTGACCCCGGTTGCCGCCCAAGCCCAGTCGAACCAGGAACTGCGCCGCGACCGCCAGGACATTCGCGCCGAGCAGCGCGATCTGCGCCAGGCCTATCGCAGCGGCGATCCGCGCGCGATCCGCGACCAGCGCAACGACGTCCGCGAAGCCCGCCAGGAATTCCGCGAAGATCTGCGCGATCGCGACCGCGCATGGGGCCGTGACGACTGGCGCGGGTTTCGCGACCGCAACCCCAATGCCTATGCGCGTGGCGGCTGGAACGCTCCGTTCCGCTACACCGCCTTCCGTCCCGGCCTGCGGATCGGCCAGCCTTATTACAGCAGCCGCTACGTCATCGCCGATCCGTGGCGCTACCACCTCCCGCGCGCCCGCCCCGGCCAGCAGTGGGTGCGGCATTACGATGACGTGATCCTGGTCGACACCCGTCGTGGCTATGTCGTCGACGTCAACCGCGGCTTCTACCGCTAAACCTTTTCGTCGCGCCGGACCGGCCGTCCCCTGGCAACAGGGGGCGGCCGGTTTGCGTTCGGCAACCGACAAAGCCCGACGGCGCAATACGCGCTCCGGGCATAGTACGCCAAATCGAGTAGATAATACGCCAGACCGTTACCATTCCGTAACGATGTTGCTGCGTTCTGTGGTTAGATGCTGCCTACTGAGTCGGGGGGCTTGGCATGGGGATCGATTGGGCGGCGGGGGTGGCCGACGCGATCGCGCGCGAGACGTTGCTGTTCTCCGCGATCGGGTTCCTCATCGGCGGGCTGGATGACCTTGCCGTCGACATCCTGTGGATCGTCCTGCGCTTGTCGCGGCGCACGCCTCCGGTACCACCGACGCTTGCCGCTTATTGCGCCGGGCCCAAGCGACGACTCGCGATCTTTATCGCCGCGTGGGACGAATCGCGTGTCATCGGCGCGATGCTGCGCACTGCACTCGCGCGCTTCGATCATGGCGATTACCGGCTGTACGTCGGCACCTATCCCAACGATCGCGCAACGATCGCCGCAGTGGCGGCGGTCGCGCAAGGCGATCCCCGCGTCCGGCTGGTGGTCGGGGAGCGCGCGGGGCCGACGACCAAGGCCGACTGCCTCAACGCGCTGTGGCGCGCGCTGGGTCGCGACGAGGTACGCGACGGCGTGCTCGCCGCGGCGATCATTCTGCACGATGCCGAGGATCTGGTCCACGCGGGCGAATTGCGCGTGTTCGATGCGCTGATCGGGCGGTTCAGCGTCGTGCAATTGCCCGTGCTGCCGCTGGTCGACCGGGGTGCGCGGCTGATCTCCGGCCATTATGCCGACGAATTCGCCGAGGCGCACGGCAAGCAGATGGTCGTCCGCCAGACGCTCGGTGTTGGCATCCCGCTCGCCGGGGTGGGCTGTGCGATCGAGCGGACGATGCTCGGGCGGATCGCCGCGGCGCGGGGTGGCAATCCGTTCGACGAAGCCTCGCTGACCGAGGATTACGAACTCGGGCTACAGGTAGCGGCGCTCGGCGGGCGCGGGACGTTCGCCTGGGTCAGTGAATCGCCGCACGGTCCGCCGGTCGCGGTGCGCGCCTATTTCCCCGCGACAATCCGCAGTGCGGTGCGCCAGAAGGCGCGCTGGATGACCGGAATCGCGCTTGCCGGCTGGGATCGGCTCGGCTGGGGTCCGGCACGCGACTGGCGCGACCACTGGATGCGGATGCGCGACCGTCGCGCACCGCTCGCAGTGGTGGTGATGGCGGTGGCCTATGTGGCGCTGCTCGCGTGGCCGGCGATGCACGGCCTGCACTGGATCGCCGGCACGGCGCCACCCGCAATGCCGGTCGCGTCGGAATGGTTGCTGTCGGTCACCGCGTTGCTGTTGCTGTGGCGGATCGTCACGCGCGCGATGTTCACCGGGCAAGCCTATGGCTGGCGCGAGGCGTGCTGGTCGTTTCCGCGCTTGTTCGTCGGCAATCTCATCGCGCTGCTCGCCGCGCGCCGCGCGGTATGGGTCTATGTCCGCTCGCTCAACGGGGTCGCGCTGCGGTGGGACAAGACCGCGCACGTCTTTCCGGATCTGCCCGGTCCACACCCGTGATCGATGTGCAGCGGTCGGGTCGGGGTCGACCGCTGCGATTTCTCGCGGCTGTCGGCGTCGGCTGGATCGGGGTTCGCGCCACGCTGCTGTGGCCCGACGGCGTGGTGCCGGTCGGCCCGATCCGCCTGCTGATCGCGCCCGCGCGCGCCGCAGCCCCTGCCGAGGCCATACAAGGACCTTCGCCCAGCAGAGTCGTCCGACGGGGGGTCCAGGCCGTTGCCGCACCCCGGCCACCGACGTTCGAACGCGCCACGCGCGTTCCGGAGATGAACGCCTCCACCGATGTGCGGCCCCCGCCCGCAGCCCCCGAATCGCCACGCCCCCGCGCGCCGCTCCCCGGCGTGCCGCCGTTCGTCGCCATGCCCCCGGACACGCCGGACCGGATTCCCGGCACGCGATCCCGCGCGCCACGCTGGTCGGGAAGTGCCTGGGCGGTAACGCGCGCGGGGCTCACCGCGCAGGGCGACGGGACCGGAGGCCAATTGGGCGGCTCGCAAGCGGGGATCCGCATCGTTCGCTCGCTCGACCGGCGGGGGCGCGTGGCGCTGGCGGGGCGGCTGACCACGCCGCTCGGGGCCGGCCTGCGCGAGGCATCGCTCGGGCTCGAATGGCAACCGACGCGGCTGCCGCTGCGGCTGGTCGCGGAACACCGTTTCGCCTTGGGCGCAGGGACAGGTGGCCCTGGCATCGGGATGGTCGGCGGGTTCGGCCCGGTTCCGGTGTTCCGCGGCCTCCGCGCGGAAAGCTACGCACAGGCGGGTGTGCTTCGGCGTACGCGAACCGAACCCTATGCCGACGCCGCGCTGCGGCTGACCCACCCCGTCGCCCGCATCGGCGGCACGCGGATCGAGCTCGGGGCGGGGACATGGGGCGGCGCGCAACGCGGTGCGGCGCGGCTGGATATCGGACCGACACTCGCGGTCGCGGTGCCGGTCGCGGGCAAGACGCTGCGGCTGACGCTCGACTGGCGCGAGCGGGTCGCGGGGCGGGCCCGGCCCGGGTCTGGTCCGGCGCTGACGGTGGGCACGGATTTCTGAGCGGGGAGGGCAGCCCGTCTTCTCTTCTTCTACGCTTCCCCGGCGAAGGCCGGGGCCCAGTCGCGATGGCCGAGGTAACGAAGCGTTGTCGCCAGCAATCCTCTGTTCCTCGACTGGGCCCCGGCCTTCGCCGGGGAAGCGGATCAGGGGGAGATGGTCTTCGTCCCACCCAACCCGACGTCCCCCATTTCTGAGTCGCGGCTTTCCCCGCACCGCGCTATCGCTACGGAACCATGGACATTTACCTGCCCATCGCGAATCTTTCCGTCAACGCGCTGGTGATCATCCTGCTGGGCGGCGGGGTCGGCTTCATTTCGGGGATGTTCGGCGTCGGCGGCGGGTTCCTGATCACGCCGTTGCTGATCGTCTACGGCATCCCCCCGACCGTCGCCGCCGCCTCCGCCGCAAGCCAGGTGACCGGCGCAAGCGTGTCGGGGGTGTTCGCGCATGTCCGGCGGCAGGGGGTCGATTTCAAGATGGGCGGGGTGCTCGTTGCGGGCGGGATGATCGGGTCGGTCGCAGGCGGCTGGATCTTCCGGCTGCTCCAGGCAACCGGGCAGATCGATACGGTGATCGCGATCGTCTACGTCCTGCTACTGGGGTCGATCGGCAGCATGATGGCGGTCGAGGCGTTCGGTGCGATCCGCGCGATGCGTTCGGGCGCGGCGGCGCGGCCGCGCAAGCGACGGCATCATCCGCTCGTCGCGGCCCTTCCGCTGCGCACGCGCTTCTATCGCTCGGGGCTCTACATCTCGCCGCTCGCGCCGCTGCTGCTCGGCTTCGGCGTGGGGATCCTGACGATCCTGCTGGGCGTCGGCGGCGGGTTCATCCTGGTGCCCGCGATGCTGTATCTGCTCGGTATGACGACGCAGGTGGTCGTCGGCACGTCGCTGTTCCAGACGCTGTTCGTTACCGCGACCGCGACGATGGTCCACGCGACGACGACCAAGGCGGTCGATATCGTGCTCGCGGTGCTCCTGCTGGTCGGCTCGGTCGCGGGCGCGCAGGTCGGCGCGCGGTTCGCGAGCAAGGTAAAGCCCGAATATCTCCGGCTTGCGCTCGCGGTGATCGTGCTGCTCGTCGCGGGGCGGATCGCGCTCGGGCTGGGCTGGCGTCCGGACGAGATCTATTCGGTCGAGCTGTCGTGAAGCGGTGGCTGCTCGCCGCGCTGGCGGCGCCGCTGCTGATGGCGCAGACCGCGTCCAAGCCGGTGCTCGTCCCCGACGTGTCGCAGCGCGACATCGAGATCCGCTACAGCTTCACCGGCGCGGACCTGCTACTGTTCGGCGCGATCCTCTATCCGGGCGGACGGCTGCCCGACGACACGAAGCCGACCGACATCGTCGTCGTGGTCAAGGGCCCGACCCAGTCGATCCTCGTGCGCGAGAAGGCTAAGCTCGGGGGCGTGATGTGGGTCAATGCGGCGCGGCTGCGGTATCGCTCGGCGCCAAGCTATTATGCGATCGCCTCGTCGCGGCCGATCGAGCAACTGATGAACGCGCGGACTCGCGCGATCTACGAACTCGGGCTCGGCAGCTTGCAATTGTCGCCCGCATCGAGTGCGCCGCCGTCCGAGCAGGACCGCTTCGCGCGCGGGCTGGTCGATCTCAAGGGGCGGTCGGCGCTGTATGTCGAATCGCCGCGTGCGGTCGAGATCACCGACGGCGTGCTGTACCGCGCGCGCGTCTCGATCCCCGCACGCGTGCCGGTTGGGCGATTTACCGCAGAGACCTTCCTGATCCGCGACGGCCGCGTGCTGGCGGCGGCGACCCGTGACATCGAGATCCGCAAATCGGGGTTCGAGCGCTTCGTCGCCTACTCGGCCGAGCGTTGGTCGATCGCCTACGGGCTGGTCGCGGTCGCGCTGTCGGTGCTGTTCGGCTGGGCGGCGGGGTGGATCGCACGGCGCTTCTAAGGCTGGCGTCAGCTTGTCCGAAGGTTTGGCAGGAATCATCCCGCTCGAGGCGAGGCGTTCCTGGTTCAACCCACCACCCCCGTTCGGGCTGAGCGAAGTCGAAGCCGCCCCTGACCCCTACGCTCTGGCCCGTTCTGTGCGCGGCCCTTCGACTTCGCTCAGGGCGAACGGGACGAGAGTGGGTCGTCGTCGCGCACAGCCGCCATCGCCCCGCGTGTCCACGCAATCTTTACCCCTGCCGCGCCAAGGTCTGAGTCAATCGAGAACCCCAGGACCGTCCAGCACATGACCGAAATGCCCCGCAACGTGGTCTTCACCAATGCCGCCCCGCTGGCGACCCCAACGGAAATCGGCATCGTGTTCGACATCGCGGGGTCGAGCGGGATGGTCGTGCTCGACGCGGTTGCGCTGGCGGAGACGGGCGCGCACGAAGATCCGGTCGTCGCGAGCGCGGGCTCGATCGGCAGCCAGATCAAGATGCGGGTCGGCGCGACCTGGCTGATCGCCAACGTCCGCTCGCTCAAGCTGCTCGACGGCCATGCCGACCGGATCGCCGCGCAGATCGACTTCCTCGGTGAAGCCAACGAGGAGCAACTGACCGGCAAGATCTACAATTTCCGCCGTGGCGTGACGCGCTATCCCACACCCGGTTGCATGGTCTATCCGGTCTCCTCCCCCGACATGAAGCAGATCTACGCCGCGGATGATCGCGCGCATATCGAGATCGGTACGGTCTATCCGACCCGCGACGTGCGCGCCGCGCTGTACGTGGATGCGCTGCTCGGGCGGCATTTCGCGCTGCTCGGCAGCACCGGCACGGGCAAGTCGACCGCGACCGCACTGATCCTCCACCGGATCTGCGATATCGCGCCGCACGGCCATGTCGTGATGATCGATCCGCACGGCGAATATGCGTCGGCATTCCGCGACAATGGCGCGATCTACGACGTGTCCAACCTGCAGATGCCGTACTGGCTGATGAACTTCGACGAGCATTGCGAGGTGTTCGTCACCAGTTCGGGTTCCGAGCGTCAGATCGACGCGGACATCCTCGCCAAATGCCTGTTGATGGCGCGCGCCAAGGGGCGGCTGGGGCAGGAGATCGCCAAGCTGACGGTCGATGCGCCGGTGCCGTATCTGCTGAGCGACCTGACCAATCTGATCAGCCTCGAAATGGGCAAGATGGACCGTGCGGGGGACACCGCGCCCTATCTGCGGCTCAAGACCAAGATCGACGAGATCAAGGCCGATCCGCGCTATGGCTTCATGTTCTCAGGGATGCTCGTCGCGGATACGATGGCGGCGTTCCTCCAGCGCGTGTTCCGCCTGCCGGGCGACGGCAAGCCGATCTCGATCATCGACGTGTCGGGCGTGCCGAGCGAGATTACGTCCGTGGTGGTCGCGGTGCTCAGCCGGATGGTGTTCGACTTCGCGATTTGGTCGCGCGGCGAGCCCAAGCGCCCGATCCTGCTCGTCTGCGAGGAGGCGCATCGCTACATTCCCAATGGCGACAAGATCGATTCGAGCGTCGGGCGGATCCTCAGCCGGATCGCCAAGGAAGGCCGCAAATACGGCGTGTCGCTCGGTCTGATCACGCAGCGGCCGTCGGATCTGGCGGAAGGCGTGCTGTCGCAGTGCGGGACGATCATCGCGATGCGGCTCAACAACGATCGCGACCAGGCGTTCGTCCGCGCGGCGATGCCCGAGGGCGCGCGCGGGTTCCTCGATTCGATCCCCGCCTTGCGCAACCGCGAATGCATCGTCTGCGGCGAGGGCGTGTCGGTGCCGGTGCGCGTGTCGTTCGATTCACTCGAGGATTCGCGTCGGCCGGCGTCGGACGACCCGGTCTTCTCGGAACTGTGGCGCGATGCCGGCGGCGAGGAGGAGATCATCACCCGCACGCTCAAGAAATGGCGCGCGCAGGGGCGGTAGCCCCCGCTCATTCCGTTCGGGCTGAGCGAAGTCGAAGCCTTGCTCTCACCGCGCCCGTCGCTTGGCTTGGAGAGCGGTCCTTCGACTGCGCTCAGGGCGAACGGTTAGCGCGGCCGAGTCCACAACGTCGCATCGCGCGTCGACGCCGGATACAACACCCGCCGCCGTCGCGCCTCGTCGAACGCGCGCCGCATGAACCCCAGCTTCGCTTGTCGCGAGGTCGTCACCCGTGCATCCCACGCACGCGGCCCGAGCGTCGCGACGCTCCGCCCGATCGCACCATAGATCCCCGCCGCCGCCAGCACCGCCCAAGCCGAGCGGAACGCGAGCGCAGGCGTCCCATAGCGCGCGCTTTCCTCATAACGCGCCGCCAGCAACCCGAGCCGCTCGCCCAGCAACCCCAGCCGGTCGCGATATTCGGGCGCGAGCAGCGCATCCGCCGGGATGCCGAATTCGTCAAGCCAGTCCTGCGGCAGGTAACACCGCCCCGCGCGCGCGTCCTCCGCCACGTCGCGCGCGATGTTGGCGAGCTGGAACGCAAGGCCGAGGTCGCATGCGCGGTCGAGCGTCGCGTGATCGTCGGGCGACACCCCCATCGCGATCGCCATCATGCTCCCGACGACGCCCGCGACATGATAGCAATAGCGGTACAGATCCTGTTCGGTCTGCGGCCGCCACCCTTCTGCATCGAGCGCGAAGCCAGCGATCAGGTCGCGCGGAAGCGCCGGGGGCAGGGCGGTCTCAGCCGCGAACAGCCGCAATGCATCGAACGCAGGCTCGCCGACGGGAACGCCCGCGAGCGCCGCCTCGGTCTTCGCGGTCATCGCCGCAAGCCGTTCGGGGCCGTCCGCGACGCCCGTCATGCCGTGGCCGTGATCCTGCCCGTCGGCGATGTCGTCGCAGGCGCGGCACCAGGCATAGAGCAGCCACGCGCGCTCGCGCACCTTGGGCGCGAACAGCTTGCTCGCCGCAGCAAAGCTCTTGGACCCGCGCGCGATCGACTCGCGCGCGGCATCAACCGTCGCGGCGCGCGAAGATGGATCGCTCACAGGTCGCTGGCGCGCATCTTGGTGATCGTCTCGACCGGCGCATGGTCCGCCATCTGCGCAAGCAATCGGTCGAGCGCGGTATCGATCAGCAGGATGTCGCGGTGCTGCGGGCGCAGGAAACCGACGTCGGCCATCTTGTGATAAAAGCCGACGAGCCCGTCATAATAGCCCGCGACATTGAGCAGACCGACCGGCTTTGCGTGATAGCCGATCTGCGCCCAGCTCAGCGCCTCCCACAATTCGTCCATCGTGCCGGTGCCGCCGGGCAGGTTGATGAACCCGTCCGACAGGTCGGTGAACGCCTGCTTGCGCTGGTGCATCGTCTCGACGACGTGGAGTTCGCTGAGGCCACGGTGCGCGACCTCGGCGCTGACGAGGGCTTGCGGGATGATCCCGATCACTTCGCCGCCTGCTTCCAGCGCGCTGTCCGCGACTGCGCCCATCAGGCCGAGACGTCCGCCGCCGTAGACGACACCGATTCCGCGCTCGGCGAGGGTTCGGCCAACCTGGCGGGCGGATTCGATGTAGACGGGGTCGCTTGGCGAAGCGGACCCGCAGTACACAGCAAGCCGCTTCATAAGCCCCTCCCCTTCAGGAGTGTCGGGTCGGCCATGCCCCCGGCATGGCCTGAAGGATGCGGGGCATCCTTCACCCGACACTGGGTTGGGGGTGGGGAAGTGCCTCGCAGAGAGGTTGGCATGCTGGACTGCCCCACCCCAACCCCTCCCCTGAAGGGGAGGGGCTTTGGATCAAAAGTCATCGTTCACTCTCCAGCATCAACGCCGCGGTCGCCTTCGCACTCCCCACCACGCCGGGAATCCCAGCGCCCGGATGTGTGCCAGCGCCCACGAAATACAGATTGGGAATATGGTCGTCGCGATTGTGCACCCGGAACCACGCGCTCTGCGTCAGCAACGGCTCGAGCGAGAAGGCGCTTCCCAGATGCGCGTTCAGGTCAGCCGCAAAGTCGTTCGGCGCATAATGGAATTTGGTCACGATCCGCTCGTGGATATCCGGGATCAGCCGCCGCCCGACCTCGTCGAGGATGCGCTTCTCGAGGATCGGGCCGATCTCCTTCCAGTCGACCGGGAACTTGCCGAGATGCGGCACCGGCGCGAGCACATAAAAGGTCGAATGCCCCTCCGGCGCGAGCGACGGATCGGTCACGGTCGGGTGGTGGAGATACAGCGAGAAATCCTCGGGCAGGACGCCGTGATCGTAGATGTCGGCGAGCAGCCCCTGATAGCGCGGCCCGAACAGGATCATGTGGTGCGGGATCCCCGGCCACGTCCCCTTGATCCCGAAATGCACGACGAACAGCGACGGCGAGTATTTCTTGCGCGCGAGCCCGTTCTTGGTCCGCTGCGCACTGCGCGAGGATTTCAGAAGGTCGCGGTAGCTGTGCATCACGTCGCTGTTGCACGCGACCATGTCCGCATCGCCGTGCCAGCCGCTCGCGGTCGTCACCCCGGTCGCGCGGTCGCCGAGCGTCGCGATGTCGACCGCGGGATCGTTCAGCCGCAACACTCCGCCCAGTCGCTCGAAATGGCGCACCATGCCGGTGATCAGCTGGTTGGTCCCGCCCATCGCGAACCAGACGCCGCCGTCCTTCTCGAGCTTGTGGATCAGCGCATAGATTGCGCTGGTGTTCATCGGGTTGCCGCCGACCAGCAGCGTGTGGAACGACAGCGCCTGGCGGAGATGCTCGTCCTTCACATAAGACGACACGATCGAATAGACCGACCGCCACGCCTGATACTTCGCCAGCGCAGGTGCCGCCTTGATCATCGACGCGAAGTCGAGGAACGCGACATGGCCGAGCTTGCGATAGCCCTCCTCATACACACCCGCCGCATATTCCAGGAACTTGGCGTAACCCGCGACGTCTTCGGGATTGAGCTTGGCGATCTCGGCATTGAGCGACGGCTCGTCGTTCGAATAATCGAAATTGACCCCGTCGGGCCAGTTGAGCCGGTAGAAGGGCGACACCGGCGCAAGCGTCACGTCGTCCGCCATGTCGCGCCCGGTCAGCGCCCACAGTTCCTGCAAACACGGCGGATCGGTGATCACGGTCGGCCCCGCGTCGAAGGTGAAGCCGTCCTTCTCCCATACGTATGCGCGCCCGCCCGGCTTGTCGCGCGCCTCGACGATCGTCGTCTCGACGCCTGCCGATTGCAGCCGGATCGCGAGCGCGAGCCCGCCGAACCCGGCACCGATGACGATCGCGGTCCGCGCATCCGTCGTGCGCGCAGGCGCGCTGTTGGCGGCGGGACTGGTGCTCATGCCGGTCGCTCCGTTCGCGCGGCGGGCAACACCCCGATCGCCTGCAACGCGCGGCCGATCGGCACCGGCGGCTTGCCGGTCAGGATCCGGGCCTTGTCCATCATCGTCGATTGTCCTGCATAGAAACGGCGCACCAATTGTGGATCGAGCCGGTAGAAGCGTTCGAGCACACGGTAGCGTTCCTCGGGCTCGGCGGCGCGGAACAGCATCTTGTCGAGCATACGATAGAAGCCGCGGTGCTGCCACGTCGCGCGCGCGAACCCGTGGGTCAGGTCGCGCAGCCCCGCGCCCGAGAGGTCGCGAGTCCGCGCGATCAGCGATGCGGTGCGCACCGCATCGGGCAGCGAATAGCCCGTCGTCGGGTGGAACAGCCCCGCGCGCATCCCCGCCTTGGCATTGCCGGTCCCGGTCGAGCGCCAGTATCCCTCGAAATCGCCCCCCATCGTCACGGGCAGCACGCCCGCTTCCTCGCGCGCGGCCTGTTCGACCTGCCATCCGCGCGCGGCGACGTACTCGTGCAGCCGATCCGCCACCAGTGCCTGGTCGAGATCGGGGGTGTCGCTGTAATAGGTATCCTCGACGAACATCCGCGTTGCAGCAAACGGCAGGCAATAGACGAAGCGATACCCGTCGAATTGCGGCACGCGCGCGTCCATCACCATCGGGCGCGGGTCGTCATGCGGCTCGCTCAACCGCAGTTCGCGCCCGACGAATTTCTGCCAGCCGCAATCGAGCTGCGACAGGTCGCCCGCACCGCGCGCATCGATCACGCCCTTGGCCTCGATCCGGTCGCCGTCGACGAACTCGACGGTGATCGCGCTGACGTCCTGGACGGCGCGCCCCAGCATCAACCCGGCATCGGGCAGGGCGACGCGGACCAGCGTATCCAGCCGTTCCGACTCGATCGAATAATAAGGCGCGGTGATGTGGCGCTCATGCCCGGGAAAGGCGACGTCGTAACTGCGCCAGCCGTAACTGATCAGCGGCGCGACGATCCAGCGATCCGCTTCGTCGATATCGCTCGCGAAGAACGACCAGAGATGATTCCCCCCGACCGTGGCCGCTGAATCGATCAGCCGGACGTCGAGCGCCGGATGCCGCCGCTTGAGCGCGAGCGCGATCAGACCGCCCGCAAGGCCAGCGCCGACGATCGCAATGTCGCAGTGGAATGTGGTCGCCATACATCAGCGGGTAACCGATCCTGTACCGCGCGCAAGCGGGGATCGCATCGAAGGAACGGGTGCGGGCACAGCCACTCCCGCGCTTCCCCGGCGAAGGCCGGGGCCCAGTAGAGATGGCCGCGGTAGCGAGGGCAGTCGCTTGCAACCCGGCGTTCCACTCCTGGGCCCCGGCCTTCGCCGGGGAAGCGTAACGTTGAGGGGGCTTCCGTCCGGCCGGGTGCCCGCTTGCTGAAACGGCGGCCGGGAATGGCACCGCCACTTCTTTCTCTCTCTCTCTCTCTCTCTCTCTCTCTCTCTCTCTCTCTCTCTCGCGCTTCCCCGGCGAAGGCCGGGGCCCAGTCGCGGAGGTCGCGGTAGAGAGGGCAGCGGCTTGCATCCCGGTGTTCCACCCCTGGGCCCCGGCCTTCGCCGGGGAAGAGGTTGGGATTCGGGATCGAACGATCTTGGCTAGGTCGAAGCCCCCACGACCGCTATAGAAGCCGCCATGTCGATCGTTCTAGCCATTCTCGCGTCCGCGCTGGTCATGTCGTTGATCGTCGCGGTGCGCTACCTGATCGTGTCAGGCGCGTTCGCGGCGGCGACACGGTTGCGCTATCCCGGCCTCTATCGCGGCATGAACCCGCAGATTCGCCGCGAGATCTGGTGGAGCATCGTCTCCGCCGCGATCTACGGCATTCCTGCGGGCGTGATCGCCTGGGGCTGGCAGAACCACGGCTGGACATTGGTCTATCAGGACCTCCACGCCTATCCGCTCTGGTATCTCCCGCTATCGGTGCTGCTCTACCTCGTCGCGCACGACACGTGGTTCTACTGGACGCATCGCTGGATGCACGAGCCGCGCGCGTTCAAGCTGGCGCATGCGACGCATCACGAAAGCCGCCCGCCGACCGCCTGGGCGGCGATGGCGTTCCATCCGATCGAGGCGATCAGCGGCGCTGTGATAATTCCGCTACTGGTCTTCGTGATTCCAATTCATGTCGGCGCACTTGGGTTGGTGCTCACGATCATGACGGTTATGGGGGTCACCAACCACATGGGGTGGGAAATGTTTCCTGCGTTCATGTGGCGGGGTCCATTGGGGCAGTGGCTCATCACTGCGAGCCATCATCAGCGACACCATGAACTGTACCGAGGGAATTATGGCCTCTACTTCCGTTTCTGGGACCGCGTCTGCGGCACCGACCGCGGCGTCGGGAATTTTGCGCGCGAACATGCGAAAGCTGGCGTCGACCGCGGTCGCCGGGGCAGTGCTGCTCACGGTCTTGCCGGGGGCGGTCGGGACCAGTGAGCTCGCGGTCGATGTCTCGCACATGCGCTCGGCCAAGGGGATGGTCCGCGTCTGCCTGACCGCCGACCCCGACAATTTCCCCGCCTGCGTCGACGATGCCCGCGCGACCACCCGCTCGATCCCCGCCACCATGACCAGCATCCATTTCGACGGCCTGCCGCACGGTAATTATGCGGTCGCGGTGATCCATGACGAGAACAACAATCACAAGCTCGACACATTCGCCGGAATTCCGCGCGAAGGCTTTGGTTTCTCGCGCAATCCGTCGGTGACTTTCGGTCCGCCGCGCTTCGCCGCCGCCCGCTTCACGCTGTCGAGTGATGCAGATCGGCAACAGGTGCGGATGCGATATCTGCTCTGACCCCGATCGCACGGAAACAAACATAAGGCATCGCGTTACGCGCCCGACACAATACGCGTTTCGTATCCGATCCTCGTCTTGCCCCACTTCCAGTATTCCGGAGCCGCCCGTGACTCATCGTTCCATCTTCGCCGCTGCAACCGTCCTGTTGCTCGCCACCGCAGCGCCCGCTTTCGCGCAGGATGCGGCACCGATCCCCGCCGACAACAACCAGATCGCGGACGATTTCAACAAGGACACGGTCACGGTCGGCATCGGCGCGGCATATCTGCCGGATTATGACGGGTCGAACGACTATCGCGTCGTTCCGGCACCCGTCGTGATCGGTACGGTCAAGGGTTTCAACTTCTCGGTCATCGGCAACCGCGCCAGCCTCGATCTCGCGCGCAACCAGCCCGGCCAGCGCTGGGACATCCAGTTCGGCCCGATCGGCGTGGTCAACTTCGATCGCCAGGCCCCGAGCGTCATCGATGACCGCCGTGTTCGCGCGCTCGGCAAGACCGGCACCGCGATCGAACTCGGCGGCTATGTCGGCCTGGGCAAGACCGGCGTCATCACCAGCCCGTACGACAAGCTCTCGGTCTCGCTGAGCATGCGCCACGACGTCAACAACGTCCACAAGTCGAGCATCCTGCAGCCGTCGATCAACTATCTGACCCCGCTCAGCCGCAAGGCCGCGGTCGCGCTGTTCGGCACCGCGCAATATGTCGAGAGCGGTTATGGTGCGACCTACTTCAGCATCACGCCGGCGCAGAGCCTCGCCAGTGGCCTGCCGACCTACAGCACCGGCAAGGGCTGGAAGAACTATTCGGTCGGCGGTCTGGCGACCTATTCGCTGACCGGCGACTTGCTCCACGGCTTCAAGGTCGTCGCGGGCGGCACCTATTCGCGCACGCTCGGCAGCTTCGCGGATGCCCCGATCGTGCGGATCGCGGGCTCGCGCAATCAGTGGGTCGGCGCAGCCGGCGTCGCCTACACCTTCTAAGCCGACGATCCCCGCAGCGACTCCTCCGGCGCGACCAACCGTCGCGCCGGAGCGCCATTCGTGGCTTGCGTCGCGCGCCGCACGGTGCCACGCAAGCCCGAACGCTTGGCGTGTTTCCAGGATGAAGGCTTCGCTGCGATGACCGATACCGACCAACAGCTGATCGAACGGCTTGATTCGCGAGCAGAACGCCGCAGCGAACGCCGCGAGTTCTTCCGCACCGCGCTGGGCGCGGGTGCGATCGCCGCCGTCGGCGCGACCGCAGTGGCGGTCGGCAGCAACGCGTTTGCGCAGGCGAGCAACAACGACGCCGCGATCCTCAACTTCGCGCTCAACCTCGAATATCTCGAGGCGCAATTCTATTCCTTCGCCGCCTTCGGCACCGGCCTCCCCAACGCGCTGCTCACCCCGGGCAGCGCGAGCACGACCACGCAGGGCGCGGTCAGCGGCGGGCGGCAAGTCACCTTCACCGATCCGGTCGTCGCGCAATATGCGCGTGAGATCGCGCAGGACGAGATTGCGCACGTCACCTTCCTCCGCGCACAGCTCGGCACCGCAGCGGTCGCGCAGCCCGCGATCGACATCGGCTCGACCGCGACCAGCGCGTTCAGCGTCGCCGCGCAGGCCGCCAAGATCGTCGCGGCGGGGGCAGCCTTCGACCCCTATGCGAGCGACGAGGCGTTCCTCCAGGCGGCGTTCCTGTTCGAGGACGTCGGCGTGACCGCCTATCGCGGCGCATCGTCGCTGCTGACCAGCAAGGTCTATCTCGAGGCAGCCGCCGGCATCCTCGCGGCGGAGGCGTATCATGCGTCGATCATCCGCACGGTGCTCTACACCAAGGGTCTGACGACCCCGAGCCTGCGCACCAATGCGGATGCGATCTCGAACACGCGCGACGCGCTCGACGGGGTCAGCGACTTCGACCAGGGCATTTCCCCGGTGACGATCGCGAACAGCCAGGCGCCCGCGCTCAACGGTCTGACCGCGTCCAACATCGTGCCGACCGCGCAGGATGGCCTCGCGTTCGGCCGCGCCACGGGCAACGTGCTCAACATCCTGTATCTCAGCACCTTGCCGGTCGCGAAGGGGGGCTTCTTCCCCAATGGCGTCAACGGCTCGATCGCCACCAGCGCCACCAACTGACGCCCGCACGATGCTTTCTTCCTTTTTCGCGCCCGTACCGGAGTGTTTCCAGTGATCGATAGCGACCTTCTCCTGCAAGCGATCGACGCGAGCGATCGCCGCCGCGACGCCCGTCGCCAGTTCCTCCGCAGCGCCGGGGCCGCCTCGGTCGCGGTCGGCGGCGGCGCGTTGCTTGCCGCCTGCGGGGCGACCAACCAGGACAGCACGATCACCCCGACCCCCACGCCGACCGGAACCGCGACCGCGACCCCCAGTCCCGCGTCGACCGACGTGCTGAAAGACCAGGACACGTTCAACTTCGCGCTCAACCTCGAATATCTCGAGGCGCAATTCTACAGCTTCGCAGTGACGGGCGCGGGGCTTCCCGCTGCACTGCTGACCGGCACGGGTACACCAGGGTCGGTAACCGGCGGGCGCGCTGTCACCTTCACCGATCCGATCGTGCGCGAATATGCGCGTGAGATCGCCGCGGACGAAGTCGCGCACGTCGCCTTCCTGCGCTCGGTCCTGGGCACGTCGGTCGTCGCGCAACCTGCGATCAACATCGACGGCGGCGCGAACGGCGCGTTCACCGCGGCGGCGCGCGCGGCGGGCCTCGTCGGCGCGACCGGCACGTTCGACCCCTATGCCAGCGACGAGAATTTCCTGCTCGCGGCGTTCATCTTCGAAGACGTCGGCGTCACCGCCTATAAGGGGGCCGCGCCGCTGATCGCGCAGAGCCTGCTGATCGACGCCGCCGCCGGCATCCTCGCAACCGAGGCATATCACGCCGGACTGATCCGCACCGTCCTGTACAGCAAGGGGATCGCGACGCCGTCCTTGCGCGCCAGCGCGAACGCGATCAGCGACGCGCGCGACAGCCTCGACGGGTCGAGCGATCTCGATCAGGGGATTGGCGATGGCACCACCGCCAACCTGGTGCCGACCGACGCCAATGGCATCACCTTCAGCCGCACGCCGGGGCAGGTGCTCAACGTGGTCTATCTCAACCGCAACGCGGTCGTCGGCGGGGGCTTCTTCCCGGCGGGCATCAACGGCACGATCAAGACCAGCGCCGCCAGCTGAGGCCTCTTTTCAACGCGCGAACGAGCGCGTACACATACCAATATTCCCCGGGGGGCTGCGCCAGAGCAGCTGAGAGGTAGCTGAAGCTACGACCCGTTTGAACCTGATCCCGTTAGCACGGGCGGAGGGAGGGAGCGGTGTCCACGCCCGGGTTCCGTTGTCGCTCGTCCGATTTGAGGAGCGACACAATGGCCGACATACTTGCCCGCACCGAAATTGGCGTCACCACTGGAGCAATCCGTGGCAGCCGCAAGATCCATGTCCCCAGCGCCAACATCCCCGGCGCGGGCGTCGCGATGCGCGAGATCATGCTCGATCCGTCCGCGTTGGAACCACCGCTCCGGGTCTACGACACGTCCGGCCCCTACACCGACCCCCGCGCGCAGATCGACATCAACATGGGGCTCCCGCAGCTCCGCCGCGACTGGATTCTCGCGCGCGGCGACGTCGAATCCTATGACGCACGCGAGATCCGCCCCGAGGACAATGGCCTCACCGGCCCCGATCGCTCGGCGGGCGTTCCGCAGTACCCCAACGTCATCAAGCGCCCCTTGCGCGCCAAGGCAGGCGCGAACGTCAGCCAGATGCATTACGCACGCCGCGGCATCATCACCCCCGAGATGGAATATGTCGCGATCCGCGAGAATCTCGGTCGCGCGGCGGCGAAGGAGAAACTGATCCGCGACGGTGAATCGTTCGGCGCGTCGATCCCCGATTACGTCACCCCAGAATTCGTCCGCGACGAAATCGCGCGCGGCCGTGCGATCATCCCCAACAACGTCAACCACCCCGAATCCGAGCCGATGGCGATCGGGCGCAACTTCCTCGTCAAGATCAACGCCAACATCGGCAACTCCGCGGTCGCATCGAACGTCGCGGCGGAAGTCGACAAGATGGTCTGGTCGATCCGCTGGGGCGCGGACACGGTGATGGACTTGTCGACGGGCCGCAACATCCACGACACGCGCGAATGGATCCTGCGCAACAGCCCCGTCCCGATCGGCACCGTGCCGATCTACCAGGCGCTCGAAAAGGTCGGCGGCGTCGCCGAGGACCTGACGTGGGAGATCTTCCGCGACACGCTGATCGAACAGGCCGAGCAGGGCGTCGATTATTTCACGATCCACGCGGGCGTGCGGCTCGCCTATATCCCGATGACCGCGAAGCGCGTCACCGGGATCGTCTCGCGCGGCGGCTCGATCATGGCGAAATGGTGCCTCGCGCACCACAAGGAGAGCTTCCTCTACGAACGCTTCGACGAGATCACCGAGATCATGCAGGCGTATGACATCGCGTATTCGCTCGGTGATGGTCTCCGCCCCGGCTCGATCGCCGACGCCAATGACGAAGCGCAGTTCAGCGAGCTCTACACCTTGGGCGAACTCACCCACCGCGCGTGGAAGAGCGACGTCCAGGTGATGATCGAGGGCCCCGGCCATGTGCCGATGCACAAGATCAAGGAGAATATGGAAAAGCAGCTCGAAGTGTGCGGCGAGGCGCCGTTCTACACCTTGGGGCCGCTCACCACCGATATTGCGCCGGGCTATGACCATATCACCAGCGGGATCGGCGCGGCGATGATCGGCTGGTACGGCACCGCGATGCTTTGTTACGTCACGCCCAAGGAGCATCTCGGCTTGCCGGATCGCGACGACGTCAAGGTCGGCGTGGTGACCTACAAGCTCGCCGCGCACGCTGCCGATCTCGCGAAGGGCCACCCGGCGGCCAAGATGCGCGACGACGCCTTGTCGCGTGCGCGCTTCGACTTCCGCTGGCGCGACCAGTTCAACCTGTCGCTCGATCCGGACACCGCCGAGCAGTATCACGACCAGACGCTCCCCGCAGAAGGCGCCAAGACCGCGCATTTCTGCTCGATGTGCGGACCGAAATTCTGCTCGATGAAGATCACGCAGGAAGTGCGCGACTTCGCGGCGAAGCAGAACGGCCCGGCGGACGGCTTTCTCGCGGCGGGCGCGGGGCAGGCGGTCGACGCTGAGCGCGCGGCGTTCGCCAAGGGCACGACGCATGCCGATGCCGAGGCCGGCATGGCAGCGATGAGTGAAACCTTCCGGGAGAAGGGCGGGGAGATTTACCTGCCGGCGGAGTAAGCGCGCCCGTCCGTCGCCCCGGCCTTGTACAAGACTTCTGCGGGCTCCTGTGAAAGCAGGAGCCCCGGAGTCCCAGGCGCGATAGGCCGTTGCTCTGCGCGGCAACGCAAGGGTAGGCAGCGTCCGGCTCTGACGCTCCCGCGACAAGACCATTTGGCCTCATGGCAATCAAACCTTCCAAAAGCGCGACCGACACAAAGGAAGCGCCAATAACGGCATCGTTACACCCTTGAAACTATCCTTAGGAGGAACGAGGAAAATCGAGTAAGCTGCGCCAGAACAAGGAAAATCGCGGTGGATATAACGGCAAAGTCAGCCGCCCAGAAAGAGGGTGAGGCAGAAGTCGACACGTTCCGCCGGGAACTTGGCCCGTTCGTCGTGGCTGCCCAGAAGACCCGAATGCCGATGGTCTTTACGGATGTGGAGCCCGGCCACCCGGTCATCTTCGCAAATGACGCCTTCCTGAAGCTGACGGGCTATGCGCTGGAGGAAGTGCTCGCCAAAAGCTTTCAGTCCTTGCTCGCCGTGGGAGTCGACCCGGAAACGATGACGACCGTCGAATCGGCATTCCGCGGAGAGTGCGATCACGAGCCGGAGATACACTACAGGCGCAAGGACGGCAGCGAGTTCTGGGCGTCGATGTTCGTCAGCCCGGTTTGCGACGACGGCGGTACGGTCGTTCAGCATTTCGTGTCGCTGGTCGATCTAACGAACCACCGCCAAGACAACGCTCGGTGCAAGATGCTGATCGACGAGCTCAATCATCGGGTCAAGAACACCTTGTCGACGGTCCAGTCGATCGTCACTCAGGCGCTCCGCCGGCCGGCCGAACCCGCCGCGATCCGTGAAGCGATCGAGTCGCGCATCCTTGCCCTGTCGCGGTCGCACGACCTGCTGACCAACACCAATTGGGAGGGCGCTGGTCTTCACGAGCTGGTCGATACGACCCTGCACCCGTTCAAGGTCGTCACGGGCCGCACCGAGCGGTTCACGATCGTCGGCGACAATGTGCATCTGTCGCCCAAGACCGCGCTCTCGGTAGCGATCGCCCTCCACGAGCTTGCCACCAACGCCGTCAAATACGGTGCCTTCTCGAACGATGCGGGCAAGATCGCGATCGACTGGACCATGTCGTCGGCGGCGAAGGATCGGGTCGTACTGCAATGGCGGGAGAGCGACGGACCACCGGTGCCGCCGCCGACGCACAAGGGGTTCGGATCATGGGTCATCGAGCGCGGCCTGGCGCACGAGCTCGGCGGCGCGGTGACGCTCGACTATCTGCCCGCCGGCGTGACGTGCACGATCGAGATACCGGTTTCGACAGAGACGGAAGAATGACCGGCCTTCTCGCCGGTCGCAGGATCCTCGTGGTCGAGGATGAGATGCTCGTCCTGATGCAAATCGAGATGGCGCTGGAGGATCTCGGCTGTTCCGCGGTCTGCGCCGCAGCCAGCGTTGCCGAGGCCGCCGCAATCCTCGTTGGAGAAAGCTTCGATGCAGCCATGCTCGACGTCAACCTGGGCGGAGAAAAGAGTTACCCGGTCGCCGATATGCTGATCCGGCGCAGCATCCCGTTCGCGTTCTCGACCGGCTATGGTGATCTTGGAGATCGCACGGACCTGTACGATCGGCCGATGCTCCGGAAGCCCTATGCGCGCGCGGATCTGGAGGCAGTGCTGGCAAAACTGATCGCCGACCAGCCTATGTCGTCAGCGGCATAGCACCGTCCCCCGCGTCTGCCGAACGAAGTCGCGCTGGTGACGGAGACCGGACAGAAGCGCTGTAACGCGGGGGAAGGGTCTGGTATCTTTCCGAATGCTCACAGTTCGGCGTATTGCCGTCATCCGTCCCGCATTTGCCTTGGCCACTTCTGCCGCGCTCGTGGTGTCCGCTGGCGCTGCCGCGAACGGTCCCGACAAAGGCATCGCATTCGATAACGCATATGAGACCAGATCTGCTGAAAGCCTGTCGGGCCTGTTGGCGATGAAGCTAGCCAACCTTGCAGAAATCGATCCGGATCATCCGCTCGCCTCGAACCGTGCGACGCAGACCCTGAGCATGTTCGGGCGCGAAGATCTCATCGCGTCGAGCAGCAAGAACTACGCGGCAACGCACTGCGCAGCGCTGATGCCGACGGCCGATGTCCTCGATGAAATCGCGCGACGTGCGCGGCAGACATCGATCGTCATCGTCAACGAAAGTCACGAACGGTCGGAGGGGCGTGGATTCACGACAATGCTGGCGGCGCGACTGCGACCGCTCGGGTATGATGCGCTCGCGCTGGAAGCACTGCAAAACGATCCGCCAACCACGCCGAAACAGTATCGCTCCCCGTTTGTCCGGCAGCCGGACCTGCCGTATTTCGACGATGATGATGGTTTCTACCTCGGCGAAGCGGCATTCGGCAGAATGGGCCGACGCGCCAAGGCGTTGGGCTACCGGCTCGTTTCCTACGAGGCCAATCCCAACGACGGGTTGCCGTCAGGCGCGACGCTTGCGCAACGAATCGCCGTACGAGAGGAGGAACAAGCCGCCAACCTGGCGGCGTTCCTGAAGGAGCACCCCGGCACGAAGCTTCTGGTCCATGTCGGATATCAGCACGTACTTGAGGTTCCACGCGCCGACGGTTCGAAGTGGATGGCGGCGCTCCTCAAGCAAAAGACGGGCATCGATCCGTTGACGATCAGCCAGACCGACTGTCGCGGCGGCGGCGAGGCAGACCGTCTCGCTGTCCTTCCGGCCGATCAGCCGCCCGGGTCGTTCGATCTGGTCGTCGACCACCCGCCGGCCCGCTTCGACCGAGGGCGTCCCGTATGGCGCGAGAAGGCGGGAGACCGGCCGGTCAGCGTACCCGCCGCCTTGCGTCCGTCGGTCGGCTGGCGGGTGATCGAGGCCCGCCCGCTGGACGAGCCGGCCACGTCGGTTCCGATGGATCGTGTGGCGATCAGACCCAAGGAAGACGTCGCCCTGATGCTGCCGCCGGGGCGCTACCGGTTACGCGCCATCAACGTGACGTGGAGCAACCCCAAGGCCGTCAAATCCACCCGCTGAGGGAGCGGCAAACTACGGAACCTTCAGCCAAAAAGGCACCTCGTCCCCCAAAACGATCCGTTGCCGAAACGACTCTCCCGGCGGTGCGTCCCATGCTATGCTCCGCCCAGTTCCGGGGGGAATCACCATGATGTTGGGTCTGTCGCTAACAGCCTTCACCGCGCTCCACACCGCGATCAGCCTCGTCGCGATCGCCGCGGGACTGGTGTTCTTCGGCGCGTTGACGACCGGACGCTGGTGGAAGACCGCCAACACCGTCTTCCTCGTCTTCACGATCCTGACCAGCGTGACCGGCTTCCTCTTTCCGCCCAAGCCGATCGGGCCACCGTTCGTCTTCGGCGTCGTCTCGCTGCTGCTGCTCGCGGTCGCAGTCTATGCGTTGTACGGTCGGCGTCTGGCCGGACGGTGGCAGTGGGCGTATCTCATCCCCGCGCTGCTCGCACAATGGCTCGACATGGTCGTGCTGGTGGTGCAGTCGTTCCAGAAAATACCGATATTACATGGGCTTGCGCCAACCGGCGGGGAGCCGTCGGTCCTCGCGGCGCAAGCGCTGGTGGTGCTGCTCGTCGGCTATGCCGCGTGGCGCGGGCTGCGGCTGCGGCGCGCCTGAGCTGCCCTGCGGCAGCGCCCGCGCGTGGCCGTCCTGTGCGACCTTGACGATCTTCGCGCGTTACGCGCGCGCCAGCCCCAACCAGCGCCGTGATCCGCCGATCCGTCGCAACACCAGCCGTTCCACCGCCAGCACCAACAGCAAGGTCCCCCCGAACAGCGGCATATAGATCGCCAGCACCACGATCGCGGCGACCAGCACCGGCCCGAACCGCGGCCGCGTCAGCGGGAGCGGCGCGCCGAGCAGCCCGACCGGTCGCCTGCGCCACCACAGCACCGCGCCCGATCCCGCGAGCAGCGCGAGCATTGCCGCCACCAGCGTCCCCGCGATCTGGTTGGCGAGCCCGAACAGCGCGCCTTCATGGACCGCGATGCCGTACCCGATCACCCGGTCGATCCAGTGCCGCTGCGCAAAGCCGCTCCGCCCGATCACCCGCCCCGTCGCGCCGTCGACTTGCGCGTCCGAGCGCTGCGGTCGGTTCGCCGAGTCCGAACTCACCGACCACGCGCCCCCCGGCGTCTTGGGCGGCGCGACCAGCACCGGCGCCGCGATCCCGAGCGGCCGCGCCGCCGCCACGACCCGCGACAACGCGCCCGCCGGCAGCGGGGCAGGGGCACCCGCCTGCATCGGCATCCCGGCCATTCCGGCGTGCCCGGCGTGCGGGTCCGCGCTGGGCGGTGCGATCGGCGGCTTGCCCCCGATCGTCCAGTCGACCGGCCCCTTGCTCGTCCCCGTCAGCGCGCGGACCTCGACCAGATAGCTCCCCCAACCCTTCGCCCACGGCAGTCCGGTCAGGATCAGCCCGAGCGCGAACACCGAGACCCACACCCCGGTCGTCGCATGCAGGTCGCGCCAGAACCGCCGCTTGCCGCCCCCGAGCCGCGGATACAGCACCCCGCCAAGCCCGCGCGCGCCCCGCGGCCACCACAGATACAGCCCGGTCAGCAGCATCGTCACCGCCCAGCACGCGGCAATCTCGACGATATAGCTGCCGATGGTCCCCGCCAGCAGCGTCCCGTGCAACCGCGACAGCAGCGGGAACAGCCGCGCATCCTCACGCACGACCTGAAGCACCCGCAGCGTCGCCGGATCGACATAGACCCGGCTGTCCACGCCCGCGCGCCCGACGATGACGCGCACCGCGTGACCCGGCGCGTCGGGCAGCACGTACTTGCGCAACGCCGACCCCGGCACCGCGCGCAAGGCGGCAGCGACCTGCGCGTCCGGCGACTGTGCGGGCGCGGCGGTCGCGAGATGGTCGAACCGCTGGTCGATCCACGCCTCCACCTGCGGTCGCCACAGATAGAGCGATCCGGTCAGCGCGAGCCACAGCACGAACGGGATGCACACCAGCCCGGCATAGAAATGCCAGCGCCAGACGCTGTTGTACCACCGGGTTCCGGATGCCTGGACGCTCATAGCCGTGCCGTCACTTCCGCGCTGATCGTGCGCTGCGGGAAGGGGTGGAAGAGGAAGTATCTCGCGTTGTTGAGGTTATCCACGCCGACCGCGAAGGCGTAGCGTGGCGTCACGTCGAACCGCGCGCGGGCATCGACCACGAAGTAGCGGTAGAAGCCCATGTAGGTGTTCCCGACCGTGTCGCTATTGTCGAGCGTCGCATAATTGCGGCTGGCGTAGCGCGCCGCGGTGGTCAACGCGACGCCGGGAGTCGGTCGCCACGTCGCCACCGCGCTCGCCTTCCAGCGGGGCACCGACGGGAGCAGCTTGCCGACCGCGGCGGGGAAGGCGCGGTTCGCGCGTGTCGTCGCCTCGGTATAGGTCACGCTCCCCGACAGATCGACGCCGCGTACCGGAAAGTCGGACCGCGTCCCCGCCAGCTCGACCCCGCGTGCGCGGGTCCGGTCGACGTTCTGGACATAGGTATAGGCAACCGCCGACCCCGCCACCAACGGCGCGGACTGCGAGATCAACGCATCCTCGATCGATTCGTTGAACAGCGCCAGCCGGATCTCGCCCCCCGCATCGCGCCGCTCGATCGCAAGTTCCTCGGACAGCGCGCGCTCCGGGCGGAGCGTAGGATCGGGCACGGTCAGCACCGCCGCCGTCGTCACCGCCTGGTAGAGTTCGCCGACCGTCGGGAAGCGATACGCCTTGCCGAACGACGCACGCACCGTCCAATGCTGCGCCGGGACAAAAGCGAGCGACGCCTTGGGCGAGAAGCCCGTCGCGGTGCGGACCGGCTGGGCAACCGACAGCGCAGGCGTGCTTGAGAAATTGAACCCGTCATACGCACGCCAGTCCTCATAGCGCCCACCCACCGTCAGCGTCAGCGGATCGGCGATCCGCACCGCATCCTGCGCCCACACCGCAGCGGTCCGTGTCTTCCCCCGCGACGCCTGGTTGAGCGCGCCCTGCGGCCCGGCGATCCAGTCGGTGGTGGCATAGCGGTTGCTGTTCACGGTGTAGCGATCCCAATGCACCCCCGCGCTCACCGTATGCGTCGCCGCAGCATCGGAGCGCCACGCGCCCTTGGCGTCGAACGTTTCCCACCCCGTGCCATCCAGCCGCGTGATGTTCCCCGCCCCCCCGGCAAACGCTGCGGGCAGCGCCCCGGTGGGGCTACGCTGCGTATCCTTGGCGAAGTCGTACAGCGTCCCGATCACTTGCCAGTCGAACCGCCCGTCCTTTCCGGTCGCGGACAACGCGTGCGACCAGTGGCGCTGGTCATAGCGATAGACGCCACTCGAGAACGCGCCGGTATAGACGGGGGCGCCACTCGCGGTCGCGCTGAGGTAGGTCTCGGCGGACGAGTCGGTATCGTTGCGGAACAGCCCGCCGACATAACTCAGCCGCAGTGCCGGCGAGACGTCGAACGCCGCCTTGAGCTTGATGTTGTCCTGCGCCTGCTGCTCGATCCCGCCGCTCCCGAGCACGCGGATCGCGGCGCCGGTGCGGTTGCGGTCGGCGACCCCGCCGGTCGTCCCCGCCGGGTTGGTGGCTGCGGTGACATAGGTCGTTGGCTGGCTTCGGCTGTCGGTATGCGTCACGCTGCCGAACAGCGACAGCCGTCCGAACCGGTCCCCCAACGTCGCCGCGATCTGCCGTGCGGGGAGCGTCGCCTTGACGCCGTACAGGTCGAACGTCTGGAGGCTGGTGCCCGCGCTCAGCGTCCCCTCGAGCCGGTCGGGCAGGCGCGTCGTGATGTTGACGACCGCGCCGATCGAGTTTCCCGCATAGGCCGCCGAGAACGGACCGTAGAGCACGTCGATCCGCGCGATCTCCTCGGGGCTGACCATCCCCCAGCGCGGGCTGGCGGAGGTGTTGTTGTTCCCGATCAGCGCCGACAGCAACGCGCCATCGGCATAGATCAGGCTCCGCGCGCTCGACCCGAGCCCCGAGGTGCGCGTCGCAAGCGGGGCCTGCGTGTCGCCGATATGGCGTTTGCGGACGACGAGGCTGGGGAGGTATTTGAGCGTATCCTCCACGTTGACCGCGTTGATCGTCGTCGCGATCTCGGCGGCGGTGACGCTCGCGTGGCTATTGGGGGCGGCTTCGATGGTTCGGGTCTGGCGCTCCGCTATGACGAGAATGTCGTCGGTACGGCGCGCGTCGAGGGCTGCGACAGGGGCGGGTGCGGTGCTGGCCAGCACGGCCAGCCCCGACACGGCACCGCGCAGGCGAATGCGGTCGATCATGGAATTCCTGTTCGATAACGGCCTTGGCCGTTCACACGGGGGCACGCCGTCGGGCGTGCGATCGGTCTTTCAGGGTCGCGTGCGCGAGACTGTCCGGTCCGCCGCGATGCGGCGGCACGGATCAAGTCATGGCAAGACTCGGCGAACCGAGCGCGCGGACACCGTCAGGCGTGTGCGGGTGGTCCGCGCAGCGGTGGGCGCAGGAAGGGACGCGGGCGGATCGGCGCGTCCGGTCGCTGGAACAGCGCAGCCGCCACGACGGAAGCAAAGGCGATCGCCAGCAGGACGATATCGGCCCCGCCGAGACTCGGCGCGGTCAGCCCGGCGAAGGCGCAGGGTGCTTCGGGCTTGGCCGGAATCTGGTGCCCGCCATCGCCACGCCCCGGCAATGCGTGATCCGGCATCGCGTGATCCGGCATCGCATGATGCTGCATCCCGGGCATCATCCCGGCGGCGGCAGGCGCGGTCGTGGGATCGGAGGGCTGCGCCATGCCGGAGCACAACACCAGTTCGATGCCGTTTGCGGTCGCCATCGGCATGAACCCTGCGGGAACGATCGCGCGCATCAGCAACGCACAGACGATCACCGCCCAGACCAGCGCCGTGTTGCTTTGCAGGAAGGGCCGGAGGGCAGCCATTGCGGCGTGGTAGCGGCGCGCGCGTGCGCTGTCACTTGGACAAACCGTCACCCCCCGCTTGCGACCGATCCGGCACTGGCGCGTTTCGGGGGGGATGACCGATTTTACCCTTCCGCTCGATGGTGGCTGCTTCTGCGGCAAGATCCGCTACCGGATCGACCAGCCACCGCTGTTCACGATGGCGTGCCACTGCAGCGATTGCCAGCAGATGACCGCATCCGCCTTTTCGCTGGGCCTGGCGATACCCAAGGCGGGGTTCAGCCTGCTGTCCGACGTTGCCCCGCGCACGATCGACAAGACCGCGGATTCGGGGGCGACCTCGACGCGCTATCTTTGCCCCGATTGCGCCGGATGGACACATACGACGACGACAGGCTCGCCCGACAGCGTGATCGTGCGGCCGAGTTCGCTCGACGACGCGGCGTGGGTCCGCCCGATCGCAGAGATCTTTACGCGATCCGCGTTGCCGTGGGCACGGCTTGCGACGGCGTTCAGCTATGAAACCGAGTTCACCGACCCATCGCCGATCGTCGCGGCATTCGAAGCGAGCGACATCCGACCGTCCTGAACGCCCGTCCTGAACGCCCGTCCTGAACGATTGGGTTCGCGGCACTGATCGGACCCCGGAAAACGAAAAAAGGCGCGCCCATCGCTGGGCGCGCCTCTCTCGAACGGTAGGAGTTGCGCTTACTTGAAGCGAACGCCGATGCCGCCCATGATGCGGTGACGCGAGGTGTTGTCGTTATACTGCGAGAACACATACTGCGCGTTGACATAGACCGGCAGACGACCCTCGGTGACCGTGTACTCGGCACCGCCGCCGACCTGGTAGCCGGTCGTGTTGACATGGTCGTAGAACGAGGTCTGCGTGGGCGTGTTGGCATCGAACCGCTTGCGCTGCTCGTTGGTGACATAACCACCCTTGGCGAAGACCATCGCACGCGGCGTGACCAGATAGCCTGCGCGGACGCCGACGCCGAATTCCTCGAACGACTTGTGGCAAACCGAACCGCCGTTGGATGCGCCGCAATTCTCGGTCCAGTCGTTTGCACGCCAGTAGGTTGCTTCCGGACCGACGACGATACGGTCAGCGATCACGCCGTCGAAACCGATCGTGGCACCGTAGCCGAACTTGTCGTTATGACGACCCTGCGACTGGAAACGATCGCCGCCGAGGTTACCCTCGAGGCGGAAACCGCGGAACGAGGTGTTGCTCGTGCCTTCGCTGGCGGCGGTGGTGGTGACTTCCTGAGCCGATGCTGCACCCGTGGTGAGTGCTGCGACAGCGGCTGCAACCATCAAAATTTTACGCATGTGTGTTCTCCATTGACGACGCCCAAACACGCGACGGATCGAAGTGATCCTTTGGTATGAGGCGTTTCCCGGAACCTGTTGCATCGCAGCAACACTTCATGGCGGCGGTGTCGGGCGGAGCACGGCGCGAAGGGCCATCCGCCGGGGCATCCCGCGTAGCATGTTGACTCGCTCGCATGATCCGCGCGATACGGAACATAAGATGAACAAATATGACCGAGTCGATCGCCTCGTTGCGCCATTTGAAGCGCCAGATCGCCGCCATAGAGCAGCGCGAGGGGCTGTGCGAATCCGCGGTCGACACGGTTCGCGTGGGAACGGGACATGACGGAATCGATCAGGCGATCGGCGGCGGATTGGCCCGCGGACGGTTGCATGAGGTGTTTGCGCACGACGCTGCGGATGCAGGGTGCGCGGCGGGGTTCGTCGGGATGCTCGCGGTTCGGCTGGGGGGGGCGCTCGTCTGGTTGCGCGAGGATGCGGCCGAAAAGCAGGGCGTCCTTCATGTGGGTGGCCTGGTCGAACTCGGGATCGACCCATCGCACCTGATCCTGGGCGTGTTGCCCGATCCGCTCGCGGTGCTCCGCGCGGCGGCGGATGTGGTGCGGTGTCCGGCGGTTGGAGTGGCGGTGATCGAAATGCGCCGCAACCCGGCCATGCTCGATCTGACCGCGGGGCGCAGGCTTGCGCTGGCGGCGGAAAATTCCGGCGTCACGGTGTTGCTGCTGCGGATCGATGCGCAGCCTTCGCCCAGTGCGGCGGATACGCGCTGGTCCGCCAGCGCCGCGGCGTCCGCGCCGCTCGAGGCGAACGCGCCGGGGTATCCGGTGCTCGATGTAACGCTTTTGCGCCAGCGTGGTCGTCCCGGCGACGGGCGCTGGCTGGTGGAGTGGGACCGTGACCAAGCAAGCTTCCGCGCAGCGGGTGCGCCGCGTCGATCCGACCATGACGGCGCCCGAGACCCTCGCCGAGACTCTGGCATCATCGCCGCCACAGTCCGCCCGGCGGCATCTGGCACTGTGGTTTCCCTTCCTGTCGAGCGACCGGCAATCCCGCACCCGGGGTTCCGCCGCGTCGGCTAATGCCAGGGTCGATACGGGGGACGACGCACCGTTCGTCTTCGTCGAAAAGCAGCGTGGCGCGATGCGGATCACCGCGGTCGATCCGCGTGCGCACGCGCTTGGCCTGTCGCCGGGGATGGCGCTGGCGGACGCACGCGCGATCCTGCCCGATCTTGCGGCGCACGATGCCGCGCCCGCCGCCGACCAGGACTGGATCGAGCGGATCGCGGATCTGTGCGAACGCTACACCCCGATGGTGGCGCTCGACGAAGCCGACGGCATCACGCTCGACATCACCGGCTGCGCGCATCTGTTCGGTGGCGAGGACGGCCTGGTCGCCGATCTCGAGCAGCGCCTCGCCAGCTGGGGCGCGCAGCTTCGCCATGCGGTCGCGGGCAGCCCCGATGGCGCGCAGGCGCTCGCGCGGTTCCAGACGATGCCCGCCGCGAGCGAGACGGCAGCGCTGCGCCGGCTCGATGTCGCAGCGCTGCGGTTGCCCGACGAAACGCTGGTCGCGCTCCGTCGCGCCGGATTGAAGACGCTCGGCGATCTCGCGGGACGTCCGTCCGCGCCGATCTCTGCGCGTTTCGGCGAGGAAACCACCGAGACGCTCGCACGGCTGCTCGGCGATCTCGACAGCCGGATCCAGCCGCGCCGTCGCTTGCCAGCGATGTTCTTCGAACGCCGCTTTGCCGAACCGATCGCGCGGACCGAACATGTCCTCGACGTGATCGAGGATCTCGCGACCGAGGCGTCGCAGGCGCTGGCGGAGCGCCACAAGGGCGGGCGGCGCTTTGCGGTTCGCTTGTTCCGCAGCGACGGGCAAGTGCGCGACCTCGCAATCGAGACGGGGCTCCCCGCACGCGACCCGCCGACGCTGATGCGGCTGTTCCGCGAGCGGATCGATGCGCTCGCCGATCCGCTCGACCCCGGCTTCGGGTTCGACATGCTGCGCTTCGTCGTGCCGCGGATCGAGCCGCTCGCACCGACGCAATTGCAGCTCGAGGGCGGTGCGATCGGCGACGATGCGATGGCGGCGCTGGTCGATCGGCTCAGTACGCGGGTCGGGCGCACGCGGATCCGGCGCTTCGTCGCGCGCGACAGCCATATTCCCGAACAGGGCGTGCTCAGCATCCCCGCGCTCGACGCGCCGACCGCGCCCGTGCCTGCATGGCAACCGCTCGACCCGGGCGAGCCGCCGCTGCGCCCGATCCATCTGTTCGATCCGCCGCAGCGGATCGAGGTGATGGCCGAAGTCCCCGACGGCCCGCCGCACCGCTTCCGCTGGCGGCGGACGCTGCATGACGTGACGCGCTTCGAAGGCCCCGAACGGATCGCCGCCGAATGGTGGAAGCGGATCGATGCCGCCGGGCTGACGCGCGATTATTACCGCGTCGAGGATACGCGCGGACGGCGCTTCTGGATCTTCCGCCACGGCCTGTACGATCGCGAGAAGCCCGATCCCGACTGGTATGTCCACGGCCTGTTCGCATGACGGGTTTTGCCGAACTGGTCGCGGCGAGCAATTATTCGTTCCTGCGCGGTGCCGCGCATCCGCATGAAATGGTTGCCGAAGCACTTCGGCTCGGGCTCGACGGGATCGGTCTGGCCGATCGCAATACGGTTGCGGGCGTCGTCCGCGCGCATGTCGCGCTCGAATCGGCGGTCAAGGAGGCGGCGGCGGCGGGGCTGCCCGATTTGCCGTTCCGGCTGGTCGTCGGCGCGCGGCTGGTGTTTTCGGACGATACGCCCGACATCGTCGCCTATCCGGCGACGCGGTTCGGCTGGGGGCGGCTGACGCGGCTGCTGACGCTGGGCAATCTGCGCGCCGAAAAGGGCGATTGCGAGCTGCATTTCGCCGATTTGCTCGATCACCACAAAGATCTGCTGCTGGTCGTGCTCGGTAAGGAGCAGGATCTCCACGTTCTGCAACGGCTCCGCGCCGCGTGCGGGGATCGGGTGTGGCTCGGCGTGACGATGCTGCGGCAGGGGCGCGACCGGCGGATGCTCGCGCGGATGCAGGCGGTCGCGCAGGCGGCACATGTCCCGCTGCTCGCGACCAATGACGCGCTCTATGCTGGGCCGGCGCAACGCCCGTTGCACGATGTGCTGACCTGCATCCTCCACGGCACGACGATCACCACCGCCGGGCGGATCCTCGCCGCCAATGCCGAACGGCATCTCAAAGCCGCCGACGAGATGGTGCGGCTGTTCCGCGATTGCCCCGATGCGGTCGCGCAGAGCCGCGTGATCCTCGACCGGATCACCTTCACGCTGCGCGATCTCAGCTACGAATATCCGCACGAACCGATCCCCTACGGCTGGGAACCGCAGGACTGGCTCGAGCATATCGTGCTCGAGGCGGCGCACCAGCGCTACGGCGAAACGCTGTCCCCCAAGGTCGAGGCGCTGCTCGCGGAGGAATTCCGCCTGATCCGGTCGCAGAAATACGCCTTCTACTTCCTCACCGTCCACGATCTCGTCCGCTTCGCGCGCGCGCAGACCCCGCCGATCCTGTGCCAGGGGCGCGGGTCGGCGGCGAATTCGATCGTGTGCTTCCTGCTCGGCGTGACCTCGGTCGATCCGGTCCAGCACGACCTGCTGTTCTCGCGCTTCGTGTCCGAGGAACGCAGCGAGCCGCCCGATATCGACGTCGATTTCGAGCACGAACGCCGTGAGGAGGTGATGCAGTACGTCTATCGCCGCTACGGCCGCCACCGCGCCGGGATCGCCGCGACCGTCATCCATTATCGCCCGCGCAGCGCGGTGCGCGAAGTCGGCAAGGTGCTCGGCTTTACCGAGGACGTCACCGCGCGGCTCGGCAGCACCGTCTGGGGCAGTTTCGCGAGCAAGCTCGAGGACCGGCGTTATGCCGATGCCGGGCTCGACCCCACCAACCCCGCGATCGCGCGATTGAAGGGGCTGGTCGAACAGATCCTCGAATTCCCGCGGCATCTGTCGCAGCATGTCGGCGGGTTCGTGCTGACGCAGGACCGGCTCGACGAGACCGTCCCGATCCACAATGGCGCGATGCCCGACCGCACCTTTATCGAATGGGACAAGGACGATATCGACGCACTCGGGCTGATGAAGGTCGACGTGCTCGCGCTCGGCATGCTGACGTGCATCCGCAAGAGCTTCGACCTGATGCGGCAGCACGGGCTCGGCGACCATGATCTCGAGGTCGACATCGCCGCGGATGATCCCGCAGTCTATGACATGCTGTGCAAGGGCGACAGCATCGGCGTGTTCCAGGTCGAAAGCCGCGCGCAGATCAACATGCTGCCCCGGCTCAAGCCGCGCTCGCTCTACGACCTGACCGTGCAGGTCGCGATCGTCCGGCCCGGGCCGATTCAGGGCGAGATGGTCCACCCCTATCTGCGCCGCCGCAGCGGGATCGAGAAGGTCGACTATCCCTCACCCGCGCCGCCGCACAATCCCAACGAACTGAAGGACCTGCTCGGCAAGACCTTCGGCGTGCCCTTGTTCCAGGAACAGGCGATGAAGCTCGCGATCGTCGCGGCGGCGTTCACCCCGGTCGAAGCGAACAAGCTGCGCCGCGCGATGGCGACCTTTCGCCATACCGGCGGAATGGACGACTTCCGCGTCAAGATGGTCGAGGGGATGGCGGCACGTGGTTACGATCGCGACTTCGCCGAACGCTGTTTCCAGCAGATCGAGGGGTTCGGCAGCTACGGCTTCCCCGAAAGCCACGCGCTGTCGTTCGCACGGCTGGTGTACGTGTCGTCGTGGATCAAATGCCACCAGCCCGCGGTGTTCGCCTGCGCGCTGCTCAATGCGCAGCCGATGGGGTTCTATGCCCCCGCACAGATCGTCCGCGATGCGCGCGAACATGGCATCGCGGTCCATCCGGTCGATATCAACGCGAGCGACTGGGACAACAGCCTCGAACCCGATGCGGCGGGCGTGCTCGGGCTGCGGCTCGGGTTCCGCCAGATGGACGGGTTCCGCCGCGCCTGGGCAGACGCGCTGGTCGCGGCGCGCGCGCGTGGGCCGTTCGCCTCGGTCGAGGCGCTCGCCAGGCGCGCGGCGCTCCCGCAACGCGCGCTCAGGCTGCTCGCGGATGTCGATGCGTTCGGGTCGATCGCGCTCGATCGGCGGCAGGCCCTGTGGGAAGTCCGCCGCACCCCCGATGCCGCGCTTCCGCTGTTCGCCGCCGCCAGCGCGCGCGAACTGGGGGAGGAGCCCGACATGGCACTCCCGCTGATGAGCGCGGCGGAGCAGGTGGTGGTCGATTACAAGACGCTGCGGCTGTCGCTCAAGGATCATCCGATGAGCTTCCTGCGCGCGACGCTCACCGACGAAGGGATCAGCAGTTGCGCGCGCACCAGCGCGGTCAAGGCCGGGTCGCGCGTGCACACAGCGGGGATCGTACTGATCCGGCAACGCCCTGGGAACGGCAATGCGATCTTCGTCACGATCGAGGACGAGACCGGCGTGACCAATGTCGTGATCTGGGCACGACTGTTCGAGACGGTGCGCGCGCAGGTGATGGGATCGCGGCTGATGCTGATCGAGGGCGAAGTCCAGCGAAGTCCCGAAGGCGTTGTCCACCTGATGGCGAACCGAGTGCATGACCGCAGCGCGCTGCTCGATACGCTGGGGGAAGACACCGCGGTCCGCGTCCCGCTCGCGCGCGCGGACGAAATGGTCCGTCCGGTCCCGCCGCGGCATCCGCGCGACGCTCGGATCGTCCCCAAATCCCGCGATTTCCACTGATCCCGCGCGCATAAAAAAGGGCCGGTGCGTTGCCGCACCGGCCTAAGGTTGTCCGCAGGAGGAACATCGTGGGGCCAACCGGGTCACCGACCCGGCGGCCAATCTCGTCAATAATTGTAGGCGCGCTCGCCGTGTTCGGTGATGTCGAGCCCGTTGTGCTCGACCTCTTCGGTCGGACGCAGGCCGATCGTGTACTTAAGCGCAAGGAACAGCACGGCGGAGACGCCGCCAGACCACACCAAAGTGATCCCGACCGCGGTCAGCTGCTTCATCATCTGCGCCGACATGCTGTAGTCGGCCGCCGCAACCGCGACCGCGGGGAACTTGGTGTAATCGAAATAGCCCTGGCCGCCGAGCGACGGTGCGGCGACGATCGCGGTGGCCAGCGCCCCGACGATCCCGCCGACGCAGTGGACCCCGAACACGTCGAGCGAGTCGTCATACTTCAGCCACGCCTTCACATAGGTGACGAAGATGAAGCAGATCGGCGACACGATGAGGCCGAGGACGATCGAGGTCATCGGTGCAGCGAACCCGGAAGCCGGGGTGATCGCCACGAGCCCCGCAACCGCGCCCGTCACCGCGCCGAGCAGCGACGGCTTCTTGTGGACGATCTGGTCGATCACTGCCCAGGAGACGGCAGCGGCGGCGGTGGCGACGAAGGTGTTGATGAACGCGACCGCGGTCACGCCGTTCGCCTCGAGGTTGGACCCAGCGTTGAAGCCGAACCAGCCGACCCACAGCAGGCTGGCGCCGATCATCGTCATCGTCAGCGAGTGCGGCGGCATCGGTTCACGACCGAAGCCAAGCCGCGGACCGATCACGAGGCAGCCGACCAGCCCGGCGATGCCGGCGTTGATGTGGACCACCGTGCCGCCCGCAAAGTCGAGCGCGCCGAGGTTGAACAGCCAGCCGCCATCGGTCTGCGCATCGGGAAGGAAATCCGGGCCAGCCCAGTACCAGACCATGTGCGCGATCGGGAAATAGACCAGCGTCAGCCATGCGACCACGAAGATAATCAGCGGGGTGAACTTCACCCGCTCGGCGAACGCGCCGACGATCAGCGCGGGCGTGATGCACGCGAAGGTCATCTGGAAGCAGACATAGGCGAGTTCGGGAATGTAGACGTTGTTCGAGAAGGTCGCCGCCAGCGTGGTGCCGTCAACGCCCTTGAGGAACGCCTTGGAAAGACCGCCGAAGAAGTGGTTCTCGCCGCCCGACGTAAACGCGATCGAATAGCCGTAGGAGACCCACAGCAGCGCCGCGACGCAGACGATCATCATCACCTGCATCAGCACCGACAGCATGTTCTTGGTGCGCACCAGGCCGCCGTAGAACAGCGCGAGGCCGGGCACCGACATCATCAGCACGAGGGCCGCCGAGATCAGCATCCAGCTGGTGTCGCCCTTGTTGACCATCGTCGCCATCTGCGCGGCATCGGGGGCTTTTATCGGGCCGGCCGCAGCCTGCGCCCAGGCGGGCAGTGCCGCGAAGACGCTAGCCCCCGCCAGAACCGCCAAACCCGTCTTGATTCCTGGCTTCATCTCTACCCCCTTCACAGCGCGGTCTCGTCGGTTTCGCCGGTGCGGATCCGAACCGCCTGACCGACATCGAGCACGAAAATCTTGCCGTCACCGATCGCGCCGGTGTTGGCGGACGCCTGGATCGCCTCGACCACGCGCGACGCGATATCGCTGCCGCAGACGACCTCGACCTTGATCTTGGGGACCATGTTGGTGCTGTATTCGGCACCGCGGTAGATTTCGGTCTGGCCTTTCTGGCGACCGAAACCCTTGACCTCGGTGACGGTCATGCCCGCCACGCCGATCTCGGTCAGCGCCTCGCGCACGTCGTCGAGCTTGAACGGCTTGATGATGCCTATGACGAGCTTCATGCGCGAACCCCCCTGTTTATTGGTCCTGGGGTTCTGCTGTGCAATCGACGTGCCAAATCGTTAACGACGCGATTTCGCGGTTGCGGCGTGACGATAGGGTTACGATTGCGTAAATTTTATGTGCACGTGCGAACGGATGCCTGAAAATGAGGCAGGTTGGGGTTTGAGGGAAGCTATGATTTCTAGTGCAGTCGAGAACCATGTGTGCGGCGGTGCGTCACGAAGCCTCCCACGCCGGGCGCGCTGCACGGCCCCACCCCAACCCCTCCCCTAAAGGGGAGAGGCTTGCCCGTGCTTCTTATCTCTTCTTGCCCCTCCCCTTCAGGGGAGGGGTAGGGGGTGGGGGGAGCCTCGCAGAGCACCCCGCAAAAGGCGTACGCACGGTACCAAACGCAGACGCAACAACCTCACCCCGCGTCCGCCCCCAAAATCTCCCGCGCGACCTCGAAATCCTCATCATCCACCATCACCCGGACCGGAATCAGATACTGGCTCCCGTCCGCGATGCTCGCATTCCCGTCGAGCGCAATCGCCATGATCCCCTCGGATTCGAACCGTCCGATCACGATATACGCCTCGTTGCGCCCGAAGCGCCCGACTTCGACCAGGCTCATGCCGTCATTCCTTCCCCGGGGTGAAGTCGCGCAGATCCGCGACCGTCTTCGCATCCAGCTTGCCGATCAGCGCGACGACGAGGTCGACCATCCGGTCGAAATCCGCGCGATCGATGATCCCGTTATGCGCATGCGTATAGCGCGCGGGAACGACGAGGTTGACCGTCGGCACGCCGCCGTTGGTCGCCTGGATCGCCGCGCTGTCGTCACCGTAACCCTGAACCAGATCGTGCTGGAGCGGGATGCGCGCGCCTTGCGCGGTCTCGTCGACCAGCCGGACGAACTTGCGGTTGGGCAGGGTGCTCGAATCATACAGGAAGATGCCCGGCCCACCGCCGAGCACCGCCTGCGTCTCCTCCGGGTTGCGCCCCGGGCTGTCGCCCGTGATGCCGCCTTCGATCGCGATGCCCACGTCGGGCTTGATCAGATCCGCCGACGTCCGCGCGCCGCGCAGGCCCACTTCCTCCTGGACCGTCGCGACGACGAACAACTGGTTGGGGTGGCCGGTGCTGCGAAGCCGCCGCAGCGCCTCGATAATCACCGCGAGCCCGACCCGGTCATCCCACGCCTTGCCCAGATAGCGATCGCCCTTGCCCATCACCGTGAAGGGTGAATCCGGCACGACCGGGTCGCCCGGCGACAGCCCGAGCGCCGCCACCTCCGCTGGGGTCTTCGCGCCGACATCGAGAAAGAGCGTGTCGCGCGGATAGACCTTGCTGCGTTCGTCGGCGGGGACGACGTGGATATCGCGGATCCCGGTGACCGCATGGACCGGCCCCTTCTTGCCGATGATGATCCAGCGCTGATCGGGGAGCGCCTGGTCAAGCCAGCCGCCGAGCATCTGCATTGACAGATAGCCGGTCGGCGTCACGCGCCGCACCACCCCGCCGAGTTCGTCCATATGCGCGTCGAGCATCACCTTGGGCCCGCTCGACCCGTGCTGCGCGATCACCGAGCCAACGCCGTCATAGCTGACCTTGTCCGCCAGCGGCTTGAGTTCGCGCACCATCACCGCGCGGACCGCTTCCTCGAACCCGGGCGGGCCGGGCGCATCGGCCAGCTCGCCGAGCAAACGTTGCGTGCGGTCGCCCGATTGTGCCGCAACCGGACTGACGACAACCGCCATAGCCATCAAAACAGGCAGGAATTTCTTCATCAAACACACCCTCTGATCCAGCCGCATGGTTACAGGCGGTGGATCCCGACGCAAGCGATCAGACGGCGCGAGGGATGCTTGCACGACCCGGTGCGCAGTCGAGCGCGGCGCGATCCCACCCCGCAAGATCGGCGGCGGCATCATAGGTCGACTGGCAGAAGGCGAGCAGCGCCGCATCCGGATCGGGCGCGGTACGGACCGCGTCATAAGGGAGCAGGAATTCGCCCAGCCCCGCGTTCCATTCCGCCGCTGGCGGGCTGACCTTCGCTTCGGCATATTGGTCGGGCGCCGGATAGGCGTAGGCGTAGAAGGCGGCATGCGGATAGGCATCGCTCCCCGGCCAGAAGCCGACGCTCGCTTCCTCATGGCTGTAGGCATCGCGCGTCACCGCATCGGGGAGGCCGGGGAAGCCGCCCGGGTGGGTCGGTGCATCGCGACCCGAGAAACGCGTGACCGCCAGATCGAAGCTGCCCCAGAAAAAGTGCACCGGGCTCGCCTTGCCGGTAAAACCTGTTCGAAACTGACCGAAAATGCGCGAAACCTGGATCAGAACGCGCCAGAACGCGCGCACGGCGTCTGCATTATAGGGCCTTTCGGCGTCATCCTGCGCAAAGGGAGGCACGTCGGCCATCTCGCTCGGGGTGCCATCGAAGGTCGCGGGGATGTCGAGCTCGGTCAGGCAGGCGACCACCGTCTTATGAAAATCCGCGATGCTGCCGGCGCGAAGCTCGATCCCGCGGCTGCGCCCGTCGCTGGTCATGAAGATCAGCCGATCGTGGAGCAGGTCGAACTCGATCTCGAGAATCCGTTCGCCGACAGGGATCGCCGAGGTCGTAAGCCCCCGTACGGAAACATAAAACGGCACATGCCAGCTATGGTTGAGCCACGGCGTCAGCGCGAGCCGGACCTTGCCGATGATCTGCGTGCGAAGCTGAAGCCCGATCGCGGTCTCGCGCCATGCGGTCCAGTCGAGTTCGGGCCAGGGGGACACTGTCGGCATCGTCATCATCCTACCCCGGCGTCACCCCGGCCAGCGCCGGGGTGACGGAAAAACCGCCCGTTGTCCGTTACATCGCCGTCCCGCCAACGGTCAGCCCGCCAACCAGCAAGGTCGGCTGCCCGACGCCGGCCGGCACGCTCTGCCCGCCCTTGCCGCACATGCCGATGCCTTCGTCGAGCGCGAAATCGTTACCGATCCCCTCGACCTTGGTCAGGCACGACGGCCCGTCGCCAATCAGCGTCGCGCCCTTGATCGGCGCGCCGATCTTCCCGTTTTCAATGCGATACGCCTCGGTGCACGAAAAAACGAACTTGCCCGACACGATGTCGACCTGCCCGCCGCCGAACGCCTTGGCGAAGATGCCCGACTTGACTCGGCTGAGCAGCTCGGCGGGATCGTCATTCCCGCCGCGCATGAAGGTGTTGGTCATCCGCGGCATCGGCGCGTGGGCGAAGCTCTCGCGACGCCCGTTGCCGGTCGGCGCGACGCCCATCAGCCGCGCGTTGAGCCGGTCCTGGATATAGCCCTTGAGAATCCCGTCCTCGATCAGCACGTTCTCCTGCGTCGGCGTGCCCTCGTCGTCGATCGACAGCGACCCGCGGCGATCCGCGATCGACCCGTCGTCGACCACCGTCACGCCCGGCGCGGCGACACGCTCGCCGATCCGCCCGGAGAAGGCGCTGGTGCCCTTGCGGTTGAAATCGCCCTCGAGCCCGTGGCCGATCGCCTCGTGCAGCAAAATCCCCGGCCAGCCCGGCCCGAGCAGCACGGTCATTTCACCCGCGGGCGCGGCGACCGAGTCAAGATTCACAACGGCTTGCGCCAGCGCCTCGTCGATCGCGCGGTTCCACGTCGCGGACTCCATCAGGTCGGTGTAGAGATAGCGCCCGCCGATCCCGAAGCTGCCGGTCTCGCGACGGCCGTTCTGCTCGACCACGATCGACACGTTGAGCCGCACCAGCGGCCGGATGTCGGTCGCCATGAAGCCATCGGCGCGGACGATCTCGACCACGTTCCAATTGCCCATCAGCGATACCGACACCTGCGCCACGCGCGGATCGCGCGCGCGTGCGGCGGCGTCGATCGTCTGGCACAGATTCACCTTGTCGGCGAAGGGGATGAGGTCGAGCGGATCGGCGTCGGTGTAGAGATGCCGGTTGGTCGCGCGCGGTGGTGCTGCCTTGGGGCTGGCGGACGGATCGATCAGCGCCATCGTCTCGGACGCGCGCTTGATCGCCGCGGCGCTCAGTTCGTTGGCGTGCGCGAAGGCGGTCATCTCGCCCGACACCGCGCGGAGACCGAAACCCGAATGCGTGTCGTAGCTCGCGGTCTTCAGCCGACCATCGTCGAAGCCGAACGCCTCGGACTTGCGATATTGCAGGTAAAGCTCGCCGTCATCGGCCTTGCCGAGCGCGGCAGCGGTAAGGGCCTGGGCCTCGTCGGGGGACAGCTGTCCGTCATGATAGAGGAAAGCGCGGGGGTCTGCGGGACTCGTCATACCCCCGAATATAGGAGGCTCAGCGGCCTGCGCCATCCCCATGATCGTGCAAGCCCGCCTGATCGACTCCGTCGGCGGGTCCGCCGATCAGGATGAAGCGGCGGTCGCAATAGCCGCAATCGACATAGCCGGTCTCGTCGATCTCGAGAAAGACGCGCGGATGCCCGAGGCTCGCGCCGCCAGGAATGTCGGTCGCGCCGTCGCAGAGGTTGCGGGCGTGGGTGACGCGGAGGATTTCGGGCGGGGCGATCATGCGGTCGCGATAGCAAGCCGGGGGGGAAGCTTCAACGGGTGTTTGGGTGGGGGGATGATCTTCCTACCCACCTCCCGTTCGTCCTGAGTAGCGACCGAGTAGGCGAAGCCGTATCGAGGGCGCGTATCGAAGGACATCGCGCGCAACCGTGCTTCGATACGCGCCCTCGATACGCCCCCAAGCGGGGGCTACTCGGTCGCTACTCAGCGCGAACGGAGAAGGGGAAACGCGCGCCTGACATACGGTTTCCCCCTTTCCGCCAGCCCCCCGCCCCCGTACAGCAACCGGCATGACGGAAGCGGCCATCTCCATCGCCAATTTGAGCAAGACCTACAAAGGCGGCAAACAGGCGCTCGACGACGTGTCGTTCGACGTGCCGCGCGGCCAGATCTTCGGGTTGCTCGGCCCCAATGGCGCGGGAAAATCCACGCTGATCAACATCCTCGCAGGGCTGGTCAACAAGACCGGCGGGACCGCGTCGATCTGGGGCTTCGACATCGACCAGCACCCGCGCAACGCCAAGGTGTCGATCGGGATCGTCAACCAGGAGATCCTGTTCGACCCGTTCTTCTCCCCGTTCGAGACGCTCGAGATCCAGGGCGGGCTGTACGGCGTCCCCAAGGCGAAGCGCCGCTCGATGGAATTGCTCCGCGCGGTGCATCTGGAGGACAAGGCCAATGCCTATGCGCGCACGCTGTCGGGGGGCATGAAGCGCCGCCTGATGGTGGCCAAGGCGATGGTCCATTCGCCCCCCGTGCTGGTGCTCGACGAGCCGACTGCGGGCGTCGACATCGAACTGCGCCAGCAACTCTGGGCCTATGTCCGCTCGCTCAACGAGGCGGGGGTGACGGTGGTGCTGACGACGCATTACCTCGAGGAAGCCGAGGAATTGTGCGACCGGATCGCGATCATCAACCACGGCAAGGTGATCGCCAACGAACCGACGCGCGACCTGCTGGCGAAGGCGACCGAGAAGATGGTCGAGGTGACGGTCGACCGCGACGTCGCGGTCCCGCCCGCCAACGCCTGTTTCCAGAAGATCGAGCTGAAGGGCAATCGGACACTCGCGATCACCTACGCCAAGGACAAGGTCAACGCGGGCGAAGTGCTCGCGGCGGTGCAGGCGGACGGCTACGGCATCGTCGACGTGTCGACGCGCGAGGCTGATCTGGAGGACGTGTTCCTGAATTTGACGAGGGCAGCGAACGCCTGACGCGGTCAGCGGGGGCTGCGCACGCCGGTCACGAATGCCGCGTCCGCAGCAGCGCCAGTCCGAAGCCGATGAAGATCACCCCCGTCACGCGGTTGAACAGCCGCTTGACCGCCGGCCGCTCGAGATACCCCGCCAACGACCGCCCGCCGAGCGCATAGACCCCGTACCAGAAGCTCTCCAGCACCGCGAAGGTCGCGACGAGGATCGCGAATTGTGGCGGCTTGGGGAAAGCGGGATCAACGAATTGCGGGAAGAAGGCGGCGGCAAACAGGATCAGCTTGGGATTGCTGATCCCGATCGCGAACCCGCCGCGGAACAGCGCGCGAAGCGATAGCGTGCGGGGCAATTCGCCGTCGCTGACGTCGATCGGAGTCACGTTGCTGCGCCACGCCTTGACGCCGAGGTAGAGCAGATACGCCACCCCCGCATAGCGCAGCACATCGAACGCCCCCGGGACCGCGAGCAGCACCGTCGTGACCCCCGCCGCCGACGCGGTCAGCACCAGCACCAGCGCAAGCAGGCACCCCGCCATCGCGGCGACGCTGCGCTTCATCCCCAGTTCGACGCTGCGCGACAGGATGTGGAGCATGTTCGGCCCCGGCGTCCCGCACAGCAGGAAAACCGCGCCGGTGAACAGCCACCAGGTGTGAAGGGTCATCGTCATTCGCCACGGCCAAAGGTAATTTCGCAGCTATACGGCAGGCGGTACCGTAGCAAATCCAATCGACCGACCCGGCGCGCAACGGTATCGGCGCGGTGCCGCGCGCCCTGCTAGGCAAGGCGGTCAAACCACGATACCAGCACGTCCAACAGGCGGGTGACGCCGGTCCGCCACGGCAATGGCCGGGGCAGGAAGTGGAGAAGCGATGCAGTCCGACGTCCTCATCATCGGATCCGGCGCGGCCGGACTGACCGCCGCGCTCAATCTGGCGGATCGCTTCAAGGTCACCGTGCTCGCCAAAGGACAGCTCAACGAAGGATCGACCGCCTGGGCACAGGGCGGGATCGCCGCGGTGCACGAAGCGGGCGACACGTTCGAAAGCCATGTCGAGGACACGATGATCGCGGGCGCAGGGCTCAACGATCGCGCGACGGTCGAGATGGTGGTCGAACGCGCCCCCGCCGCGATCGCGCGGCTGGTCGAGCTGGGCGTACCCTTCGCGACCGAAACCGCCGACAATGGCGGCGGGCTGCACCTGACGCGCGAGGGCGGGCATTCGCATCGCCGGATCGTCCATGTCGCCGATGCGACCGGCTGGGCGGTCCAGGAAGCGCTGCAGCGCGCCGCGACCGAACACCCCAATATCACGCTCGTCCCCGACATGGTCGCGATCGACCTTGCGACCAGCCGGCACGAGGAACGCTATTCGGGCGCGGGCAACGTGTGGGGTGTCTATGCGGTCAACCGCGCGACCGGGCGGGTCGAGCTTCATACCGCGCGCGCGACGATCCTCGCCACCGGCGGCGCGGGGCGGACCTATCTGTTCTCGACCGCGCCGCGTGGTGCGACCGGGGATGGGATCGCGATGGCGTGGCGCGCGGGGTGCCGCGTCTCCAACATGGAGATGATGCAGTTCCACCCGACCTGCCTCTACAATCTCGACGTCAAGAATTTCCTGATCACCGAAGCGGTGCGCGGTGAGGGCGGGCAATTGCTGCTTCCGGAAAACGGCTATCGCTTCATGCCCGATTTCGACCCCCGCGCCGAACTCGCGCCGCGCGACGTCGTCGCGCGCGCGATCGATCATGAGATCAAGCGGCTCGGGCTCGATTACGTCCACCTCGATATCAGCCACAAGGGGCCGGACTTCATCCGCGAGCATTTCCCCAACATCCACGAGAAGCTGCTCGGGCTCGGGATCGACATGACGACCGACCCGATTCCGGTCGTCCCGGCGCAGCATTATACGTGCGGCGGCATCGTCGTCGATCTTGACGGGCGCACCGACTTGCCCGGTCTCTATGCAGCGGGCGAATGCAGCGAGAGCGGGCTACACGGGGCGAACCGGCTCGCGTCCAACTCGCTGCTCGAATGCTTCGTGTTCGGCGAGGCGTGTGCGCAGCATATCAGCGACCATTGGGACGAGCTTCCAGTGCCCCCGCCAATCCGCGCCTGGGATGAAAGCCGGGTCGAGGATTCGGACGAAGAGGTCGTCATCAAGCAGAACTGGACCGAAATCCGCCGCTTCATGTGGAATTACGTGGGGATCGTGCGCACGACCAAGCGGCTCCAGCGCGCGCAGAACCGGATCCGGATGCTGACCGAGGAGGTCAACGACTATTACGGCCACTTCCGCGTCACGCCCGACCTGATCGAACTGCGCAACCTGCTCCAGACCGCGGAACTGATCGTACGCTCGGCGCTGGCACGCAAGGAATCCCGCGGGCTGCACTACACGCTCGATTATCCCGAGATGCTGCCCGAGGCGCGCGACACGATCCTGGTGCCATAGCGCGCCAGATCGGGCGTTATTTCACGCGCGTCCAAGTCTGCGTACGGCACCCGATGTTGGCGAAGACGCAGCCTTCGCCGACTAGCGTATTCGCATCAACCTGCCGGATCGTCCCCGTGATCGTCTGTCCCAGATCGGGGACCAGCACCGAGCCGTTCCACAGGCCCGTCTCGTTCTGGCGGAAGTCCTGGAACAGCATCGCACCGACCAGCGGCGCGCCGCCGCCACGTTGCGCGTCGGCTTCTGCTTGCGGGGTCGCCGCGATCACCTTGCCGCAAATCGCATCCCCGCACGGCTGGAACTGGACGCGCACGGTCTTGCGCGGGTTGGTCCATACGCCCTTGGGCGCGGCGGCGCTCGCCGCGATCGGGAGAAGCGCGGCGATCGTCGCCGCTGCCATCAGAATAGGTCGCATGTCGGTTGGCCTTCCACCAAGATCAGGCGGATGCGGTCATCCGCACCCGCCTGAGTAATGGCTGAACAACGCGTCAGATCGAATCGAGTGCCTGGGCGAAATCCGCGATCAGATCGTCCGGATCCTCGACCCCGATCGAGATGCGGACGAGATTGTCGGTGATCCCCAGCGCCTGCTTGCGTTCGTCCGACACCGACAGATGCGTCATCGCCGCAGGGTGCGACGCGAGCGTCTCGGTCCCGCCGAGGCTGACCGCGAGCTTGGCGATCTTGAGCGCGTCGAGGAAGGCGAATGCTTCCTTCTCGCCGCCCTTGACGATCAGCGAGAAGGTCGAGCCCGCGCCAGTGCAATGCCGCGCATAGATATCGGCCTGACGCTCCATCCCCGGCGAATCCGCCAGGAAGCCGAGATAGCCGACGCGTTCGACCTTGGGATGGCTGCGCAGGAAGCCGCAGACCTTGACCGCATTCTCACCCGCACGGCTCATGCGCAGTTCGAGCGTCTCGAGGCTGCGCATCAGCATCCATGCCGTGTTGGGGTCGCAGATCGTGCCGATCGTGTTGCGCATCAGTCGGATCGTGTTGATGTGCTCCTTCGAACCAAGCACGCCGCCCGCGACCAGATCGCTATGCCCGCCGGCATATTTGGTAAGCGAGTAGACGACGATGTCCGCGCCATGCTCGAGCGGCTTGAGCCACAACGGCCCCAGGAACGTGTTGTCGATCGCGATCGGCGGCTTGGTGTCGCCGGTGAAGATCGCATCGCGGCTCGCCGCGACGGCCTGGATGTCGACCAGCGCGTTGGTCGGGTTGGCGGGGCTTTCGAGATAGATCAAGGCGACGTTACCGGTGGCGGCCTTGGTCATCACTGCGTCGATTTCCTCGCGGGTCGCACCCGCCGGGAAATCGAGCCAGTTCACCCCAAAGCGCCCCAGGATGCGCGCGATCAGCGTCTCGGTCGCGGCATAGAGCGGGCCGGAATGCACGATCGTGTCGCCGGGCTTGACCATCGACAGGAATAGCGTTGCGATCGCCGACATGCCGCTCGAGAAGACAAGCGCGTCCTCCGCTTCTTCCCACACGCCAAGACGATCCTCCAGAATTTCCTGGTTCGGGCCGTTGAAGCGCGAATAGACGAGGCCCTGCGATCCGCCGGGGCGCTTGCCGGTCACGCCTTCGAAATGGCGCTTGCCCGCGGCGGCGTTCGGGAACACGTAGGTCGAGGTCGCGAAGATCGGGGGCTTCAGCGACCCTTCCGACAGCATCGGATCATAGCCGTGGCCCATCATCAGCGTCGACGGCTTGAGCTTGCGATCCCCGATCTTTTCGACCGAGGGCTTGGGCTTGGTACGCGGGGCAACGCCGGTCAGGTCGGCTTCGTCCTCGCCGATCGCGTCGGTCGGGGTGATGGGGGTCTGCGCCATGAAAACATCCTGCCTTACTGAATTATGCTCTTCCGTAACGCGGGATAGTGTCATTTGATACCATGCCACGCGTCCGTGACGGGATTCCACCCTGTAATCCGTTCGTTTCGAGCGAAGTCGAACTCGGGCTCGCCGCGTTTGCGCTTCCCCCGCGCAGGCCGGGGCCCAGGAGAGAGACAGAAGATTGCAGGCGATTGCGCCTCGTTTTCCTCCACCTTCGCTGCTGGGCTCCGGCCTTCGCCGGGGAAGCAGTTCTGGCAAGCGCGGCCGCGTCTCCCTTGCGCTTCCCCGGCGCAGGCCGGGGCCCAGTAGAGAGACAGAAGATTGCGGGCGATTGCGCCCCGTTTCCTCGACCTTCTCTCGACGACGCTCGAAACGCACGGGTGGAGAAAGTCGTCCTCCCCATCAGCCGCGGTTTGCCTCCGCGCCAAGACCGATCAATGCAATCTGCCGCCCATAGCCGGGCTCGCCGCGATGCGTCGCGCGACGGAAGCTGAAGAAACGCGTTTCGTCGGCATAGGTATCGAGCCCAAGCGCGGCGATCCGCGTCACGCCCGCGCTGGCGATCCGCTGGACGACATAGGCCTCCAGGTCGAACTGATGATGCCCTGCACGGGCGGGCGCGAAAAAGCGTTCGTTGGCAGGGTCGTCCTGCTCGAAACGCTGCGCGAAGGCATCGTCCACTTCGTAGCTGGCACGCGCGATGCACGGGCCGATCGCAGCAGCAATTCGGTCGCGGCGCGCACCGAGCGATTCCATCGCGAGGATCGTCGAATCAGTCACGCCCCCGATCGCGCCCTTCCACCCCGCATGCGCCGCGCCGACCACGCCTGCTTCGACATCGGCGAACAGAACGGGGGCGCAATCCGCGGTCAGGATGCCAAGCGCGAGGCCCGGACGATCGGTCACCAGCGCATCCGCGCGTGGCCGATCGGCGTCGAACGGGGCGGTCACCGTGATACAGTCGCCCGAATGCACCTGATACAGCGTCACAAGCTTCGCGCCCGGCAGCACTGCTGTGGTCGCGCGTGCGCGGTTCTCGGCGACCACGACTGTATCGTCGTCCGACCCAGTTCCGACGTTGAGCCCGGCGTGGATCCCGGTCGACACGCCGCCCTCGCGCCCGAGGAAGCCGTGTGCGACGCCTACCAGCGTTCTCGCTCGGATCACTGGAACGTCGTTCACAACACCAGCCGCATCAGATTGTCGTCGTCGACCGTTGTGCCCACGCGAAACGCGATCCGCCCGATGTCGCGGAAACCATAGCGTTCGTAGAAACGATGCGCGCGATGGTTGTCGACATAGACGCTAAGGATCACCTCGCGCGCGCCGTGGCTGCGCGCATGGTCGAGCGCCCACGCCATCATTTCCTGCGCGACGCCGGTGCCATGCCACGGGCTCAGCACATAGAATTGATACAGTTCGATCGCATCCGGGCGCCATTCGCCAGGGAAGGTGACCGGGCCCATCTTGACGAAGCCGACGATCTTGCCGTCGTCGAGCGCGAGCCGGATCGCGAAATCGGGGTCGGACAGTTGCGATGGCAGTCCGTTGGGGCCGAACGCCTCGTCGAGGAACGCGCCGAGATCCTTCGGATCGTACAGCGTGCCGAACGTCTCGGTGAACGATTCCCGCGCCATCGCGGCCAGCGCAGGACCATCGATCGTGCGAGCGTCGCGATACTGGATCATGCGAACCCCGCCGGTTCGGGCCAGTCGGGTGCGCTGACCGCGAGGACCTGGAATAGCGTCCCCATCGCTTCGGTCAGTCGCGCCTTGTCCGCGGCGATGCCGTCCGCCCGCTCTGGCGATGCCTTCGCCAGCGCGGTCGCGCGGGCGTCGATCCCGAGCGCGGTCAGGAACGCGCCCTGGTCGATCGGGCCTTCGACGCGAGCGCCCTCGACCAGCGCCGCCGCGCCGAGCGTGCCGAAGTCGACATGCGCGGTCAGGTCCTGCTCGCCGGGCGCATCGAACGGATTGGCGAAGGCGTGGCCACGCACCGCCTGCAGCGTATCGCCGATCGCGGGGCCGTTATAACCGTAATCGACGATCAGCAGCGCGCCGCCTTGTGCGACGATCCGCTGCGCAAGACCGCGCAGGATCGCGACGCTCGCCGGCGAGGTTTCGATCACCGCGCCATTGGCGGTGTCGCGGAGCGCTTCCGGAATGACGCCTTCGGGCACCTGCTTGCCCGCAATCGGGAGGAACAGCGTGTCCTGGCACGCGACCAGGCGCTCGAACCAGCCGCCCGCGCCCTTGACGAGCTGACGGATCGGGAGCGCATCGAAGAATTCGTTGGCGATGACGATCAGCGGCCGGTCGGTCGGCAGCGTGTCGATCGAATCATGCCAATCCGCGCTGGGCACACGCTCGGCTTGCGCGGCGCGGAGTACGGGGCTGGTCTCGACGAAATGCACCGGCGGCGCGAACCCCGCCTTGCCGCTTGCGCGCAGCGCGTCCTGCGTGAGGGTGCCTCGCCCCGGGCCGAGCTCGACCCACGCCGCCGCCGGGCGTCCGGCGCGATCCCATAGGTCGGCGCTCCACAGCCCGATCAGCTCTCCGTACATCTGGCTGATTTCGGGCGATGTGGTGAAGTCGCCACCCACGCCGAGCGGATCGCGCGTCGCATAATAATGCTGGTTCGCCGCCGCCATGAACTGCGCGATCGAGATCGGCCCGGCGAGCGTGATCGCGCGGGCGAGCCGGTCGGCGAGCGGGGCTTCGGGGGTATTCGGGGTATCGTCGGTCATCGTCGGCGCGCCATGCCTCGCTACGGCGCGGGCCGCAAGCGTGGTGGAGGGGGGACGACCCTCCCATGCTCGTCATCCCCACGCAGGCGGGGATGTCGGAGGCGTCAGGCGACGCTCACATCCCCCGCGATCGGCACGACGCGCTGGCGACGGCCCTTTGCGGTCGCGATCAGGTACAGCCCGCCGATGATCATCGGCAGCGTCAGCAGCTGCCCCATGTGGATCGTCGTCGCAAAGAAAGTGCCGCTGAACTGCGAATCGGGTTCGCGGAAGAACTCGACCGTGAAGCGCGCGAGGCCATAGCCAAGCAGGAACAGCCCGACGAGCTTGCCCGGTTCGTAGCGCGCCTTGGTCCGCCAGAAGGCGAACCACAGGATCGCAAACAGCGCGATCCCTTCAAGCCCCGCCTCGTACAGCTGGCTCGGATGGCGTGGCACATCATTGCCGGTACGCGGGAAGATGATCGCCCAGGTGACGTTGGACGGCTTGCCCCACAGCTCGCCGTTGATGAAGTTCGCCATCCGCCCGAAGAACAGCCCGAACGGCACCGCGCACGCCAGATAATCGTGGATCCGCAGCCAATCGAACTTTTCCTTGCGCGCGAACAGGATGATCCCGATCGACGTGCCGATCATCCCGCCGTGGAACGACATGCCCCCGTCCCACAGCCGGATCAGCCGCCACGGGCTGAGCAGCATGTCGGGCGAATAGAAGATGGCATAGCCGAGCCGCCCACCGAGGATGATCCCGAGCGTCGCATAGAACACCAGATCGTCGACATGCCGCCGCGCCATCGGGCTGCCGGGCTGCGCGATCAGCTTGAGCAGATACCACCAGCCGACCAGAATCCCGGTGATATACGCCAGCGAATACCATTTGATCTGGAAGAACCCCAGGTCGAGCGCGACCGGGTCTAGATGCAGGTCCTCGAACCGCAGGTGACCGCCCGATACGGCGGCGGTGGCGGCATTCGTCGCATCGGCGAGCAGGGGCAGGGCGGCAGTCAGGATCAAGGCTTTTCCCCCGGGATTTGCGCCTCCATACTGGCGTCTGGCGACAAGACCAAGCGACAAGACATAACGGAGGATGAGATGCCGAGCATATTGGACGGCCGCATGGATGCGACCCTTGCTGCGTTGACCGGACCGGAGGGGCCGTTGGCGGTGGGGCGCGTTTCGGTGGATGGGCAGGAGCTGCCGATCATTACCGGTGTGCCCCAGACACTGCCTCCCTATTTTGCACATTACTGTGCCGAACACGCCGACAAGATCTTTCTCGTCGCGGGCGAGGAACGGCTGACCTTCGCGCAGGTCCATGCCGCCGCGCAGTGCGTCGCGCAGGCGCTGGTCGCACGGTATCGCATTGTTCCTGGCAAGCGTGTCGGTATCGCGATGCGCAACTCGCCTTCGTGGATCGTGCTGTACATGGGGATCGTGATGGCGGGGGGCGTGGCAACGCTGCTCAATGGCTGGTGGCAGGCCGAGGAGCTTGGCGCCGCGATGGCGGATGTCGAATGCAGCCTCGTCTTCGCCGATCCCGCGCGCGGCCGCCGCATGTGCGCGATCGGCGCGCTCAGCGTTCCCACGGTCACGATCAACGACAGTCTGCCGCTCAAGCAGGCGCTCGCCGGGCTGGATCCCGCGGCGGTCGAGCTGCCCGTCGTCAGCCCGACGGACCCCGCGACGATCCTCTTCACCTCGGGCTCGACTGGCCAGTCGAAGGGCGCGATCAGTGATCATCGCGCGGTGACGCAGGGCGTGTACAATTATCTGGCACAGGCGCTGATGATGCTCAGCATCGCGACGCAGGACGGCAGCCCACCCGACGGCCAGCCCGCGACTCTGCTCAACGTGCCGCTGTTCCACGTCACGGCGGAAGTTCCGGTGTTCCTCCAGAGCTTCGCGATGGGGCGCAAACTGGTGCTGATGCCCAAATGGGACGCCGAGGAGGCAATGCGGTTGATCGCGGCCGAGCATGTCACCTATTTCGTCGGTGTCCCGCTGATGAGTTTCGAGATCCTGACGCACCCCAACCGCGCCGACTACGACCTGTCGAGCGTTACCGATTTTGCAGCGGGCGGTGCCCCGCGCCCGGTCGAGCATGTCCGCCGGATCGCGGACGAGATGGGCGGGCCAAAGCCGTTGCTCGGCTACGGCCTGACCGAGACCAACGGGATCGGGTGCGGCAACTTTCGCGACAATTATCTCGACAAGCCCAACTCCACCGGGCGTCCGTCCGCGCCGCTAGTCGACCTGGCGATCCTCGACGATTTCGGGCGGCCGGTTGCGCAGGGGCAGCGCGGTGAGGTCGGCATTCGCTCGATCTGCAACTTCCGCGAATATTATGGCCGCCCCGATGCGACCGCCGCCGCCTTCACCGCCGACCGTTATTTCCTGACCGGCGACGTCGGCTATCTCGACGCGGACGGCTATCTGTTCATCGTCGATCGCAAGAAGGACATCATCATCCGCGGCGGCGAGAACATCTCGTGTCAGGAAGTCGAGGCGGCGATCTACCAGCATCCCGCGGTGGCGGAGGCGGCGGTGTTCGGCCTGCCCGACGAACGCCTGGGCGAAGTCCCGGGCGCAGTCGTCCAGGTGCGCGCGGATTCGCGCGTCAGTACCGACGAACTGAGCGCCTTCCTGTTCGCGCACGTCGCCGCGTTCAAGGTGCCGCAACGGATCTGGATCGTCGATTCGCCGTTGCCGCGGCTGGGGACCGAGAAGATCGACAAGGTCAGTTTGCGTACGACCTATCGGGCGCTGGTGGAGGGGGAGCAGGCCGGGGCGCAGACGGGAGTGGTGGCATAACGCGAAACGGTGCGGGGGCGTGATGGTCACCCCTCGCTCCAAAAGCTGCCGTCATGCTGAACTTGTTCCAGCATCCACCGCGCAACAGGCATAGTCCGAACTCGTGGAGGGCTGGATCCTGAAACGAGTTCAGGATGACGGACGGTTTGCAGAACTCGCGCCTGCGCGGGGATGACGGGAGGGGGCAACGACGCCGCAACCCCCGCCCCGTGCGCCGCGCGCTTTCCCCCGTCGGATCGGCACGATACAGCAACCGCGATGCGCAACCGTCTTCCCCCGTCCCAATCGTCCGGCGGAGTCACCCGCCGCGGGTTGCTGATCGGTGGCGGCGCGGGCGTCGGCCTGGTGCTGGCGTGGGCGGTGTGGCCGCGGCGCTATCTCCCCAACCTCACTGCAGACAAGGGCGAGACCGTCTTCGGCGCGTGGATCAAGATCGGCGACGACGGGCACGTCACGGTCGCTGTGCCGCAGGCCGAGCATGGCCAGGGTGTCTACACAGCCCTGCCGCAGATCGTCGCGGACGAGCTCGGCGCGGACTGGCGCACCGTCGCGGTCGAGCCCGCGCCGCTCAACTCGCTCTACGCCAATCCGCTCGGCGCGAACGAGCTGTTCGAGACCACCACCACCACGCTCGCGGCGCGCTGGCGCGATGCGCATGCGGTGCGGATCGGGATGATGCTCACCGCCGGGTCGAGTTCGGTCCGCGGCTTCGAGGACGATCTGCGCCAGGCGGGCGCCGCCGCGCGCGTGCTGTTGTGCAAGGTCGCCGCCGCGCGCTGGGGCGTCGACTGGCAGGCGTGCGATACCAAGGCGGGTTTCGTCGTCCACGGCACCGACCGGCTCCGTTTTGCCGACCTCGCCGCCGAAGCCGCCAGCGGGACACTCCCCGATGCGCTGCCGATGCGGATCAACCAGGATGACAGCCGCCTGTCTGGCCAGTCGCTGCCGCGGCTCGATGCGCCGTCCAAGGTCGATGGCTCGGCCAATTTCGCGGGCGACGTGCGGTTGCCCGACATGGTCTTTGCAAGCATCCGGCAGGGGCCGATCGGCGAGTCGAAACTGCTGCGGGTCGATCGTGCCGCGGCCGACCGCATTCCAGGCGTGCTGCAGGTCGTCACCAACGATCGCTGGGTCGCGGCGATCGGCAACAATTGGTGGGCCGCCAACCGTGCGCTCGACGCGCTCGCCCCGCGGTTCGAGACGCGCGGGACCGTCGTCACCAGCGCGACGATCGACGCCGCGCTCCGCGCCGCGCTCGATGCGCCGGGCAAGCGGATCGAAACGGTCGGCGACGTGGAGGCGGTGCTCAAGGACGCCCGCCCGATCACCGCCGACTATCGCGCCAGCCTCGCCGCCCACGCCGCGATCGAGACGATGAGTGCTACCGCGCGCTTTACCAACGGACGGCTCGAACTGTGGCTGCCGACGCTCGCCCCCGCGATGGCTCGAGATGCGGCAGCGGCGGCAACCGGGCTCGCCGCCGAAAAGGTCATCATCCATCCGATGCTGATCGGCGGATCGTTCGGCGCGAACCTCTATCACCTTTGCGCGGAGCAGGCGGCGGTGCTCGCGGTGATGCTCAAGCGTCCGGTGCAACTCACCTGGTCGCGCGTTGAGGATTTGCTTCATGATCGCTTCCGCCCGCCCGCGATGGCACGGATGGCGGCGCGGCTCGGTCCCGATGGCCGGATCCTCGGCTGGCGCGCACGGATCGCTGCGCCCGCGACTGGGCAGGAGATCGTCGCCCGTCTGTTCGCGCACGACGCGGGGTTCCGCGCCACCCAGGCGCTTGCGCCCGCTGGAGACCGCTATGCGGTGGCGGGTGCCGCACCCCCCTATCGCATACCCGCTTATGCGATCGACCATCACCCCGCCGATATCGGCGTACCGACCGGGCATTGGCGCTCGGGCGCGCACAGCTACACCGCCTTCTTCACCGAATGTTTCCTCGACGAGCTCGCGCATCTCAGCGGGACCGAGGCGCTGTCGTTCCGGATCGGGATGCTCGGCGGCAATCCGCGGCTTGCGCGCTGCCTGTCGACCGCGGCGTCGCTCGGCGGCTGGGAAGGCGGGATCGCCGGGAGCGGGCAGGGGATCGCCTGCCATAGCTTCCGCGGCAGCCATATCGCGGTGCTGGTCGAAGCACATGTCGGGGAGGGCGGCGCGGTCAGCGTCGACCGGATCGTCGCCGCGGTTGATTGCGGGCGGCAGATCAACCCCGATCTGGTGCGCCAGCAGATCGAGGGCGGATTGCTGTTCGGCATGGCCGCGGCGATCGGCGACTCGATCGGCATCACGCGCGGAATGCCCGATGCGCGCCGGCTGGGGGCACTCGGTCTGCCGCGGCTCGCGGATACGCCCGACATCACGGTCGAACTCATCTCCAGCGAGGCCGATCCGGGCGGCGTCAGCGAACTCGCGGTCCCGCCGGTTGCGCCTGCGATTGCCAATGCGCTGCAAGCCGCTACGGGCTATCGTCTGCGCGGTCTGCCGCTCGTTCCGGGATCCAAGTGATGCAAGCTGTTCTCCCCGCCGGTCATCCGCCGGTAAAGCCACGCCGGATCGGCGTGTTGCTGACCAATCTCGGCACGCCCGACGGGTCCGACGTCCGCTCGGTCAAACGCTATCTCGGCGAATTCCTGTCGGATCGGCGTGTGGTCGAGATCCCGCCGTTGCTGTGGCAGCCGATCCTGCGCGGGATCATCCTCAATACCCGCCCCAAGAAGTCGGCGCATGCCTATTCGATGGTGTGGACCGAGGACGGCTCGCCGCTCGCCGCGATCACCAAGGCGCAGAGCAACGCGCTCCAGGGCGCATTCGGGCCGAACGTGATGGTCGACTGGGCGATGCGCTACGGCAAGCCCGCGATCGGTGATCGGCTGCAGGCGATGAAGGACGCAGGCTGCGACCGCATTTTGATCGCGCCGCTCTATCCACAATATTGCGCCGCGACGACCGCGACCGCCAATGACAAGGCGTTTGCCGAACTGGCAAAGATGCGCTGGCAGCCGGCGCTGCGCACGCTCCCGCCCTATCATGACGAGCCCGCCTATATCGAGGCGCTCGCGCAATCGATCGAAGCGGGCGTCGCGGCACTCGATTTCGAGCCCGACGCGCTGATCGCCAGTTTCCACGGCATGCCCAAGCGCACGCTGGAACTCGGCGACCCCTATCATTGCCATTGCCAGAAAACCGGGCGGTTGCTCGGCGAACGGCTCGGCAAGCCGCTGATCGTGTCGTTCCAGTCGCGCTTCGGCCCGGCCAAATGGCTCGAACCCGCGACCGACATGACGCTTGAGGAGCTACCCGCGAAGGGTGTGAAGAAGGTCGCGATTTTCGCGCCGGGCTTTTCGGCGGACTGCCTGGAAACGCTCGAAGAACTCGCGATCCGCGGACGCGAGAGCTTCGAGGAGAAGGGCGGTACGCATTTTGCCTATATTCCGTGCCTTAACGCCGGTGATATCGGTATCAAAATGTTGCGCACTTTACTCTCACGCGAACTTGAAGGCTGGGCCAACCCGGCATAGCAAGGGCGTGGGACTAAAAGATCCACCAGGAGAGTATGCATGGCACGCGTCGCGATCGTAACCGGCGGCACCCGCGGTATCGGCGAGGCTATCAGCCTCGCATTGAAAGATGCCGGGATGACCGTCGCCGCCAATTATGCGGGGAATGACGATCGCGCGCGTGCCTTCACCGAACGCACGGGGATCGCGGCGTTCAAATGGGACGTGTCGGATTACGACGCATGCCAGGCGGGCTGCGCGCAGGTCGCCGAGCAGCTCGGGCCGATCGACGTGCTCGTCAACAACGCGGGCATCACGCGCGACGGCACGATCATGAAGCTCAGCTACCAGGCGTGGAAAGAGGTGATCGACACCAATCTGGGCGGTTGCTTCAACATGGCGAAGGGCGTGTTCCCGGAGATGCGTGACCGCAAATGGGGGCGGATCGTCAACATCGGGTCGATCAACGGGCAGGCCGGGCAATATGGCCAGGTCAATTATGCCGCCGCCAAATCGGGCATCCACGGCTTTACCAAGGCGCTCGCACAGGAAGGTGCCCGCGCCGGGGTGACGGTCAACGCAATCGCGCCGGGCTATATCGACACCGACATGGTTGCCGCGGTCCCCGCCGATGTGCTCGAGAAGATCGTCGCCAAAATCCCGGTCGGCCGGCTCGGGCAAGCGAGCGAAATCGCGCGCGGCGTGGCGTTCCTGTGTTCGGAAGAGGGCGGTTTCGTCACCGGATCGACGCTGAGCATCAACGGCGGGCAGCACATGTATTGATGCCACGGCATTCGACTACGGCCAAGGACCGGGGCAACCGCGACGAACGCGGCTTGTCTCGACCCGGACGGGCGCGGTAAGGGCCCGGGATGCAGGGGGATACCGGACCGCTTCACTGGTGGCAGACGCGCACGTTCGTGGCCGTGATGGCGCTCGTCGCGCTGATCCCGTTGCTGCGTCCGGAAATTGCGCCGCTGGTCGATCTGCCCGGGCACATGGGCCGCTACCGCGTTCAGCTCTCGATCGGCGACCATCCGTGGCTCGGAAACTGGTACAATTTCAGCTGGCAGTTGATCGGCAATCTCGGGATCGACATCCTCGTCATCCCCTTGTCCAAGCTGTTCGGGCTCGAACTCGCGGTCAAGCTGATTGTCATGATGATCCCGTTGCTGATCGTGACGGGCTATCTGTGGATCGCGCGCGAAGTCCACGGGCGGATCCCGCCGACCGCCTTGTTCGCGCTCCCGATTGCCTACAGCTATCCGATCCAGTTCGGCTTCGTGAACTTCGCACTGTCGATGGCGATCGCGCTCAACGCTTATGCGTTGTGGCTCAGGCTCGGGCGGCTCGGGCGGTTGCGGTTGCGCACGGCGATCTTCGTGCCGTTTTCCTGCGCCTTGTGGGTGTGTCACACGTTCGGCTGGGGTGTGCTCGGTGTCTTGGCCTTCTCGGGCGAACTGATCCGCCAGCACGACACGCGCGGTGAACGTGGCGTAAAAAGCTGGGTAAAGGCGGTGTTTTACGCTGGACTTGGCTGCCTTCCACTCGCGCTGCCGCTGGTTGCGATGGTGGTGTGGCGTAGCGGTGACCATGTCACCGGGCAGACCGCGGACTGGTTCGACTGGCGCGCCAAGCTGCGCTGGCTGACGATGACGTTCAAGGATCGCTGGATGACCTTCGACATCGCGTCGATGGCGGTCGTGCTGCTGATCCTGTTCAAGGGCATTCGCGACCCGAGCATCCAGTATTCGCGTAATCTGTTGTTATCGGCTCTCTTTCTGCTGCTCGTCTACATTTTGCTGCCGCGCATCGTGTTCGGTTCGGCTTATGCCGACATGCGGCTTGCGCCGTTCATGCTGGGGGTTGCGGTAATCGCGCTCCGTCCCAAGCCCGGCCTGTCGATGCGCGGCAGTGCAACCTTGGCTGCCTTGGGGCTTGCCTTCGTGCTCGCGCGGACCGGCGCGACGACGGTCAGCTTCTGGATGTTCGCCAACGATTACGACCGCGAACTGAAGGCGCTCGACCGCGTCCCGATCGGCGCGCGGCTGATCTCGTTCGTCGGCGAGCAATGCGGGAATCCGTGGGTGATGAGCCGGCTCGAGCATCTCCCCGCGATCGCGCTGGAGCGGCGGCTCGCTTATACCAACGACCAATGGTCGATGGCGGGCGCGCAGTTGCTGACCACGCGCTATCTGCCCGCGCGCCGCTTCGCGCACGATCCGTCGCAGATCGTGACGAGCGTGCAATGCCCGCGCGAATGGTGGCGCCCGATCAACATGGCGATGGCGCGATTCCCACGCGATGCGTTCGATTACGTCTGGTTGATTCGCCCGCCGCCCTATGACCAGCGCTTCAACGAAGGGCTGGTGCCGATCTGGCGCGACGGGACGAGCGTGCTGTTCCGCGTCGATCACGGAGCACCCGGGATCAAGGTCAGCGACGAGTCGCTCCGCCTGCGTTCGCGCCCGATGCCCGCCCCGTTCTGAGCCCCGCGTTCTGAGTCAGCCGCGGCGGAACGGGGTCAGTTCGCCGAGATACTCCTGATCCGCCTCGACCGACTCGCGTTCGCGCGCGAGGAAGTCCGCGATCGCGCGGCGGAAGTTGCGGTCGGGAATGTAATGCGCGGACCAGGTCGGCACGGGGACATAGCCGCGCGCGAGCTTGTGTTCCCCTTGCGCGCCCGCCTCGACCGTCCGCAATCCGCGCGCGATCGCGGCGTCGATCGCCTGGTAATAGCAGAGCTCGAAATGGAGGAACGGCACCTCCTCGGTACAGCCCCAATAGCGACCGTAGAGCGTTTCTTCCCCGATCAGGTTGAGCGCCCCCGCGATCGGGCGACCGTCGCGCTCGGCGAAGATCAGCAGCACCTTGTCCGCCATCGCTTGCCCGAGCAGCGTGAAGAAGCGCCGAGTCAGATACGGCTGGCCCCATTTGCGCGCGCCCGTGTCCTGGTAGAAGCGCCAGAACGCGTCCCAATCGGCTTCGCTGATGTCCGCGCCGGTGACGTGGCGGATCGTCAGCCCCTCGACCGCGGCGGCACGTTCCTTGCGGATCGCCTTGCGCTTGCGGCTGGCGAGCGCGTCGAAGAAATCGTCGAACCGGGCATAGCCGTCATTCTGCCAGTGGAATTGCGTCCCCTCGCGCAGCAACCACCCCGCCGCCTCGAACGCCGGCAGTTGCTCGGGTGAGACGAAGGTCGCGTGCGCGGAGGACAGTTGGTGCTGGTCGGTGACCGCCTCAATCGCCGCGATCAGCGCGGGTGCCTGCGCCGGATCGCGCAGCAGCAGCCGCGGCCCGGGAACGGGCGAGAAGGGCACTGCGATCTGTAGCTTCGGGTAATAGCTGCCCCCGGCGCGCTCCCACGCGTCCGCCCAGGCATGGTCGAAGACATATTCGCCCTGGCTGTGACTCTTGGCATAGGCCGGGGCGATCGCGGCAGGGTGGCCGTCGGCGTCGTCGACGATGATCGGGATCGGCTGCCATCCGGCGCGCGCAGTCGCGCTGCCGGAGGCTTCAAGGATCGACAGGAAGGCATGGCCGACGAACGGATTTGTGATGCCCGCGCAGGCATCCCAGTCGGCCGCGGGAATGGCGGCGATGCCGTCGGCGATGCGGGCGGTGACGGCGGTGGTGTTCACCGCCTCAAGCTAGGGGTTCGTGGGGCGCTTCTCAACCGGTGGAGTACCGATCCCGCGGGATAAGCGGGCAAGCAAGCGTCGCTTCACTCCCCGAAGGCAGTCGCACGGTACAGCAGCGTGATCGCAACACGGCGGTTCCGCGGATCGGACGGGGCATTGGGGATGATCGGCTCGCGATCGGCGACGCCTTCGATCCTGTTGAAGCGGTTTTCGGGCGTCCCCCCCGCCGCCAGCCGTCGCCGCGTCGCCTCGGCCCGCGCACTGGACAGCATCCAGTTGTTCATTGCGAGCGGATTGCCATAGCCGAGGCTATCGGTGTGCCCGCGGATCATGATCGGATTGGCGGTCCCCTTGATCGATTCGGCGATTAGCCCGAGCAGCGCGGATGCGCGTGGTTCGAGCTGCGTCGTGCCGAGATCGAACATCGAATAATCCGCATCATCAAGCAGATCGATCCGCAGCCCGCTTTGCGTACGGACGAACCGGACATGCGACGATAGCTTCTTGAGTTGCGGACTCGACGCCATCGCGGCCGCCACCTGCCGCCGCATTTTCTCGAAGTTCTTCCGGTCTTCCGCCGACATCGCGGCGCGATCCTTGAGCGTGCCGCGTTGCCCCGAGCCGACCTGCGTTCCCCCGGTCGCGTCGATCGGAACGGTCATCGCGCGCGTGCCGGTCTGCGATGCCTTGTGCTGGTAACTGTCCTTGTCGGTGATCGACGATCCACCGAACAGCCCCATTGATCCCGCGCTGTTCTGCTTCAGCTGGACCAGGGTGGGCGAGAAATAGTCGGCAAGCGCCTTGCGCTGTTTCTCGTTGGTCGCGCCGAGCAGCCACATCAGCAGAAAGAACGCCATCATCGCGGTGACGAAGTCGGCGTAGGCGACCTTCCACGCACCGCCGTGATGGCCGCCGTGGCCCTCGATATAGATCTTCTTGTAGATGATCTTGGGTGGCTGATTGGCACCATGCGGCGCACGCGCGGCCATCAGTGGGCCGCCATCGAAGGCAGGTTACCGAGCGTCGTCATCGCGTGAAGCGCAGCGCCACCGATCGGACGCGTAGAACGCAGGAGACTTGTCTCGCACAAAGCCACAAAGCCACAAAGAGAGAAGGGCTTCCCGTTGTTATTCGGCGTCTGGATGGAGCGGGTCATTGGTGTGCGCCACTTCGTGACTTTGTGGCTTTGTGCGAGTTTGCCTGCCTTGGAGCATGTCGCGCCGAAGTTATGTCGGTAAAGCATCACCTCACCGCGCCCGCAGGCCGTCGAAGACTTCGGCGAAGCCCGGCTGGTTTGAATGTGCGATCCCCGAACGCGCCGCTTCGATCACCAGCGGCTGTGGGTGGCCGTGGAGCGAGGCGATGATGATCTGCTTCACGACGTGATAGATGGCGCCATCCGCGTCGATCACCTGCTTCAGGCGGTTGGCGAGCGGGGCGACGATGCCGTAGGCGAGCAGCACGCCCATGAACGTGCCGACCAGCGCCGACCCGATCATCGCGCCGAGGATCGCAGGCGGCTTGTCGATCGAGCCCATCGTCTTCACCACGCCAAGCACCGCGGCGACGATGCCGAGCGCGGGCAAAGCGTCGGCAAGGCTCGAGATCGTCCCGTGCGGGCCTTCGACCTCGTGGTGGTGGGTCTTGATCATATTGTCCATCACGTCCTCGACCGCATGGACGTCGAGCGTGCCCGACGACACGACCACCAGCCGCAACGTGTCCGCGATCAGGTTGATGAGCGTGTGATCCGACAGCAGCCGGGGATATTCAGCGAAGACCGCCGACGACTTGGGATCCTCGACATGCGGCTCGAGCGCGATCGGCCCTTCGGTGCGGAGCATCTTCATCAGCTTCGAGACGAGGAAGATGACGTCGAGATAGTCCTGCTTCTTGTACTTCGGCCCCTTGAAGACCTTCATGAAGCCGCCGCCGAGCGCCTTCAGCTCCTTCATCGAATTGCCGATGATGAGCGCGCCGACCGCGGCGCCGCCAATGATCAGCATTTCGTGCGGAATGGCTTCCATCACCGGGCCGAGCGCGCCGCCGGTAATGGCGAAACCCCCGAAGATCATCACGAGCAGGACGACAAGGCCGATTGCGGGAAACATGAGTGGCGATATGCCCCTGTAAACGCTGCGATTAACGTTGCTGCACGACGCTCGCGACCCGCATCGGCCGCTATACTTTCGGTTTAGGGCGATTCCGTAGCAAAACGGTTAACCAGCGAGGCGTTGGCGTTAATCGATCTGCCGCAACAAGAGGAGAACCTGGAATCATACGCCGCAAGACAGCGTCGCACCGGCAAGTATCAGCGCAGATAGGTGAACAGCGACAGGCTGCTCAGCTTGCTGAAGCTCGCCTGAGTCGCGGACAGGATCGTCATCTGCTTCTGCAATTCGGTGATCGCTGCGGACAGATCGGTGTCCTCCAGCTCGGTACGATCGCTCTCGCGCGCGGCGGCGGCGTCGGTTGCCTGCGACGAAACGATGTCAAGTCGGGCAGCGCGTGCGCCAACCGACCCCTGGACGTTGCTGACCTGCGATTGCGATGCGTTCAATCCGTCGATCGCGGTGGCCGAGGCATCCGAGATGTCCCCGCCCGCGTCGAGCGCGGTGATGTAATCGGACAATATGGCAAAGACGTCCGTCTTGCCGCCTGCCTTCGTCGGGATGTTGCCAAATACGCGCTCCGCGCTGTCGGTCGCTGCGACGGTCGTGCCGTCGCCGACCGGAATCGCCGGCAACTCGCCGGTGCCGCCCAGCGTCACGCGTCCGTCCGCGCCCTGCACCACCGCCTTGGTTCCGGTTGCTGCGCCGAACAGCGGCTGGCCGCGTGCATCGCTGGTATTGGCGAGATTGACGAGGTCGTCGAGGATGCTCTTGAGCTCGACGGCGATCGTCTTGCGATCGCCGTCGTTGAGCGTGCCGGTATTGGCGCGGAGCGTCAGTTCGGACGCGCGCTGCAATTGCGTCGAAACCTGCGTCAGCGTCGAATCGGATTGCTGCAACAGGGATTTGGCGAGACTGGTGTTGCCCGCATAGGCCGCTTGGTCTGCAGTGGCCTGCTTGATCGACGCTAGCCGGTTGTAGGCGACCACATCCTGCGACGGGGCGCTCAGCTTCTTGCCGGTCGCGATCTGTGTGTTGAGCGTGCTCGTCTGTGCCGACAGATTGGTCATCTGCGACGAGGTGCGATCAAAGAACAGGCTGGTGCCGATTTGCATGAGCGGGTCCGTCTCGGGGCTAGCGGATGTCGAGGATCGACTGGAGCGTGTCCTTGGCGACCTGGATCACGCGGCTCGAGGCTTGATAGGCTTGTTGAAAGCGCAGCAGATCGACCGCCTCGCTGTCGAGGTTGATGCCGGAGACGGCATCGCGCGCCGAGACGGCGTTGTCGCGCATCGCGCCCTGCGCCAGCGCTACCTGCTTGCGTGCAGCAAGGGCCGAGGCATTGCTCGACACGAGCGCGGTGGTCTTGCCCTCAAACGCACCGCTGGTGCGCAGCGCATCGAGCTTGCCGAGGTTGCCGTTGTCGCGCGGGCCCTTGCCGGCGTCTGCGGCGGCGATGCCACGCGGGTCGGTTAGCTTGACGGTGATGTCGGTCGGACTGGTGCCGATCTCGAACAGCGCGGTCCCGGCCTTGGAATCGAGATCCTCTCCGCCGGTCTGAACCGCGTTGACGTCGTTGGCGAAGGCGGTTGCGATCGTGTTGAGATTGATGCGCGTGTCCGAAATTCGCTGGCCAGCCTCGACCACGCCCGCAAGCGCGCCCCCCGACGGGCTGACGGTCGACTGCGATCGCTGGAGCGTGAACGCGATCATCCCGTCGGTGCCCCGTGCGACCTGCAAGGAATCGGATTGCGGACCGGAGACGAACGTCGGCCCGCCCGCATCGCCGAGCTTGACCGTGGCACGGCCATAGTCGTCGATCGAGACCGAGACGTTGCTGATCGCGCTCATCTGCTCAAGGATCGAATCGCGCTGGTCGGCCAGCGACGCCGCTGCAGCCGATCCGCCCTTGGTTCGCGCGATCCCCTCGTTGACCTTGGCAAGCGTGCTGCCGAGTGCGTTGAGCGTCGTCACGGCAGCCGACGCGGTCGCATCGAGATTGGTATCCAGCAGGTCGAGCGCCTTGCCCGTCGCACGGAATGCGCCCGCAACCGCCTTTGCCTGTTCGAGCATCGCGCTGCGCGGCGTGGTCGCGGTCGGGTCGGCGGCCACCGTCTTGGATGCGTTGAAAAAGCCGGTCAGCCGGTCCCCCAGCTGATTGCCGGTCAGCGCGGTCTCGATCCGACCGAGCCAGGCAACGCTGGTTTCGCTGCGTGCCAGATCCGATCCGGCAGTGCGGACATCGGCATCGCGCAACACGTCTGCGGAGCGCGTAAGCCCCGAAACAACGGCACCCTGTCCGGTCGCCGCAACGCCACCGGAATGCAACCCGGTGGCGGGCTCGATCTCCGACAGGGTCGACGTACGCTTGGCATAGCCCGGCGTCGCTACGTTCGCGATGTTGTCCGAGACGGTGCTCAACGCGGTCTGATACGCGCGGACGCCACTCGCGCCGATGCTCAGCATGTCGCTCATGGCGTCTTGCCCTCATCTGCTGCGGCGGGGGCAGGGGTAGTCGACTTCGCCAGTCCGGCTTCAACGCCTGCCTGAGACTTTGCCAGAAACTCCGTCATCGCCTTGCCGATGCCGAGCGGGGCGTGTGCGGCCATGTTCTGCGCGACTTGCGTGTCTTGCATTTCCTTGAACGTATTCATGCCCTTGGACGCGAACAGGCCGTCCTCGGCAAGATGCGTCGAGCGCATCGCCTTGACCATCATGCCGGTGAACACCGCTTCGAACTTCTTGCCCGCCGCTTCCAAATTGGCACGGTTCGACAGCCGGCTGGTATCGGTCGCGATACCACCGACGGCCGAGGGGGCGTTGACCGGGGGGAGGGCAGGAACGTCACTCACAAGACGATCAACTCCGCTTTCAGCGATCCCGCTTCCTTGAGCGCCTCGAGGATCGCGACCAGATCGGCCGGCGATGCGCCGATCGCGTTGATCGCCTTGACCACGTCGGACAGCTTCGGACCGGGCGAGATCAGGAACATCGGGCGCTTTTCTTCATCGACCGAGACGCCCGACTTCTGTGCCTTGGCGGTCTGGCCCTGGCTGAACGGCGCTGGCTGGCTGATCCGTTCGTTCTCGTCGATGCGGACGGTGAGCTTGCCGTGGGTGATTGCAGCGGTGCTGACGCGGACCGCGGAATTGATCACGACGGTGCCGGTGCGCGCGTTGACGATGACCTTGGCGGATGGCTCGGCCGAGACGACGCTGAGGTTCTCGATCTCGCTCATCAACGTTGCGCGCACGTCGCCACCCATCGGTGCGCGGACCGATACCGACACCGCGTCGACCGCTTGCGCCACACCGTTGCCGAAGCGCGCGTTGATCGACCCGGCGACGTTCTGCGCGGTGGTGAAATCGGCGCGCGCGAGGTTGAAGGTCAGCGCGGGCGTGTTTTCGAACCCGGTCTTGACCGCGCGCTCGACCGTCGCGCCTTCAGGAATGCGGCCGGTCGAGGGGATGTTGATGACAATCTGGGATCCGTCCTTGCCCTCGGCGCCGAGACCGCCGACCGCGAGATTGCCCTGCGCCATCGCATAGATCTGTCCGTCCGCGCCTTGCAGCGGCGTCAGGATCAGCGCGCCGCCGCGCAGACTCTTGGCCTTGCCCATCGATGCAACGGTGATGTCGAGCTTCTGGCCGGGCTTGGCGAAGGCGGGCAATTCGGCGGTGATCATCACGACCGCCGTGTTCTTGAGGCCGGGATTGATGTTCGCGGGGAGCTGCAGCCCGAAGCGTGACGTCACCGCCTTCATCGACTGGATGGTATATTCCAGATTGTCGTCACCCGTGCCCGGCAGCCCGACGACGACGCCGTAGCCGGTCAGCTGGTTGGTCCGGATACCCTGGAACCCGCCGAGATCCTTGATCCGATCGGCGGAGGCAGGGGCCGCGATCAGCAGCGAGACGAACGCTGCGAGCATAAGGCGAAGCATCGGGCGCATCCTCAGAACGGGCTCACGACGGAGAAGAAGCGGCCGAGCCAGCCCTGGCGGCTCGCACGCGCGACGTCGCCCTTGCCGGTGTAGGCGATCTGGGCGTCGGCGACGCGCGTGGAGGGGACGCGATTATTGGCGTCGATGTCGGCGGTGCGGATCAGGCCCTTGATCTGGACGAACTCGTCGCCACGGTTGAGCGTGACGCGCTTCTGCCCCTGTACCAGCATCGTGCCGTTGGGAAGAACGCGGCTGACGGTGACGCTGATCTCGCCCGACAGCGTGTTCGACTGGTCGGCCCCGCCGCTGCCCTTGAACCCGCGGTTGCCGCTGGTGGCAATGTCGGTGCCCTGGAACAGCGCGAGCCGCCCGGTCGTGGGTGGTGTGAACGCAAGGTTGCCCGACGAATCGAGCTTCGAGCTTGCCGACTTGGACGCGGCGGTGCGCTCGACCAGCACGATCGTCAGCGGATCGCCGACCCGGCGCGCGCGCGTGCCTTCGTACAGGCCGGCATAGCCCTCATCGACCTGGAAGATCGATCCGGTCGCCACGACCGGTGTGAGGGCCGGTTGGGGCATCGCCGACGAGAAATCGACCGGTGGCGCCTTGTTGCCGAACACGCGCGACTCGGCCGCGCTGGGCAAAAACAACGCAATTCCGACGATCAGCTGGATGGCGAACGGCTTCATGACCTTAGCCATCAGATATTTTGATTAACATATTTGAGCATTTCGTCGGTCGCGGAGATCATTTTTGAATTAACCTCATACGCGCGCTGGGTTTCGATCATGTCGACCAGCTCCTCAACGACGTTGACGTTCGACCCTTCGAGCTGCCCCTGACGGACGTTGCCACGCCCGTCCTGCCCGGCAACGCCGAGGTTGGCGGCACCGCTCGCGGCGGTCTCGACGAGGTAATTGTCGCCCTTGCTCAGCAACCCCGAAGCATTAGGAAAGCTCGCGACCTGGATCTGGCCGAGTTCGCTCGGCGTGGTCTGGCCGGGAATGGTCGCGGAGACCGTGCCATCAGTCCCGATCGTGATCGCGGTGGCGCCCTCGGGTACGGTGATGCCGGGCTGGACCTGATAGCCTTCGCTCGTGATCATCAGGCCCTCAGGCGAGCGCGAGAAATTGCCCGCGCGGGTATAGCCAAGCGTGCCGCCGGGCATCTGGACCTGGAAGTAGCCGTCGCCGTCGAGCGCGAGGTCGAGGCTGTTGTTGGTCGACTGGAACGACCCCTGCGTGTCGATCCGCGCGGTGCCCTGGATCTTGACGCCGGTGCCGAGGTTGAGCCCGGTCGCGTATTTCGTCTCGGACGTGCTTGGCGCGCCCGGTGCGGTCACCGTCTGGTACGCCAGCGTCTCGAACGCGGCGCGATCCTTCTTGTACGCGGTCGTGTTGACGTTCGCGAGGTTATTCGAGATGACTCGCATGCGCATGTCCTGAGCATCAAGCCCGGTCCGCGCGATATGCATGGCTGCACTGCCCATCGTCTATTCCTTCAGCCTGGAAGCCGCATCACGGATGCGGCGCTTTCGTCCATGTCCTTGGCCGATTTCATCAAATTGGCCTGGACCTCGTAGCTGCGCTGGTTCTCGATCATGTCGACCAGCGCTTGAGTCATGTTGACGTTCGATCCCTCGAGCGCACCGCTCTCGACCTTCGCGTTCATGTCCTGCGGCAGCGTTCCGCCGCCCTTGACGTAGAGCAGATTGTCGAGCCCCTTGACCGTGGTCGTGCCCTTGGGGTTGGTGAGCTTGAGTTGATCGAGCACTTCCGGGTTGCGCGCGTCGCCGCCCATCGGGACGATCGAGACCGTTCCGTCCGCGGAGATCGAGATGCTTTGCGCGGGCGGCACCGTGATCGGGCCACCCGACCCGATCACCGGAAACCCGTCACCGGTCTGGAGCACTCCCGACGCTGCGACCTGCAAGTCGCCGCGCCGGGTATAGGCTTCCTTTCCGTCGGGCGACTGCACCGCGAGCCAGCTGTCGCCGGTCATCGCTACGTCGAGCGAGCGACCGGTCTGCTGGATCGCGCCCGTCGTACGATCCGCGTCGAGCACGTCCGCCGAGGTCGGCTCGCGCGTTTCGAGCGGCGATCCCTTGAGCGACAGCCGGTCGAACACGACGCGATCGGCACGAAACCCGATCGTCGAGGCGTTCGCCATGTTGTTGGCGATCGCGGCCTGCGACGCGAGATGCGCCTTGAGCCCCGTTGCTGCCGTGTAGACCAGCTTGTCCATATGCCGCTCCCGCTCCGTTCAGATCAGTTGCGGATGTTGAAGATGGTCTGCGAGATCTGGCCGTTGATATCGAGCGCCTTGGCATTCGCCTGGAAGTTGCGCTGCGCGGCGATCAGGTCGACCAGTTCCTCGGTGATATCGACGTTCGAGCCCTCGAGGATCCCCGCGCTGAGCGAGCCGAAGCCGTTCTCATTCGCCGCACCGAGGGCCGCACCACCCGAAATGCCGGTTGCCGACCAATAGCTGTTGCCGGTCTGGCGAAGGCCCGTCGGGTTGGAGAAGTTCGCGAGCGCCACCTTGCCGAGCGCGACCGTGTCGCCGTTCGAATAGTTTGCCGAAACGATGCCCTGCTTGTCGATCGACACGCCGGCAAGTTCGCCGACCGATGCACCGTCGGCCACACGTGCGTTGACCGAGAACGGGCTCGACTGCTGCGTCGTGCCCGCGAGGTCGAGCTTGAGCGTCTGTGCGACACCGCCGCTGATCGGATTGAACGCGTCATACGTGATCGGTGCGGCCGGCGCGGTGATGTTGCCCGACGCATCGAACTTCACTGGTGTGCCCGTGGTCGATCCACCGACCTTAAGTTCCTGATCGCCCACGAAGCTGTGCACGGTCCATTCGTTGTTGCCCGAATGAACGTAGTAATTGGTGAGCGTGCTCGCCTTGCCTGCCGAATCGTAGATCGTCGTCGGGGTCGAGCTGTTGTAGCTCGACGCATTGGTGGGCGAGAACGCCGCAGTCGGCACCGATGCTGCTGCATACAGGTTCAGCTTGAGCGAGACGTTGCCGGTTGCTGCCGGCGTCCCGTTGGTTTCCGGCAGGTTGAGCGGGATCAGCCCGTCGGCGCCGGTTGCCGTCGTATTGCCCTTCGCGTCGACCGGATAGCCGAGCAGCGCGGAACCCTGTGCATCGACGACGTTGTGGGTCGCCGGATCGATCTGGAATGCGCCGTTGCGGGTATAAGCGGTCGCCGAGTTCACGCCGCTGGTCTTGACCGCGAAGAAGCCGTCCCCGGTAATCGCGAGGTCGAGCGACGAGCCCGTCGTCTTCAGGTTGCCGACGGTGAACTGCTGGCGGTTCGACTTCACCACCGCACCCGATCCGACCAGCTTGGTGGGGTCGGTTGTGATGCTCGACGCGATGACGTCGGCGAAGTCGGTGCGGCTCTTCTTGAAGCCGTTGGTGCCGACGTTGGCGAGGTTGTGCGACACGGTCGAGAGTTCGGTCTGGGCTGCCTGCAGGCCGCTGAGCGAAGTGTAGAAGGACATGAATTTGCTCCTGGACGAAGAGAATTACGCGGTGATGGGATCAGCCGACCTGGCGGACGGCGCTGACGGCGACCTGCCCGATGCCGGGGACGGTGAGGACGGGGCTGCCCGATGCGGGCACCGAAACGGCGGCGACGGGTGCCCAGACGAGATTGCGCGAGGTGACCGCTTCGCCGCCGTTGGCAGCATCGACCGAAACCGTGAACGGGCCGGTGCCGGCATCGTCGCCGCTCGCGGTCTTGCCGTTCCAGTCATAGCTCGCCGTGCCCGCCTTCTGCGTGCCGAGCGACAGCGTGTTGAGCGTCTGCCCGTTGGCGTCCCTGATCGACACGGTCACGTCGGTCGCATCCTTGTCGAGCTCGACCGCACCGGCGAGGCCGCCTGCCGAACGCCCGTAGGCGCTCGACCCTTCGGTCAGTACGGTCCGCCCGACATAGGCGAGCGCGTCGCTGGCGCTGGTCGCGCCGAGCTTGTCCTGGATCGCCTTCAGCGTCGTTCCCATTTCCGCGATCCCCGACGTGCTGGAGATCTGCGCGAGCTGCGCGACCATCTGGGTATTGTCGGTCGGGGAGAACGGATCCTGGTTGTTGAGCTGCGCGGTCATCAACTTGAGGAAGTCCGATGCACCGAGCGACGACGACGTGGACGATGTCTTTGCCGCATTTGCCGCAGCGGTGGAGCTGGCGTTGATGCCGAGGCTGGTCAGCGTAGAGTCGAAAGTGGAGGCCATGATCAGCGTCCCAGTTTGAGGGTGTCGAGGATGAGCGACTTCGCGGTCTGCATGACCTCGACGTTGTTCTGGTAGCTGCGCGCGGTCTCCATCATGTCGACCAGCTCGCGCGTCTCATCGACGCCCGACTGCCAGATGTTGCCATCCTTGTCGGCGAGCGGATGCGACGGATCGTAGACCTTGGTGGCACCTTCGCCGGCGGTGACGATGCTCTCGACGTTGACCGTCGCGAGACCCGACGCCTTGTCATATTGTGTGCGGAAGATCGGCTTGATCGTCTTGTACGCGGTCTCTTCGCTGCTCGTCACCGCGCCCGCATTGGCGAGGTTGGACGCAGTCGTGTTCATCCGCACGAGTTGTGCGGACATCGCGCGCCCGGCGACCTGGAAGATGGAAAGCGGCTGGTCGGCCATTTCTTATTCGCCCTTCAAGGCACGGGTGATCTGGCCGATCCGCCCGTTGAGGAACGAGAGCGTCGTCTGATAGGCGACGGCGTTTTCAGCGAAGGCGGTCTGCTCGGTAGACAGTTCGACCGTGTTGCCGTCGAGCGAGGGCTGCGACGCGGTGCGATAGCGCATTGCCCCGCTGATGCTGGCGTTCCCGCCCGTGTCCATTGCGGTCTCGGCGGTCGACAGTGCGCTCTGGAAATCGATGTCCTGCGCCTTGAACCCCGGGGTCGAGGCGTTCGCGATGTTCGACGCGAGCACACCCATGCGCTGCGAGCGCACTTCGAGTGCCGCACCGTGTACCCCGAACAAACTGTCGCTGGGCATCGCCCGTCTCCAGCGCATGATTGCGCGCCGGTCGATCAGCAAAGGTCGTGCCAATTGCGGTGCGGGCTTGGCCTGGCAGTCCGGGGCACACAAAGCGGCAAACGCTTGCCGGGCGGCGGCAAGTCGGCAGCCGGTCGTCTGGCCGGGCGGTCGCTGGCTTTGCCGCCGATCGCGCCGTCGCCGGGTATGGCGGGCCGGGTGGATGGGACGCAGGGATCGGGATCGGTCCGTTTACCAAATTGGCCCACCGCTTGCAGAGCTGGCCAGGATGCCCTTTACCCTTGCGCCTTTCCTTGATCCGCTTGCCTTTGCCATCGTTGTTGGCGGGACGCTGGCCGCCGCGGTCCTCCGCACCCCCGCGCGGGACCTTGGGCGGGGGGTGGCGGCATTGCGGATGCTGGGCGCGCCACGCTTCGCCGCAGATCCGTTACTCGACCAGATCGCAGCGTTCGGCCGGATCGCCAAGCGCCACGGTGTGCTGACGCTGGACCGCTCGGTGATCGCGGACCCGGATATCGCTGCGGCGGTCTCGGCGATTGTCGACGGGGATTCGCCCGAGGATATTGCCGAACTGCTCCGTCAGCGTCGCCGTACGCGCGCCGAACGCGCCGTTGCGACCGCTGAACTGTGGTCGACCGCGGCGGATACCGCGCCCGCGATGGGCATGGTCGGGACGCTGATCGGTCTGGTCGGCATGTTCGTCAAAATGCAGGATCCGCGCGCGATCGGGGCGTCGATGGCAGTGGCGTTGCTGGCGACGCTTTATGGTGCGCTGATCGCCAATCTCGTCCTGGCACCAATTGCCGCGCGGTTGCGGCGGATCGCGCGCGATGAAGCGGTCGAGCGGCTGCGGCTCGAACCCCCATTGATCGCGCTTGCGCTGCGCGAACAGCCGCGTCGTCCGCTTGCCGTGGCGGCATCGGCATGATCGCGTCCGAGGACGTCCTGCCCGAGATCACACCGGCACGCCCGGCGTGGCTGATGACGCTTGCCGACCTCGCGCTATTGCTGGTCGCGTTCTTCGTGTTCATCCAGGCCAATCAGCAACTGGATGGCGACACCCTCGCGCGCGGGATCCGCGCCGGGTTCGGCGCGGTCGATACGCCCGCGATCGTGCCGCCCGCGCCGATGCCGGTTTCCGCAAGCGGACTGCACGGTTTTGCGGTTGGATCTGCCGCGTTGCCGGGTCCGGTCGCTCCACTGGTCGCGTGGGCGCGCGAAGCCTTGGGCGATCCGCGCGCAATGCTTGCGGTGACGGGGATGGTCGACGGATCGAGCGACGACGTCGATCCGGTCACCCAAAACGCCGCCGTGCTTGCCGCCGATCGCGCGCGGACGATCGTCGGGGTGTTGATCGCCCACGGGATCGCATCCGATCGCATCACCATCACCGCCGCGGGTCGCGCCGGCCGACGCGGCGTCAGCGTGACGACGGGATTTGCCGGCAACCGGCAAACGCCTGCCGTTCCGGCTGCCGCTTCCACAACACAACCCACAAGGATCTGATTGCCGATGCGCCGTCTGCCGTTGCTCATCCTCGGGCTCGTCGCCAGCCCGCTGTCTGCCGCCTCGTTCCAGGATACCGGGGCAATCGACCGCGCGGTGGCTGCGTTTACCGGCCACGGAGTCGGCAACGAAGGCGGCGCGCGCACCCCGGTCGACGGGCGGCTCAAGCTCGCTGCTTGTCCGATGGTATCGATGGCGTGGCGCACCGAGAACCACGATGCGGTGGTCGTGACCTGCACTGGCCCCGAATGGCGGTTGTTCGTGCCGGTCAAGCTGGCCGCCGCAGCGCCCAGGGGGGCTGCCCCGCTTGTGATCACCCCCGGTGTGCAGGCCGCCGCGGTCAGGCCGGTCTATGTCATCAAGCGTGGCGATCCGGTGACGATCAGTGCAGGCTCGTCGGGCTTCTCGATCACGCGCGAGGGCGTCGCGGCTGGCGATGCAGTCGTCGGCGGGCGGTTCATGGTCAAGGTGGATGACCAGAAGAACCCGGTCCAGGCGGTCGCGGTCGCCGCCGGAAGCGCCACGCTGCCGGGTTGGACAGAATGATTTAAGCTTTGCCGAAGCCGGTCGTTATACCTTTCGTCATCTCTTCCCAAAGGTGCTGATGTGGTAGACGCGATCGGACCCAAGACTGTTTCAATGCCCGAGCGGCTGGCCGTGTCCGCCGTCGCGTCGACCGGATCGGTCGCGTCGACGGCCAGCGCCGCGAACAAGCCGGCAACGACGGCAATCCAGCAACTGGAATTGTCGGCAATCGCGTCCGAAACCGGCAAGGGCGTGCCGGTCGACACCCAGCATGTCGAGGATGTCCGCCGTGCGGTCCGCAACGGGACGTACCCGATCACTCCCGACACGATCGCCGATCGCATGCTCGCGCTGAAGCTTAACTGGAGCCCTGCGAAATGACGCCTCCCGCAACGCGCCGTGATGCCCTGATCGCGGTGATCGAGGCGCTGCACGCCGAAATCGCGGCGCTCAAGACCAACGATGTGCGTGCGTTGGAACAGGCGACCACCGACAAGCTGATGCGGATCGAGGCGGTTGCGGCGTTTGGGGATACACCTCCGGAAACGGAAACTCGCGCGCTTGCCGAGGAAGCGCAACGGCTCAACGACACGTGCCGGATCTACGTCAACCTGATGGCGGCAAATGTCCGCCGCCGCCTGCAAAATCTGACCGGTTCGGCCGGAGCGGCAATGGGGGCGGCACCGGGGAGCGTGTATCGTGCCGGGATGGGGCTGGCGGCGTTCGCCTGAGGGGCGATGTGACGCCCTTTTCATAACCGCTTCCCCGGCGAAGGCCGGGGCCCAGTCGCGCAGGTTTTTCTAACGAAGCACTGACCTCCGCCACTGCTGCCTCTCTCCTGGGCCCCGGCCTTCGCCGGGGAAGCGGCAAGTTGGGGGAAGCGGCGCATAGGCAAAAACTGGCACGTCTCTTGCTGATCCCCCCTCGTCCGTCTGAACGCGGGCGAACAGGGGACCAATGCCTTTCAATCCGCTTTCCATTCTGAACGGTGCCGTCGACGCGAGCGGCGCGGGCGGGTCGATTCGCAGCGCGATCGCCAATGCCAGCCAGAAGACCGGCATCGACTTTAATTATCTGATGGGCCAGGCCAAGCTGGAGAGCGGGATGCGCAGCAACGCGCATTCGGGCACGTCGAGCGCGAGCGGGCTGTATCAGTTCGTCGACCAGAGCTGGCTGCGCGTGGTCAAGGCGCATGGCGCGGAACACGGCCTCGGCTGGGCGGCGAACGCGATCTCGACCAGCGCGAGCGGCAAGGCGGTCGTCAACGATCCCGCGACGCGCCAAGCGATCCTATCGCTCCGCAACGACCCCACCGCCGCGTCGCTGATGGCCGCCGAGCACGCCAGCGACAATAAGGGCGCGATCGAGGGAACGCTCGGGCGCAGCGCGACCAGCACCGATCTCTATATGGCGCATTTCCTGGGCTTGGGCGGCGCGCGGCAGTTCCTCACCGCGATGCAGGCAAACCCCGACCGCAGCGGCGCCGCGATGTTCCCCGCCGCCGCCAACGCCAATCGCGGCGTCTTCTACGATTCGACCGGCGCGCCGCGCTCGCTCTCGCAAATCTACAACCGTTTCGCCGCCAAGCTCGATGCGGCGGGCGCGCCGCAGACGATCGATGCAACCTCGGGCCTGTCAGCGACGCGGCTCGGCGAATGGGGCGCGGACGTCATTCCCGGCAATGGCGAGCAATCGACCTCCAACGCCGCGGTCTGGGCGCAGAACACGCTCGCGCAGCTCAGCGGCACCAGCAGTTTGGCGGGTACCCGCACCGAAACCGCGAGCCTGCTCCGCCCGACCCCGAATACCGCGCGACTCGCATACATGATGCTCGCGACGATGGGAGCCTGATCCAGTGGCCTTGTCCCCCAAGACCGGTGGCGTGATGCCGCTGCTGCGCTCCGCCGCGCTGCCGGTCGCGATCCTGTTGCTGGTCGTGCTGATGGTCGTGCCGATTCCGGCGGCGATGCTCGACGTGTTCTTCATCATGAACATCACGATCAGCCTCGCGGTGCTGATGGTCAGCCTCAACGCGCAGAAGCCGCTCGATTTCTCCGCCTTCCCGACCGTGCTGCTGTTCGCCACGCTGTTCCGCCTGAGCCTCAACGTCGCGTCCACCCGCGTCGTGCTGGTCCACGGGCATGAGGGCGAGAGCGCGGCGGGCCATGTGATCGAGGCGTTCGGCACGTTCCTGATCGGCGGCGATTATGTCGTCGGCCTGTTCGTCTTCGCGATCCTCGTGATCATCAACATGATCGTCGTCACCAAGGGCGCGGGCCGCGTGTCCGAAGTGTCCGCGCGCTTCACGCTCGATGCGTTGCCGGGCAAGCAGATGGCGATCGACGCGGATCTCAACGCCGGGCTGATCACGCCGGACGAAGCCAAGGCGCGCCGGATCGAGGTCTCGACCGAGGCCGATTTCTACGGCTCGATGGACGGCTCGTCCAAGTTCGTGAAGGGCGATGCGGTCGCCGGCCTGTTGATCCTCGCGGCGAACATCGTCGGCGGGCTGATCCTCGGCCCCGTCAGCCACGGCATGACGATCGCGGACGCGGCGCATAATTACGTGCTGCTCGCGATCGGCGATGCGCTGGTCGCGCAGATCCCGTCGCTGATGCTGTCGATCGCCGCCGCCGCGATCGTGACTCGCGTTACCTCGAGCATGGATCTCGCGGGCCAGATCGGCAGCCAGTTCGGCTCGGCGCGGACGTGGACGCCGGTCGCGATCATCCTTGCGCTGCTCGGGGTGATGCCGGGGATGCCGCATCTGATCATCCTCCCCGCCGCCGGGCTTGCCGGGTTCGCCGCGTGGAAGATGCGCCAGGCGTCGCTTCGCCCCGTTCCGGTCGACGTGATTGCGCCCGAGCCGGTCGATCACTCGAAGATCGGCTGGGACGAAGTCTCGGACCTCATGCAGGTCAATCTCGATATCGGCTACGGCCTCGTGCCGCTGGTCGACGAACGCCGCGGTGCGCCTTTGATGGGCCGGATCACCGGGGTCCGCCGCCAATTGTCGAAGGACATGGGCTTCGTCATCCCGCAAGTCCGCGTCCGCGACGACATCAATTTGCCGCCCTACACCTACCGCATCATCGTCGGTGGCGTCGTGGTCGGCGAGGACAGCGTCTCGCCCGACGAGATGCTCGCGCTCGATACCGGCCAGGCGATTGGCGGGCTGATGGGCAAGCCCGCCAAGGACCCGACCTTCGGGCTCGACGCGGTATGGATCGCGGCGGGGGACGCCGATGCCGCGACCGGCGCGGGCTATCTCGTGGTCGATCCGGGCACCGTGATGGCGACGCATCTCAACCACCAGCTCACCCAGCATTCTGCCGAGTTGCTCGGCCCGGACGAAGTCCAGTCGCTGCTCGACGGGTTGAAGGACCGCGCCGCCAGCCTCGTCGCATCGCTGTCGCCCAACCCGCTGCCGCTGACGACGCTGACGCAGGTGCTCAAGGGGCTGCTCGCGGAGAATATCCCGCTCAAGGAATTCCGCCGGATCGCCGCGGCGATCGCGGTCGCCGCACAGCGGACTGCCGACGCCGAGGAAATCATCGAGGCGATCCGCCCCGATCTCGGCGGGCTGATCATCGGCAAGATCTGCGGCGTGCGCGAGCCGCTGCGCGTGATGACGCTGGAGGGCGGGCTCGAGGGGCTGCTCGGCCAGGCGATGCGCGCCGATCCGTCGCGCCGCCACACGATCGAGCCCGATCTTGGCCGTCGCATCGTCGATGCGCTGCAACGCGCGGCGCAGCCGCTGGTCGACGAGGCCAAGCCGTTCGCACTTGTCGTCCAGCCCGCGATCCGCGTCGCGATCCGCAAGCTGGTCAAGACCTGCCTGCCCGACATTCCGGTGATGAGCTTCTTCGAAGTGCCGGAAGAAAAAGCCGTCGAAGTCGTCGCCGTGATCGGCGCTCCCGGAGCTCTCCCAGCATGATGCAGCTTTCGCCCACCGCCTTCAGCGACGCGCAGCCGCTCGTCTATGGCCGCACCGCCGCCGCGCCCGACCTCAAGCTGCTCGCGAAGAAGCATCTGCCGCTGGTCCGGCGGATCGCGTGGCACGTCCATGGCAGCATGTCCTCCTCGGTCGAGGTCGAGGATCTCGTCCAGATCGGGCTGGTCGCTTTGGTCGAGGCGGCGGGTGCGTTCGAGGAGCGCGGGCAGGTGACGTTCGAGCAATATCTCATGACACGCGTGCGCGGCGCGATGATCGACGCGCTGCGGCGTTCGGCGACGCTCACGCGCGGCGCGATGCAGCGCAAGCGGCAGTATGCGCAGACGGTGGCGGCGATGACGACCGAACTGGGCCGTGCGCCGGAGGAAGCGGCGGTCGCAGAGCGGCTCGGTGTATCGCGCGACAAGCTGCGGATCGATTATGCGAGCGCGCAGCCGGTGCGGCTCGAACCAATCGAGGATCTCTATTCGGACGAAGGCCCGTGGTTCGCGAGCGACGAGCCCGACGCTTTTGCGCAGCTTTCCGAGAGCGAGGAGCGCGACACGCTGATCGCTGCGATTACCTCGCTGCCCGAGCGCGAGGCGCTGGTGATCCAGCTTTATTATGTCGAGGAAATGAACCTCGAGGAGATCGGGCTGGTGATCGGTGTCGGGTCTGCGCGGGTGTGCCAGATCAAGGCGTCGGCGCATGCCAAGCTCAAGAAGGCGATGCTAGGGTAGCGCCCGTCAGTCCCCCTCTTCGCTCTTCCCCGGCGAAGGTCGTGGCCCAGAAGCGAAACGGCGGAATTCGAAGCATTGCGCTTCGTCACCTCGACCATTTCGACTGGGCCCCGGCCTCCGCCGGGGAAGCGCAGAGGACGTTCGCGCGCAATTAATCGGCGGAAGCCATTCCCTGCTTGCGCGCGCCGACGATCATCTTCCGTGCGATACCACGCACCGCATCGTCGTCCTGCGTCCCGTCGCTCGCCGGATCCCCTAGGTGATCCAGACTCCCCTCAAGATAGTCGAGCAGCCCCGGATGCTTGTCCTCGACATATTCCATCAGCTTGAACAGGAGATGCTCGGTCGCGATCTCGCGCTGGCGGACCCGGACTGTGGTGTCGTCGCTCATCATCGCCTCCCGTCTTACCGTTCGACCGATTTGGTCAGCATCGGCGTCTGCTGATGCTGGACGACGCGCCACACTTCATGTTCCAGACGGCGGATCACCGACGTGCAATGCGCTTCATACGCCTCGTCGCCGCACTGCGCATGGACGTGATAGCCGATCACGATCAGCCCCTCCTGCGGGCGCGAGACGGTGCGTTCGGACAATTCCGCGCTGTCCCACACCGGCGTATCCGCGACCGCGTCGATAGCCTCGGTCCCCTGCAGCACGAACGGCGGGCGCGGGAGCACCATCACCACTTCCGGATCGACTTTCTCGCGGTAATTGTCGGGCCCTTCGGTCCAGAGGCTTTCCTCGAAGCTCCACAAGCGGTTGTCGTCCATGTCCGTCTCTCCCAATAGCAAGGGGAGGAAGGCCGGAGGCGGCAAAACGTTCCGCGCAATCGTGCGACGGGTGCCCGGAACGCGCCGGATCTATGGCACGATCGTGGTGAACAGATAGGCCGCGAAGATCACCAGGTGGACGACCCCCTGCAACACCGTCGTTCGCCCAGTGCCAAGCGACAGCGTCGCAACGAACAGCGACAGCGCGAGCAGCGTCATGCTCTTGGGGTCGATCCCCAGCGAAAGCGGAAGGCCGAGCACGAGTGAGACGATCGCCACGCTCGGGATCGTGAGTCCGATCGTCGCAAGCGCGGAGCCGAGCGCGAGGTTCAGGCTGGTCTGCAGTCGGTTGCGTTTTGCGGCCTTGTACGCGGCGAGGCTTTCCGGCGCGAGGACCAGCGCCGCAATGACGACGCCGACCACCGCAAGCGGCAACCCTGCGCCAAGCACCGCGGCCTCGATCGTCGGCGACAGCGTCTTGGCAAGCAGCACGACCGAAGCCAACGCAACCAGCAGGACGCCGAACGCGATCCCCGTCGCGCGCGTCGATGGCGGGGCGGCGTGGTCGTCGTGATCGTCGCTGGCGGGGAGGAAGTAGTCGCGGTGCCGCACCGTCTGCACGAGGATGAAGGTGCCGTAGAGAATCAGCGACACCACCGCGACGAACACCAGTTGCGACGTCGCGTAGGTCGGCCCGCTGGTCGAGGACGTGTAATTGGGGAGGATTAGCGACAGCACTGCCATCGCGGTCAACACCCCGAGCGCCGCGCTCATGCCGGTCAGTGTGAAGCGCTGTTCGACATGCCGCGCGGCACCTGCGACGAGGCACAGCCCGATGATGAAATTGAGGATGATCATGATAGCGGCAAAGACCGTGTCGCGTGCCAGTTCGGTCGCGCCGCCGGCATCCGACAGCATGAGCGACACGATCAGCGAGACTTCGATCACCGTCACCGCGATCGCCAGCACCAGCGTGCCGAAAGGTTCGCCGACCTTGTGCGCGATGACCTCGGCATGATGCACCGCCGCGAGTATGCTCGCGATCAACACGACGACCGCGACGACAGTTCCGCCCGATCCCATCTTGGCGACGCCGAACAAGGCTGCAAGCAGGCCCAGCACTGGCGCGACGAGGGTCCATAACGGCAGCGCCAGCCGATCGGGCATCGCGCCATCCGCGCACACGATCGGGTCCGGCGCGACTTCGATGACCATGAAAATTCCTTGTAATGCAGTCCGAGTATCGGTGCCGGATCAATAGCCCGGGCTGCAGAAAGGTCCGGTTTTCATCAAAGATAATATAATGACGCGGAACTTTAGCGACTCGGCACGGATGGTAATCCACGCCCTGTTCCCAATCGTTTCAAGGCGGTGTTGGGTACGGTTGAGGCAATGGCCGGCCGGGTGAGATAGCGATGCGTGGAGGGACCAGATCCCAGAGCCACGCAGGGCTAGAGCAAGCTGCGGGATCATGATGTCGTGCGGGACCGCAACGATCCGATGCGGCGGTTCAGCCGACACTTGCCCATTGCAGGATCGCCTTGGTCAGCGCGTCTGACACAGGGGTTCCCCCGCCCGGGCCGATGATGACGAACTCCATGTGCGGCAGGTCGGGGAGCGTGTTGTCCGCAGCGACTCTTGCGAGGCCGGTTGGGAGCAGGCGAAGCGAATGCGGCAGGACTCCGAGCCCAGCCCGCGCAGCCGCGGTAAGGCCGCTTAGGCTCGCGCTTGTGAAGGCGACACGCCACGCCCGGCGGCTGGCGTCGAGCGTGGCAATCGCCATCGCACGCGTAACGCTTGGCGGGGGGTAGAGCAGCAGCGGTACGGGCGCGTCGGCATCGTGGAGATAGTCGGGCCGGGCGATCCACACGGCTTGCTCGCCCCATGCGGTCACCCCGCGCGGGTCGCCCGTGCGACGCTTGGCAAGGATGATGTCAAGCTGTCCCGCATCATAAGCGTCGTACAGGTCCTGGCTCAGCCGCGCGGTCACGACCATGTCTACTTCGGGATGACGGCGCGCGAAATTGGCCAACACGTCGGGGAGCGCGGACAGGACGAAATCTTCGGAAGCACCGAAGCGCAACCGCCCCCGCAACGGGACGCCCGACAACTGCCGATCGAGCGCGGCATAGCTTTCGAGGATCCGGCGCGCATGATCGACCAGCACTTCGCCGTCGACCGTGAGTGCAACCCGGTGCGTATCGCGCGCGAGCAGGCGGCGCCCGGTGATTGTCTCGAGCCGCTTGATCTGCTGGCTGACGGTCGACTGGCCGGTCCCGAGCGTCCGTGCTGCGCGGGTGAACGTTCCTGCTTCGACCACTGCAAGGAAGGCGCCCAAGAGCTCCGGGGTGATCCGCGTGATGTCCATCACGGATCATGATAACCGTTATCGGTCCCATCGCAATTGTGGATGACGTACGCGTAGCGTAGCAACCTACCCTATGACCGCTATCCGATCGCTGCTCGGCCGCCTGCCGATCGATGCCTACATGCTGTTGCTGATCGGGACGGTGGCGTTCGCGTTCGTCCTGCCGGCGCGCGGGATCGGGCAGGACATTGCCGAGGACAGCGTGCTGGTCGCGGTCGGGCTGTTGTTCTTCCTGTATGGCGCGCGGCTTTCGCCTGCGGCGGTATGGGCGGGGATCACGCACTGGCGGCTCCAGTCGCTCGTTCTGGCGAGCACCTTCGTGATTTTCCCGATCATCGGGCTTGCGGCTTATTGGGGGACGCGCGGGTGGTTACCCGAGGGGATTGCGATCGGGCTGCTGTATCTGTGCCTGTTGCCCTCGACGGTGCAGTCCTCGATCGCCTTCACCTCGATCGCGCGCGGCAACGTGCCCGCCGCCTTGTGCAGCGCATCGGTGTCGAATCTGCTGGGCGTGGTGCTGACCCCGCTGCTGGTTGCGGCATTGCTCCAGTCGGCGGGGGGCGGCTTCTCGCTGCGCGCGATCGAAAGCATTGCGCTCCAGATCCTGTTGCCGTTCGTTGTCGGCCAGGTCGCCCGCCCAGTGATCGGGAAGTGGCTAGTCGCACATCGCACGCTGACCTCGGTGGTCGATCGCGGATCGATCCTGCTGGTGGTCTATACCGCGTTCAGCGCCGGGGTGGTGGCGGGGGTGTGGACCAGCCTGTCGCCGATCGACCTTGCGGTGGTGCTGGCGATCGACCTTGCGATCCTGGCGGTGATCCTGTGCGTGACGACCGCACTTGGCCGGTGGCTCGGGTTCACCACCGAGGATGAGATCGCGCTCGTCTTCTGCGGGTCGAAGAAGAGCATGGCGAGCGGGCTGCCGATGGCGACGATCCTGTTCGCGGGGCATTCGGTTAGCCTGATCGTGCTGCCGCTGATGCTGTTCCATCAGGCGCAACTGTTCGCCTGCGCGATCCTCGCGCGCCGCTACGCGCGGCGGCCGGAGGGGGGCGAGGGGGATGCGGTGCCGGCTTAGCCGCACCCGACCCGGTTGCACTCCTGCCATCCGTTCCGGCTGAGCGCAGTCGGAGCCCTTCGCGACATGCCGGCCCCTCGACTCCGCTCAGGGCGAACGGATGTCGGGGGGCGATCGTTAACGCGACACCAGAACCGTTACCCGATCAGCAGGCCCGCGAGCGCCGCCGACATCAGGTTTGCAAGGCTCCCCGCCGCCAATGCCCGCAGCCCGAGCTTGGCGATCATCGGGCGCTGGTTGGGCGCGAGGCTCCCCGCCGACGCCATCTGGATCGCGATCGACGAGAAATTGGCAAAGCCGCACAGCGCGAACGTCACCACCGCGGTGGTGTGCGGCGAGAGGTTCTGCATCTTGCCGAGATCGATGAACGCGACGAATTCGTTGAGCACGATCTTCTGCCCGAACAATTCGCCCGCTGCCCGCGCTTCGGTCCACGGAATGTCGAGCAGGAACATCACCGGCGCGAATACGAAGCCAAGGATGCCCTGGAAGCTCAGATCGGGATAGCCGAACCATCCGCCGATCCCGCCGAGAATCCCGTTCGCCAGCGCGACCAGCCCAACGAACGCGAGCACCATCGCGCCGACCGCGACCGCGATCCGCACGCCGGTCTGCGCGCCGTTGGCGGCGGCCATGATGATGTTGGCGGCGCGTTCTTCCTCGAGCGCCTTTTCGGCGACGTGGAGCACCGCTTCCTCGGGGTCGTCACCGAGCGCGAGTTCGCCCGCAGGCGCTGTCGTCTCGTCGGGCATGATGATCTTGGCCATCAGCAATCCGCCCGGCGCCGACATGAACGACGCGGCGAGCAGATACGGCAAAGCGCCCTGGCCGAGGAAGGTAGCGTAGGCGAGCAGAATCGTGCCCGCGACGCCCGACATGCCGACCGTCATCACCGCAAACAATTGCGGCGGGGTCAGCCCGGCGAGATAGGGGCGGATCACCAGCGGCGATTCGCTTTGCCCGACGAAGATGTTGGCGGCGGCGCACAAGGCTTCCACCTTGGACACGCCGATCACCTTCTCGATCGCGCCGCCGACCCAGCGGATCACGAACTGCATGATCCCGAGATGGTAGAGGATCGACACGAGCGCTGCGAAAAAGATGATGACGGGGAGCGCCGAGAAGGCGAACGCCGTCCCGAACGTCGGGTCGCTCGCAAGCCCGCCGAAGATCGTCGTGGTGCCGGCCTTGGCATAGCCGAGCAGGTTCCACACCCCGCGCGACATGCCTTCGATCATCTGGCGGCCGATCGTGCTGTGGAGCACAAGGACAGCGATGATCACCTGCAACGCGAACGCCGCCCCCACGACGCGCAGGCGGATCGCACGGCGATTGGTCGACAGCAGGACGGCAAGCCCCAGGATCACGACGATACCCAGAATGCCGATCGGAAATTTGTCCACGTATTCCCCGCAGTTTCGCGCGCACTCCAGTTTTGGCGCGCAACGGGAGCGGACCATACACGCAGACGCGGATAGGGCTAGGGGGCGGGGGAGAAAGTGGTGGGTGTGGGGTGTGGGCGGGCTTTGTAAAACCTGCGTCATCCTGAACGCGTTTCAGGATCCAGCGCTCCGCGAGTCCGGACTATACCTGTTGCGCAGTGGATGCTGAAACACGTTCAGCATGACGGCAGCTTTTTGGATGCGTCGGGCCGCCCGAGAAGCGATTCCCTTCCCCGCAACATTCCGCTAGCGTCGCGCACGATGACGACACCTGTTCCCGCGATCCCGCGTTCGCTTTTCGCTTTTTCGATTTTCTACGGCGGGATGGTCTGCATCGCGGGCGTGCTCGGCAACAAGCAGGTCTCGCTCGGGCCGATCTCGCTGCTCGGGCCGCTGGTGGGGATCGGTCCGCTCGCGGTCGAGGCAGGAATCTTCGCGTTCCTGCTCCTCGTCGTCGTTTCGAGCGCGGTTGCCGAGTTGCACGGGCGGACCACCGCGAACCGGCTTGTGCAGGTGGGGTTCGTGCCGCTGGTCGCGTCGATCCTGCTGTCGGTCGTTGTGCTCGCCGCGCCCGCCGCCCCGGAGATGGAACCTGCGCGGCGTGATGCGTTCGCGCTGATGATGGGCGGTACGCCGCGGATCTGGCTCGGCGGGATCGTCGCCTACGGGATTTCGCAGACGCTCAACGTGACGATCTTCAGCTGGCTCAAGCGCAACGAGCGCGGTGGGCTGTTGTGGCTGCGCGCCGGCATCGCGAGCATCCTCAGCCAGATCGTCGATACTTTGCTGTTCGTGACGATCGCCTTCTACGGCGTGTTCCCGATCGGGGCGCTGCTCGCCGGGCAGATGCTCGCGAAGGTGACGCTGTCGGCTGTGCTGGTGCCGCCGTTGATCTATCTGGTGGTTGGGATCGGGCGGCGACTGGATCGCGGCTGACTTACACGATAAGGGCGCGGGCATGACCGATTATTCCCCCGCCCCCGCCTTGCTTGCCAAGGCCGAAACGCTGGTCGAGGCGCTACCTTACATGCAGCGCTATGCCGGTGCGACGTTCGTCGTGAAATATGGCGGGCACGCGATGGGCGATCCCGAGGCGGCGCGTGACTTCGCCGAGGACGTCGTGTTGATGAAGGCGGTCGGGATCAATCCGGTCGTCGTCCACGGCGGCGGCCCGCAGATCGGCGCTATGCTCAAGCGACTGGGCGTCGAATCGCGCTTCGTCGATGGCCTGCGCGTGACCGACGCCGAAACCGCCCGGATCGCCGAAATGGTCCTCGCAGGGTCGATCAACAAGGAAATCGTCGGCTGGATCGGGCAGGCGGGCGGCCGCGCGGTCGGGATTTCGGGGAAGGACGCCAACTTAGTCACCGCGACCAAGGTCGGGCGCGAGACGCCGGATACGCTGCAGGGGATCGAGCGGCACGTTGACCTCGGCTTCGTCGGCACGCCGGTCGGGGTCGATCGCCGGATCATCGACACGATGTCGGCGGCGGGGATCATCCCGGTGATCGCGCCGATCGCGATCGGGACCGACGGGCACACCTATAACATCAACGCCGACACGATGGCGGGCGCCATCGCCGCAGCGCTGGGCGCGGAACGGCTGTTCATGCTGACCGACGTGGTTGGCGTGCTCGACAAGGACAAGCAGCTCGTCACCGATCTCGACCCCGCAGGGGTCGCGCGACTGCGCGCCGACGGGACGATTTCGGGGGGGATGATTCCCAAGCTCGAGACGTGCGTCCATGCGGTCGAGGGCGGGGTCGGGGCTGCGGTCATTCTCGACGGGCGTGTGCCGCATGCGATGCTGCTCGAGATCTTCACCGATCGCGGGGCGGGGACGCTGGTCCGGCGCTGACGTTCGCTTTTATTTCCGCCGTCACCCTGAACTTGTTTCAGGGTCCACCGTGCCGCACTTCTGGTCCGTGCCCGTTGCACGGTGGATGCTGAAACGAGTTCAGCATGACGGGGGGGGTGGGTGGCGTCCCGCGCACCACGAAACGAACGCTTCGGGCCAGACGCTAAGGGGGTGTTCGCATTTGCGAGATACCGCTAGGATCGCACAGCTCAACGCCCGGAGACGCCATTTTGCATACGATCATCCAGATATTGCAGGTCCTGATCAGCGCGATCACGACGATCGTATTGATCCAGGTGGTCCTGTCGCTGCTCGTGTCGTTCAACATCATCAACACGCATAACGAGCTGGTGCGGTCGATCTACAACGGGCTCGAGCGCGGCACCGAGCCGCTGTATCGCCCGTTCCGTCGGATCCTCCCAGATTTCGGGCAGATCGACCTTGCGCCATTCGCGCTGCTGCTGACGCTCAAGATCATCAGCATCATTCTGACCAACTACGACGCGCACCTGCTCGTCGGCGCGCCGCTCTGAGCTGGAGCCTGACGGCATGACCGCTATGATCATCGACGGCAAGGCGTTCGCCGCTGCCTTACGCACGCGCATCGCGGCGCAAGTCGCGACCTTTGCGGAGGCTGCGGGTCGCGCGCCGGGGCTCGCAGTCGTGCTGGTGGGCGAGGACGCCGCCTCCGCGGTCTATGTCCGCAACAAGGGCAAGGCGACGCGCGGCGCCGGGATGATCAGCGTCGAGCACCGCATGCCCGCCGATGTTGCGCAGGATGATCTGCTCGCGCTGGTCGACGTGCTCAACGCCGATCCCGCGATCGACGGGATCCTCGTCCAGCTCCCGCTCCCCGGCCATATCGACGAGCGCGCGGTGACGACGCGGATCGACCCCGACAAGGACGTCGACGGCTTCCACCCGGTCAACGCCGGACGGCTAGCGACGGGGATCACCGGGTTCGTGCCGTGCACCCCGCTCGGCTGCGTGATGCTTCTGAAAGATACGCTCGGCGACCTGACCGGGCTCGACGCCGTGGTCATTGGCCGCTCGAACATCGTCGGTAAGCCGATGGCGCAATTGCTGATTGCCGAAAGCTGCACCGTCACCGTCGCGCATTCGCGCACGCGCGACCTGTCGAGCGTGGTCAAGCGCGCGGACATCGTGATCGCGGCAGTCGGCCGGCCCGAGATGGTCAAGGGCGAATGGCTCAAGCCCGGCGCGACCGTGATCGACGTCGGGATCAACCGGACCGAGGCGGGCCTCGTCGGCGACGTGGATTTCGCGGGCGCGATGAGCGTCGCGGGCGCGGTGACGCCGGTCCCGGGCGGGGTCGGGCCGATGACGATCGCGTGCCTGCTGCGCAATACCTTGGTGTCGGCCGCGCGGCGCGAAGGCGTGGTGCTCGACGAGGCGGCGTTGTGACGCCCGCGCAGGCGGGGGGCGGCCAATGATCGAACTCTATATTTCCTCGCTGATCACCTTCTTCGTGGTGATCGATCCCCCCGGCTGCGCGCCGATCTATGCAGGGCTGACCGCGGGTGCATCACCCACCCATTCGCGCGCGATGGCTTTTCGCGCGGTGCTCGTTGCCTCGGGCATCCTGCTGGTGTTCGCGTTGTTCGGGGAGGCCTTGCTCCACGGGCTTGGGATCAGCCTCGCCTCGTTCCGCATCGCAGGCGGGATCATGCTGTTCCTGATCGCTTTGGAAATGGTGTTCGAAAAGCGCACCGAACGCCGCGAGGACCGCGCCGCCAAGGTCGCCAACGATCCCGAGGTTGAGGACGTGTCGATCTTCCCGATGGCGATGCCGATGATCGCAGGGCCGGGGTCGATCGCGTCGGTGATGCTGCTGATGAGCCGCAACGAGGGGATCGAGCGCTCCGCGGTCGTGCTGGCTGCGCTGATCACGATCCTGCTGCTGACGCTGGTCGCGTTGCTCGCGGCAGGGCCGATCATGCGCGTGCTCGGCGCGAAGATCGAGGCGGTGATCACGCGGCTGCTGGGCGTGCTGCTCGCGGCGCTGGCGGTGCAGTTCGTGATCGACGGGGTGCGGGTGAGTCTGGCCTGAGGTCTGGCACTGGTATATACTCCGTCAGTACCCAGCGAGGATATCATGCCGAAAGCCGCTATCTTCACGATGAAGCTGGAGCCCGAACTGCGGGACGAGTTCATGGCTGCCGCTGAGGCAAGCCACCGTCCCGCGTCGCAGGTCGTCCGCGAACTGATGCGCGAATTCGTGCAGCGCCAGCAAGGCGAGACCGACTACCGCGTCTTTGTACAGCAGAAGGTTGATACGGCCCGCAGCTCGGTTCGAAACGATGACGGGCGACCCGACGCGGTGGTCGAGGCCGCGTTCGCGGAACGCCGGGCACGGGTGACCGACCGGACGTGAACGTCCGCTGGACGCCGGAAGCAGAACAGGACCGCACGGCGATCTGGGAGTATCTCGTAGCCCGTGATACCGCCGCGGCGCTCAGGATCGATCGCCTGTTTGGCGAAGCGGTTTCGGGCCTGGCCGACTTTCCGATGCTCGGGCATCCGGGCGAAGTCGTCGGCACCCGCGAACTGACCCCGCACCGAAGCTATCGCCTGATCTACGAGATCGTCGAGGAGACCGTCTGGATCCTCGGGTTGATCCACGCCGCGCGGCAATGGCCTCCGATCAGAACGCTCTAATACCGCAGCCGTATCGGGTGCCGTACCGTTTGCTCCGGCTTGATCCGGAACAAGCGCAAGGGCGACCCGCGCGGCAGGTCGATCGGCTCGAGCCAGTCGAACGTCTTGCGATGCGCGAGCTGCGCATAGAAGCCGTTCGGCGCGCGCACGCGGTAATTGGTCGATTCCGACATGTTCGGGCACACCAGCAACAGTGTCGCGCCGTGCCGCTTGGCAATCGCGCGGAAATTCTCAGGCGTCCCCTTGAAGGCGTGCTGCACGTCGAGGATCGCGTCGCCGTTGCGATGATACGGCCCCGCGATCGCATTGTGGTGCGTCAGCGTGATCAGCCGTGGCCCGAGATCGGTGAAGGTGAACACCGTTTGCGCCGAAATACGGTTGAGCGGCGTCATCGCGGTCATCGTCGGGCAGGAAGCGCTCGCGCGGTTGATCGTCTGGACGCGCTTGGTCGGGCGATCGGGCGGGCTGTAGTGCAGGTTGAGCCCGGTCCAGCGCAAGTCGACCGGGGTCATCACCGCGCCCGCGAAGCTGCCCGAGGCAATCAGCACGACCGCCGCCGTCCCGAACACGCGGACGAAGATGTTGCTGCTTGCGAGCATCACCGGCGCGAGCCACCAGATCAGCGCGACCGACCCCGGCACCGCGAGCATTTGCGCCGCCGGCCCGGCGCGCGCCTGCCACAACAGCATCAGCGCGGCGAAGGTGACGAACAGCAGCACGGGAGCCCACAATCCGCCCCGCGCGGTGCCGCGCGCGCGCCATGTCGCGATCGCCGCGCCGATCACGCCGACGATCGGCAGGACCACGATCGGGAAAGCGGTGCGGAACGGATGCTGGTAGATCGGCTTGGCTTCGCGGACGTTGTTGAGCCAGTTGGCCGCGAGTTCGGGAGAGACCTGCTCGGGCCGCCCGAGGCATTGCGGGAAGACCATTGCAAACCCGGCGACGATCACGCCGCCCGCCACCACCGCAAGGCCGAGCCGGACCCAGCGGTTCGCCGGGTTCGTCCACGCCATCGCGAACAGCAAGGCCCCCGCCACGACCATCACGCTCAGCCACACCGGGGTCAGCGCGTCGCAGCGCAGCGCCGCATTAGCATAAGACGCGAACGCCGCATAACCGATCGCGCAGCCCCCGCCGAGCGACAGCGCGTAGACGCTGAGCCGCTGCGCGCCGTCGCGATCCCAGATCCAGCGCAAAGCGAGGATCGCACCCGCCATCGCCGCATAGGGCAACATCTCGAGCCCGATCGTGAGCGAGACCGCACTCGCCAACCCGACGATCGCGCCACCGCGGGGCCCCCGCGGGTCGCACAGGCCCGCCACCGTCAGGCTGAGCATCGCAAGCTGCCAGCCGTGGTGGTCGATCCGCTCCGGCATATACATCAGCATCGTCGCGACACAGCAGAAGGCAAGCAGCGCGATCGCAAGCGGCCAGGCGACCGGGCTGACCAGCCGTCGCACGGTCGCGCCGAGCCCGAGGATGGTGATCCCGAGCGGCAGCAACGGCGCGATTCCGCATGCGAGCATTTCCGCCTCGCGCACCCCCACGAATGGGCGCAACAGCACGATCAGTGCCGCGATCGGCAAATCTACGATGCGGCTCCAGTGAATGTCGAAGCCGACTGGAGGATTGAGGCGATATTGCCGCAGATCGTACCAGCCCTGCCCACCGAGCCACGCACGGACCTGCATCAGCCGCATGTTGTCGTCGGTGTCGCCGAGCTGGAGGAAGTGGATTCCGGTCCAGCGGTTGATGACGTAATAGAGCGCGATCAGCCCCCAGGCGAGCAGGCTCAGCCGAACCCAATCGCGCTCAATCGTGCGCGCCAGCGAACCGTCATTCATCCAAAACGCTTTCCTAGAACGAGAACGCCCTCTAGTGCGGCACGCGTAAAGGGCAAGCGACCGTGACGGCACTCAACAGACAGATCCAGAACTTACGCGAGAGCGGACTGCTCGGGCAGATCATCCGCTTTGGTGTTGCGGGCGGGCTTTCGACCGTCATCTACAGCGCGGTCTATCTACCGCTGTCGCTGTACGTGTTCGATCGGAAGCACGCGGTGTATGCGGTGCCGTTCGCATTCCTGGTGGCGGTGGCGGCAGGGTATTTCCTGCACAGCCGGTGGAGCTTCAAGGGGCACGGCACGCGCGATCCCGGCGCGAAGCAGCAAGTACAGTTCGTGATGGTGCAGGCGTCAGGCATGGCGCTCAACGCGGCGATCACCTGGTTCGGGACCGCGGTCCTCGGCTATCCCGCCTGGGCACCGCTGTTGCCCGCGATCCTGATGGCGACCGTGCTGACCTTCTTGCTCAACCGCCAATTGGTGTTCAAATGAGCGAAAGCGCTCCAACCGAGAATAGGGCCGACCGTGGATAGAATCGTCTACGACCGCATGGCGGCGCATGATTCGACGCACTGGTGGTATCGCGCACGCCGCGACATCCTGGCGGATTACCTGACGCGTGAGGGCGGTTTGCCCAAGCATGCGCGCATTCTCGAGATCGGTTGCGGCACCGGGCACAATCTCCCCATGCTCGCGGCGTTCGGCACGGTCGAGGCGATCGAGATCGACCCGGCCGCGGGCGAGATCGCGGCCGAACGGCTGGGGCGCCCGGTCAGCAATGCGCCGCTCCCCGCCCTGCCGGGGATCGAGCGCGGGGCGTATGACCTGATCGCGGTGCTCGACGTGGTCGAGCATATCGAGGACGACGTCGCCGCGCTGCGCGCAATGGCGGCATGCCTCAAGCCCGGCGGCAAGATCCTCGTCACCGTGCCCGCGCATCGCTGGATGTGGAGCGCGCACGACGTGGTCAACCATCATCACCGGCGCTATTCCAAGGCGACGCTCGCCACGGCGATCAGCGATGCCGGGTTGCGCTCGAACGGGTTGCGCTATTTCAATTCGCTGCTGTTCCCGCTCGCCGCCGCGGCGCGCGTCGCGGGGCGGATGACCGGGCGCGACGACAGCGACGATTCACCCCCGCCGCCCGTGCTCAACCGCCTGTTCGAGACGATCTTCCGGTTCGAGCGTCACCTGGTCGGCAGGGTGCCGCTGTCGCCGGGGGTCTCGATCGTCACGTTGCTGTCGGCGGCGGGGTCCTCGGCGCGATAACCGAGCGTCGCACGGCCCTGGATCGGGCCGACGACGTCACCGACGATGTACAGCGGGCGGCGCTTCGATTCGACGTAGAGCCGCCCGAGATATTCGCCGATCATCCCGAGCACGAACATCTGGAACGCGCCGAGCAGCACCACGACGAGCATCGTCGAGGTCCAGCCCGCGACCGCGCTGCCGCTGAAGAAGCCGACCGCGATATAGAGGAACAGCAGCAGCGACGCCGCCGTCAGCGCGAGCCCGAGGTGGCTTGCGAAGCGCAGCGGCGCGGTCGAGAAGCCGGTGACCGCGTCGAAAGCGAGCCGGATCATCTTGCTCAAGGGGTAATTGGTCTCCCCCGCATGCCGCTCGGCGCGATCATACGGGAAGGGGATCTGCTTGAATCCCACCCACGCGACCATCCCGCGAATGAAGCGCGCCTGCTCTGGCATCGACAGGAACGCATCGAGCGCCCGCCGGCTCATCAGCCGGAAGTCGCCGGTATCGAGCGGGATCGCGGTGTCGGTGACTCGGTCGAGCAAGCGATAGAAAGCGGCGGCGGTGGCTTTCTTGAACAGCGTCTCGCCGTCGCGCTTGCGCCGCACCGCATAGACCACGTCCGCGCCCTGCGATGCCATCGCGGCGCGCATGTCGTTTAGTAACTCCGGGGGATCCTGCAGATCGGCATCGATGATCAGGATCTGCGCACCGCTGCACAGGTCGAGCCCCGCGGTCAGCGCGAGCTGGTGCCCGTGGTTGCGCGATAGGTTGATGACGACCAGCTGCGGGTCTTCGGCGGCGAGGCGCTGCATCACCGGCCAGCTGTCGTCGCGCGAGCCGTCATTGATGAGGAGGATCTCGTAATCGTTCCCGACAGCGCTCCGCGCCGCCGCTGCAACGCGGGCGTGGAGCACGTCCAGGCACGCCGCTTCATTGTAGCAGGGGATGACGACGGAAAGAGCGGGGGCCGAAACAGGACGGGTCATGCGCGCCGGTCTAGAATTGTTTCGGTTTGAGGGGAAGCGATCGGTTCGATGCTTCCCCCGGGACGGTGCGGCGGCCTTCGCTTGCCATCTTTCCCGCTTCGCCTCCTTCTCGCTTCCCCGGCGAAGGCCGGGGCCCAGGAGCGCAACCTGAATGGTCGCAGGCTGCGCACAGTTGCAAAAACCTTCGCTCCTGGGCCCCGGCCTTCGCCGGGGAAGCGGATTAGTTGGAGGTTAGACGATCGGCGTCCCCGCCAGTTGCGCGCGCGCGCGTTCCTCGCTCAGCCGCTCGAGGATCGTCAGCGGGACCGGGCCGTCGCGCAGCACTTCGTGGAACTGCTTCTGGTCGAACTTCGCGCCGAGGATCTTTTGCGCCTTCTCCCGCGCACGCATCCAGCTCAAATGCCCGAGCTTGTAGCTGCACGCCTGCCCCGGCATCGCACAGTATCGCTCGATCTCGCTTTGTGAGCGCCCGCGCGTGAAGCCGACGACCTCAACGAAATAGTCGGTCGCCTTGTCGCGGCTCCACCCCTTGGCATGGATCCCGGTATCGACCACGAGCCGCGCCGCGCGGAACAGGAACGACTGGAGATAGCCCGCGCGCTCGATCGGCGTCGCATAGCCGCCGAGCGGTTCGGCGAGCTGCTCGGCATAATGCGCCCACCCTTCGCCATAGGCGCTGAAGAAGCCGAGCTTGCGCAGCACCGGCATGTCGAGTGCCGCCACCAAGCTAAGCTGGAGATGATGCCCCGGCACACCCTCATGATAGCTCAGCGACGGCAGCGTATATTTCGGCCAGTTCTCGATGCTCTTGAGGTTGATGAAGTAGATCGCGGGGCGCGACCCGTCGAGCGCGGCGCGCTTGTAATAGCCGTTCGGCGCGCCGTCCTGGATCTCGACCGGGACCGCGCGGATGTCGAGCGGCGCGGACGGCGGGTTGAGGAACGCTTGCCCAAGCTTCTCCTGCATCGCCGCGACCCCGGTGTTGAGCCCCGCGATCAGTTCGGCACGACCCACCGCACTGTCGGGATAAAGCTGTTCCGGACGCTCGTTGAGCGCGGTCAATCGCGCCCCGGTCGACCCTTGGGTCAGTCCCTGCGTCTTGAGCAGCGCATCGAGCTGCGCACTGAGGTCGGCGACCTGGTCGAGCCCGATCTTGTGGACCTCGTCCGGCGTGAAGCTTGTCGTGGTCGCGGCAGCGAGCGCGGCGGCGTAGATTTCGCGTCCGCGCGGGAGCGGGGCGATCCCCGCGGTGTTGCGCGCGTTCGCGCGGAGCTTCTTCACGAGCGCGATCTGGCGATCGAGCGCCGGGTAGACCTTGTCGGCAAGGCTCGCCGCTGTGCGCTTGTCCCAGTTGCCGGAAAGCCCCCGCGCCTTGGCGCGGGTCGCGACCGAGGAGACGATCGAGCTATCGGCCGCGGCGGGCGCACGCAGCTTGGCAAGCTGGCCCAGCGTCAGGTCGAGCAGGAAGTCCGGCGCGACGATCCCGCGCGCGGCTTCGCTTTGCTGCATCGCGCTGTCCTGGTCGAGCGCGGTCGCGAACGCCTCGACGCGTGAACAGTAAGCGTCGGCATCGGCGGCGGTGACGATCGTGTGCGTGCTGTTGAGGAAATCGGGGATCTCGAAATACGCGCCCGACTGCTGCGACAGCACATAGGGCCGGTTGGGCGAGCCAAGCCCGAACTTCTCGGGGCCGACCGTCCGCTGCGTCAGCGAATAGAGCACGACCTCGCGGTTGAGCTTGCCGCTGCGGGACAGGCCGGCGACGGGGACCGCTTGCACCGCGGCGATCGCCTTCTTCGTCCGCGCGAGCGCTTCTGCGCGATCCGCAGCGGTGCGATCGTCGAGGCGGCTCTTGAGCGCGGCGTTCGCGCCCTTGTCGAGCCCGAGGCTGCTCGCCTGTTCGGGCGATTCCTGGACGTTCTGCTCGAAGATGGTCTGGAACGTGGCATTCAGGGCGGCATCGCCCGCGGGCGCGGCGGCACCGGCAATACGGGGGGTAAGCGCTAGCGCTGCAGCGGCGCTGCCCGCGCTCAGAAATGTACGGCGTTCCAAGGGTTCGGTCCTTCCGGTGACGATCTTCGATGGGATCGTACCAGTGCAGACCGGATCGACAAGGGGTTGGGGGCCAGCCGCCGACGCGAGACCGGCTGCGCATTCGCCCGGTAGCGCGTGCGAGATCTCTGCGAAAGTCCGCTCACCGACCTTTCAGTCGCTGTTTTGCCGCGAAGGCGGGAATCCAGTGCCAAGCAAAACAAGCGCTTACAGGTCTTGCGACTCCTGGGCTCCTGCCGTCGCAGGAACACAAACAGGGTTTCGCAGCGGTTTTGCCTGATGCTGGGTCCACCGTCGCTTCATTCCAACGGTTTGAAATCGCATGCCACTACGGAGCCCGGACCGACCCCGAGCTTTCCACATTGACGCAGTGCAGCATAAAACCTACCAGCCCGCGCTCCTACGCTAAGCCCGTCCAGGCGCAGCCTTGCCCAGCGCTGGAGGCGCCCCGTGACCATGACTTCGACAATGACCTTCGCCGATCTCGCCTTGTCGCCGCGTATCCTCGATGCGCTGGCCGAAGAAGGCTATACTACGCCGACGCCAATCCAGGCGCAGTCGATCCCGCTGCTGATCGAGGGCCGCGACATTCTGGGGATGGCACAGACCGGCACCGGCAAGACCGCCGCCTTCGCGCTGCCGCTGCTCCATCGTCTCGCCGCCAACCCCCGCCCCGCGCCCAAGGGCGGCGCACGCATCCTGGTGCTCGCGCCGACGCGCGAACTGGTGTCGCAGATCGCCGCAGGGTTCGAGAGTTTCGGGCGTAACCTGTCGCTCAGCGTCACCACCATCTTCGGCGGCGTCAGCCAGTTTCATCAGGTTGCGGCGCTGAACGCGGGCGTCGACATCCTCGTCGCTGCCCCCGGGCGGTTGCTCGACCTGGTCGACCAGGGGCTGTGCGACCTGTCCGCGCTCGAGGCGCTGGTGCTCGACGAGGCGGACCAGATGCTCGACATGGGCTTCGCCAAGCCGATCGAGCGGCTCGTCGCGACGCTGCCCAAGGACCGGCACACACTGCTGTTCTCGGCAACGATGCCCAAGGCGATCGCGGCGCTTGCCGAAAGCCTGCTCACCGATCCCGCCAGCGTCGAGATCGCGCGCCCTTCGACGACCGTCGACCGGATCGCGCAGTCGGTGATGTTCCTCGATGCCGCGCACAAGAAAGCCGCGCTGCTGGAATTGCTCCGGACGCCCGAGATCGGCCAGGCGGTCGTCTTCACGCTGCAGAAGAACATCGCCAACGAAGTCTGCGCGTTCATCACCGAGGCGGGGATCACCGCCCAGGCGCTTCACGGCAACAAGTCGCAGGGCCAGCGGGAGCGCGCGCTCGATGCCTTCCGGGCTGGCACCGTGCAGGTGCTGGTCGCGACCGATATCGCCGCGCGCGGGATCGACGTCGACACGGTAACGCACGTGTTCAATCACGATCTGCCGAGCCTGCCCGAAAGCTACGTCCACCGCATCGGCCGGACCGGGCGTGCCGGGCGCAGCGGCTTTGCGATCACGCTGTGCGATGCCGAGCAGCGTGCCTGGCTGCACGATGTCGAGCGCGAAATCGGGCGGACGCTTGCGGTCCATGACGATCACGAATGGCATTGCGAAGTCGCGCGCCACTCGACCAAGCGGGCGCCCGTCCTCGGCGGCGGCCCGGTCAAGCAGGTCAAGCCGCCAAAGCCACCGCGCGAGCGCAAGGTGTGGACCGAGGAAGAGAAGCTTGCCGCACGGCTCGCGGCGCAGGCCGCCTGAGCGACGGGTAAACCGGGCGGAAGGGGTTACGGACTCCCCTTGCCGCCATGGGCACCAACCGAGGTGCCGGTCGAGAAGCTCGCGTCGTCCGCCGCGAGCATCACGAACAGCGACGCGAGTTCGGCCGGCTGGCCCGCGCGACCGAGCGGCGTGTCCTGCCCAAATTCGCCCATCTGCCCCGGTAACTGCCCACCCGCGACTTGCAGCGGGGTCCAGATCGGGCCCGGCGCGATCATGTTGACGCGGATCCCGCGTTTGGCGAGTTGCTTCGCCAGCCCCTTGGTAAAGATCAGGATCGCGCCCTTGGTCGAAGCGTAATCGAGCAGTTCGACCCCCGGATCGTAGGAATTGACCGACCCCGTGTTGAGGATCACTGACCCCGGCGGCATGTCCTTCGCCACCGCCTTGGCGATGCGGAAATAGGCGAAGATGTTGGTTTCGAAGGTGCGGACCATCTGCTCGTCGCTAATCGCGAAAATGTCCTCCTTCGACTGCTGATAGGCGGCGTTGTTGACCAGCAGGTCGATCCCGCCGAGTCCTTTCCGCGCCGCCGCGACGATCGCCTCGCAGCCTTCGAGCGTGCGCAAGTCGCGTGGAATCGCGACCGCCTTGCGACCGGCCTGGCGGATCAGGTCGACCACTTCGCGCGCGTCGGGCTCCTCGTCGGGATGATAGTTGATCGCGACGTCTGCACCTTCCCGGGCGAACGCGATCGCGGCGGCGCGGCCGATCCCCGAATCCGCACCCGTCAGCAACGCCTTGCGTCCGGCGAGCTTGCCCGACCCGCGATAGCTGCGCTCGCCGCAATCGGGTTTGGGGGTCATCTTGGACTGAAGACCTGGCCATTGCTGGCGCTGCTCGGGGAAGGGTGTGCTGGTATATTTGGTGCGCGGGTCGCGGAGTGGCGGGGTGCCCGGGGTTGCCGCAGCGCCCTGTGCGCTCACACCTTGCGTTGCCGCCAGCCCGCCGATGCCGAGTGCCGCCGCGCCAAGCACGCCGCGTCGTGAAGTTCCGTTGTCCATTGCCAGTGTCCCGTCGCCGTCGTCGGGTGGGGAACGAGCCATGAACCCTTTGGTTCAGCGCGGGAACCTCAGACCCGCGCGACCCCGTTGACCGCGTCCGCCGCGCGCAAGGCACCGATCACGCGCATCAGGTGATGGACGTCGTGGACCTCGACGTCGATCGTATTGGTGTGAAAACCGGTATCGCGATTGTCGAGCCGCAGGTTGACGATATTCGCCTTTTGCGCGCCGATGATCGTCGCGATCGTGCCAAGCGCACCGGGTTCGTTCTTGACCTCGACCGAGATTCGGCCGGTCGCGCCTTCGGATTCGTCGCCCCACGACAGATCGACCCAATCTGCGTCGTCCGCGTCGCTCAGAATTTCGCAATCAATTGCATGGACTTCGATCCCGGCTTCGGGGCGGCGCAGGCCCACGATGCGGTCGCCGGGGACCGGATGGCAGCATTCGGCGAGATCGAATGCGACGCCCGGCGTCAGCCCAAGGATCGAAATCGCGCTCGATTGCGGGGGCAGGTCGCGCATCGCCTCGGTGCCGGCCGACCCCGGCATAAGTGCTTCCATTACAGCCGCATCGGTGATCCGGCGCCGCGCGATCGCTTCGAGCAACGCGGGTTCGTCAACCACCTTCAGCCGCTGGAGCGCGACCGCCTGCGCCTCGCTCGACAGCGGCGCGGGGAGGCGCGAGACGAGTTCGTCGTACATCTTGCGACCCAGCGCCTGCGTTTCGATGCGTTCTTTTTGACGCAAATGACGCCGGATTGCAGCACGCGCCTTGCCGGTTATAGCGAAATTAAGCCAGTTTGGCTGCGGTTCCTGCGCCTTTGACCGCAGGATTTGCACCTGATCGCCATTGTCGATCGTGGTGCGCAGCGGCACCACGCGCCCGTTGATCTTCGCGCCGACCGCCTGGTCGCCGAGATCGGTATGGACCGCATAGGCGAAATCGATCGGCGTCGCGCCCTTGGGGAGCTGGTGCAGCTCGCCCTTGGGGGTGAAGGCGAAGATCCGGTCCTGGTACATCGCCATGCGAGTATGTTCGAGCAGCTCTTCCGGGCTCTCGGCGTTGTCGAGGATCTCGACCAGGTCGGTGATCCAGCTGTGCTGCGTATCGGGGCGGACCTTGTCCTGCTTGTACGCCCAGTGCGCGGCGAGGCCGAGTTCGGCTTCCTCGTGCATCTCGTGCGTGCGGATCTGGATCTCGACGCGGGTGTTGTCGGCGTGGATCACCGTCGTGTGGAGCGAGCGATAGCCGTTGCGCTTGGGGGTCGAGATGTAATCCTTGAACCGTCCCGGTACCATCGGCCAGCGGCGGTGGATCACGCCCAGCGCTTCGTAACAGGCTTCCTCGCTCGGCACGATCGCGCGGAACGCCATGATGTCGCTCAGCTGCTCGAAGCTGATGTGCCGTTCGGCCATCTTCTTCCAGATCGAGAAGGGGTGTTTCTCGCGCCCCGATAACTCTGCCTCGAGCCCGTGGCGCGAGAGCAGCAGCTTCAGCCCCGATCCGATCTTGGCGATCCGGTCGCCGCCACCTTCCTTGAGCTGCGCCAGGCGTCGCACGATCGATTCATACGCTTCGGGTTCGAGCTGTTCGAAGGCGAGCGTCTGCATCTCCTTCATGAACTCGTACATGCCGATCCGCTCGGCGAGCGGCGCGTAGATGTCCATCGTCTCGCGCGCGATGCGTTTGCGCTTGTCGGGGTTCTTGATGAAATGCAGCGTGCGCATGTTGTGCAGCCGGTCGGCGAGCTTGACCAGCAGCACGCGGATGTCGTCCGACATCGCGAGCAGGAACTTGCGCAAATTCTCGGCGGCGCGTTCGTTTTCGGTCTGCGCCTCGATCTTGGAGAGTTTGGTGACGCCGTCGACCAGCCGCGCGACGTTCGCCCCGAACAGCCGTGTAATTTCTTCCGGCGTCGCGACCGTATCCTCGATCGTATCGTGGAGAATCGCGGTCGCGATCGTCTCGTCGTCGAGATGAAGGTCGGTCAGGATCCCCGCGACTTCGATCGGATGGCTGAAATACGGGTCGCCGTTCGCCCGTTTCTGGCTGCCATGCGCCTGCATCGAAAAGACATAAGCGCGATTGAGCAGCGCTTCGTTCGCCGTGGGATCGTAGTCCAGGACCCGATCGACAAGTTCATACTGACGCAACATCCGCATCAAGATGGCGTTGCGACGGCTTGTTTTGCAACCTGTTTGCGCAATAAGCCGAAAAAACCCCTCCCGCGGCATAAGAGCGGGAGGGGAAACACCACCAAAGCGGAGGATAAACGCGTCAGGTGGCGATCACTTTGCGCGGGTATTGCACTTGGCGAGCGCATCGGGCTCGAACGCCTTCCCGCCCGCGCTGAAGGCGGTCAGCTTGCCGGTGTGCCGCACGACCATCTCGCACATGATCGCCTCGCGCTGGGGGCCCTTGTTGGCGGTGAAGGCGGGCTCATGCCATTTCCAGATCGTGCCGCTGGTGATCAGCGTTTCCTGTGCAGGTGCAGCACTGGGGGTGGCGACATAATAAGGGCCGCCGTCGGCGGCGTGACCGATCGTCGGCACCGCAAGAAGGGCAGACAGCAGGAATGGCGCCGCGGCGCGGAGGATCGAGGACATGAGGGACGACTCCGTTGAGAACGTTGCGATGCAGCAATTACCAAGGTAGGTTGCGAGTTGCAACTGAAAATACAAGGGCGGATCGGATCGGTTCCTTGTGCCGCCAAAATGGGATACGATACCGGACGATGGACGAAAAACTGCGAGAACCGTTGCGCGAACAGCTGGTCAATTGCGGCCTGCCCGCCGCGCTGGAAGTGATGGGCGAGCGGTGGAGCTTCATGATCCTGCGCGCTGCGTTCAACGGGCTGCATCACTTCGAGGAATTCCAGTCCGAGCTGGGGATCGCGCGCAATATCCTCGCCAACCGGCTCGGTCGGCTGGTCGAGCACGGGATCCTGACGCGGGACGCGATGATCAAGGACCGGCGCAAGATCCAGTATCAACTGACCGAAAAGGGTGCCGCGCTGTTGCCGGCGATGCTCGCGCTGCGGCAATGGGGGGAGCGTTGGGAAACCGGCTTCCGCGCGTCGCCCGTGCTGGTCGACGCGCGCGACCGACGTCCGATCGGCCCGATCGAGGTGCGATCGTGGGACGGGCGGGTGCTGACCAAACGCGATCTGCTGTGGGCATTGCCCGAGGATGTCGATGACAGCGGCGATCAGGTGGTCGGGGATGCACCGGATGGCGACGGCCTGGCATCCGCCATGCGCGCGGCGGAATGACGCGGTGACCCCGCAATGACCGATGGATTCGCGCCGCAATCTTGCGTATCCCTGTCACGTGCCTAGCCTTCATGCCCTCGCCAATCCGGCGCGCTTTCTGGCGATCGCACGGCCGTTGACGCCGGTGCTGTTCTGGGCGGGCGTTGCGCTTCTCCTGTTCGGATGCTGGGCCGGGCTGACCCAGACCCCACCCGACTATCTCCAGAAGGAAAGCGTCCGAATCCTTTATATCCACGTGCCCACCGCATGGCTCGGCATGGGCGGGTGGAGCGGGATCGCGATATCGTCGCTGGTGTTCCTGGTATGGCGGCATCCGCTGGCGATGATCGCGGCGCGGGCGATCGCGCTGCCGGGGGCGACCTTTGCCGCGATATGCCTTGCGACGGGGTCGATCTGGGGCCGTCCGACATGGGGGACGTGGTGGCAGTGGGACGGCCGGCTGACCTCGATGCTGCTGCTGTTCTTCGTCTATCTCGGCTTCATCGCGCTGGTCCGCGCGGAGGACGAGCGCGCGGGTTTCGGCGGCGGTGGGCGGATCGCCGCGCTCTACGGCGTCGCGGGATCGGTGCTGTTGCCGATCATCCGTTATTCGGTGGTGTGGTGGAACACGCTCCACCAGGGGCAGAGCATCGGGTTGACCAAGTCGACGATCGATCCGGCGATCCTGTGGCCCTTGTGGTTCACGCTCAGCGGCTTCACCCTGTTCTTCGCAGGGATCGTGCTGATGCGGATGCGGACGATCCTTGCGCGGAGCAAGGCCGAGGCGCGCCTGCGCCGCCGCGCGCATCATGTCGAGGTGACCGCGTGAACCACTGGCCCTTCATCATCGCCGCCTACGGCCTGACCGCAGTCGGATCGGTTGCTTTGGCGGTTTCGAGCTATCTGGCGATGCGAAAGGCGGAAAAGTGAAGGCCAAACACCAGCGGCTGACGCTCGCGGCGCTCGCGGTCGCCGCGGTCGGCGGGTCGAGTGCGCTTGCGCTCTCCGCACTCAAGGACCAGGCGGCGTTTTTCTATGCGCCGGGCGACGTGAAGCGGGACGCCTTGCCGCTCGGGCGCGCGGTGCGGCTTGGCGGGATGGTCGCGGGTGGGTCGCTCCACCGGATGGCGGACGGCGTGACGATGCAGTTCGTCGTCACCGACGGCGTCGCGCGCGTGCCGGTCGCGTTCCGCGGGATCGCGCCCGATCTGTTCAAGGAAAATTCGGGCGTCGTGGCGGAAGGCAAGTTCAACCCCGACGGCAGCTTCACCGCGAGCAACCTGCTGGCGAAGCACGACGAGAAATACATGCCCCCCGAAATGGCGGGCAAGATGCACGAGACGAAGACGCTGGTGCAATGAGGGTTGGTTTGACGGTTGCATCCTTGGGTTTTCCGCCGTGTTCCTGCGTAGGTAGGAACCCAGGGCTGAGTAGCGCAACGCCTGTCGGTATTCGGGACTCCTGGGCTCCCGCTTTCGCGGGAGAACGACGAGACTTCGGCGACCACCGGGGTGGGAACACATGATCGCTGAGGCAGGCCTTGCCGCGCTGTGGTTCGCCGCTGCGCTGGCGGCGTTGCAGCTTCTGCTCGCGGCACTCGGCGTCTGGCGCTCGGCGAAGCCGGCGCTGGCGGAGGCGAGCATGACCGAGGATCTGATGCGCGCGGTGCGTCCGGTCGCGGTGGTGCAGGGCGTTCTCGCGCTGGTGGCGATGCTATTGCTGGTGCAGCTGTTCGTGCGCAGCGACATGTCGGTGCTGCTCGTCGCGGAGAACAGCCACTCCGCAAAACCGCTGATGTACAAGATCGCAGGCGCGTGGGGGAACCACGAGGGCTCGATGCTGCTGTGGGTGACGATCCTCGGGGTGGCGGGCGCGGCGGTGGCGCTGCTCGAGCGCGGGCTTGCACGCCCGACGCTGATCGCGACGCTCGGCGCGCAGGCGGCGATCGCGCTCGGATTCTACGCGTTCCTGCTGTTCTCCTCCAATCCGTTCGCGCGGATCGATCCCGCGCCCGCGGACGGAAACGGGCTTAACCCGTTGCTGCAGGACCCCGGCTTGGCGTTCCATCCGCCGACGCTGTACATCGGCTATGTCGGCATCTCGATCGCCTTTTCCTTCGCGGTCGGCGCGATGATCACGCGCGACGTCGGCCCCGCCTTTGCGCGCGCGATGCGGCCGTGGGTGCTGGGCGCGTGGATCTTCCTGACGCTCGGGATCACCGCGGGCTCCTACTGGGCCTATTACGAGCTTGGCTGGGGCGGCTGGTGGTTCTGGGACCCGGTCGAGAATGCGTCGCTGATGCCGTGGCTCGCGGCGACCGCGTTGCTCCATTCGGTGACGGTGCTGGCGACGCGCGATGGCCTGCGCGCCTGGACGTTGATGCTCGCGGTGGTGGCGTTCTCGATGTCGATGATCGGGACGTTCCTGGTCCGCTCGGGCATCCTGACCAGCGTCCATGCCTTCGCGGTCGATCCGACGCGCGGGAGTTTCATCCTTGCGCTGCTGGCGATCTATATCGGGGGCGCGTTGTTGCTGTTCGCGTTGCGCGTGGGGACGGTGCGCGCGGGGACGACGTTCGATTTCGTCAGCCGCGAAGGCGCCTTGGTCGCCAACAATCTGTTGCTGACGGTGATCCTCGGCGTGGTGCTGATCGGGACGTTGTATCCGATCGTCGCAGCGGGGTTCGGAACGCAATTGTCGGTCGGGCCGCCGTTCTTCGACAAGGCGGCGGGGCCGGTCGCGCTGGTGCTGATCGCGGTGATGGCGGTCGGGCCGTTGCTCCGCTGGCGGCGCGACAGTGCGCAGGCGGCGATCGCGCGGGTGACGATCCCGATCGCGGTGACGGGCGTGGTGCTGATCCTTGTTGCCGCCACGACCGGCGGGATCGCGTTGCTCCCGTTGCTGGGCTTGGCGCTTGCGGCGGGGCTGGCGGCGGCGAGCGTCGCACCCTTGTGGAAGCGCAATTTGCGCCGCACGCCGCTGTTCACCTACGGCATGGTGATCGCGCATCTCGGGATCGCGGTGAGCCTTGCGGGGATGGCGTGTGACACCGCGTTCACCCAGGCGACCCTGGTCGCGGCCCGCGTCGGCGAGCCGCAGCGCGTTGGACCGTACACCGTGACGCTCGACGGGGTGAAGCCAGTGATCGGCCCGAATTGGTCCGCGATCGAGGCGCGGCTGAGTGCGCGGCGGGGGACGGATGGGGGCGTGTTCTATCTGCGGCCGCAATCGCGCTTCTTCTCCAACCCGGTCACCGTGACGAGCGAATCGGCGATCGCGACGCGGTGGGACGGGCAGCTTTATACCGTGCTCGGCGAACCCGATGCGCAGGGGCGCTGGCAGATGCGACTGTGGTGGAAGCCGTTCGTGACGCTGATCTGGCTTGGCGGTGCTTTGGTCGCGCTGGGCGGGGCGTTGTCGCTGGTTGGGCGGCTGACGCGCGGGCGGCGGGAGCGCGTGCGGGGCGAGGCCTACGCATGAGCGCTCGGTTGATCTGGATCCCGTTTGCGTTGGCGCTGGGGTTGCTCGCGCTGATTGCCTGGGGGCTGTACAAGCCGGCGGACCGGACGGTGCGCTCGGCGCTGGTCGGGCAGACCTTGCCCGCGTTCGATCTGCCGCCGATCGTCCCGACCAAGCCGGGCCTTGCCACCGCGCAGTTCGCGACGGGCAAGCCGCGGTTGCTCAACGTCTTCGCCAGCTGGTGCATTCCGTGCGTGGCGGAGGCGCCGCAATTGCTTCGGCTGAAGCAGGCAGGCGTGGTGATCGACGCGGTCGCGATCCGTGATACCCCCGCGGCGATCCGCGATTTCCTTGCGCGCAACGGCGATCCCTATGCCGCGATCGGCGATGACAGGACGAGTTCGCTGCAACTGGCTTTGGGGTCGTCGGGGGTGCCCGAGACCTTCGTGATCGACGGGCGCGGGCGGATCGTCCAGCAACATGTCGGCGATATCCGCGAGGACGAAGTGCCGGGGCTGATCGCGCTGGTGCGGGGGCTGAAGTGATCAGCCTGCGTTTCTTTCTTCCCCGGCGGAGGCCGGGGCCCAGTAGCGCTGGCGGGTTTTATCGCGGACTGCGCCCGATGTCTGGCCGCCCTCTCCTGGGCCCCGGCCTTCGCCGGGGAAGCGCTGCGTTGGGGATGCTTCTTCTCGCCGTGCCTGTTTACGCCGACAGCACGCTGCCGCCCGCACCGCTCGCCAACGTCCAGCTCAAGGACCCGGCGAAGGAAGCGCAGGCGCAGGCGTTGATGGCGACGCTGCGCTGCGTGGTGTGCCAGGGCCAGTCGATCGCCGACAGCGACGCCGAAATGGCGGGCGACATGCGCTCGCTCGTGCGCACGCGAATCCAAGGGGGCCAGAGCCCCGCGCAGATCCGCGACTGGCTGATCGCACGCTATGGCGACTATATCAGCTACGATCCGCCGTTCAGCGCGGTGACCGCGCCCTTGTGGATCACGCCACTGGTGCTGCTCGCGCTCGGCGCATGGCTCGCGCGAGCGAGTTTCAAGCGGCGGGGAACGCGCTAACCGCTTACCCGAGCAGCCCGTCCCACGCGCCGCCGAAGGCCGCATCCGCCGCATCGGCAATCGCCGCCATCGCCGCATCATCGCCTGCCAGCGCCGGATCGAACCCAAGCCCGCCCGACACCAGCCGGGCGAGCACCGCCGCAGCATCGCCATCCGCCGCTGCTGCCGCCAGCGCGGCGCCCGCCGGATCGACGATCGTGACGCCACCACGCGACCGCTGCATCAGGAACGCGATCCAGCACCCGAGCGCGACGACCACGCGCCGCGGCATCTCCCCGCGCGCGCGGTGCCAGGCGAGCGTATCGCCCAGTCGGTACGGGATCTTCTGGCTGCCATCCCCTGCGATCTGGTCGAGCCGGTGGACGATCGCGGGGTTGCGGAAGCGCGCCAGGATCTGCTGGCGATAGGCGTCATGATCGAACCCGGCGACCTGCGGCAGCGTCGGCAGGATCTCATCGCGGATCATCGCATCGACGAATGCGGCGAGGGCTGTATCGCGCATTGCGTCTGCAACGCTGGTCGCGCCGCGCAGCAAGCCCGCATAAGCGAGCGTCGAATGCGACCCGTTGAGCACGCGCAATTTCGCCTGTTCATAGCCCGCGACATTGTCGGTCAGCGTCGCGCCCGCGCTGGCGAGCGCGGCCCCGGCGGGGTCGCCGAGATCCTCGATCACCCATTGCGTGAACGCCTCGCGCTGGACCGCGGCGCGATCCTCTACGCCTAACGCTTCCGCAACATCGTCGTACAGCGCCGCGTCCGAGGCCGGGGTGATCGAATCGACCATCGTGCCGGGCACGCGCACTTCGCCCGCGATCCATTCCGCGAAATACGGGTCGAGCGCGCCGGCATAAGCGATCAGCGCGGCGTGGAGCTTCGCGCCGTTACTGGCGAGATTGTCGCACGGCATGACGACGAACGCATCGGTCCCCGCGGCATGGCGCGCCTCAAGCCCCGCGACGATCCAGCCGATCACGCTACGCGGAACTTCAGCCCCGGCAAGATCGTGCGCGATGTCGGGATGGTTGAAATCGAGGCTGCCGTCGGCGGCGAGGCAATAGCCCTTCTCGGTCACGGTGGTGGTGACGAGCCGCGTCGTGGGGGCCGCGAGCAGCGTCCGGATCTGCGCGGCATCGTCGGGGCCGAGAAACGCGCTGTGCGCGCCGATCACGCGGTGTCCGGACTTGGCGTCGCGCACGGCCAGCGTATACAGCCCCTCCTGCGCGGCGAGGTCGGCAACGGTGCCTTTGCTGCGCAGCGAGACTGCAGCAATGCCCCAGGTCGGATCGGTCGCGAGCAGCGTGTCGACATAGCTCGCCTGATGCGCGCGGTGAAACGCGCCGGGGCCGAAATGGACGATCCCGACCGGCGCAGGACTGCGCCGCGCGGGTCGCGCGATCGAGGACGGCAGCTGGTCCAGCGCGGCGTAGCTCAGTCGCGGGCGGTCATGCTGCATCGTCGTCTCGCTTCCGTGGTGCTCAAGGCGGGTAGCGATAGCGTTACCCCCGCCACCCTGCGCAATGCCAGCAGCAATCTCTCGCAACTTGTTCGTGGCGGCACCAGCGCTTACCAGACTCCGTACGACCCTGGTTCGGAAGGAAGACGATGACGCGGCGCCTGGAACTGCACCCCGACCGATTGTTTCCCGCCGACCCGACCACCCGCGCGATCGCGCGGGCGCTGTATGCCGGGATCGCCGACTTGCCGATCGTCAGCCCGCATGGTCACACCGACGCGCGCTGGTTCGCGGACGATGCGCCTTGGACCGACGCGACCGGCCTGCTGCTCGCACCCGATCACTATATCTTCCGCATGCTTTACAGCCAGGGAATCCCGCTCGATGCGCTGGCGATCCCGAGCCGTTCGGGCGTTCCCGCGACCGAACCGCGCGCGGCGTGGCGCGTTTTTGCGGATCACATCGCGCTGTTCCGCGGCACGCCGTCGCAGATGTGGCTCGACCACGTCTTCGCCGAAGTGTTCGGGTTCGACGTCGCGCTCGAGGGCGCAACCGCCGACCTGTATTTCGATACGATCGCCGAGAAGCTGGCGACCCCGGCGTTCCGCCCGCGCGCGCTGTTCGACCGGTTCGACATCGCGTTTCTCGCGACCACCGAGGGGCCGCAGGACGATCTCGGCGCGCACCACCGGATCCAGGAGTCGGGCTGGAACGGTCGCGTCGTCACCACCTATCGTCCCGATGGCGTGATCGACGTCGAGCATGAGCAATTCGCCCCCGCGATGGCGCGCTTCGCCGAGCTGACCGGCGAGGACGTCTATAGCTGGTCGGGCTATCTCGCCGCGCATCGCAAGCGCCGCGCCGACTTCCGCGCGGCGGGGGCGACCGCGACCGACCACGGCCATGCGACCGCGGCGACCGCGAACCTGACCCCGGCGGAGGCCGAGGCGTTGTTCGGCAAGATCGTGGGCGGCAGCTGGACGCCTGCCGATGCCGAGCTGTTCCGCGCGCAGATGCTGACCGAAATGGCGGGGATGTCGGTCGAGGACGGGATGGTGATGCAGATCCATCCCGGATCGTTCCGCAACCACAATGCGGGGCTGTTCGCCACCCACGGGCGCGACAAGGGGGCGGATATTCCGGTGCGGACCGAATATGTCCACGCGCTCAAGCCCTTGCTCGACCGGTTCGGCACCTCGACCGAGCTGTCGATCATCCTCTTCACGCTCGACGAGAGCGTCTATGCGCGCGAACTGGCGCCGCTGGCGGGGCATTATCCGTGCCTCAAGCTCGGCCCGGCGTGGTGGTTCCACGACAGCCCCGAGGGAATGCGCCGTTTCCGCGAGATGACCACCGAGACCGCGGGCTTCTACAATACCGTCGGTTTCAACGACGATACGCGCGCATTCCTGTCGATCCCGGCGCGGCATGACGTCGCGCGGCGCGTCGATTGCGGGTTCCTCGCGCGTCTGGTCGCGGAACACCGGATCGCGGATTGGGAAGCGGCCGATCTGGCGCAGGAGCTGACGAGCGGGCTGGTGCGGCGGGCGTATCGGATCGATGCGGCGGGGTGAGGGGGTGGCTCCCGATCCTGACGCCGTCATTCCCGCGAAGGCGGGAATCCAGAGCCAAGCAGAACAATGGCTTGCAGTTCTTGCCACTCCTTGACTCCCGCCTGCGCGGGAGAACACCTACGGTATCGCAGAGGCCATGCCTCCGCGGGGATGACGGATAGGCGCGTCGCGAACCGCAATTGAACAAAGGACGACATCATGACCTTCCTGGCCTTCGGCGAAATCATGCTGCGCCTGTCGCCCCCCGGGCGCGAAATGCTGATGCAGACGCCCAAGCTCGACGTGTGGCTCGCCGGCGCCGAAGCCAATGTCGCGAGCGCGCTGGCGCGGCTCGGGCATGACGTCGCAATCGTCTCGGCGGTGCCCGACAATGATCTCGGGCGGGCGGCGATCACGACCTTGCGCGGGGCCGGGGTCGATACGCGCGGCATCCAACTGCGCGGCGAGCGGATGGGGCTGTATTTCGTGTCGTCCGGCGCCGGGTTGCGCGCGACCGAGGTGATCTACGACCGCGCCTATTCGTCCTTCGCCGAAACGCCGAGCGCGGCGTGGGATTGGGACCGCTTGCTCGACGGGGTCGACCGGCTGCATCTGTCGGGGATCACCCCGGCGCTCGGCCCCGTGCCCGCCGAAAGCGCGATCGCCGCGGCCGAGGCTGCCACGGCGCGGGGTATTCCCGTCTCGTTCGACGGCAATTGGCGTGGCAAATTGTGGGAGCGGTGGGACAGTGATCCGCGCGCGATCCTGACGCGGTTGGTGGAACAGGCCGACCTGCTGTTCGGCAACCACCGCGACATCGCGCTGCTGCTTGGCCGCACGTTCGAAAGCGACGGCGAGGACCGGCGGCGCGAGGCGGTCGACGCGGCGTTCGCGGCTTTCCCCAGGTTGCAGACGATTGCCTCGACCGCGCGGCATGTCGAGCATGTCGACCTCAACCGGCTGTCGGCGCGGGTCGATACCCGGACCGATTCAGCGCAGACCGACGAGGTCGTGCTCGCCGGGATCGTCGACCGGATCGGCGGCGGGGATGCTTATGCTGCAGGCGTGCTGCACGCCATGCGGCGCGGCGAGGATGCTGCGGCGGCGGCGCGAACGGGGCTTGCGCTTGCTGCGCTCAAGCATTCGTTGCCGGGAGATGCGTCGCTGTTCCGTCAGGCGGATATCGATGCGTATCTTGCCGGCGGGCTCGATGTCCGACGCTGATCGGATCGAAGCGCCGATCCGCGTCGGGCTGGTCGGCTTCGGGCTGGCGGGGCGGTGTTTCCATGCGCCGTTGATCGCCGCGGTCGAGGGGCTCGTACTGGTCGCGGTCGTCTCGTCGCAGACGGATGCGGTGGCGCAGGCGTGTCCGGGGGCAGCGGTGTACCCCACGGTGGCGGCAATGCTCGACGACGCGACGATCGACCTGGTCGTGATCGCTGCGCCCGATGCGCAGCACGCGTCGATCGCACGTGCGGCGTTGCTGGCGGGCAAGCATGTCGTGGTGGACAAGCCGTTCGTGACCGACCCTGCCGACGGGGCCGCCTTGATCGCGCTGGCGCGGGATCGCGGGCGAATGCTGTCGGTGTTCCACAACCGCCGGTGGGACGGGGATTTCCTGACGGTTCGTCGCTTGCTCGATACAGGCACGCTGGGCGAGATGGCGCTCGCCGAACTACGCTGGGACCGGTTTCGGCCGACGATCAAGCAAGGCTGGCGCGAGACCGCGGGGGCTGGGTTGCTCAACGATCTCGGACCGCATCTGATCGATCAGGCGGTGCAGCTGTTTGGCATGCCCGACGCGGTTAGCGGCGATCTCGCGGTGCAGCGCGACGGCGCGCCGACCGAGGATTATGTCGAGGCGACGCTTTATTATGCTGCGCGGCGGGTGATCGTGTCGACCGCATCGCTGGTCGCGGCGCCGCGTCCGCGCTTTGCGCTGCACGGGACCGGCGGAAGTTTCGTCAAATACGGGATCGACCCGCAGGAAGCAGTGCTGCGCGGCGGGGGATCGCCGCTGGACGCGGGCTATGGCGTCGATGCCGAAGCGGATTACGGGACTTTGACGCTGGCGGACGGGACCGCGCGGCGCGTACCGAGCGAGCGTGGCGACTGGCGGGGCTATTACGCCGATGTGGCGGACGCGATCCGCGGTGCGGCCGCGCCGAATGTGACGGCGGATCAGGCACTTGCGGTGATGGAGCTGATCGCGCTGGTGCGGCGCAGCGCGTTGGAAGGGCGTCGCTTCGCGGTTCCGCTACGCGCGGAAGGTTAGGCGGAATCGTTTCTTGTTGCGCCGCGTTCTATGCGCGGCGGAGGGGGCAAGAGACGACTATGCGACAGAGCGGCGCTACGCTTGGCGAAAGCGCGTGATGTAGGACAGGCGCGACGGCAACCGCGCTTTTGCGGGGTTACGCCGGTGGCTCCCACAGTTCGATCGGAGTCCCTACGGGATCATGGATTCGCGCGAACCGACCCGCCCCGGACTGGTCCCATTCGGGGCGCGTCTCCACCGCGATCCCGGCGGCTTCGAGCATGGCGATCATCGTATCGAGGGCGTCGACCCGCAGGTTGAGCATCCACGGCTGGTCCGCCGGGAAATACTCGGTATCCGCGGCAAAGGGCGCGAACACCACTGGGCCGCCCAGCGTGGTCCAGGACCATGGATCGGGGGTCGCCGCCGGATCAGCGGAGCATCCCGCACCGATGCCGAGATGCGTGCGATACCACGCCGCCACGCCGTCCGGATCGCCTGTGCGGAAGAAGATCCCGCCGATGCCTTTGACCGCCATGTCGAGTCGCCCCCCGCGAATGTGCGGGGACCGTAGCATGACCGGATCCGTAACGAATGCGGGCTTTACGCTCGGGGGATCAGCGCGCCGACAGCAGCCCGTGGTCGATGTTGGGCAGGACATGCCGCGCGAACAGGTCGGCTTCCGCGGCGTGCGGATAGCCCGAGAGGATGAACGCCTCGATCCCCATGTCGCGGTACGCGTTGATCTTGGCGAGGACCTGATCGGGATCCCCGACGATCGCCGCGCCACAGCCCGAGCGCGCGCGCCCGACCCCGGTCCACAGGTTCGCCTCGGCATAGCCGTCGTCCGCGGCGGTCTCGCGCAGGGCCGCCTGCGCGGCGACCCCGGCGGAGGTCGAGTCGAGCGATTTCGCGCGGATCGCGGCACCTTCTGCTGCGTCGAGCTTGGACAATAGCCTGTCGGCGGCGGTGCGTGCCTCGGTTTCGGTGTCGCGGACGATGACGTGTGCGCGGTAGCCGAATTTGAGCGTGCGGCCATAAGCGGCGGCGCGCGTGGTCATGTCGGCGATGATCGCGGCGACCGCTTCCTGCCGGTCGGGCCACATCAGGAAGACGTCGGCTTCGCGTGCGGCGGCATCGCGGGCGTCTGGCGAGAGGCCGCCAAAATAGAGCAACGGTGCCTTGCCCGAGACGGTGCCGATCCGGGGCGGGTCGAGCTTGAGCTTCCAGAATTCGCCGTCATGGTCGAGCGGCTCGCCGTTGAGCATTGTCTTGAGGATCCGCATCAATTCGACCGTGCGCGCATAGCGCGGGGCGGAGCCGAGCGTCTCGCCGGGCATGTCGGACGAGATGATGTTGACCGTCAGCCGTCCACCGAGCAACCGGTCGATCGTCGCAATCTGGCGTGCGAGTTGCGGTGGCCAGCTTTCGCCGACGCGGACCGCCATCAGCAGCGCCATCCGCTTGAGCATCGGCGCGATCGCGGCGGCGAAGGCGGTGGTGTCGATCCCGAGCGCATAGCCCGAGGGGAGCAGGATATTGTCGAACCCGCCGCTTTCCGCCTGCAGCACGATGTCGCGGCAATGCTCCCAGCTCGACTTGAGCTTGGCATCGGGGACGCCAAGGAATTCATAGTCATCATCGCACAGCGCGGAGAACCAGCTAACTTCGCAAGGCAAGCAGGGCGCGCTCATGGCAAGCGTTCCCCGCGCGAGGCGATCAGCACGTCGTACCAGCTCTGCCGCGTGAAGCGGACCTTGTAGACGTCGGCAATCTCCGCGATGCGGCTAGCGTTCTGCGTCCCGACGATAGGGATCGCGCGGGCCGGATGCGCCATGATCCAGGCATAGGCAGCGGCGGCGCGGGAAACGCCGGCCTGTTCAGCAACGACGTCGAGCGCGGCGGCGACCGCCTTGGAGCGGTCATCCTCGGGCGACCCGATCCGTCCGCCGCCGAGTGGTGACCAGGCGAGCACCGCATGATCGCGTTCCATCGCCAGATCGAGCAGGCCGTTCTCGATCGGCCCGAGTTCGAGCGGCGACAATTCCGGCTGGAGGCTCGCGAGCGGGATCGTGAGGAACGCTTCGAGCGCGCGGATCTGCGGGATCGTGAAGTTGGACACGCCGATCGCGCGGACCTTGCCGGAGGACACCATATTTTCGAGTGCGCGCGCGACTTCCTGCGGGTGGGTCAGGATATCGGGGCGGTGGATCTGGTAGAGATCGACGCTCTCCACTCCGAGTCGCGTCAGCGACGCGTCGAGCGCCTCGGTCAGATAGGCGGTGCTCTGGTCATAGGGGAGCGGCGGGCGGATGCCGCCCTTGGTCGCGAGCATCATGCGATCGCGCAGGGCCGCGTCCTCGGCGGACACCTTGCCGAGCAGCGTCTCGGCGTCGCCGAATCCGTCCACCCCGTTGAATCCATAGATGTCTGCCGTGTCGAACAGCGTCACGCCCGCCGCGAACGCTGCGTCGATCAGCGCGCGGCCTTCCGCCACGGTCGATTGGCCGAAGCGCCACATCCCCCAGGCTATCGGACTGACCAGCAATCCGCTCTTGCCGAGGGGACGCAATTCGGGTGTAAGGATGATCTCAGACATCGTTGTCATATAGAGGTGAACGCCTTGGTCGAGCAAGTGCGATACGGACTGGTCGGCACCGGGATGATGGGGGTGGAGCATATCACCAACCTCGCCATCACGCCGGGTGCGGTGGTGACGGCGCTCGCCGATCCTGCCGAAGGGTCGCTCGGCTGGGCGCGCGACGCGCTTGGCGACCGGGCGGGGGCGGCGACTGCGTTCGATTCGGTCGAGGCGCTGGCGGCGAGCGGGCTGTGCGATGCGGTGATCGTCTCAAGCCCCAATTTCACGCATCGCAGCGTGCTCGAACCACTGTTCGATGCGGGCCTGCACATCCTGTGTGAGAAGCCGCTGGCGACGACGCTGGACGATTGCCGCTGGATCGTGGACCGCGCGGAACGCAGCGATCGCGTGTTCTGGACCGCGATGGAATATCGCTACATGCCGCCCGCCGCGGCCTTTATCGAGGAAATCCGGAGCGGTGCGATCGGCCGGTTGCAGATGCTGTCGATCCGCGAGCATCGCTTCCCGTTCCTCGTGAAAGTCGCCGACTGGAACCGCTTCAATCGCAACACCGGCGGCACGATGGTCGAGAAATGTTGCCATTTCTTCGATCTGATGCGGCTGATCACGCAAAGCGAGGCGGTGCGGGTCTATTGTTCGGGTGCGATGGACGTGAACCATCTCGACGAGACCTACGGCGGCGAGCGGCCCGACATCATCGACAACAGCTACACCACGGTGGATTTCGCGAACGGCGTCCGCGCGATGCTCGACCTGTCGATGTTCGCGGACGGGGCGGAGAACCAGGAAGAGATCACCGCGGTCGGCGATCAGGCGCGGCTCGACGTGCTGATTCCCGAGGGCGCGTTGGTCCATTCGCCGCGCGTGGGGTTCCGCAATCCCAAGCAGGCGACGCGGCGTGTCGTCGAGGTCGATCAGGCCGCACTCGATGCGGGGAGCCATCACGGCTCGACCTTCTACGAGCATCAGCGGTTCAACGCAGCGGTGCGCGGGGCAGGGCCGGTCGAGGTGACCGCGCGCGACGGGATGCTCGCGGTCGCGATCGGCACCGCGGCGGAGATCAGCGCGCGCGAGAAGCGCGTGGTGGAGATGAAGGAGCTGGGGTTCTGATACTTTAAGCCCACTCCCCCTCCCGTTCGTTTCGAGCGAAGTCGAACGGTCAGGACGCGACAAGCACAGCTTTACGCCGGGCAAGACTGACAGCGGTGTCCGGGACCGCAAAAGAGCAATACCCACCAAAGAAGTGGGATTACTGTACAGGGAGGGAATGATGATGACCAAGGGACGCTATCTGGCGGGGGCCGCAGGCTTCGCGCTGTTCGCCGCGACTCCGCTCTGGGCCCAGACCGCAGCACCCGCGCCGGTTGCTGAGCCGACCGCGCCGGTGCCGAATGCCCCCGACGAGGCACCCCCCGGCGACATCATCGTGACCGCGCAGAAACGCTCCGAACGGTTGCAGGACGTTCCCGTAGCGGTCAGCGTCATCTCGGGCGATGCGCTCGCGAGCCAGGGCAAGGTTAGCCTTGAGGGCGCGCAATATCTCGTTCCCACGCTTAACTTCCTCAAATCGGGGACGACGCTCAACCAGTCGCTGTTCCTGCGCGGGGTCGGCACATCGACCTTCTCGATCGCGGGCGAGCCGTCGATCTCCACCGTCGTCGACGGCGTCGTGTTCGCGCGCGCGGGCGAGGCGTTCGGGGATCTGGTCGACGTCGACCAGATCGAAGTGCTGCGCGGGCCGCAGGGCACGCTGTTCGGCAAGAACGCGAGCGCGGGCGTCATCAACATCATTTCCAAGAAACCGACACAGACCTTCGGCGGCTATCTTGAGGCGGGGTTCTTCACCGACAGCGAATATCGCGGGCGCGCGGCGATCAACGTGCCGCTGGGCGACAGCGTGCGGTCGCGGTTGACGGGGTATTACACCAATTACGACGGCAACATCCGCAACACCGCGGTCAACAGGATCGTCAACGGGTTCGAACATTATGGCGGCCGGTTGCAAGTGGATGCGGATGCCGGGCCGAACGTGAAGCTCGCGTTCATCGCGGATTATCACCGCAATGACGACGATTGCTGCGGCGAGGTGATCGCGACCGGGCCGATCAACACTGCGACCGGCGCGGTTGTCACCAATGCATCGTCTGGCGCGCTGCCGACCCCGCGTGGCACCAACACGCGCTCGATCGCGCAGGATCTCGTCACGCGGACCAAGGAAACGGGTTACGGCTTCTCGCTTCAGGCGGATCTGACCGCGGGGACGCAGACCGTCACTTCGATCACCGCCTATCGTAATTACAAGAACACCGAGATCCGCGACGGCGATTTCCTGCCGGGGGCCTATGTCGGGTTCAACCAGCTGCACGATTTCGGGCCGCAGACCGGCGACACGTTCAGCCAGGAACTGCGGCTGACCTCGCCCGGCAACCAGTTCCTGACCTATGTGCTGGGTGCCTATTATTCGCGCGCGGCGAGCGAGCGGATCTTCACGCGCAACGACGTGGTCTGCAACACGACGCCGGGGACGACGCCGAACCCGCTGGTGCCGTGCGGCAGCGCGGGGGCGCCCGCCACCACCCGGCCAAGCGGCACTGCCGATTTCGGGTCGGTGTTCAAGAACATGGCCTTGTTTGGCCAGGGCACGATCAATCTGGCGGAGCGGTTCCGGCTGATCGGGGGCTTGCGCTACACGATCGACCAGCTCGACGTGTTCCATTCGCGCGTGACTGCACTGGCCGGGCCGGGGATCAACCCGAACTTCGATCAGGGTGTGTTCAACGGCGGTCGGGGCGGCGGCGTCTCCAACGGCATCCCGTTCCGCGCCAAGGCGACCAACGAGAATCTGTCGGGCAAGGCGGGCGTCCAGTTCGACATCAACCGCGGCTCGACCGCCTATGCGACCTTTGCGCGCGGCTATAAGGGGCCGGCGTTCAACGTCTTCTACAATCTGACCGCTACGGGCACGAACACGATCGCACCCGAGACGTCGGATTCCTATGAGCTGGGCCTCAAGAACACCTTCTTCGACGGCAAGCTGACGCTCAACCTTGCAGCCTATTACGCCAAGTACCGCAACTTCCAGGCGAACAACCCGGATCTGGTGGCGGGCGTGGTGGTCACGCGCTTCACCAATGCGGGCGACGTGTCGACGCGTGGCGGCGAGCTCGACGCGACGTTCCGCCCGTTCCGCGACCTGAGCTTTACCGGCGGCGTCGCGTATACCGATGCGCATGTCGATCAGTTCCGGGCGCCCCCGGGGGCGGCGGTGGTGCCGTCGGGAACGCCACTGGGGTTTGCACCCAAATGGAAGGGCAATCTCAGCGCGGATTACCGTGTGCGGACCGGCGGGTTCGCGGACATCTTCCTCGGCGCGCAGGGGTCGTACCAAAGCAGCCAATTGTCGCTGTTCTCGGCGGATGCGGTGCAGCGGCGGCTGGGGACGATCGGGGCGTATGGGCTGGTCAATCTGAGCGTCGGGCTGGCGACGCCGGACGACCGGTACAAGCTGACCTTCCAGGTGCGGAACCTGTTCGACCAGAGCTTCGCCGCGTCGATCATCAACGGCGGGCCGGGGCAAGCGTATCGCTACCAGATCCCGCGCGACGCGGACCGGTATTTCGGGGTAACCGGGCGGGTGACGTTCTGATTTCTTGATCCTCCCCGGTACGGGGAGGGGGACCGCCAGCCTTCAGGTTGGTGGTGGAGGGGGGGCTCTCCGCGAGCGGAACGCGTGTGGCGGGCACCCCTCCACCATTCGCTGAATGCTCATGGTTCCCCTCCCCGTGCCGGGGAGGATTGGTGGTTCTGCGCCTTGTTCTGCCGCGCGGGCGGGAGTTCAGGGTTGCGGACGTGACGCCCGGAACACGGCGGCGTCTCACCTCCCACCGTTCGTCCTGAGTAGCGACCGAGTAGGCGAAGCCGTATCGAGGGCGCGTATCGAAGGACCGTCACACGCGGTAACCTGTCCTTCGATACGCGCCCTCGATACGCCCCGGAGAGGGGCTACTCGGTCGCTACTCAGGACGAACGGTGAGGGTAAGGTTGGGACGCGGTGGCGCGCCCAAAGTGCAACCGGTCCCCCTCAATGCGCCACCACCAGCCCATCGCCGCGTTCGCACTCGTCGATCGGCGCGACCAGATTCCGTCGATGCGGATCGGTATTTTGGGGTGACCGGGCGGGTTACGTTCTGAATTCTTGATCCTTCCCGGCACGGGGAGGGGGACCGCCGGCCTCCTTCCGGCTGGTGGTGGAGGGGGCCTTCCGCAAGCGGAACGCGTGTGGCGGGCACCCCTCCACCATTCGCTGAATGCTCATGGTCCCCCTCCCCGTGCCGGGGAGGATTAGTGGTTCTGCGCCTTGTTCTCCCGCGGAGGCGGGAGCCTAGGGTTACAGGCGGGGCGCGTGGGTTCTAGGCTCCCGCCTTCGCGGGAGAACGGTGGGGTTTGGTGCGGGCGCTCCCACAAACCGTTCGGGCTGAGCGAAGTCGAAGCCCCTTGCATAGCGCAAGCCCTTCGACTGCGCTCAGGGCGAACGGAAGGGGGGCACCCGAAGTATCTAGCCGTTCGGGCTGAGCGAAGTCGAAGCCCCTTGCGTAGCGCAAGCCCTTCGACTGCGCTCAGGGCGAACGGAAGGGGGGCACCCGAAGTGTCTAGCCGTTCGGGCTGAGCGACGTCGAAGCCTCTTGCGCAGCGCAAGCCCTTCGACTGCGCTCAGGGCGAACGGAGAGGGGCATATGAAAGCCCCTCAATGCGCCACCACCAGCCCATCGCCGCGTTCGCACTCGTCGATCGGCACGATCCGCGGGATCAGCAGGTGGATCGCGAGCAGCGCCGCCAGATACGACCCCGCGCAGATCGCCAGCGCGGGCGCATAGCCCCAGCCTTGCGCCAAAGCATAAGCCTGGAACTGGATCATTCCGATCGAGCACAAATTCCCGCAGAACGCCGCGATCCCGATGCGCGAGCCGACCGAGCGCGCGGGGGTGATGTCGGTCACCACGCCGAACACGTTGGTCGAGAACCCCTGGTGCGCGAACAGCACGAGCCCAAGCAACAACGCGGCCGACCACGGGCTCGACACGCTCTGGACGAACACCACCGGCAGCACGAGCAGCGCATAGCCCAGCATCGTAAGCTTGCGCGCGCGATCGACGCTCCACCCTGCCGCCATCAGCCGTGAGGGCAGGAACCCACCGGTCAGCGCGCCGCATGCTGCAAGCAGATAGACCAGCGCCACCGGCAGCCCGAGCTTGCCTTGTTCCATCCCGAACAGACGGTGGAACAGGTCGGGCAGCCACAGCAGCATGAAGAACCACACCTGATCCGACAGCACCTTGGCGATCGCGATCGCCAGAGTCCCGCGCGTCCACAGCACCTTGAGCCACGGAACGGGGGCGGGCGCGACCGCATCGAGTGCGACCGGCTGGATTCTGATCGAGAACCACACGACGACCCAGATCAGCCCGAGTCCACCCGCGACGAGGAACGCCGCCTGCCACCCGAAGGCGAGCGCGAGGGCCGGAATGAACAAAGGCGTGACGATCGCGCCGATATTGGGCGCGGTATTGCCGATCCCCAAAGCGATCTGGCGGTCCTTGTGGTTGAAATAGGTCGCCGCCGACTTGACCGCGGCGGGGGTGCCGACCGACTCCGCGATCCCGAGCAGGATGCGCGCAGCGAAGAAGGCGGGGACCGTGGTGGCAAAGGCATGCGCCATGCCCGCGAGGCTCCACACCAGCACCCCGAGCGCGAAGCCGATCCGCAAGCCCACCCGGTCGAGGAACCAGCCGGTGCCGAGGAACGCGAATGCGGTCGCGACCTGGAAGGCGGTGCCCATATTGGCATAGTCCTGGTCGGACCAGCGGAACTGCGCCTCCAACGTGGGCTTGAGCAGCGCGAGGATCTGCCGGTCGACGTAATTGAGCATCACCGCGACGAACACCATCGCGACGATGATCCACCGGGCCGACCCGCCTCGCATTGCCATGAGCGTTCCCTCCTGATCTTTTGGTGCGACAACGGTGTCAGATATCGCCGGGTTCGGCTAGACCGATCGCATTCCGTCACCCCGGAGCTTGTCCCTGGGGTCACTGCGCCGCAAGACACGACGGTGCGGTGTGCGGCACGGGGAACCCCGGGACAAGCCCGGGGGAACGCAAAAGGGGCGGTGAAGCGCAATGGCATCCAGGCAACCGAACCGTCCGCTGCCGATGGCGGCCGATCTCTACGGCGACCTGTACGGCGACGCTTCGGCGAGCCCCAAGCGCGACTGGCGGGGATATCTGCCGGGGCTGGTGGTGGTGGTGATGGGGACGCTCGCCGCGGGGTTCCTGTCGGATCATTACGGCGTGCCGCTGACGTTGATGGCGTTGCTGATCGGGCTCGCGCTCAATTTTCTGAGCGCGGATTCGCGGCTGACGCCTGGATTGGCGTTCGCGTCGCGCTCGTTGCTGCGCTGGGGGATCGTGCTCGTTGGTGTCCGGATTACCTTCGGGCAGATCGTCGCGCTCGGGCCGGTCGCGTTGCTGTGCGTCGTCGGGATCGTCGTGCTGACGATGGCGGTGGGGGTGTTCGCGGCGCGGCGCTTCGGGTTCGATACCGCATTCGGGTTGCTTGCGGGCGGGTCGGTCGCGATCTGCGGTGCAAGCGCGGCGATGGCGCTGGCGACGACGCTCGGCGAGAAGCGCACGACTCAGGCGCAGCTGACATTGGTGCTGGTCGGCATCTCGGCAATGAGCGCGTCGGCGATGATGCTGTACCCGCTGGTCGCGCACGCACTCCAGATGAGTGACCTCAAGGCGGGGTTCCTGCTTGGTGCTGCGATTCACGACGTCGCGCAGGCTTTGGGCGCGGGCTATTCTTACTCGGATGGTGCGGGCGGGATTGCCGCGATCGTCAAGCTGACGCGGGTGGCGTTGCTCGCGCCGGTGCTGGCGGTGGTGGCGGTGGGGCTTTCGCGCTTCGATCCGAAGGGTGGGGCGGGCAAGGCCAAGGGGCCCGGCGTGCCGTGGTTCGTGGTCGGGTTCTTCGTGCTGGCGGGGATCAATTCGTTCGGAGTGATCCCGCCGATCGTCGCGACGGGCGCGGAAAAGGCGGCGGCGGCGATGCTGGCGGCGGCGGTGACCGCGACAGCGATCCGCTCGCCGCTCGCGCAATTGCTCGAGGCGGGGCCGAAGCCGTTGTTGGTGATCCTGATCGCAACGGTGGCGGCATTTGCGTTTGCGCTGGGGGCGGCGGTTTTTCTGATCGGGTGAGGGGGCTCGCGCGGTGCGCGGGGCTTCGACTGCGCTCAGCCCGAGCGGTGGGGAGGGGGCACGCCCTAACCCCGCCCCGTTCATCCTGAGCGAAGTCGAAGGACTTGCGCTGCGCTTGGGGCTTTGACTGCGCTCAGTCCGAACGGAAGATGGACCTGTGCGGGGTCGTTCTGTTGGCCGTTCAGCAACTTTAGCCAGCCACCACGCCGGTCGACTCCCGCACCACCAGCTCGAACGGCAACTCGCGCTGCTCCGCCGGAGCCTCCGCATCGACCGGCGCGAGCAGCAAGTCCGCCGCCTGATACGCCATCTGCCGCGTCGGCTGGCGGATCGTGGTGAGCGGGGGCCAGACGAACCCGGCCATTTCGGTATCGTCGAACCCTGCGACCGACAGCTGTTCGGGCACCTTCAGCCCGCGGCGATGCGCGGTGGTCAGTGCACCCGCCGCCATGTCGTCGCTCGACGCGAAGATCGCGGTCGGCGGCTGGGGCAAGTCGAGCAACACCGCCGCCGCCGCCGCGCCCGAGGCGAAGTCGTAGCTGCCCTCGCGCACCAGCGTGGGATCGAACGCCACGTCCGCCGCCTCCAGCGCGTGCATGTATCCGCGCAACCGCTGTGCGCTCGTCGCATAGCTGGGATGCCCGGCGATAAAGCCGATCCGGCGATGCCCGAGCGACAGCAGATGCGTGGTCATCACCGCCGCCGCCGCCGCATTGTCGATGAAGGTCGCCGGCCCGAGCGCAGGGTCGCTCCCCGGCGAGACGCGCACGAACCGCACGCCCCTGCGCGCGAGCAAGTCGAGTACATCGGGATTGTCTGACACTGGCGGAGTGAGGATCAGCCCGTCGACATGCGTCGCGTCGACCAGACTTTCGAGTTCGTCGAGCAAGGTGGTGGCGTTGCGATCATAAGGCTGCGCGATCATCCGCACCCCGTCGAGCACGCAGCGGTCGCGGATGCCCGACTGCATCTCATAGACATAATAAGGGCTGGGATTGTCGCAGATCAGCGCGATCTGGAAACTGCGCCGCCCGGCGAGCGAGCGTGCGGCGGTGCTCGGACGGAACTTCAACTCCGCCACCGCCGCCTGGACGCGCGCGCGGGTTTCCGCGCCGACATAGCGTTCGTTGTTAAGCACGCGCGAGACGGTCTTGATCGACACGCCCGACAGTCGCGACACATCCTTGATCGTTACGCGCAATCCGTGTGCCCCCCGCGGCCGCCCCCCGGGCCTGACCCCGGTGTGCCGCAGGGCGCGCACGACGGCAACAGTCACGCCATGATATTGCGCCCGCGGGCGACAGTCGCCGTATGGCCGATCCGGCCGGCGGGGTTCTTCGTCTTGATCGTGTCGACCATGATCCAGTCGTTGCTGACGGTCGCGGGGGTCAGCGTCATCGTCATGTACCCGCGGCGGCTGGTGTCGCACCATTTGAGTTCGGGGTTGGCCTTGACCAGCGCGGCGGCGATCACCTTGGGGTCGGTCTTGCTCGCGGCTTCATAGCCCGGCGACGTGACTGCGTGGCCGGCGAACTCGACCCCGGCGGGCTTGCCGTCCTGCCCGAGATCATAGGCCCAGGCATTGTGGCTGTCGCCCGACAGCACGACGAGGTTCGCGCCGAGGCTCTGCGCCTTGCGCAGGAAACGCGCACGAGCAGCGGGATAGCCGCCCCAATTGTCGTAATTGAACGGCAACCCGACCTTGGCCGCGGCGACGCCCGAGAGCAGGTAGCCACGCGCGCGTTCGGGGGAGTCAGGGGAGAGCCAGCTCATCGCCTGCGCAGGCATCACGGTCTGACCCATGATCGTGCCGAAGCCGACGATCTGCCATTGTTGTCCCTGCCGCACCGATTGCGCCATCGCATGGGCGAGCCAGCTTTCCTGCTGCGACCCCATCATCGTGACCGCGGGGTCCATCCACGCGCCGTCGCGGAACGCCTTCAGCGCGCTGCCGGGATCGCTCGCCTCGAACAGCGGCGCGACATCGGGTTGCCTGGTGCGCGCGAGCAGCCGCGTCTCGGTGCGGAACAGCGGAGCAAGCGTGCCGATCTCATAGGATTTCCACGGCTCGTCCGAGACCGGCATCCATTCGCGATACGCCTGGATCGACGCGGCGCGGCGGGCATTCCAGTCGCCTTCGTTCGCCTGGTGGTTCTGCGCGCCGCCTTCCCAACTGTCGTTGGACGATTCATGGTCGTCCCACTGGACGATCATCGGATGCTTGGCGTGGAATGCCATCAGATCGGGATCGCTGCGATAGCTGCCGTAGCGTAGCCGGTAATCCGCGAGATGGAGCAGCTCACCCGCGGGAAGCGGCACGCGGCCGGCGACCTGATCCTTCACCGCGGGATAATCGCCGGTCTCATATTCGTAGAAATAGTCGCCGAGATGGATCGCGAGATCGACATCGTCGCGTGCGGCGGCGTGCGCATAAGCGTTGAAAAAGCCGTACGGCATGTTCGAGCAGGAAAAGATGACGGTGCGGAAGCGATCGACCGGGCCGACCGGGAGCGTCTTGGTCGTGCCGACGGGCGAGAAGCTGCCGTCGGGGGCGACGAAGCGGTAGTGATAGCGCGTGCCGGGCTTGAGATTGTCGACCGTGATCTTCGCGGTGAAGTCGCGCCACACCCCGGTGATCTGCGCGCCGCCCGAGACGATCCGCGCGAAATCGGGCGTCTCGGCGATTTCGACACGGAGTTCTGCCGTGTCGCCGGTCGCGGGGACGTAGCGCGTCCATAGCAGCATCGTATCGCTGCCGGGTTCGCCGCTCGCGACCGAATGGGTGAAGCCGCGTGCCTGCGTGACATTGGGGCTCTGTGCGAAGCCGGGCACCGCGAACGCGCCCAATCCCAGCGAGCCGGTGAGCAACAGCGAGCGACGATCGATTTGAACGGTCATGGTGAGTCTCTATGCTTGTCCCGGAAAGCCGCTCCTGCCCTGAAGATATGGCGTGCGCGTGACACTATCGGGGGTGCGTGCTACCCGGCGCCGCGATGGAGCCAACCGTTCCCGTGCGTATCGGTCTGCCCGTCCGGCTTCTGGCCGCGGTGGTGGTGCTGTTTGCGCTGCTCGCGTTGTTGCGCCCGATCGATCACGACGAAAGCCAATATGTCGCGGCAGCGGTGCTGAGCGCGCACGGCGACCTGCCGTACCGCGATTACGCCTATCTCCAGACACCGCTGCAACCGTTACTGTTTGCGCCGCTGGCGTGGTTTGCGGGGGCGCTTGCGTGGCCAATGCTGCGGTTGGCGAACGTGGTGCTAGGCGCGCTGCTGGTCGGATGCGTCTGGCGCGCGAGCCGCGAAGCGGGGGCGACGCCGCGCGCTGCGCTGATCGGCGCGGTGCTGTTCGCGACGTGCGACTGTTTTCTGTTCAGCATTGCGACTGCGCGCAACGATGCTTTGCCCGCCTCGCTGCTGGGGGTCGCGATGGTGCTGATCGTGCGGGCGCGCGACGGGCGGGGCAGTGCGATCGGGGCGGTTCTGACGGGCTTGCTGCTGGCCGCGGCGGCGGCGGCGAAGGTGTCCTATGCGCTGCCTGCGGTTGGCTATGGGCTGTATGCGCTGATCGATCGGCGGCATCGCCCGTTGGCGGTTCTGGCGGGCGCGCTGCCGATCGTGGCGCTGGTCGGCTGGACCTGGGCGCAGGCGCCTGCGGGTTTCGTGTTCGGTACGCTCACGTTTCCGGCGCGTGCTCCCGCCGAATATTACCGTCTTACACCGTGGAAGCTGACGTGGACGGCGAAAGCGGTCGATGTGCTGAAGTTCCTTGCGCTTGGGCCGGCGTTGATCGCGCTGGTGCTGGCGGTGCGCGGGGGATGGCGGCGGGTGCCGGTTTTTGCCGTTCTTGTAGGCGCGGGGCTGGTTGCCGCGGTGCTGCCGTTTCCGACGTGGCGGCAATATCTGCTCCCGCTCCTGCCGCCGCTATTCGTGCTGCTCGCGCTGGCTTGGGCACAGCGACCGCCGGTGTGGTGGGTGCGGATCGTGACGGTGGTGTTCGTCTGCGCGGGGCTTGCGCCGACTGTCGCGGGGCTGATCGTTGGTGGGGGCGGTGGAACGGGGCGGGTGCCGATGCTGGCGGCGTTGCGGGATGGGCGTGCGGTTCGGGATGCGCTCGACCGGGCGGGGGTGGCGGGGCCGGTCGCGACGCTGTCGCCGCAGTTTCTGGCCGCGACGGGGCGGTTGCCGGACGTGCGCTTTGCCACCGGGCCGTTCTATTTTCGGAGCCATGCGCTGGTTGCGCCGGGGGCGGAGGCGGGGTTGCACCTCGTGTCCGAGGATCGGCTGGGGGCGCTGGCGATGCCTCCAGTCAGCGCTTCCCCGGCGAAGGCCGGGGCCCAGTTGCGACCGGAGGGGTATCGGGCGTTGCGCTCACCCATCTTGACCTACGCTACTGGGCCCCGGCCTTCGCCGGGGAAGCGTTCAAAGGATGGGGTAGGAAATGGTTCACGCTTGCCCGCCGCGATCCTCGTCGGGGGTGAGGCCAAATGGAGCAGCGGCAACCCCGACCTCGACGCACGGCTCGAAAACTGGGCGATCGCACATGATTATCGCGCGGTTCCGGTCGCGTCCCCGCGCCTCCGGCTCTACGTCAGGCGGCCCTGAGCAGCTTCCCCGCGCGCTTCGCGTCGACCAGCCCCTGGTAATAGTCCATCAGCTCGATCGTATGTTCGCGGTCGCTGCGCACCTTGGTCGCCGCGACCAGCGCCGCGCGGCGCAACACGCGCTGGTCGCGCGCGAACAGCCGGTGGATCGCGCTCGCCGCGCTTTGCGCGTCACGCGCGGTGTAGAATTCGGACGACAGCGGATCGGCGACTTCGGCGCAGCCGCCGGTGTCGGGCACAATCAGCGGCAATCCGCCCGCCATCGCTTCGGACGCGACCAGCCCGAACGGCTCGGCTTCCGACCCGTGGATCAGCGCGTCGCAGCTCGCGACGATCCGCGCGAGCCGTTCGCGGTCATAGACCGGGCGGAACATCCGGATATGCGGCGACCCCGCAATCCGCGCCTCGATCTTGGCGCTCTCCACGCCGGTGCCCAGCAGCATCAGCCCGACCGGCAAGTCCGCGCCGGCGCGCTCGACCGCGTCGATCACCAGCCGCCAGCGCTTCTCGGGATGATGCCGTCCGAGCCCGAGCAACAGATGCCCATTGGGCGGCAGATCGCATTGCGCGAGCAGCGCCGCGCGCAGCCGGTCGTCGCGTAGCTCGGGCGAGAAATGCCCGCGCTCGATCCCCAGCGGCATCGACGCATCGATCCGCACGCCGCGGTTCTTCAGCCGCTTCTCGAGCGCGGGGCCGTTGGTGACGACCGCGTCGAAATGGACGAGGAAACTGTCCATGTAGCGGCTGTACCAGTTGAACGCGCGTTCGATCCGTTCCTGCGGCGCAAGCCCCTCCAGCCAGCGCAGCGCATAGGCCGCCATATTGTCGTTGTGCATGAAGAACGACTTGACCGCATTCCCCTGCCATTGGCCGACCACCCAGGGGAGGCGCCATGGCGATGAGGTCTCGACCACGTCGGGTTGCAACTGGTCGAGCAGGCGCGTGACGGGTGCGCCCTCCCAGAAGATGCCGTAATTGGCATCAAGCGGCAAATGTCCGGTCTGCACCGTGATGACCTGCCCGCCGCCCGGACGTTCTTCAATGCTCGGCACCCGGCCCGGCGCGATGACGATAAGTTCATGCCCGAGATCGGCCATGATCCCCATCTTGCGGTCGATATAGGTCCGCACGCCCCCGCCGGTGGGGGAGTAGAATTCGTTGACGTCGACGATGCGCATCGGATCAGTCGCCCTGGATCGGCCCGAAACCGCCGAGGCCGCGCAGATATTGCGCGTGAATATCGATGGATACAACACCCTCCGGAACGACGATCCGCCCCTGCGTCACCTTCGGCCGCGACCGGCCGAGTTTGGTGTTGCTCGGGAAGCCTGCGCCATCGGCCCAGAAGTTGAACTTGTTGCGGCCGTCGCGATTGTGCGTGAACAGCAGCGCATAGGGTCCGGGGGTGGGGACGCGGATGCACAGCACGACCGGCCCGGTGGCGGGCGTGGGCAGACGCACGCGACGGAAGAATTTGCCTTCCTTGATCAAGTCGCGATCGTCCTTGAGGAAATCGGCCTCGGTCGCGGGATAGAGTTCGAGCTTGAGCTCGCCCGTGCGGTCCTTGAGCCCGTCGACCGTGACGCGGATCGCGGGGCCGCCGCCGGCGCAGGCCGCCGCGTCGCTGCCGATCGCCGCTTGCGCCGCAAACGCCGGGGCCGCCGCGAGCGACATGCCCGCGAGAACCGTCGTCATCACCAGCCTCAGCACCATCGTCAGGATTTCCTAATCAGATCGACCAGCCCGAACACCGCGACCAGTGCGACGTGAACCAGCAGGGGCAGCGCCGCCGTCACCGCGATCAACACGGACAGCTGCGCGTCCTGCCCGATCAATAGGGTGGCGAAGGTGGCAAAAAGAAGGTCCTTATTCGGCACGAGCGGCAACCGCCCGACGATCATCCGCGCCGCCGACAGCAGCAGCCACATGCCGACCGGCACGATCGGCAGGCCGTAATGCCAGGCAAAGGCGGTCAGCACCGATCCCGCGATCAACCGCAGGCAATGTACCCCGAAGATCCACCACAATGTCCGGCGCGGCAGCGAAAAGACGCGTTTGGAGAAGATCAGGAACGGCAGCGACATCGCGAACACGCCGACGACCGACCAGATCGCGGTGTGGAGTTGCGATTCGGTCATCAGTCCGACGCCGAGCGGCAGCGCGAGCGCGATGATCGCGAGCGTCACCATGTTGCCCGCGATCGCGGACAGGATGCTGACGTCCTTGACCGCGCCGAACGGTGCCGCGACCATCGACGAACGCTGTCGCGCCCAGGCGTAGAAATACGCCTCACCCGAATAATTGAGCACGTCATTGGCGATCCGCTTCTTGGCGAGCGCGACATAGCCCGATGCGGGGATGCCCCACAGATGGCGGAAGATGATGAAATCGCCCGTCACCGGCGCCACGTAGAGGAGCGCGAAGAATAGATAGAACAACGGGTTGCGCGGCATGGCCGACCACAGGTTGTCGACCCCCATCGCATGCAGCTTGAGCCCGAGCCACCCGATCATGAACAGCGTCGCCGCTGCCCCGAGATACGCTGGCCAGCGCCGCCGCTTGCGCGTCATCGGCTCGAGGCCGGCAAGATCGGGGGCACCGGCGATCCCCGGCAGCGTCGGTATGGAGAGGGGAGCGGCAGGTGTTCCCGTCGCTACCTCTATGCCCGGCCCGGTCGTCAATTTGTTCACGTGGCGAAAGTGTCCGCTTGTACGCCGATCAGGGGATCAGGGCGATCGATGCGCGCCCTTACCCCGAACCATGCGGCGCGGCAAATCGGCTGCGACGGGACCGTCATAACGTATGATGGTTTACCGGCCGTGCATTAATGAGGATCAGCAGGGAAACATTTGCGACACAGCGGTGTTTTAAACATCCTGTCATGTTGTCCCCGCCTGCGCCCGCTGCACATATCCTTGCTTTTGCGCAGACGCTCGACGGCGGTGGCGTCGAGAAGACGTTGTTGCGCCTGGCGGGCGCGTGGACGCAGCAGGGGCGTCGGGTGACGCTGGTGGTCGGCGATGTCGCAGGCCCGCTTGCGCGCGATATCCCTGCAGGCGTCGAAGTGCGCATGGTCGGTACGAAGACGATGATCGGCATGTCCGCGATCGCTGCGTTGACGCAGGAGATCGATCCCGACGTGCTATTCTGTCCGGGCAATCATTATACCGCGCTGGCGGCGTGGACGCGGTTGCGGCTCGGGACGCACTGTCCGCCGATCGTCGCGAAGGTTTCCAATGCGCTGGTGCGGCGCGATCACAACGCGCCGGTCGCGGCGGCATATCGCACATGGCTGAAATGGCATCCGAGCTTCGTCGACCGGCTGGTCGCGATGAGCCCCGCGATGGCGGACGAGGCGAGCGTGATGATGAGGATCGCGCGCGACCGGATCAGCGTGATCCCGAATCCGCCGCCACACGCCGCTACGCACGGTGCTATACCGGGTGCTGTCCCCGCGATTCCATCGGGGCGTTTTCTGCTGGGGGTAGGGCGGCTTGCCCCGCAGAAGCGCTGGGACCGATTGATCGATGCGTTTGCGCATATCGACCAACGGGACGTGTCGCTGATGATCCTTGGCGAAGGCAGCGAACGCGCGACGATCGAAGCGCGAGTCGCTGCGCACGGCCTCGATCGCCGGGTGATCCTGCCCGGTCATGTCGCGGACCCGACCCCGACGATCGCGCGGGCGACCGCACTCGCGCTGGTGTCGGATTTCGAGGGCGTGCCCGGGGTCCTGCGCGAATCGCTTGCGGTGGGGACGCCAGTGGTCGCGACCGATTCGAGCGTGGCGGTTCGCGAGATCGTGACGAGCGCGGCGGTCGGCAGTGTCGTCCAGCCGGGCGATGCCGCGGGGCTGGTTGCCGCGCTGGAACATTGGCTGGAACCGGGGCGGTCGCGCCCGAACCCGGTGCCGCAACCGGGCGAGAACGCCGCGGCGGCGTATCTCGATCTGTTCGATCAAGCGGTGCTCGAACGCCGGTTCGAGCGCCGGATAGAACAGGGGCTCAGCCGACCGGCTTGACCCGATCCGGGTGTGCGGCGGCAATCTCGGTGACCGCAGCGGCGGCGGTGTCGGCGGCGAGCAGTCGGGGGAAGGGATCGAGCGAAACGCCGAAACGTCGGGCATTGTAGATTTGCGGAACGAGACAGACATCCGCCAGATTGGGCGTGTCTCCGCCCAGGAACGGTCCCGTTCCATCCGCGGTCATCGCTTCGAGCGCCGTCAGGCCAATTTCGATCCAATGGACGTACCAGGCCTCGCGTGCCGCCTGATCCGCGCCGAACTGATCGGTCAGGCGGTTCAGCACGCGCAGATTGTCGATCGGATGGAGATCCGCGACGACCGACAACGCCTGCGCGAAAACACGGGCCCGCGCGAGCGGTTCGCGCGGCAGCATCGGCGTGGCCGGATAAGCGGTATCAAGATAGTCGATGATCGCGAGGCTCTGCGTCAGCATGGCACCGCCGATATTGAGCGCGGGAACGAGCCCCTGCGGATTACGCGCGACATAGGCGGGGTCACGCTGTGCACCCGTGGTCAGGTCGATCGCGACACTGTCATAGGCGACCTGCTTGAGGTTGAGGACGATCCTGACACGATATGCCGCCGACGAGCGCCAGTAATCGTACAGGACCGGCGTCATGCCGCGTCGGCCTGCTCTTCGGCTTCCGAACTCCGCTCGAGCGCGACCTTGATCATCGCGGTCATCGGATCGGCGAGCGTCAGCCCGAGCAGCCCGAACAGCGTGCCGGCCAGGATCTGCGACGACAGTGTCAGCGCTGGCGGCAGGTCGACGGTCTTCTTGGCGACCATCGGGATGATGACATAGCCGTCCAGCGCCTGGATAAAGACGTAGATGCCGATCGCGTAGAGCCCGGTGTTCATCCCCGCGCTGAAGCCGACCGCAACCATCAGGATGCCGCTGACGATCGCGCCGAGATTGGGAATGAAGGCAAGCAGGCCGGTCAGGATGCCGAGCACCAGTGCCATCGGCACGCCGGCGATCGCCAGTGCAACCCCGGTCATCACGCCTTCCAACGCCATGCCGAACAGGCGTCCGGCCAGCAGACGGCGCATCGTCTTGGCCATTTCCGTGATCGTGCCCGCAAAGCGTGGGCGCATGTCGGTCGGGATCATCCACTCGACGCCGCGCCCGTACAGCCGTGGCTCGATCGCGACGAACAGGCCGATCACGAGCACCATCACCAGGCTGGCCAGCGCGCCGAACGCGATGCCAAGGTACGACGTCAGTTGCCCGAACGACCCGAGCACCTGTTGCATCATTCCGTTGATGTCGACCTGTTTGGGCATGATTCCCTTGGCGGTCGCCCAGCTCACGGTCCGTGTCGCCTGGGTGATCAGCGTCTGCTGCAGCTGAGCGAACTGCGCGGTGACCTGAACCCCGGTCAGCCACACCAGTCCGACCAGGAACGCCACGGTCAGCAGCACGACGATCAAGAGCCGCCACGACCGCCCGATCGGCAACACGCGTCCGAGCAGCCGGACGCCGCCGTCGAGCATCGAGGCGAAGACCAGCCCGCCGAAGATGATCAGCAGCGGATGGACCAGCAGCACAACGAGCGCGATCGCCCCTGCCGTGCCGAGCCATACGGTCGCGCGGGTCAGTTCCTTGCGGACGAACGGATCGCGCAGTTCGTTGGGCGCCGGTTCGCTGACCATGCCAGCACTCGGGGATTCACTCATTCACTACGGCTCGCATGCAAGGAGGTGCCAGCGCGTCCGCCCCGGAACGACTGACCCCAGGTCAGGGGGTTCCAGGAGCCAAGCCCGGTCTTCGAAAAGGTGATGAACTCGGCACGACCGCCGAGATATTCCCACGGCACCGGTCCGCCGAGTCCCTGTTCGGACAGGGGGAAACGACTGTCGGCGCTACGATCGCGGTTGTCGCCCATCAGAAAGACGTGGTTCGCCGGGATCGTGACGGCGGGGTAGTTGTCGCCGGGATACGCGCCGAGATCGACCGTGTCGTAATGCCGCCCGTTGGGCAGCGTCTCGGTGACCAGGGGAAGGCGGCAGGTGCTCTTGCCGTTCGCGCCGGTCTGAAGCGCATCGTCATATTGGCTCGAATCGCACGTCACGCCGCTTTCGGGCGAGGGGAGTGGCGTATTCCCGTAATTAGGGATGTCGACATAGTGCAGCGGGCCGCGCTTCACCGGCACGCCGTTGAGGATGACGGTGCCGTCGCGCACTTCCAGACGATCGCCGGGGAGCCCGATCAAGCGCTTGATGTAATCGGTCTTGGTCCCAGGGGGCGTGACGATCACCACGTCGCCGCGCTCGGGCAAATGCCCGAACAGGCGGCCGGGGATGAACGGCAGCAAGTGGAAGGTCGGCGAAACGAACGAAAAGCCGTACGGAAACTTGCTGACGACGAGCTGATCGCCGACCAACAGGCCCGGGAGCATCGATTCGGACGGGATGTAGAACGGCTTGGCGATGAAGCTGTGGAAACCGAGGACCGCCAGGACTAACCAGAAGATGCCGCGGATTTCCGACGCCCAGTCGGTGCCGGGTTTCTTGGTCTGCGGTCCGCCGGGGGTGGCGGATGCATCCCTGGCGTCTGCGCGCGCCTTGGTCTCGTCTGCGCTCAGGGCCAGCTCCTCGCTCATGTCTTGTCCCTCGGAACCGCTTCGATGATCACGAAAGCTTGCGCCCAGGGATGATCGTCGGTCATCGTCAAATGAATTCGCGCGACGTGACCGTCAGGCGTCAACGCGTCAAGTATTGCCTGCGCCCCGCCCTGCAGATGCAAGGTCGGCGCGCCGGACGGAGCATTGACGACGCCGATGTCCCGCATGAACACCCCGCGCTTGAAGCCGGTTCCGACCGCCTTGGAAAAGGCCTCCTTCGCCGCGAACCGCTTGGCGAGCGTACCCGCCTTGGTGAACGGTCGGCTGTCGCCCTTGGTGCGTTCGATGGGGGTGAATACGCGGTTCTCGAAACGGGCGCCGAAGCGGTCTAGCGACGCCTGGATCCGCTCGATGTTGCACAGGTCCGAGCCTAAACCGATGATCATGGCTCTCCCTCTTCCCGCTTGCGGGGAGAGGACCGGGGAGGGGGGCAGGCCAGCAGCGCTGCACTCGCGGCTGCCCCTCTCCCCGACCCTCTCCCCGGGGGGGAGAGGGAGAATGTGGTGCCACTCACCGTGCCGAATCCATCGCATCGCGCATCGCGCGGACCGCGTCGCCCAAGCCGACGAAGATTGCATCGGCGATCAGGCTGTGGCCGATGTTGAGCTCGCGAATCTGAGGGATCGCGGCGATCGGCGCGACATTGGCGAGCGTCAGGCCGTGGCCGGCATGGACCTCGATCCCGTTCTTGACGGCAAGCGCGGCGGCATCCGCAATGCGGCGGAGTTCCTCGGCCTGCGCCGCGCCTTCCAGGTCGCAATAGCGCCCGGTGTGGAGTTCGACGACCGGCGCGCCGAGCCGGAGTGCGGCATCGATCTGCGCTGCACTGGGTTCGACGAACAGCGAGACGCGGATCCCAGCGGCACCTAATTGCGAGACGAGCGGCGCCAGCATCGCGAACTGTCCCGCCGCATCGAGCCCACCCTCGGTGGTGCGTTCCTCGCGCTTTTCGGGGACGATGCACGCGGCGTGCGGACGGTGCCGCAGCGCGATCGCGAGCATCTCGTCGGTCGCCGCCATTTCGAGATTGAGCGGGATCGTCAATTCGGATGAGAGGCGCGCGATATCGTCGTCGGTGATGTGGCGGCGGTCCTCGCGCAGGTGCGCGGTGATGCCGTCAGCCCCCGATTCGGCCGCGAGCAAGGCAGCGCGGACCGGATCGGGATAGCCCGACCCGCGCGCGTTGCGCACGGTCGCGACGTGATCGATGTTGACCCCCAGGCGGAGCACCTGCGTCATGCCGCGCGGCTGCCGGGCTTGATCGCGGGGATCGCGGCGAGCTCGGGTGGGAGCGCCTCGGCGCTGTAGGTCGGCACGTCGAGCCGGATCAAGGGATAGAAAGGGACGCCGAGATCGGCGGTGCCGTTCGAGCGGTCGACCAGCGCGCCCGCCGCGACCGTCTCGCCGCCCGCACGCGCGATCGCCGCGATCGCCTCTCGCGAGGACAGGCCCGTGGTGACGACGTCTTCCATCATGAAGACCTTAGTGCCCGGATCGAGGCGGAAACCGCGGCGCAGCTCGAACGTGCCCTCGGGGCGTTCGAGGAACATCGCCGGGACACCGAGCGCACGGCCCATCTCATGCCCGGCGATCACGCCGCCCATCGCGGGCGAAACGACCGCGGCGATCTGCGCGCGCACATGCGCCGGAAGCCGCGCGACGAGGGCCTCGGCCAGCCGTGCGCCGCGAGCCGGGTCCATCAGGACCCGCGCGCATTGCAGATAGCGCGACGAGCGCAAACCCGATGACAGGATGAAATGGCCCTCCAGCAATGCCTCGGCAGCGCGGAATTCGGCGAGAACATCGTCTTCGGTCATGGCATGCGGTCCAGTGATTGCGCGCGTGATTTTCGGGCCTGATTACGAGCGCGGATAGACGCCCGGATAGACGGAGGCAACGATCGCGCCATAAAAAGGACACGCGCGGGTTGAGGCATCGGCCTAGTCCGCTTATAGCCCTAAAAGAAAAGGGCGTATCCCCGCCTGGTCGTCGTCCGGAAAAGCCGACAGAGTCGCAAAGGGTAGATGCAGAGGATGCGTATGATCGGGATGAAATCGATCGTGATGGCGGCGGGCCTCGCGATGATTGGTACAGGCGCAGTACAGGCGGCGCCGCAAGCTGCTCCGGTCGTGACCGTCACCAAACCCGAGGTCGTCGCGGCTCCCGCGGCAGCCCCTGCCGCGCCGGTTGCCGCCGAAGCGACCGACCCGATGCTCGCGGTCGATGGCGCACCGGCGATGGCGATCGATCCGACGATCGGCCAGCCCGTCCCCGGCCATATCTCGCTCCAGCCGCAGGTGACCAAGACCGGCCGTCAGGCGGCGTGGTTCCACAATGCGCTGCTGATGCCGGTCATCACCGTCATCTCGCTGTTCGTGCTCGCCCTGCTCGGGCTGGTGATCGTGCGGTTCCGCCGGGCCAAGAACCCGGTCGCGTCCAAGACCTCGCACAATACGATCCTCGAAGTGGCGTGGACCGGCATTCCGGTGCTGATCCTGCTCGGGCTTGCCTTGCCGTCGATCGGTCTGCTCCAGGCGCAGTACAAGCCCGCGCCGAAGGATGCGGTCGTGCTCAAGGCGATCGGTAACCAATGGTACTGGTCTTACGAATATCCCGGCAACGGGGGCTTCTCGATCACGTCGAACATGCTGAAAGAAGCCAATGAAGTCGGCAAGGGCGAGCGCGCTCGCACTGCGATCGACGGGCCGCGCCTGCTCGCGACCGATACGCGCGTCGTGCTGCCGGTCGGCGTGCCGATCCGGCTGATCACCACCTCGAACGACGTGATCCACAGCTGGGAAATCCCGGCGTTCTGGATCAAGCTCGATGCGATCCCGGGTCGCCTCAACGAGACCAGCTTCACGATCGAGAAAGAGGGCGTCTATTTCGGCGTCTGTTCCGAACTGTGCGGCGCGCGGCATGGCTATATGCCTATCACCGTGCAGGCGGTGAAGCCGGCCGTGTTCGCGCAGTGGGTCAAGGCCAAGGGTGGCACGATGCCGGGTAACGGCGCAGCCGCCGCCGAAGTCGCCAAAACGCCTTCCGCCGTAGAAACTGGCGAGCCGACCGAAATGGGCAATGCCGCGGCCGAGGCGCTGCCCGCCGAGGCCCCCGTCGCCGGTGCCATCCCCGCCAACACTTCCGCAGGGAACTGAGTCATGACCGACACCGCTCTCACCCCGAGCGCCTTCGAGGCGCATCATGACGATGCCCACGCGCATGACACGCACGAGATGTCGTTCTTTGCGCGCTGGTTCATGTCGACCAACCACAAGGACATCGGGACGCTGTACCTGATCTTCGCGATCGTCGCGGGGATCATCGGTGGTGGCATTTCGGGCCTGATGCGCGCCGAACTGGCGCATCCGGGCATCCAGTATCTCGGGTACTGGGCGAGCTTCCTGCCCGGTGGGGAGCAGGGTCTCGATCATTCGCTTCACCTGTGGAACGTGCTGATTACCGCGCACGGGTTGATTATGGTGTTCTTCATGGTGATGCCCGCGATGATCGGCGGGTTCGGCAACTGGTTCGTGCCGATCATGATCGGCGCGCCCGACATGGCGTTCCCGCGGATGAACAACGTGTCGTTCTGGCTGCTCATCCCGGCCTTCACGCTGCTGCTGGCGTCGCCGTTCTTCGGCGGTGCAGGCAATGGCTGGACGCTCTACGCGCCGCTCTCGACCTACGGCGAGCCGGGGCCGTCGACCGACATGGCGATTCTCGCGCTTCACTTGGCCGGCGCATCGTCGATCCTCGGCGCGATCAATTTCATCACGACGATCTTCAACATGCGCGCGCCGGGCATGACGCTCCACAAGATGCCGCTGTTCGTGTGGTCGGTGCTGGTTACCGCCTTCCTGCTGCTGCTGGCACTTCCGGTGCTCGCGGCTGCAATCACGATGCTGCTGACCGACCGTAACTTCGGCACGACCTTCTTCGATCCCGCCGGTGGTGGTGATCCGGTGTTGTACCAGCATCTGTTCTGGTTCTTTGGCCACCCCGAAGTCTACATCATGATTCTGCCGGGCTTCGGCATCGTCAGCCAGGTGATCTCGACCTTCTCGAAGAAGCCCGTCTTCGGCTATCTTGGCATGGCATACGCCATGGTCGCGATCGGCGTGGTCGGCTTCGTCGTGTGGGCGCATCACATGTTCACGACGGGCCTCAGCGTGAACACCAAGATGTACTTCACCGCGGCGACGATGGTGATCGCGGTGCCGACCGGCATTAAGATCTTCTCGTGGATCGCAACGATGTGGGGTGGCTCGCTCACCTTCAAGACGCCGATGCTGTGGGCGATCGGGTTCATCTTCATGTTCACCGTCGGCGGCGTGACCGGCGTCGTGCTCGCCAACGGCGGCATCGATGACTACATGCAGGACAGCTATTATGTGGTGGCGCATTTCCACTACGTGCTGTCGCTGGGTGCGGTGTTCTCGCTGTTCTGCGGCTTTTATTACTGGTTCCCGAAGATGTCGGGGAAGATGTACAACGAGTTCCTTGGTCAGGTGCACTATTGGGTGTTCTTCCTGGGTGTGAACGTGATGTTCTTCCCGATGCATTTCCTGGGCCTCCAGAACATGCAGCGCCGCGTGCCGGACTATGCCGATGCGCTCGCGCAGTGGAACTGGGTCGCGAGCATCGGCTACATGATCATGGCTGCATCAATGGTGGTGTTCTTCGTCAACGTCATCATGTCGCTGATGTCGGGCAAGAAGGCCGGCGACAGCCCGTGGGGCGAAGGCGCGACGACGCTCGAATGGACGTTGTCGAGCCCACCGCCATATCACCAGTTCGAAACGCTCCCGCGGATCGACTGACCTTTTCTCTCCCCTCTCGCGTGCGGGAGGGGTAGGGGTGAGCTCGCGTGCTGCTCCGAACGACTCCGCCAGGGGATAGCGCGAGCCCACCCCCAGCCCCTCCCGTGAGCGGGAGGGGAGGATCTTTGTAAATGACTGTTGTGACCGTTTCGAACCCAAGCCTTCCTGCCGACTGGCGCGACTTCTTTGCGCTGACCAAGCCGCGCGTGATGCGTTCGGTCGTGTTTACGGCGCTGTGCGGGATGCTTGCCGCGCCAGCTTCGCTGCCGCCCGTGCTTGCCTTCACCGCGATCCTTGCGATCGCGCTCGCAGCGGGCGCTGCCGGTGCGCTGAACCAATGGTATGAGTCCGACATCGATGCGCTGATGAAGCGCACCGCCAAACGTCCGCTCCCCGCGGGCAAGATGGAGCGCGAGACCGCGCTTCAGTTCGGCGTGGCGCTCGGGGTTTTCTCGGTGCTGCTGATGGGGCTTGCGATCAACATCCCCGCTGCCGTGCTGCTCGCGGTGTCGATCCTGTTCTACGTGCTCGTCTATACCGTCGGTCTCAAACGGCTGACCCCGCAGAACATCGTGATCGGCGGCGCGGCGGGCGCGTTTCCGCCGCTGATCGGCTGGGTCGCGGCGACGGGCTCGGTCTCGGCGCTGCCGCTGCTGATGTTCGCGATCATCTTCCTGTGGACCCCGCCGCACAGCTGGGCGCTCGCGCTGCTGATCCGTGACGATTACGCCAAGGGCGGCGTGCCGATGCTTCCGGTCGTCGCGAGCGCAAAGACGACGCGCGCGCAAATGCTGTTCTACGCGGTGCTGATGACCGCCGCCGCGATCTCGCCCTGGCCGCTCGGGCTGGCGGGGTCGCTTTACGGCATCGTCGCCTCGGTCTTGTCGGTGATTTTCCTGGGCCTCACCGTTTGGGTCGTCGTCCAGCGCGCCGAAACGCCGGCGACGATGAAGGCCGAACGCTGGCTGTTCGTTTATTCGATCGGCTATATCCTCGCGATCTTCGCGACCCTTGCGACCGATCGGTGCCTGGCATGAACGAGCTTCCCGACCCGACCACGCAAGCAGCCCTCGTCCGCAAGCGGCAGCGTGCACGCGCGACGGCGCTGGCGATTATCCTCTTCGCATTCGTGATCCTCGTGTTCGCGATCAGCATCGCCAAGATCAAGGCGGGGATGCCGGGGATGCCGGGGATGCCGCACCAATGATCAGTCGGATCGCCCGGATGGATCGCAAGCTGCGTACCGCGCTGCTCGCGGTGCTGGGGATCTGCTTCATGAGCGGGCTCGGCTGGGCGAGCATCCCGCTGTACCGGATGTTCTGCCAAGCGACCGGCCTGAACGGCACGACGCAGCGCGGGACGGTCGCGCCGGGGGCGATCAAGAACCACCAGATCCGGGTCGACTTCGACACCAACGTCGCGCCGCACATGCCGTGGAAGTTCCTGCCCGAAAACCCGTATGACACGGTCGACGTCGGCGCGCGCGACATGGCGTTCTTCACCGCGACCAACACGTCGAACAAGCCGATCACGGGAACCGCGACGTTCAACGTGACACCCGCACAGGCGGGCAAGTACTTCACCAAGATCCAGTGCTTCTGCTTCACCCAGCAGACGCTGCAACCGGGCGAGACCGCGCGGATGCCGGTGATCTTCTTCGTCGATCCCAAGATCCTGCAGGATCCGGATGCGAGCGACGTCGAGACGATTACACTAAGCTACACGTTTTACCCGGTGGATTCGGCGAAAGCCAAAAGCTAGGGTACGAAAAATCCGATCGATCCAACGATCACACGACGGGGATGCAACATGGCCGGTGCCAAGAACCACGATTATCACATCCTGCCACCGAGCATCTGGCCGCTGGCCGGATCGATGGCGGCTCTGGCGATGGCGGCGGGCGGAATCATGTGGATGCATTCCGCGGTCGGTGGTGGGCTGCTGTTCTATGCCGGGCTCGCAGGCGTGCTCGCGGTGATGTATGGCTGGTGGCGGCAGGTCGTGATCGAGGCGAACGCGGGTGATCACACTCCGGTCGTTCAGCTCCATCTCCGCTACGGGATGATCCTGTTCATCGCGTCCGAGGTCATGTTCTTCGTTGGCTGGTTCTGGGCGTTCTTCGACTTCTCCCTGTTTCCGGCGGGAATCCAGGTGCTCGACGGCAAGGTCAGCCTGATCGCGGATGTCGCCAATGGCGTTGGCCAATGGCCGCCCAAGGGGCTCGAGGTTATCGACGCCTTCAAGTTCCCGCTGCTCAACACGCTGATCCTGCTGACCAGCGGCACCACCGTCACCTGGGCGCATCACGCGTTGATCCATGGCGATCGCGACGGGCTCAAGAAGGGGCTATGGGCGACGATCATCCTGGGGCTGATCTTCAGCTCGATCCAGGCGTTCGAATATTCGGAAGCGCCGTTCCCGTTCAAGGGGCTGAACTATGGCGCAGCCTTCTTCATGTCGACCGGGTTTCACGGCTTCCACGTGATGATCGGGACGATCTTCCTGATCGTCTGCCTGGTGCGCGTGTATCGCGGCGACTTCACCCCCAAGCAGCATTTCGGTTTCGAGGCGGCGGCGTGGTACTGGCACTTCGTTGACGTGGTTTGGCTGTTCCTGTTCGTCACCGTCTATGTCTGGGGCGGCTGGGGCGCGCCGGTCCATAGCGGGTGATGCCGCCCAAGCGGGCCGAGACCTTCGTCGCGCCGGACCAGATTGCCGCCGCGGTGAAGGGGCTTTGCCCGCGCTGCGGCGCGCCGGGGCTGTTCCGCGGCTGGCTCGACTTTGCCGCGAAATGCCCGCGCTGTGGGCTGGATTATAGCGCGTTCAATGTCGGCGATGGGCCGGCTGCGATCCTGACGCTGGTGCTGGGGGCGCTGATCGTCGGCTTAGCGATCTGGATCCAGCTCGCGTGGGGGCCGCCGATCTGGCTGCAACTGATCATCTGGTTGCCGATCACGGTGTTCGGCGTGGTCGGGTCGCTGCGGGTCGCCAAGGCGGCGTTGCTGGGAGCGGAATATCGCAACGCGGCGCATGAAGGGCGAATCACCCCACCATGAAGCGTGTGCCTGTCGTTCCGACGATCCTCGTTGCGCTGGCAATCGTGGCTATGGTTGCACTTGGCGTGTGGCAGCTCCAGCGCCGTACCGAGAAGGCCGCGATGCTGGTGCATTATGCACGTAACACGGTGTTGCCGCCGGTCGCCTTCCCGGCGATCCCACTCCACGACAGTTTATTATTTCGTCGTTCCAGTGCCTTGTGCCTGTCGCCGACCAGTTTCTCGGTCGAGGGCGGGCGCAATGCGCGTGGCGGCACCGGCTGGCGTCAGATCGCGCGGTGCAGCACCGGCGCGGAAGGCCCGGGCTTCACGGTCCAGCTCGGGTTCGGCAAGGATCCGCACGCCAAGCCGTCGTGGAAGGGCGGACCGGTTACCGGCTATATCAGCCACGCCCCCGATCATCAGCCGTTGATCGCGGGGTTGTTCGGGCGTGCCGCACCCCGGACATTGATGCTCGTGGCAGACCCGCCGCTGGCCGGACTCGACCCCAATCCGCAGCCCGATCTGTCAGCAGTGCCCAACAACCATCTCGCTTATGCGGTACAATGGTTCGTCTTCGCGGCGATTGCCGCAATAATCTATGCGCTTGCGCTAAGGCGGCGCACGGTTGCCGAGTCGGACGCATCCCGCTAACCGCAGTTCCCATGCGCTACATCAGCACGCGCGGCACTGCGCCGGCACTCGATTTCCGTGACGTAACCCTCGCCGGGCTGGCGAGCGACGGCGGACTGTACCTCCCCGACAGCTGGCCGACGTTCAGCCCCGAGCAAATTGCGGAAATGCGGGGGCTTTCCTATGTCGAGACTGCGGTGCAGGTGATGCTCCCGTTCGTCGGCGATGCGCTGACCGAGGAGGATCTGCGCGGTCTGTGCACCGAGGCCTATGGCCGCTTCTCGCATGCCGCGGTCGTGCCGCTGGTGCAGCTGGACGCGCAGCACTGGTTGCTCGAGCTGTTCCACGGGCCGACGCTGGCGTTCAAAGACGTCGCTTTGCAGCTGCTCGGGTTGCTGTTTGAGCGCTTTTTAACCGGAACCAACCAGCAATTGACCGTGATTGGCGCGACGTCGGGCGATACCGGGTCGGCGGCGATCGATGCACTCGCGGGGCGCGCCGGGGTCGATGTGTTCATGCTCCACCCAAAGGGGCGCGTGTCGGACGTCCAGCGGCGCCAGATGACCACGGTGATCGCGCCCAACATCTATAATATCGCGCTCGAGGATTCGAGCTTCGACGATGCGCAGGCGCTGGTGAAGGCGATGTTCAACGACGATGCCTTCTCGGGAAAGTTCGCGCTGTCGGCGGTCAATTCGATCAACTGGGCGCGGCTGATGGCGCAGGTGGTCTATTATTTCTACTCGGCGGTCCGGTTGGGCGCGCCCGAGCGGCCGGTCGCCTTCTCGGTCCCGACGGGCAATTTCGGCGATGTGTTCGCAGGCTATGTCGCGGCGAAGATGGGGTTGCCGGTCGCCAAGCTGATCGTCGCGACCAACGTCAACGACATCCTCGCACGCGCGCTTTCGACCGGGGACTATTCGAGCCGCAGCGTCATCCCGACGCCGAGCCCGTCGATGGACATTCAGGTGTCGAGCAACTTCGAGCGGCTGCTGTTCGATCTCGGCGGGCGCGACGGGCATGCGCTGGCCGCGCAGATGCAGGGGTTCGAGGCGTCGCGCACGATGCAGCTGACCAATGCGCAACGCAACGGTGCGGCCTCGCTGTTTGCGAGCGACAGCGTGGATCTCGACGACATGGCGCTGGCGATGCGGCGGACGTGGGAGCGCAGCGGGCAGGTGATGGACCCGCATACCGCGATCGGCCTTGCCGCCGCGCGCCGCGCCGATTTGCCTGCGGACGTGCCGATCGTCACGCTCGCGACCGCGCATCCCGCCAAGTTCCGCGACGCGGTCGAGCGTGCGACCGGGCAGCGCCCGGGCTTGCCGCCGCGGATCGGCGACCTGTTCGACCGCGAGGAACGCTATGACACGTTGCCGGGGACATTCGAGGCGGTGACCGCGTATATCGCCGAGCGGGCGACGGCGCGGTGATGACGGGCGTTGATGTCGGTACGCTCTTCATGCCGACCCACCCCCAGCCCCTCCCTTCCAGGGAGGGGAGGAGCTTCGCATGACGCTTGTCTCTCTTCTTGCTGAACGGTCTGGCCGGGCGGTATCGGCAGGGCACAACGCCGCTGTCTCCCCTCCCTGGAAGGGAGGGGCCGGGGGTGGGTCGGCTCGTGGCGGAGCCTGCCCCCTCTTCACACCGACCCACCCCCAACCCCTCCCTTTCAGGGAGGGGAGGAACTTCGCATGACGCTGATCACACTCATTACCGAACCCTGGGCCGATTACGGGCTGGTCGACTCCGGCCACGGCCGCAAGCTCGAACGCTATGGCCGCTTCCGCTTCATCCGGCCCGAGCCGCAGGCGATGTGGGCCCCTGCGTCCGATCGCTGGGAAGCCGATGGCGACTTTATCGGCGCGTCCGACGAGGATGGCGGCGGAAAGTGGCATCTGTCGAAGGACGTCCCGCGCGGGGGATGGCATGTGCGCTGGGAGGAACTGCTGTTCCTCGCGCAGAACACGCCGTTCCGGCATCTCGCCTTCTTCCCCGACATGGCCGCGCAATGGGCGTGGATGCGCGGACGCGTGGCCGAGGGCGACGAGGTACTCAACCTGTTCGGCTATACCGGGGTCGGCACGCTCGCGCTCGCGGCGAAGGGCGCGCGGATGACGCATGTCGATGCGTCGAAGAAATCGGTCGAGGCGGGCAAGTCCAATGCCTTCCTGTCCGACATGGCGGATCGCCCGATCCGCTGGATGGTCGACGATGCGGCCAAGTTCGCTGCGCGCGAAGTGCGGCGCGGGCGGCGCTACGACGGGATCTTCCTCGATCCGCCCAAGTTCGGGCGCGGGCCGGAGGGCGAGGTGTGGCGGCTGGAGGAGAATCTGCCGGCGCTGATCGCGGATTGCCGCGCTTTGCTCGATGCGGAGAGCAAGTTCCTGGTGCTGACGGTCTATGCGGTGCGGATGTCCGCGCTCGCGATCGGGGAGCTGGTGCGGCAGGCGCTTGGCGATCTCGGCGGGACGGTCGAGGTCGGCGAGATGGCGGTGCGCGAGGAAGCGCGCGGGCTGCTGTTGCCGACCGCGATCTTCGTGCGCTGGTCGAAATAGGGTTCAGGACTCCGTTTGGACGTTTCCTCGCGGAGGCATGGTCTCTGCGAAACCGTAGCTGTTCTCCCGCGAAGGCGGGAGTCCAAGAGTCGCGAGAGCAGTAAGCCGTTGTTCTGCCTCGCTCTGGATTCCCGCCTTCGCGGGAAAACGGTAAATGTCTGGTCCGTACCTCAACTTTCGCAGAGTCGACCCCGAGGCGGGGATGCAGGGCAACGGGCGTCGCGCCTGCAACCCTGGACTCCCGCCTGCGCGGGAGAAAGGAATGCGTGCGCAACGGCGGTTGAACAACCGGCGCGTCCGGCTAAGGTCGCCGCGCAGGCACTGCGGGTGACGATGACGGCGTGACGGACGATATCCCCGAGGAATCGGTCTTGCCCGTGGCGACGGCGCGGCGTCGTCCTGTGGCGCGCCGGGTCCTGCTTGGCGTGCTGCTGCTGATCGTCGTGCTGCTGGCGGTGCTGTGGGTCGAGCGCAAGCGCGTCGCCGAGCATTTCATCGACGATGCGCTGCGCGCCGCGAAGGTGCCCGCGCGCTACGAGATCGCGCAGATCGGCTTGCATACGCAGCGGCTGACCAATGTGCGGATCGGTGACCTTGCGCGGCCCGATCTGGTCGCGGACTGGGTCGAGGTCGATACCACCCTCGGGCTTACGGGCGTCGGGGTCGGGGCGATCCGCGCCGGGCATGTCGTATTGCGCGCCACGCTGAAGGACGCGAAGGTCTCGTTCGGGGCGATTGATCGGCTGCTGCCGGCACCCTCGGGCAAGCCGTTCGCGCTACCCGCGATCCGCGGGGAAATCGCCGACGGGCGGATCGCGCTGGCGACGCCTTATGGTCCGGTGGCGCTGCGCGTTGCGGGGCGCGGGCGGCTGAACGACGGGTTCCAGGGCACGCTTGGCGCGCGGGCTGCGGCGCTCGACCTCGGGCGATGCACGATCGCGGGGCTCGATGCGGCGCTCGCGCTGCGGATCGATGCGGCGCGGCCGAGCGTGACGGGGCCGCTCGCGATGGAGCGTGGGACGTGCGGTGATGTGCGCGTTGCCAAGGCACGCGTCGACCTGACGCTCGCGCTCGGGCTGACGCTCGATCATTTTAAGGGCAAGGCGGGCCTGGCGCTGGGGGAGATCACCGGCAGTGGCGTGCATGCCGATCGCGTTACCGGGCCGGTCGTGTTCGCCGGATCGATGGACGACGTGTCTGGTTCGGTCGATCTCGCATCGGGCGAAATCGCGGCGTCCGAAGTCCGCGCGGCGGGGGCGGGCGTCGCGGGGCGGTATCGCTATGCCGACGACGGGTTCGCGTTCGACGGGCGCGTGCGCACGAACCGGGCTGCGGTGCCCGCCGCATTGCTCGCCCGTGCCGCGCCGTTGCGGTCTGTCGGGGCGGGAACGCCGATCGCGCCGCTGGCCGCGCGCTTGGGGGACGCGTTGCAAGCCGCCGGGCGATCGATCGACGCGACGGCGGCGATCTCCGCGATCGTCAACGGCAAGCGCGGGCAGATCGTCGTGTCGCGGCTCGATGTGGCGAGTGCGTCGGGCGCGCAGGCAACGGTGTCGGGCGACAGCGGGGTCGTCTATCGCTGGCCGGGCGGCTTGCGGATCCAGGGCGATGCGGTCGTTTCCGGGGGCGGGCTTCCATCGCTGCGCGCGACGATCGCGCAAGCCGGACTGGGCGCGCCGATCGTCGGACGTGCGGTGGTCGCGCCGTATGCGGCGGGGAGTGCGCTGCTGGAATTGGCACCGGTGACCTTCTCGGTCGGGGGCAATGGTGCGAGCCATATCGAGACACGGGTCGCGCTGAGCGGACCGATCGGCGACGGGCGAGTCGATGCGCTCGGGCTGCCGATCGATGCGCGGTGGGACGGTCGGGGCACGGTGACGGTCAATCCGGCCTGTGCGGCCATCGGGTTCGCGCGGCTGCGGACCAACGGGCTCGATCTGCCGCGCTCGGCGGTGACGGTGTGCCCGCAGGACGGGGCGCTGGTGCGCCTTGCGGGTGGGAAGCTGGGCGGCGGCGGGCGGATCGGGAGCGCGCGGTTGGCGGGAAGCCTTGGCACGTCGCCGGTGTCGCTCGCGCTTGCCCATGCCGGATGGACGCTTGCGGACGGGCGGTTCGGCGTCAGCGGCGTCGCGTTGCGGCTGGGCGCGCCCGAGCGCGTGACCAGGCTCGATATCGCCGACCTCGGCGGGAGCTTTGCGGCTGGCGGGCTTGGCGGGCGCTTTACGGGGGCGGGCGGGCAGATCGGGGCGGTGCCGCTGGTGCTGTCGGGGGCTGCGGGCGGCTGGCGGTTTGGGGGCGGCGTGCTGTCGCTCGACGGCGCGATGGCGGTGGCGGATGCGGCGGCGGTCGCGCGGTTCCGGCCGATGGCGGCGCGCGAGGTTACGCTGGCGTTGAAGGCGGGCCGGATCACCGCGGGTGGTGCGCTGTACGAGCCGACGCGGAACGTGCGGGTCGCGGATGTCGCGATCGTCCATGATCTGACGCCCGGCACCGGCCATGCCGATCTGACCGTGCCCGGACTCACATTCGGGCCGAAGTTCCAGCCCGAGCTGCTCACCCCGCTGACGCTGGGCGTGGTGGCCGATGTCGTGGGGACGGTGACGGGCGAAGGGCATATCCGCTGGAGCCCGAAGGACCTGACCAGCGACGGCGTGTTCCGCACCGCCAACACCGATCTCGCCGCCGCCTTCGGCCCGGTGACGGGGGTTGCGGGGGAGGTGCGCTTCACCGACCTGCTCGCGCTGGCGACCGCGCCGGGGCAGGTGGTGACGATCAAGAGCATCAACCCCGGCGTCGCGGTGACCGACGGGACGATCCGCTATCAGTTGCTGCCGGGCACGCGAATCGCGGTCGAGGACGGGCGCTGGCCGTTTGCGGGGGGATCGCTGCGACTCGACCCGACCGTGCTCGATTTCGGATCGGCGCAGGAGCGGCGGATGACTTTCCACGTGACCGGCATGGAAGCGGCGCAATTCCTCCAGCAGTTCGACTTCAAGAACCTCGATGCGACCGGTGTGTTCGACGGGGTGTTGCCGATGGTGTTCGATGCGACCGGGGGACGAATCACCGACGGGCGACTCGTGGTGCGGGCTGGCGGCGGGTCGATCGCTTATGTCGGCGAGCTTTCGCAGAAGGACCTAGGATTCTGGGGGAATTATGCGTTCCAGTCCTTGAAGGCGCTGCGCTACCGCAATCTGTCGCTGGTGATGAACGGGCCGCTGGCGGGCGAGATGCTGACGCAGGTCAAATTCTCGGGGATCAGCCAGGGGGAGGGGGCGAAGCGCAACTTCCTGTTCGACCGGCTCCAGAAGCTGCCGCTGGTGTTCAATGTCAGGATCAGCGCGCCGTTCCGCCAGCTGATTGATTCGGCACAGAGTTTCTACGACCCCAAACGCCTGATCGAGCGCAACCTCCCGAGCTTGCTGCTCGAACAGGACAAGCAGGCGAAAGCCCCCACGGTGGGGCCGCCTGTTATTCAGCCTCCGGAAAGCAGGATCGTGCCATGAGCGAAACAGGATTGACGACGGACATGGGACGACCGACCACGACACGCATGAAATGGACGATATCGATGACGGGCCTGACGATGGCGCTGACGGGTTGTGTCAGCATCAATGCGCCGGACAAGCCGATCGAGATCAACCTGAACATCAACGTGAAGCAGGAGGTCGTCTACCGGCTCGACAATCAGGCCAAGACGGTGATCCAGTCAAACCCAGGGATTTTCTGATGCGTACGTGGAAGATGGCGGCGATGCTCGCCGCGGCAGTTTTGCTTGGAACCGCCGGCGTCGCGCTGGCGCAGGACGACTGGAAGGCCGCGCGCGCCGCCGGGCAGATCGGCGAGCAGCCCGACGGCTATCTGGGCGTGGTCGGTGCGTCGACGCCGGCGCTGGCGGCGCTGGTCGCGCACGTCAACATCCAGCGCAAGTCGGTCTACACGCGCGAGGCGGCGGCGAACAATGCGACGGTCGAGGACTTTGCGTTCACGTCGGGGTGCAACCTGATCGCGAAGACGTCGCCGGGGGACAAGTATCGCGCGCCGGGCGGCGCGTGGAAGACGCGTGGGGCGGGTGCTCCGGAGCGGGATTCGCGCTGCCTTTAATATAGTCCAAACGATCAAACCCTCCCGTTCGGGCTGAGCGAAGTCGAAGCCCCCTGCGTAGCGCAAGGCCCTTCGACTTCGCTCAGGGCGAACGGGGGGGGGGGGCGGAGCGCGCTGCTACTTCCGGGAGGGATCGGCGCGGTGTTACTTCGCCTCCGCCAGCAGCGCCTTGGCTTCCGCACTCGTCCAGTCCATCCCGCCGGTCGAGCGCCATACTTCGTGGCCGGTCGAATCGAACAGGATGCTCATCGGCAGGCTCGCTTCATAGGTGACGCTGAGCGCGACGTTCTTGTCGAGATAGGGTTTGAGCCGCTTGAACCCGTTCTTCGCGAAATACGCGTCAATCGTCGGGCGATCCTTGTCTTGGCTGATCGCGGCGACGGTGATGTCGGCGGCGGCCGCATCCAGCGTTGGCATTTCCTTGACGCAGGGTCCGCACCACGTCGCCCACAAATTGACCAGCACCGGCTTGCCCTTGAACCGCGCGAGCGTCATCGGCTTGCCGTCGGGGCCTTCGAAGCTGACCGACGGCGCGGGATCGCCCTTGTGGGTGCGGTCGATCTTGTCGGCTTTGGGGGCTGCTGCGACCGGCGCGGATGCCGTCGGCGTCGCCTCCGCTTGCCGGTTGCCCGAGACTTGCTTATCGCAACCCGCAATAAGCCCTAGCAGCAGGACCGGGACGATCGCCGAGCGGAACGAAGAGATGGTCGATGCAGACATGAACGAAACATCCAATGCGATGTGGGGCGGACGCTTTGCCGAGGGTCCGGCTGCGGTCATGCGATCGATAAATGCCTCGATCCCGTTCGACAAGCGGCTGTGGCAACAGGATGTCGCGGGATCCAAGGCGCACGTCGCGATGCTCGGGCAGCAGGGCATCGTCTCCGCGGACGACGCCGCGACGATTTCGGCAGGGCTCGACACGGTCGCGGCGCATTATGCCGCGCATGGCGTGACCGAGGACATGGTCCTCGAGGACATCCACATGCAGACCGAGGCGCGGCTTGCCGAGGTGATCGGGCCGGTCGCGGGGCGGCTCCACACCGCACGCTCGCGCAACGATCAAGTCGCGACCGACTTCAAACTGTGGGTGCGGGACGCGATCGACCAGGTCGACGCGGCGCTCGGTCAGTTCCAGGATGCGCTGCTGACTCGCGCCGCGGAACATGCCGCGAGCGTGATGCCCGGTTTCACGCATCTGCAAAGCGCGCAGCCGGTGACGCTCGGCCATCACCTGATGGCGTATCACGAGATGATCGCGCGCGACCGCAGCCGCTTCGCCGATGCGCGCGCGCGTGGCAATCTGTGCCCGCTCGGGTCGGCGGCGTTGGCGGGGACGGGCTTCCCGATCGACCGCGAAATGACCGCGCAGGCGCTCGGGTTCGACGGGCCGACGCGCAATTCGCTCGACGGTGTGTCCGACCGCGACTTCGCGCTCGATTACCTTACCGCCGCGACGCAATGCTCGCTGCATCTTAGCCGGCTGGCCGAGGAATTCGTGCTGTGGGCGTCGCAGCCGTTCGGCTTCGTCTCGCTGTCGGACCAATGGTCGACCGGCAGCTCGATCATGCCGCAGAAGCGCAACCCGGACGCCGCCGAACTGGTGCGTGGGCACGCAGGCCGCATCCTCGGCTGCATGACCGCGCTGATGGTGACGATGAAGGGCCTGCCGCTCGCCTATTCCAAGGACATGCAGGACGACAAACCGCCGGTGTTCGAGGCGCACGACCTGCTCGAACTGTCGATCGCGGCGATGACCGGGATGGTCGCGAGCGCGACGTTCAAGACCGAGCGGATGCGGCAAGTCGCGGAATCGGGCTTCGCGACCGCGACCGATCTGGCCGACTGGCTGGTGCGCGAAGCGGGCGTGCCGTTCCGCGAGGCGCATCACATAACGGGGCAAGCGGTGCGCCGCGCGGAAACGCTGGGCGTGATGCTCGATGCACTGTCGCTCGACGATCTGCAGGCGATCGATACGCGGATCGACGCGCGCGTGTTCGACGTGCTGAGCGTCGATGCCTCGGTCGCGAGCCGGACGAGCTTTGGCGGGACCGCCCCCAGCAACGTGCGCGCCGCGGTGGCGGCGGCGCGGGAAGGATCGCATCGATGAAACGCTTGGCTCTCGGGTTTGCAGTGGGCGGGTTCGGAGCTGCGCTCCTGCTGTCGGGTTGTGGCGCGTCCTCTGCGCTCAAACCGGCGGAGGGGCAGCCGCTCCCGGTCGCGCCTTATGGGGCCAAGGCGACACCGACACCCACGCAGTTGCTGACCCCCAGCAACCAGGCCCGACCCGAACGCAGCGATGAACTGCTGAAGAATTCCCAGGAACGGCGCGGCGACGAATTCGACTTGCCCCCGCCCAATTGATCGGCTGATTTCATGGATCATTTTGCTCTCGTCGACGGCGTGATGCACTGCGAGGGCGTGCCGCTGCCGGCGATCGCCGAAGCAGTCGGCTCGCCTGTCTATGTCTATTCGTCCGCGACCTTCCAGCGGCATGCGCGCGTGTTCCGCGAGGGGCTGGCGGCGGCGGGCGACGTCCACCTCGCCTATGCGATCAAGGCCAACCCCAACCTCGCGGTGCTCCGCCTGCTCGCCAATGCGGGGTACGGCGCGGACGTCGTCTCGGGCGGCGAACTCGCGCGCGCGCTGGCGGCGGGGATTCCGGCGGCGGACGTGGTGTTCTCGGGCGTTGGCAAGACGCGCGAGGAACTGGTCCGCGCGCTCGATTGCGGGCTCGGCCAGTTCAACCTCGAGCTCGAGGAAGAGGGCGTCGTCCTCGCGCAACTCGCGACCGAGCGTGGCGTAACCGCGAACGCGACGCTCCGCGTCAATCCGGACGTGGATGCGGGTACGCACGCCAAGATCTCGACCGGCAAGCGCGAGAACAAGTTCGGCGTGCCGATCGACCAAGCGCCGGCGATCTTCGGGCGGCTGGCGGGGTTGCCCGGGCTCAACCTGCGCGGGATCGCGGTGCATATCGGCAGCCAGCTGGGCGATCTCGCGCCGATGGAAGCGGCGTATCGCCGGGTCGGCGCGTTGATGGCCGAGTTGCGCGGTGCAGGGCATATGATCGACCGGATCGATCTCGGTGGCGGGCTCGGCGTGCCGTACCGCGAGGGCGAGGTATTCCCGAGCCCCGCCGACTTCGGCGCGATGGTCGCGCGGGTGACGCGCGACTGGGGCGTCACGCTAATGTTCGAGCCCGGGCGCGTGATCGCGGGGAATGCGGGTGTGCTGCTGACCAAGGTCATCTGGGTCAAGCCGGGTGTCACCAACCCCTATGTCATAGTCGACGCGGCGATGAACGATCTCGCGCGGCCTGCCCTGTACGATGCGTGGCATGACTTCGCGGCGGTGCGCCCGAACGGGCGGCGGATGATGGCGAATATCGCGGGTCCGGTGTGCGAGAGCGGTGATACCTTCGCGATGGGGCGCGACATCGACGAAGTGGTGAGCGGCGACCTCGCGGTGTTCCGGACCGCGGGCGCTTACGGTGCGACGATGGCGAGCACGTACAACAGTCGGGCGTTGGTGCCCGAGGTGCTGGTCGATGGCGATCGCTTCGCGGTGGTCGCGGACCGGATCAACCCCGAGACGATCCTTGCCGCGGAACGCCTGCCCGAATGGCTCAAGCCCTCGGCATGACGCTCCACAGTCTTCCGCTGTTCGTCCGGCTGGCGGGGCGACCGGTGATGCTGCTCGGCGAGGGCGAACCCGCGGATGCCAAACGGCGGTTGCTCGAGCGTGCGGGCGCGGTGATCGTCGGCGAGGCGGCGACCGCTTCGCTTGCGATCGTGGCGATCGAGGATGATCTTGAAGCGCGCGGCGCGATCGATCGGCTGAAGGCACGCGGCGTGCTGGTCAATGCGGTCGACCGGCCCGACGATTGCGACTTTACGCTGCCTGCGATCATCGACCGCAGCCCGGTGCTGATCGCGATCGGGACGGGCGGTGCATCGGCGGGGCTGGCGGCGGCGTTGCGCCAGCGGCTGGAGGCGATGCTGCCCGCGACTTTGGGGCCGCTCGCCGACCGGTTGAACGCGATGCGGGGCGCGATCCGGCTGGTGCTGCCCGCGCTCGACGATCGTCGGCGCGCGCTGGGTCGGGCGTTCGCGCAAGGCGGGCCGCTCGACCCACTGACGGCGGCACCCGAGGCGGTGCCGGGGTGGCTGGTCGATGCGACCGCCTCACCTGACCGGCTGGTGACGATCCGGCTGACGTCGGACGACCCGGACGACCTGACGCTGGGGCAGGCGCGTGCGCTGGCGCTGGCCGACCGGATCTATGCGCCTGCGGCGACGCCGTCCGCGATCCTCGACCGGTCGCGCGCGGATGCGGTGCGGATCGTATCCGAGGTGCCCCCGGTCGAAGGCGAAGCGGGGCTGACGATCTGGATCACGCCGGCATGAGCGGATTTGCGTACCGGGTCGCGGAAGGGAAGGCCGAGCGGCTCGACATCGCCGCGGCGATGGAGGCGACCGGCGAGCTGATCTGGATTCACCTGACCAGCAACGACGAGCAGGCGCAAAGCTGGCTCGGCGAGACCGCGGGCTTGCCCGACTATGTCGTCGACGTGCTGACCACGACCGAATCGCGCCCGCGCTGCGATGCGCTGGGCGAGGGCGCGTTCCTCAATTTGCGCGGCCGCTCGAACGAGGAAATGACGGCGTCGGACCCGCTCGCTTCGGTGCGGATCTATGCCGTCGCGGGCCGGGTGTTCTCGGTGACTCGGCGGACGCTGACCGCGGTCGACGACGTGGTGAAGTCGGTCGAGGGCGGGACGATCGCGGACCCGGGCGATCTGATCGCCGAATTTGCCAGCGCGATTACCGAGGAACTCGATCCTGAAGTCGGCCAGTTGGGGGATGAGCTCGACGATTGCGAGGCGGATCTGGATGCCGACAAGGTGTTCGAACTGCGCCGCAAGGTGACCAAGGTGCGGAGCACCGCGATCGGCTATCGCCGCTTCGTCCAGCCGCAGCGCGCCGCGCTCGAGAAGCTGGCGGCGCTGCCGTGCGACTGGTTGCACGACGATGACCGGCTGCATCTGAACTCCGCCGCCGATCGTGCGGCGCGGATGGCGGAGGAATTGGAGGCGATCCGCGAACGCTCCGCGCTGATGCACGAGGCGCTGACCGATCTGCGCGCGGAACAGATCGATTCGCGCTCGCTGCTGATTTCGATCGTTGCGCTGATTTTCCTGCCGCTGACGTTCCTGACCGGGCTCTACGGGATGAACATCGAGGGGTTGCCCTTCGCCAAGGAGCCGTGGGCGTTCGATGTGATCGGGGGCATTTGCATCGCGATCACGGTGGGGATCATCGGCTATTTCAGCGCGAAGCGGTGGTTCGGGTAGCAGGGCTTCCTTCGGGAGACCTCTGCGAACATTGAGTTGCGGACCCGGCATTACCGTTTTCCCGCGAAGGCGGGAATCCAGCGCCAAGCAGAACAACGGCTGACAGCTTTCGCGACTCCTGGACTCCCGCCTTCGCGGGAGAACAGCTATGGTTTTGCAAAGGCCATGCCTTCGCGGGAATGAAGGGACTAGGGGGGTGGTGGAGTCCCCTGAAGCCAACCGTTACGCCGCGCGCGCGGTGCGCCAGGCCTGGCCGATCTCGTCGAGCGTGTCCGCGACGTCGCGGAACGGCGTTGGATCGTTGCCGACCGCGGCGTTGACGACCGTCATCCGCGTGCCCGCATACAGCCGGGCGAGCGCAGGGGCGACCGTGCCGCCATTGTCGAAATCGAGCCCGGCTTCAAGCGCGAACAGGATCGCGGTCGCGCGCGTCACCTTGTCGCTCTTCATCTTGTAATTGTTGTTCTCCGCCGCCCAGGCGGCGCCGCGGAGCGCCCGGATCGCCTGGTCGTAGAGCAACTGGACGAGCGCCGGGCCATCCGCCTCGGCGGTCTGGCCCGCGACTTCGATCTGGCGATAGGTCGCTTCCGGGTTGCGGCCGAAGGGCGACGCGTAGGCGAGCGTCATGAGGACTTGTTCCACTGATCGATCTGGTTCTGCAACTGCGTCTGGGTCGCCTTATACGCCGCGACCTTCGCGTCGGAGGCGGCATATTGCTTGGTCAGCCGCTCCTTGTAGACCGCAGCGTCGGACGTGACCTTCTCCTCGGCGACCGAAACCTTGGTCTTGGCGGCGGTGTAGAGCGCGGTGCTGGCGACGAGGCCGGTGACCTCGGTGCGGCCGTTGATGACCGTCTTCCTGCTGACTGCGGCAGTCGAGATGGCGTTGAGCGCGGCGGAAATGCCGCCGCCGGTCGCGCCGGTGCCATCCGCGAACATCGCCTCGACCGCGTCGGGGGTCTTGGTGAGCGCAGCGGTGAGCTGCGCTGCGTCGACGCTCAGCGTCCCGTCCTTGTTGGTCTTGACCCCGATGCCGGACAGCGTGTTGGGCGCACCTGCGGCACCACCGGTGGTAAGCGGGGTCAGCGTCATCCCGCGCAGCGAGCGCAGCAGGTTGGTCGCGCTGAAATCGTTGCGCAGCGGGCCCGATGCGGCGTCGGTCTCGGTCTTTAGTTCAGCGAGCAGCTGATTGTAGGTTTCGACGAAATCGTTGACCGCCTGGGTCAGTCCCGCGGTCGGCGTCGCGCTGCCGAGCACGACCGGTTTGCCCGCGGCGGTGACGCTCGTGAGCGTGAGCTTCACCCCGTCGACCAGATCCGAGATCGTGTTGCTCGAGCGTTCGACCGGAGTGCCGTTGATCGACAGCTTGGCGTTGGCGGCGGATCCGGTGATCGTGCTGGCAGGCGCACTGCCACCGACGTTGAGCTGCGCCAGTCCGGTCGAATCGCCGCTGAGCGTGAACGCCTTGTCGGTGCCGGTGGGCCCTTTCAGCGAGAGCCGCGCCTTGCCGTCGGTATCGGTGACGATCGTCGCGGTCGTCCCGCTGTTCGCGGCGTTGATCGCCTTGGCGATTCCGTCGAGCGTGTTGTTGGTGGAATCGATCGTGATCGCGAAGCTCTTGGTGTCGCCGGTCAGGCCGGAGACGGCCGCGTCCTGTGCGGTGCCGAGCGTCAGCGTCAGCGTGCCGGTGCCGACCTCGGCGGAGCGGCTGGCGAATTTGGTCGTGTTCGTCGACGTCTGTGCGGTGGCGAGCTGGGTTACCTCAACGAATGCCGACAGGCCCGACAGTTTGGCACCCGACAGCGCGCTGGCGGTGAGGACACTGGTGTCGCTGCTGGTCGGCTGGGTCTGGAGGCTGCCGCCCTTGACCAGCGTGGTGAGGGCCGTGGCGAAGCTGGTGATGCCGCTCTGCACCTTGGCGACCGAGGAAATCTGCGCGGTGAGCGTGGTGTCCTGCTTGGTGAGCTGCAGGTTCTTGGACGCGAACTGCGCCTGGGTGAGCGAGGCGACGAGGCTTGCGGTATCGACGCCCGAGCCTGCGTTGAGCGAGTTGAGCAGCGACTGGCCGATCGTGGTCGAGCCGGTCGTGGAGGTGGCGCTGGTCGTGGTCGTCATGTGGTCGGTCCCATCGCTCTGCTCTCAAGGTAGAACGGCGGGGGCGGCGGAAACTTTAGGGGTTTTCCGCTTTTTCTGCCCCCTTACGCCGCCTGAACACCATTCTCGTCGTAGCGCGCGGTTTCGGGGACGAAGATCGGCGGCGGCAGACCACCCGCCTCGGCGTTGAGGCCGAACACGAACGCGAGCACGGTCGCCAGCGCGACATACAGGTCGTCGCGGACCTCCTGCCCTTCGCGGCTGGTGTAATAGACCGCGCGGGCGAGCGCGGGATATTCGAGCACCGGGATCTGTGTTTCCGCACCCAGTTCGCGGATTGCGAGCGCGACCACGCCGCGGCCCTTGGCGACGACCACCGGGACCTGGTCGTTCATGCGGTCGTAGCGCAGGGCGACCGCGAAATGGGTCGGGTTGGTGAGGATGACATGTGCTTCGCCAACACTCTTGCGCATGCTGCGCATCGACATCTCGCGCTGCCGCTGGCGCAAAGCGCCCTTGGCTTCGGGCGAGCCTTCGGTTTCCTTATTCTCGTCGCGGATCGCCTGTTTGGACATGCGCAGCTTGCTGAGGCGCTGGAACAGCTGGAGCGGAACGTCGATCCCGGCGATCGCGACCATGCCGAACGCCATCGTGAACAGCACGGTGAGGAACGTTCCCGTGAGCGCCGCCACCGCGGTGCTGAAGCTGCTCGACGACAGGCCCATCGACATGTGCGCGACCTGGCCGAGCAGATACCAGCCGATGCTGCCGAGCAGCGCGACCTTGAGCAACGCCTTGCCGAGTTCGATCCACCCCTGCGGGCCGAAGATCCGCTTCAGTCCCGACGCGGGGTTGATCCGCGACGCCTTGGGCGCGAGCAGGCTGCCGTTGAACCCGATGTGGCCGAGCCCCGCCTGGCTGAGGATCGCCGCGACGAAGCTGATCGCGAACAGCGATATGAGCGCGGGCGCGACCTTCCACCCGCTTTGCGCGAGCGGGCGGAAGGGTTCGAAATCCTCGATGTCGCGGTGATCGAACGAGAAGCTCGCCGCCATGATCTCCTTGCACGCGCCCACCAGCGACGGCCCCATCACCGCGAGCCACGCCATGCCCGCGAGCATCATCAGCGCGGTCGCGAATTCGCGGGATTTGAGGATGTCGCCCTTCTCGACCGCGTCGCGCTTGCGCTTCGCGGTCGGGGCTTCGGTCCGCTCGCCGCCTTCCTCCGACATCAGCCGAGCACCAGGCTCTGGGCGGCGGCGAGGCCTTCCTGGACGATCACCAGCATGTAATCGCCCATCGTCGGGAAGGCCATTGCGAGCGCGATAACGCCGACCGCGAGGCTGGCGGGCATGCCGACCGCGAACAGGTTGAGCGACGGGGCCGAGCGCGAGATCATCCCCACGATCAGATTGAGGCACAACAGCAGGAACCCGACCGGCAGCGCGAGCAGGAGTCCTGCAAGGAACGTATAGCCGCCGAACAAGGCGATATTCTCGAGCTGCGCGGGTTTGAGCCAGGCGGCGCCGGGGGGCAGCGCGTCGTAGGATCTGACGATCATCTCGACCAGCACGAGGTGCCCGTTGACGCTGAGAAACAGCAGCGTGAGCATCATCGTGAAGAACTGGCCGAGCGCCGGGGTCGACTTGCCGTTCTGCGGGTCGATCGCAGAGGCGAAGCCGATCCCCATCGAGGTGCCGATCAATTCGCTGGCCAGCGCAGGCGCGGCGAAGGCGATCTGCAGGATGAAGCCGATCGCGAGGCCGACGAGCGCCTCGGCTGCGACCGCAAGGATCGTTGCGAGCGCGAAGATGTGCTCGGGCGGGGTGATGGTCCGCGACCCCAGCACGAGCACGCCGATCGCCCCCGACAGCGAGACGCGCACGACCAGCGGGATCGACACCGCACTGAACACGGGTGCCGCGATGAACGCCGCGCTGATGCGGACCATGACGAAGATCAGCGCCCACATCTGGGGCTCGATCGAGAGGCCGAGGCCTAGCGGGCCCATTGGCACTCCGGGCTGGCGAAAGTGCCCTTACCTTCCGTTCGGGCTGAGCGAAGTCGAAGCCTCATGCGCTGCGCAGGCCCTTCGACTTCGCTCAGGGCGAACGGATGGTGGGCGCGTGCAAGCCCTTCGACTTCGTTCAGGGCGAACGGAGGTCGGACACGGGCGATCATCGCACCAGATCCGGAATCCGTTCGAAAATGCCGATCGTGAAGTCGCTCAGCAACCCGATGATCAGCGAGCCGAACACCAGCAGCGAAATCCCCACCACGATCAGCTTGGGGACGAACGACAAGGTCTGCTCGTTGATCGACGTTGCCGCCTGGATCATGCCGGTCAGCAACCCCGCGAGCAGCGCGGGGATCAGGATCGGCGCGGAGGCGAGCGCGAGCACCCACATCGTCTGATGCGCGACCGTCAGGAAATATTGTGCGTCCATCGGATCAACTCACGAACGAATTGGCGAGCGACCCCATCGTCAGCGCCCAGCCGTCGACGAGGACGAACAGCAGCAGCTTGAACGGCAGCGAGATGATCGTCGGCGACAGCATCATCATGCCGAGCGACATCAGCACGGTCGCGACGACGAGATCGATCACGATGAAGGGCAGAAACACGAGGAAGCCGATCTGGAACGCGGTCTTGAGCTCACTCGTCACATACGCGGGGAGCAGCACCGAGAAGGGGATGTCCGCGGCGTTCTGGTACGGGCCGCTCTTGGCGATCCCGGCGAACATCGTGATGTCCTTCTTGCGCGTTTGCTTCGCCATGAAGGCGTGCAGGGGGACGCCGCCCGCCTTGATCATGTCGGTCGCGCCGATCCGGCTCTCGGAATAGGGCTGGATCGCGACTGCGTTGATCTGGCTGATGACGGGCGCCATGATAAAGAACGACAGGAACAACGACAGGCCGACCAGCACCTGATTGGGCGGGGTCTGCTGGAGCCCCAGCGCCTGGCGCAGGATCGACAGCACGATGATGATCCGCGTGAAGCTCGTCATCATTAGCAGGATGCCGGGGAGGATCGTCAGCAGCCCCATGACGATCAGCAACTGAAGGCTGAGCGACAGCGGCGCGTTGCCGCCGCCGAGATCCTTAAGCGCACGATCCGCCGCGTCACCCACGCCGGGGGCGGGGGCAACGGGTGCGGCCGCAGCGGCGGCGGTCTGGGCGAGCGCGGGATGCGCCAGGACGACTGCGAACAGGATCGCGAGCGCCACGAGCAGCAGCTTGCGCCAGTCGAAACGAACGCTCGTGATCACGCCGACGGACCTCCGCGATCGACCAGCGTGATCCCGGTGCGGCTGACCGAGACCAGTAGCCGACGCCCTTCGAAATCGAGCACCGCGAGCCGCACGGTCGGCGAGATCATCATCGTCTCGGTGACCTTGAGCAGACGGTTGGCGGGCTGCCCGGGCATCCGCGCCTCGAACCGACGCCACAGATACAGGCAACCGATCATCAACCCGCAGACCAGCGGGAGCAGGATGACGAGCTTGAGGACATAGGACCACATCATGGCGCGTCAGGCCCGCTTCTCAGGGGAAACGAGCTCGGTCATGCGGACGCCGAAGCGATCGCCGACCATCACGACTTCGCCGCGGCCGATCAGCGTGCCGTTGACGAGCACGTCGAGCAGCTCGTTCGCCTGGCGGTCGAGCTCGATCACGCTGGTTTCGCCCAAAGCGAGCAGTTCGCGGAGCGTCAGCGAGGTCGAGCCGATCTCGACCGTCAGCTTGACGTCGACATCCTGCAACAGGCGGAAGTTCGCCGCCAGGCTGGCATCGAGCGGGAAGCCGCTCGACGGGGTTGAACTCATGTCGCTCATTGCAAATCGCCCCTGAAGTCGCTGTCGATGTCGTAACAAATCGTGTTGAGCTTGATCGCGGCCTTGCCATTCGACGTGCCGACGGTGCCGAGCGCGAGCCGGTCGCCGCCGACCATCACGGGCACGTCCGAGCCGACGTTGATCGGGATCACGTCGCCTTCCTTGAGCCCCATCAGCAGGCTGAGCGAGACCATCGGCTCGGCGAGGACCGAGCGGATCGGGAAGCGCACGTCCATCACCGCGCGGGTCAGGCCGTTGCGCCAGCTCGGATCGGGTTCGGCGGTCTTGCCGTGGACCTTGCCGGTCAGCGATGGGCCGTGCGGCTTCAACGCGGAAACGGGGTAGAGCAGGTCGAGGAACACCGGCTTGGCGGTATCGACCGCGATGCCGAAGCGCGTGATGACGAGCGCATCGTCCGCGTCGAGATTCGCGAGCATCGCCGGATTGAGTTCGACATGCCCGGGGGTGAAGCTGAGCCGCGCGAGCGGTTCCCAGGCGGCGCGCATCGGTTCGGCGAGCAGCTTGCCGAGCTGAGTCACCATCACCTCGGCGGCGGGGGTGAACTCGGTCGGAAGTTGCGCAGGGGCGTGGCCGGTGCCGCCGAAGAACAGGTCGAGCAATTCGAGCACGAACCGCCCGTCGAGCACGGCGAGCGCCTGGCCGGCGGGCTGCCCCGATGGCTGGCTGCCAAGCGTCATCGCCATCGGCAGCCACGCGGTCAGCCCGTCGGGGCGTTCCGCGCGGTAGTCGGCGAGCCGCTGGACGACGAGCGGCTCGGCCCAGGTGCGGCATTCGCGGCGCAGCAACGGCTCGAACACCCCGCGCACCCCGCGCGCGAGCCGCGCCGACAGATGCTGGACGGTGTGCAGGTCGCCGAACGGGTTGAGGTTGGTGGCCCCGAGCGCGACGTGCTGCGCGCCCCCGCCCTTGGCAGTGCCCGCGCCCGTGCCTCGCGCCCGTCCGCGGCGTTCGTCCGCCGTTGCTGATGCCTCGTTAACCATGCGTCACTGAACAACAAAACTGGTAAAGTAAACGTTACCGACCCCCCCAAATCCTTCCTTTTCCTTGAGAGTATCGTTGATCGCCTTGGCGACGCGACGCTCCAGCTGGCGCTTGCCCTCGCTGGTGAAGACCTGATCCTCGGTGGTGTCGCCGAGCGCCATCAGGATCGACGAGCGCACCGCGATCTCGTTGGTCTTGATGTTCTCGATCACCGAATCGTCGTAAGGCGTCGACACGGCGACCCCGACCTGGACGAAGTGGACGCTGTCCTGCAGGTTGGAGGTGAATTCCTTCTCCATCGCGTAGTAATTGGAGGCGTATTTGTCGCCGCCGGTGCCGATCGGGGGCTTGTTGGCCGCGGTCGCATGGCCTTCGCCGCCTTCACCACCCTCACCGACGCGCTTCTGCTCGCTCTTGGGGACGAGACGCGGGCCTTCGGGCTCCGAATGCTTGCCGCCACCGCCGATGAATCCGGCGTTGACCGCGAACAACGTGCCGCCGATGCCACCGCCGACCAGCGCGAGCAGGCCGACGACGATCAGGATGATCTTCATCATCCCGCCCTTCTTCTTTTTCGCTTTCTCTTCGACGATCTCACTCATGCTCTGCTTCCTTGGGGGTTACGCGAGGCGCTGGTCCTCGGGGGTTTCTTGATCGCGCTGCGCCCGCGCGGCCGCGCGGGGCGGCTGCTGCGGGGCATTGGGGCGCGACTGGGATGGGTTCTGGGATTGCGGTTGCGACTGGGATTGGGGCTGGCCCTGTCCCTGTGCTGGCGATTGCGACGACCCCGGGTTGGCGTCGGTCGCGACGCTGGTTCCCGCGATCCGCACGCCACGCTCGGCGGCGAGTTCGGTCAGGCGCGGTTGCGCGTCGGCGATCAGCGCGCGCGTGGCCTCATGCTCGGCGGTGAAGCTGACATGGATTCGCTCGCCCACCTGTCGCACCGCAACGCCCACGCTGCCGAGCGCGTCGGGGACAAGCCGGATCCGCGTGTCGCGCGAATCGGCGTCGTCGCGCAGCACTTCGATATGGTCAATCATCCGCTGCACGCCGCTGTCCTGCGTTAGGTCGAGCGGCGCGCGCTGCGCTGTGCCGGTCGGCTGGACGGACGTCGTGCTGCCGAGGTCAACTGCGGTGGTGAAGCCGAGCGGGGGCGTGGGCGCTGTGGGGTCGGTGCGCTCGGCGGCGGGGCGGTCGCGCCAGGTCGTCGCGGAGGCCAGTGCGGCGGCAAAGACCTGCCCGGCGGGTTGCGGGGTGGTGGAGACGGCGATCACGGGTCCGCTGCTATGCTCCAGGCGGACCGGTACGGCGTCGGCGCGCCCGGGGGCGTCGGGCGTCACGGCGGCGGTGGTTGCGGTGGGGCTCGGCACGAGTGTTGCGGTTGCCGCTGGATCGGCAGGGATGATTCCGGTCGGCAGCGCCATCGGCGTCGGTGCTGGCGGTGTTGCAAAGGTGCTGCCGGGTGCAGGCGCGGCAATCGCCGGGATCGGCGTGGCGGGCGTAGATGTTGCGGGGGGCAGCGCCGCGACGACAGGTGCGGATACGGCGGGCGCCGAGCCCGTGTCGCGATTGGTCGTGGGCAGCGCCCCGAGGGCAGCGAGGAACGCGTGGTCGGACGACAATACGCGGCGCACGCGCGCCGGGGCGGTTGGCGCTGGGGGCATATTATCCGGCGCGACCGGCGTGACCGGGGCGCGAGCCAAGGACGGAGCCGTGGTGCTGGCGGGTGCGGGAGCGAGCTGCGCGCGCGAGGCGGGGAAGCGGGAAGCCAGCGCGTCCGATGGTGCCGAAGCGGGCGTGGGCAGTTTGATCGATGGGGTGGGCTCTTGCCGCACGTCCGACGTGGCAACGTCCGGTTTGGCGGGGGAGGTCGTCACCAGTGACGAGTGCGTCGACGCTGTCGGGGTAGTGCCCGGAATGACGACCGACTGATCGGCTGCCGTAGCAACCGGCGTCGCGGCGGGGGTCGGATTGTCCCGACGCTGCCCGACGGGAGACGCCGTGACCATGGCAGACGTGTCCTGCGACGGCTCCGCGTCGGTCGCGGGATCGGGGCGGGGGGTGGCGACCGGCACGGCGGCAGGAAGCGGGATCGGGGCGCTGGCAGGCAGGGTGGGCGTCGACCGTGCGGCTATCCCCTCGGGCTTTGCTGCGTCGGGTGCGGCCAGGGTGGCGTCCGCACCCTCGTCGGCTGACCCCGGGAGCGGCACCGCAACCGATCCGCGTGCGGCTTTGGCGGCGACCGGCATCGCAAGCTGGGCGGCGGCGCGCTCGAGCGCGGTGCGCAACGATACGGGCGTGCGGGGCGGGGCGGCTGGCGTGGCGACGGTCGCGCGCCATGCCGGGTTGGCGAGAAGCTGGAACGCGGGTTCGGCAGGCACTGCGTTGCCGTCGTCGGCAAGCGGTTGCCGGTCGAGCGTGCCGGCTGCCAGCAGCCTGCCGTTGGGCAGCGGTCCCACCAAACCCAGGATGGGGAGGGGTAGCGCCGTGGCGGGCGGCACGGCGACGGTGGCGGTGACGGCGGCGGGCGAGGGCGCGGCGATCGATGGTGTCCCTGCCAGCAGGTCCCCGAGCGTTTGCGCGAACTGCCCCGCCATCCCGGGCACGCCCGTCACCGACGCCGGCGTAGCGGGCGCTGGCGAAGACGCCGCCGTGGCGGTTGGGAACTGCAAGGTGATCAGGTCGGTCATGCAGGCATCCAGCGGGGCCGGAAGCGGCACCCGTCAGCGGTTCAGCAAGGATCGTGCCGGATCACGCGAGACGGTGGCATGGCCTCCATTTCGCGCAATTCCTTGAGCGCGGCCTCGGCATCGGCGCGCGCGATCAGCTTCTCGATCGCGCTCTGGTCACGGCGCGCCTCGCGCGTGGCTTCGGCGGCGCGGGTCGCGACCGCTTGCGCGGCGCGCAGGCGGCCCTCGGCGGCTTCGGCGGAGCGGTGGAGGCGTTCGCGGAAATGCGCGGCGGCGCCCAGCGCGGACGCGCCGATGGGTGCGACGGTCGGCGCGACGTTCTCGGACAGCTGGACGATGCGGCCGTGGAGCGTCGTCTCCGCGTGCGCCTTGTCGCGCGCGCGCGCTTCGTCGGCCTGGACGAGCCCGAGCTGCAAGGTGCGGACGCGCAGCAGCCGGTCGAGCTTGGACTTAGGCATCGCCGAACACGCCAATCAGTTCGATCGCGGAATCGCCGAGCGAGACGGTCTCGTCAGGATCCTGCTTGATATATTCGAGCACCGCCGGATGGCATGCAATCGCGGCGTCGATCGCCGGATCAGCGCCCGAGCGATACGCGCCCATCAGCACGAGATCGCGATTTTCCTCATAGGTCGCGAGGTGGCGGCGCAGCACGCGCGCGGCGCGCTGATGCGGTTTGTCGACGATGTCGGTCATCACGCGGCTGACCGACGGGCCGAGGTCGATCGCGGGATAGACGCCGCGTTCGGCGAGCTGCCGCGACAGCACGATATGCCCGTCGAGGATCGAGCGCGCGCTGTCGACGACCGGGTCGTTGCCGTCGTCGCCATCCGCGAGCACGGTGTAGATCGCGGTGATCGACCCGCCGCTGTGGACGTCGACGCCCGCGCGTTCGATCAGATTGGGGAGCATCGCGATCGCGGACGGCGGATAGCCGCGCGCCGAGGCTGGCTCGCCCAGCGCCAGGCCGATCTCGCGCCCGGCGTGCGCGACGCGGGTGAGCGAGTCCATGATGAGCAGGACCTTCTTGCCCTCGGCGCGGAACGCCTCGGCAATCGCGTGGGTGCGCAAGGCACCCCGGATGCGCAGCACCGGCGAATGGTTGGCGGGGACCGCGACGACGACCGAGCGCGCGCGCGCCGCACCCGCGACCTTGGTTTCGAGGAAGTCGGCGACTTCGCGGCTGCGTTCGCCGATCAGGCCGATGACGACGACATCTGCTTCGGCGGCGCGGACGATCATCCCGAGCAGCACCGACTTGCCGACGCCCGACCCCGCCATGATCCCGATCCGCTGGCCCTGACCGACGGTGAGCAACCCGTTGATCGCGCGGACGCCGACGTCGAGCGGCTCGAGCACGCGCCCGCGATCGAGCGGCGACTGCATCTTCCCCGCGAGCGGCCAGCGCCCGGCACCGCGGATCGGGCCGAGCCCGTCGATCGGCTTGCCCGTGCCATCGACCACGCGCCCGAGCAACGCCGCGCCGACCTCCGCCTCGCCCGGCGCGCCGAGCGGGCGGACCGGGGCTTGCGGGAGCAGAGCGGCGGGGCCGCCGAGGTTCATCAGCAGCGTGCGCCCGTTGCGGAAGCCGATCACCTCGGCCTCGACCGCGGCGGTGCGGTCACCGACCTGGCAGACGGTGCCGACGGGAACGGTGAGGCCGACCGCTTCCATCAGCAGGCCGTCGAACGAGGCGAGGCGGCCCGAGACCTTGGGGCGCGGCGTGAAATCGGGGACGACGAGCGCATCGAGATAGTCGCCGGTGAAACGGTTCAGCATGCGGCGGGACCTTGGGCGGGCGGGGCTTCGACTGCGCTCAGCCCGAACGGGTTGGAGAGGGTGCTCTCATACGGAGCAGGACGAAGTGCCGGGATAAGGCCCTGCCTATTGCTATGCCCTTCCGCATTCCCGTTCGCCCTGAGCGCAGTTGAAGGGCACCTTGCAGCAGAGAACGAGGTGTGCGGTGCGGGCGGAGCTTCGACTGCGCTCAGCCCGAACGGATTGGGAGGAATCCCCTCGAAGCCTATGCGGGACTGCACCCCGGATGTCGGACGAAGGGGTGCCATCAGTGCGTCGGTACCGCGACGCGGTCGATCGCCGCGCCGAGTTGTTCGATCCACAATTCGGGGCCGTCCTCGACGATCGTCGACGCGCTCTCCAACAGGAACGATCCGCGCGTGATCGCGGCATCGCCGATCGCGAAGACCTGCTTGGGCAATTTGCCCTCGAGCAGCGCGACGTCGGCCGGATTTACTCGCAGCATTGCGGATTCGGTCCCGTCACTGAGCAGATCCGCGGCGGAATCGATCCGGCGCGCGAGCAGTTCGGGCGAAATCCCGACTTCGCCGACGATCTGCGTGACGAGGAACATCACGGTCTGGCGCAACCGGCGCGCGGTCGCTTCGCGGTCGAAGCGTTCGCCCGCCTGGAGCGCGGCGGCGAGTTCGGTGAGCAGGCGGTGGTCGCGTTCGACGTTCGCGGCGACTTCGGCGAGCGCGGCGTCCATCCCCTCGGCATAGCCCGCCGCGTGCGCCGCGAGCACCGGATCGACGAACGGCGTCGTGGGCGTGGCCTCCGCATCGAACGGGTCCCAGCCTTCGGTCGGGTTGGTATCGCGGTCAGCGGGGGAAAAGTGCCGCGGGCCTTCGGGTTTGGGCGCGAAAACGACTGGGGCGCTGCTGCCGCCCGCTCGTTCGCGCAGGTCGGCGGCGGCGAACCCGCCCGCCACGCGTGGCGCGAACGCGGCCTTGAGCGCATCGGCGATGCCCTGACTGCGCGGCGAGAAACCGGCGACGAACTCAGACATAATCGTCCTCGCCTGCACCCATCTGGATCGTGCCGTCCTTGGCAAGGTTGCGCGCGATCTGGATGATGATCTTCTGCGCATCGAGCACTTCGGAGAGCTTCATCGGCCCGCGCGATTCCATCTCGTCGCGAATGCCGTCGGCGGCGCGGCTCGACATGCAGCCGAGGAAGCGTGCGCGGATGCTTTCGTCGACGCCCTTCAGGGCGCGCGTCAGCACGTCGCTGTCGATGTTGCGGATCAGCGTGCCCAGATTCTTGTCGTCGAGCTCGAGCAGATTGTCGAACACGAACATCGCTTCCTCGATCGCCTTGGCGACGTCGCGGTCGATCTTGAACAACTTGGGCATGACGCGGAGTTCGGTCGCCTTGCGCCCGCTCGACAGGATCTTGGCGGCGTCCTTGGTGCCGCCGAGCGTGACGCCCGCCTGCGCCTTGCCGGTGCTGGTGCGGTTGGCGAGCATGGTCTTGAGCGTTTCGACCGCCTCGGGCGTGATCGGCCCGAGCCGTGCGAGCCGGTGGAGGATGTCGGGCTGGACCGCATCGGGCATCAGTTCGAGCACCTGCGCGCCGATCGTGGGGTCGAGGTTGGCGATCAGGACGGCGGCGATCTGCGGGTGTTCCTTCTCGATCATCGACGCGATCTCGCCCGCGTCGAGCCAGTCGAGCAGGTCGAGCTGGCACGCGTCTTCCGCGGGGACGATGCGCGCGAGGACGCTGTCGGCCTTTTCCTGGCCCAAGGCGCGCGTCATCACCGCCTCGATCCGCGGGCGCGGGTCGAAGCCGATCGCGGTCCGCTCGCGCGCATGGCCGACGAAATCGTCGAGCACGTCGGCCACTTCGGCTTCGCTCACGTCCGCCACCGCGAACATCGCCTTGCCGAGCTGGCGGACTTCCTCGGGATCGAGCTTCTGCAGGATCGACGCGGCTTCTTCCTCGCCAACGAGCATCATCAACACCGCGGCGCGCTCGACGCCGGTGTAGCTGCGGACCGCAGGCGTCATGACTTGATCATGTCGCGGACCGCGAGCGCGGCGCGTGCGGGATTGTCGCGGGTGAAGCCACGGACCATCCCGATCCGCTCGTCATAGCTGCGCGCGCCTTCCAGCGCGTCGATCGTGACGGGCTCGCCGGTCTGCGGCGCGGCGGGCCCGCCGCCAACTTCCTCGCCGAGCATTTCGCGCGGCAGGACCGTGCCCTCGGCGGAGGCCTCCTTCTTCTTGCCGATCGCCTTCACGAGCGGCCGGACACCGAGCAGCAGCACCAGCAGCGCGACGATGATCGCGGTGAGGTTGCGCGCGACGACCGGGAGCCAGCCGGCTTCGTACCACGGCTGCTTGTCGTCGAGCGCCGATGCGCCTGCGAACTTGCGGCTGATGACGGTGACGACGTCGCCGCGTGGCTGGTTGTAGCCGACCGCGCTTTGCACCAGCTGCGTGATCTGCTGGATTTCCATCGTACCGCGCGGCTTGCCGGTCTCGGGATCGCGCAGCAAGACCGCGACCGACAGATGCGTAATCGCGCCGGGGGCGGTGCGGCTGACCGACACTTCCTTGCCGAGATCATAGGCGCGCGAATATTGGTCGCTCGCTTTCAGCGCATCGCTGACAGCACCTGCTGCCGCGGCGGCGGGGCCGGTCGCGACGCCAGGGGTGGTGGCACCGGGTGTCCCGGGGGCACCGGCGGGTGCCGCAGGCTGGGGTGCGGTGAGGGTCGAGGCTGGCGGCGGGGTGTTCGAGAGCGCGCCGGGGATGCCGCCGGGCGCTTGCCCGCCGTCCTTGCCGTTGCTGGTCCACTGGCCCTGTTCGACGCGAAGAGCACCGGTCTTGTCGTAGCTTTCCTTGGTCGCCTGCGTCTCGTTGAGGTCGACGTCGGCCTGGACTTCGGCGGTGAAATTGCCCGCACCGACCAGCGGGGTCAGCAACTGGTTGATCTGGGCGCGGTACTTTTCCTCGACGCGGCGCTGGAACGCGATGCGCTCGTCGGTCGCGGCGCTGATCGCGCTTTCGTTCGCGCCCTTGGTGAGCAGACCGCCCATCTGGTCGACGATCGTGACGTTCTCGGGCTTCATCCCCGGCACCGACGAGGCGACGAGGTTGATGATCGAGGAGACCTGCGCGTCGCCGAGACTGCGGCCGGGCTGGAGCTTGACGATCACCGAGGCGGACGGTGCGGCATTGTCGCGGACGAACACCGAGGCTTCGGGGGTGGCGAGATGGACGCGCGCCTCGGCGATCGCGTCGATTTCCTGGATCGAGCGGGCGAGTTCGGTCTCGCGCGCCTGGCGCAAGCGTTCGCCCTCGACCGCGCGCGAGACGCCCATCGGGAGATTGTCGAGGATCTGGTAGCCGCCGGGGGCCGCCTTGGGCAGGCCCTGACCCGCCAGCAGGATGCGGGCGCGCGAGAAGTCTTCCTCGTTGACGGTCACCGCGCCGGTCGAATCATCGATGTGCGACTTGATGTTGGCGGTGGTCAGCGCGGTGGTGACCGAGCCCTTGTCGGCATCCGACAGCCCGGAGAACAGCGTCTTCTGCGTCGGGGTCGCGAGCATCATCCACGCGGCAGCCGCGGTGGCGAGCAGACCGACGAGCAGGACCATCGGCAAGCTGCGGCGGACCGCAGGCTGCGCGAGCAGGCCCTGCATCTGCGCGAGCGGATTGGCGAACCGCTCTGGCACGAGCGACGCGACGCTGGCGGGCAGCTGCGGCTGGGGCGAGGGGGTGAGGGCGTTGCTCATGTCAGACCGGCATGCTCATGATGTCCTTGTAGGCGGACAGTAATTTGTTGCGGACTTGCAGCGTCGCCTCGAACCCGACCGACGCCTGCTGGCGCGCGAGCATCACCTTGGCGATGTCGACCGTTTCGCCGCGCTCGTAGCTTTCGCTGAGCTTGGCGGCCTGCGACTGGCCCTGGTTGACGTTCTCGAGCGCGGTTTGCATCGACTGGGCGAAGCTGGCGGGCTTCGTGTCGGCGACCGGGGTTGCCGCAGGCGTCGCGCTGGCGCGCGCGAGGGCCTGGTTGCGTTCGAGAATCTGCGCGCGGAGCGCCATGACGCGGTCGATCCCGCCCGCGCCGCCGATGCCACCCACGCCGCTCATGCCGACACCGCGGTGCGGTCATGCGCGCGGATGATGTCGTCGCCTTGTTCGCGCGCCTTGGCCAATCGGTAGCGCAAGGTGCGCTCCGAAATGCCGAGCCGCTTGGCGGTCTCGATCCGGCTGCCGTTGCACGCGGCGAGGGTTTCACGGATCGCCTGGAATTCGTGCATCTGGACGATGTTGCCGAGCGTCGCGGGGGCCTGCACTTCGTTGACCGCGATCGTCGTGCGCGCGCTGGGGCGGTCGAACACGATATGCTCGGGCAGGATCGTGTCGCCGCCCGCGAACAGCAGCGCGCGCTGGAGCACGTTCTCGAGCTCGCGGACGTTGCCGGGCCAGTCGTGCTGCGACAGCAGCTCGATTGCCTCGGCGCACGGCCAGGGGATCATCGTGCGGTTGCCCGCGTGGCGCAGGATCAGCGTCGCGACGAGCGCGGGGATGTCCTGCACGCGGTCGGCGAGCGGCTTGGTGGTCAGCGGGAAGACCGACAGGCGGTAATAGAGATCGGCGCGGAAGCGGCCTGCGACGACTTCGTCCTGCAAGTCGCGGTTGGCGCTGGCGATGATGCGGACGTCGATCGGCTGCGGCGTGGTCGCGCCGATCGGGATGATCTCGCGCTCCTGCAACGCGCGGAGCAGCTTCGACTGGAGCAGCAGCGGCATTTCGGCGATTTCGTCGAGCAGCAGCGTGCCGCCGTCCGCCGCACGGAAGAAGCCTTCGCCGCCCGACGAGGCGCCGGTGAAGGAGCCCTTCTGGTGGCCGAACAGCAACGCCTCGAGCATCGTCTCGGGCAGAGCTGCACAGTTGATCGCGATGAAGGGTTTGGCGGCGCGGTTGGATTTCAGGTGGATCGAGCGCGCGAGGACTTCCTTGCCGGTGCCGGTCGGGCCGTTGATCAACACCGTGATATCGGCGGTCGCGACGCGCTCGGCGAGCGTGTGGAGCGCGAGGCTTTCGGGATCGGCGGCGGTCGGCATGTCCGAATCGGCGAGCAATGCGCGGACGAAGCCTGCGCCGACTGCGGCGTCGGTTTCGTCATAGGAGACATAGGCCGGGCTGCCGTCGCGCGACGGCATGATCACGCGGCCTTCATGGCCGAGGATGACGGTGCGCGCCGACACCGGCGGGGTCTCGCCCGCGGCGATGAGGTAGAACTCGCCGGGCGTGCGCTTGCCGTCTTCATACGAACCGATCGTGAAGCCCTGCGCGCGCAGGCACGACACGAGTGCATAATGCTGCCGAAGAATCGCGGCGGATGGAACGATGGATCGCATGGAGCCCCCTCTGGTTGATTCGGGGAATGCGGTGTCGCTAGTAAATTCGGCGTTAAACCGGTCGCCAAACCGGCAATTATTTTCCGCTTTGCCGCCCGATGTTTGGCGGCACCGACACAAATGCGAAAAAGAGTCGGGAGGCGCTTAAAGCCCGCCGGAAACGGTCGTTACCATGCTTGGCGGCTCGGCTCTCCGATAGGGGGCGGCGGGATTGCCGGACCCATTTGGAGACCTTCAATGACCGTTATCGGAACCAACGTCGCCGCGCTCAAGTCGAGCAACGCATCGAACGCAGCCAACAGCGCGCTGCAGACCAGCATCGAACGCCTGTCGACCGGCAAGCGCATCAACTCGGCCAAGGACGACGCCGCCGGTCTGGCGATTGCCACCTCGTTCACCTCGCAGATCAAGGGCCAGAACCAGGCGATCCGCAACGCCAACGACGGTATCGCGCTGGCGCAGTCGGCCGACAGCGCGCTCGGTGAAGCCACCAACATTCTGCAGCGTATCCGTGAGTTGGCAGTGCAGTCGGCTTCGGGCACGTACAGCGGGGACGGCACCGAAGGTAAAGAAGGCGACCGCGGCAATTTGCAGGCAGAAGTCGTAGAATTGAAGAAGCAGCTGGTCAGCATCGCCGGAAGCACGTTCAATGGCGTCAAATTGTTCGATGCGACAGATGGCGTGAGCGTCAAGATTCAGACGGGTTCGGATTCTTCCGATCAGGTTGATCTATCGATCAAGGCGCTGAACCTCGACGCGATTTCCAACGACAGCACTGGCGTCGATATCTCGAAGGTAGGTAAGGCAAACACTGCAGCTGCTGGGGACGCTTCGAACGGCGAGGGAGCGCTCGGTGCCCTGGACGCGCTCGATGCTGCGTTGAAGCAAGTCAACACGACTCGTGCATCGCTCGGTGCCGGCCAGAGCCGTCTCTCGTCGGTCGTCAACACGCTAACCTCGAGCGTCGCCAACCTGACCGACGCGAAGAGTCGGATCGAAGATGTCGACTTCTCGACCGAAACGACCAACCTCGCCAAGTCGCAGATTCTCAGCCAGGCATCGACCGCGATGCTCGCGCAGGCGAACCAGTCGCAGCAGGGCGTGCTGAAGCTGCTCGGCTAAACCAACCGGTCCCGTCGCCCGTCCCCCTATCCTGGGTGGCGGGGCCGACCGGGCCATCCCCCGCCTTTCCTTTATTGGGCAGCACCGCGCGGGGGGCGGTCTCAGATTACCCCGGTGGTCGTGCGCGACTGCCGGGGTTTTTTGCGTGTGGGGGATCCCAAGCTCCGCGGACCTCAAGATTAGCGCTTCCCCGGCGAAGGCCGGGGCCCAGTTGCGGAACAGAAGATTGCTGGCGACTGCGCGCCGTTACCTTGGCCTTCGCTCCTGGGCCCCGGCCTTCGCCGGGGAAGCGCAGTAGAGAGAGACGTGCGGCGCACTGACACCGCGCGGATCACCTCGGACGCTTGATCTCGAACAGGTTCGGCCAGTTCTTGCCCGTCACGTACAGCCGGTGCGCGGCGCGATCGTAGGCGATCCCGTTGGGGACCGAATCACGATCCGCCAGCGCGACCTTGGCGATCAGCGGGGATACGTCGATCACCCCGACGACGCGGCCGTTCGCGGGGTCGATCCGCGCGATGTACGGCGTCATCCAGATGTTGGCGTAGATCTGCCCCTCGACATATTCGAGTTCGTTAAGTTGCTCGACCGGGCGGCCGTTGGCGGTGACGGTGAGGCGACGCACGACCTTCTGCGTGGTCGGGTCGAGGAAGCGCAGCACCGGCGTCCCGTCCGACAGGATGATGTTGCGCCCGTCGTCGGTCATCGCCCAGCCTTCGCCGGTGTAGGTGAACTTGCCGGTCTGCTTGAGGCCGGGGAGGCTCCATTTGAACCCCTGGCCGCCGTGCCAGGTCACGCTGAGCAACTGGTTGCGCCACGCGACGATCCCCTCGCCGAACAGTTGAGGCGCGAGCTTGACGCTGGCCAGCACGCGTCCGGTCTTGAGATCGACGCGGCGGATGTCGGACTGCCCCTCACGGCCCGTGCTTTCGTAGAGCGTGCCGCGGTCGATCAGCAGTCCTTCGGTGAAGGCGCGCGGATCGTGCGGGTAGGTCGCGACGATCTCCGCCTGGGCGACGGGCAGCGGTGCGGGTTGCGCGGGCGCGGGGACGGCTTGCCACGACCAGGCAGCGGCGAGGAACAGGGAGGCTATCATAAGGGACGAACCAATCGGACGGCGGTTGCGATCCACGGCGGATCGGTGACGATTTGCTGGCGGCTGCCGGAGCCGAGCGGTAGCAGATGCAGCCGGGTGCCGTCGCGGTCGATCAGCCGCCCGAACGCGAACCGTCCGGCCGGACGCGGTACGAGCACGTCGCGGTTGAGCGCGCGCGCGAAATGATCGGGCGACAGGCGTTCGCACCAGATCTCGTCGCCCGCACGGTAATCGCCGATGCTCGCGACGACGCTGACCGCGATATGGTCGGGAGTCGCGACGGGGGGCGCGATCGTCGCGGACCGGCGCGGGGCATAGGCACCGTCGGGGTCGAGTAACACGGCGACGGGAATGTTGGGCTGGTCGGGCAGGCGTACCAGATCGGCAGCGCGCACCCCGAGCGCATCGGCGATGCGGTTGAGCCAGCCAACCGATACCGTGCGCGTCCCCGTTTCGAGCCGCCCGATCGTCTGCGCGGTGGTTGGCGGGACGCATGCGCGCGCGACGTCGTCCAATGTCATGCCCTTGGCGCGGCGAACTTCGCGGATGGCGGTGATCATACGCGTTCCCTGTCAGCTCGATAAACCAGATGGGTTTGTCACTGTCCTACAAACGCGCCTTCGTGGCAATCCCGCGACGACGCGGACGGGAGGTGCACGATGCGGGAATTGGTGGAGCGTGGGTTCGATGCGCGCGGGATCGTGGCGAGCGGGCAAGAGCGTGGAAGGGGGCGTGGACGGACCGTGACGGTCAACCTAGCCGAATCCCCGCTCGGTTGGTTGCGGTCGCGCGGGTTGGTCGATGCGCGGCAGTTCGAGGCGGGAGAAAGACTGCGCGCGGATTACGAGCGTGCCGCGCTCTCGCCGTCGGTGACGATGCGCTGGGAGGCGCGAGTCGGCGGCGGCGGCGGCGATGCGCTCGACCCGGCGACCGCGCAGATCGCGGCGAAACGTCGGTTCGACGCGGCGCTCGACGGGGCGGGGCGGGGGCTGAGCGACGTGCTGTGGCGGGTGATCTGTGCGGGGGAAGGGTTGCCGGATGCCGAACGCGGCCTCGGTTGGCCGCAGCGCAGCGGGCGGGTGGTGCTGACGATCGCGCTCGATCGGCTGGCGGACCATTATGGGCTGGGGTGACGTGCACAGCGGAAACGACTATGGCGCGGCCATGCAGTTCGACATTCTCAAATGCCACGGTTCGGGCAATGATTTTCCGCTGATCGACGCGCGCGCGATCGACCTGGACGACGCCGATTGGGCGCAGGTTGCAATCGCTTTGGCAGACCGCGCGGGGACGGTCGGTGGCGACGGAATTCTGCTGCTGGCGAACCGGCAGGATGGCTATCCCTTTGAGATGCGAATGTTTAATTCGGATGGCAGCGAATCCGAGACGTGTCTGAACGGGTTGCGCTGTGTCGCGCGGGCGGGGTTCGAGGCGCTCGGGATCGATGCGGCGCGGGTTGGGCTCAAGCAATCGGCGGCGGAGGTGTCGCGGGATCCGGCGCTGGCCCCGGGGGTGCAGACCGTGCGCGAGGTCGCGGGGCCGGCGGAGCTCGACGTGACGCGCTGGCCGCTGCAGGCCGGAACCGACCGGATCGTCGATGCGCAGGTCCCCCTGCTCGGCAGCGAACGGCGGTTTACCGCGGTGGCGATGCCCAACCCGCATCTGGTGACGTTCGTCGGCATGATCGACGAGGCCGAACTCGTTGCTTTGGGGACGCTTTGTGAAGCCGCGCCCGACTGGCTGCCCAACCGCGCCAACGTCTCGTTCGTCGAGGTGCGCGACACGACGACGCTGTTCGTCCGCACGTTCGAGCGCGGGATCGGGCTGACCGACAGTTGCGGGAGCGCGATGGCGGCATCGACCTTCGCCGCGTGCCTGACCGCGCGGTGCAGCTATGATACGGAAATCACGGTCCTGAACCGCGGCGGAATGGTGCGCGCGGAAGCGAGCGCGGCGGGGATGGTGCGGCTGTCGGGCAATGCGACGTTCGAGTGGCGCGGGACGGTCGACGTCGACCTGGCCAGCGCGACCGCCGGCCCCGTCACGGTAACGCACCGGCATGACGACGAAATCGCGGCGTGGGAAGCCTTGCGCGCAAGCCTGCGCTGAGCGGTCCCCTCCGGAAATGTCCGGTTCATCGATCCGCGCGCCTAGTGGTGTTTCCTTGGTGGAATGGAGAAGACCCCGATGAATCCTTTCGTTCGTGTCGCGATGCTGCTGGCCGGCTCGAGCCTTGCCGTTGCGGCGCCCGCAATGGCGCAAAGCCAGGCGGACGAAGCGCGTTTCCAGCAGGCGCAGCAGCGTTTCGACACTGAATGGCGCAACTTTCGCGCCGAATATGACCGGTATCAGCAAGCGCGCACGCGCGGCGTCCGCGGGCCGCGCCCGGGCGACTATGACGACCAGCGCTATGCCGACCCCGAGTATGACCAGCGCGACGAGGGCAATTACGACCCGGCGCGATACTATCGCAACGACTCGCGCTATCAGGAGCGCGTGCTCGCGCCGGACGACCGGGTCTATGCGGGCAATGACGGGCGCTATTATTGCAAGCGCAACGACGGGACGACCGGGCTGATCGCGGGGGCGGTCGGCGGGGGCGTGCTCGGCAATGTGATCGACGGCGGCCATTCGCGCGGCGTCGGCACGATCCTCGGCGCGATCGCGGGCGGCGTCGTCGGCAAGTCGGTCGACCAGAACAACGCGGAGGTGCGCTGCCGCTGAGCAATACGTCGTCAGTGTGCTGAGTATGGCGGCGCGGGGGTACTCGCGCTGTCGTCTTCTAAACGCGCGCCGAACCTAGTAACGCCTAACGTGAGCACCTTAAAAAATCACTGGGCCGAAATACATGATTGCCCCAAGCGCAGACGATGCTAGCCATCTGTGTAGAGGAGTAGGCGAATGGTGAAGACTTGGTCGAGCGAAGAACGCGCTGACGAAACGTGCGAGAAATGCACGGCAGGTTACCGGGTCACTGTCACCCGCTATCCGATGCGGGATAAGGACTCGTTTAATTGCACTGTTTGCGGGCATTTGATGGATGAATGGAATAGCACTGAGTCAAAGGCATATACGTTGATAAAACGAACTAGCGAGCAAAGCATCGCACCTTAGGCCCTACAAGGTGTTCCATGCCCGCGAAATTTGGCGGCAGGCGGCTTTAATGTTGTTCACCCGAATGGTTTGGCTGCTCGAAGCAGCAACGATTTCTTGGTTTTGGACATCAATCGACAAGCACAAGGCAGGGTGAGCAACATGGCTGGGCGCACAGTGCGCGTTGGCTTGCATGTATGCCAGTGTTGCGACGTATTTTGCTATGTCGGCACGCTTTCCAGCCGCTGTCGTGCTTTCTTGTTCGTCGCCTTTAGCGAGGCGAAACAGCGCTACGCCGTAGCGATGATTGGATCGCGCTTGCTGCGTGAGTACGAGGTCTGGATATACCGATACGGCGACGCCCTCGATCAGCAGTGCGCCAGCCCATTTGCCCGGTTGTTTGAAATCGAACCCCCCGAGTTGGTTTTGAAAACGGCGAAACGTCTCAAGTGCTTCAAGAGAAGCTTCTGCATCTTCGCGCATGAACGCTGAGTTGCTTCCATCGTCGGCTTTGTGTCGTAGCAAGGATTCTAGTGAAGCTAGCGCGCATGATGGCCGTGCCGCGTCAGCGAGATAAGCGGATATTCCGTTGCGCAAATCACGATAGCGGATCACTGGCGCTGTTGCGATTTCTTTTGCTCGGCGTATGATTCCTTCCCGGGCATGATCGCCGGAGAGCAGGTAACGAGATAGTTCGTTTGCTGAAATGCCGGGTTGCTCTCTGATGCGTATATGAGGCCGAGTAGCCATGGACGACTTCCTTGCTTATCGCAGAATCGATGGTGATCGATACCTTTACATATCATCTCTGTCTAAGAACGCGATTACAGACAGCGCCGCTAATCATCTTGGAGATGACGGGTATTTTCTCTATGAATGTAGTTCTCAAGGAATAGATGTGCTTGCTAAAGTTGCCTCATTCGAATCTGCCCATCGGTTATTGGAGATTTACGGCGAAGGTTTTGAGCGAGCAGTCAGGCTTGGAGAGCGGCGTCGCGCTCGAACGGAGCGTGCGAAAGTCTTGCCTACCCCACAGTGGCATTTACAACTAGCGTAACAGGGTATGGCTGCGCAGCGCTTAATGGCGCAAAGATGACGTAGAATAGTCCGCGCCTGGTTTTGCAGGCGTAGCATTTCAAGTATGTACTAAAGGACGAATGCCGTACCGCGCGGGACAGTCTGCAGCGGATTGTCAGTGAAAAATGGCCCTACACTGTGGGGAAATGCGTGGATAAGGTCGCATCGTCGGTCACCGCAAAGTTGTGTTAGGATCGCATGGTAACGGCTGATCCCCCGACCCACATGTCGAGAAATGGAAATGCTGGCGGACTTTACAGGAATGTAATGCTCAACCGTAGGCAGGTTGAGCAGGCTTGGCCTAGGAAAATTCTATGGGGAAGGCTGCGTAAGAAGTCTTCGGCCCAGCGACCGGATTTGAGGCTATCTTTGCCGAAAAGCCAAACCGTTGATTCAAGCCCTCGCTTTGCCCATCGGAATGATGGCTCTACGATGCTGTCGGGTTGCGCCCGACGTTCCAGCCATTGAGGTCAATTCGCGTTTAAAGCAGCTTGGTCGCCCATACTCCGAGCTACCAACGGGTTCCGATCCTTTGCAAACTCACTGATTGAAGGCTGCTACCTGGCGTGCTTAACCCTGGTCAGCTATTTCCCTTAAAAACGCTAGAATCTGAAGCTTAGCAAGAACCCCGTTTTTGTACCCCTTACGTCCAAGAACCTCAATCGTTGCGCGTTTGCCCGCCGCTTTCGTGTAATCGTTGTCTTCGTTATCAAACTCGGGGTCGGCAACTTCTGCCATCATAAAACCGTCGTGCTCCGGATTCTCAACGCTGAGACCGTTTGAATGAAACTTAAAGCCATCGGTACGTAGCGCCAGATTTGCGGGAGGAAGCCAGTCCAATTTCTGTGAATCCCTGATTGCTTCTGCATCGGTCTTGTTCACGACAACAGGTGGAAGACTTCCAGAGATAAACGAGGCAGTATCTACGCTGCGCCCGACAGGCGCGACATAGTCCACTGCGGCAGAACCACTTCCACCGATCGCACGCCGCAAAAGGTCCTGTATACCCATATGTTCGTCATGAATATCCATCCGTTCCTCATGTTGACGAACATCTTTCCGATCCAGCGCAGCTATCGACTCTCGGTGCATGTCAGTTAGCCCCTGGACGGTCTGCTGATGCATTTGGGCCATTTTCTGTATGGCTACTTCCACAGCAGAGTCCTTGCCGCGGAACTTATCCAAAACGACTGACACGTAATGCGATACAATATCGGGGCCGATCGAAGAAATAAGAGGAATTCCGAGCGCAAGCGTATCTGAAATTTCCTGATAAAAAGCAGGCGAGTTGTATGAACCACGTTCTGGCTCTTTAACTTTGAGAATGACCGGAGCCCGCTCACCTCTTTTTGGCAATCTCTCTTCAGAAAATATAATCAAGCAATCGGAAACTAAACGATCGATCCCCTGCAAAGATTGGCCATAAAGCTTCGCATCTATTGAATTCCGAACTGCATCGCCACCGTCGTAACTAATTAGAATGCTCTGCTCGACCATATCACAGATGCCCCGCCCCAGGAAAATACTGCGGTAAGCCGCGTGCAAATCCAGTCAAGTATTGCCGATGCGAAGGCGAAAGTAGTCAGTCTGTTTTAATGTCCACCGCACGATGAGTGTGGTCCGCGGTTTGCGGCTGTGGTTGCACAGTGGATGCTGAAACGAGTTCAGCATGACGGCAGGGGTGGGACGGGAGACGGCTCAGTTGCTAACGTCAAAAAGGCCGCCAGGATTGCTCCGGGCGGCCTTCGTGAATTGAAATATGCTGGCCCTGCCAGCGAGACGAGTCTCAGTCCTTGTCTTCGACGTCCCCGTCGACCGCGAGCGCGTCTTCCTCGTCTGCGTCGAGCGTCTCGCCGACGGTGTCGGCGATTAGGTCGAGCTGGTCGTACGTCGCGCTATATTCCTGCGTCTCGCCGCCCTCTTCCTCGATCGTGATCACATAATCCTCGCCGGAACGGCTGACCGTGAACCCTGCCAATGTCTTCGCCATCGTCGCTCTCCTGTAGATACCAGCCGCCGAACGCCCGGAGCGTCGGAACGCTCCGCCGACCTTGCGCTGAATCAACCGCATTCCCGCAAGGGCAATCGGGTCATCACCTATCTGGTACAATCAGCTTGACATCGCGACGCTGCTTTGGTACATAACAGGAACGATGAAGAATTGCGCACTGCCGCCGCGGGTCAAACCGGGGGGTGGCGGAAACGGGCCGGGGCGGAGACGCTTTCCGGCCCTTTTGTGTGCGCGCGAACCGGGAGGAGAGGGTGATGGGGCTTCGACCAAGAAATGCAGCCGCGACGGCGACGCTGACGGCGACTCGCCCGACCGCCTTCACGGGCCGCAAATGGGTCCGCTGGACTCAACGCATGAAGGCCGAGTTTCTCGATAACCTGGCGGGCAGCTGCAACGTCAAGGCATCGGCCGAGGCGATCGGGGTCAATGTGATTTCGGTCTATGCGTTGCGCCGACGCGACGCCGAATTCGCGCTCAACTGGCAGATCGCGCTCGCCAGCGGCTATCAGTTGCTCGAGACGCTGGTGCTCGGGCATGTCCTGTCCGGGGCGTCGCGCGACGCCGGGATCGAGACGCCGCACAATGCCGGGACGCTCGACATGGATACGGCGCTGCGCCTGCTGAGCGCGCATCGCAACGCCGCGGGGAAACCTTCCGACACGGCAGGTCCGCCGCGCCGTCGCTCGGACATGGCCGAGACCGATGCGGCGATCCTCAAGAAGCTCAGCGCGATCGAGAAGCGCCGGGGTGCGGCATGAGCGGCGCTCCTCCCCGCCGGGCAAAACGCCCGGCGAAACGCCCGGCGGGGGGCACCGCGGAAGCCTCGACCGCCGCTTATGTCGAACGGATCCTTGCCTTGTCGGCGGAGGAGCGCGCGGACCTGTTGCGCGGGCTGAGCGCGCCGCAGCGCCGGGCGCTCAACGACGCGTGGTTCCTGTGGGCGCATCCGGGGCAACTCGCGCCGCCCGGCGACTGGCGCGTGTGGCTGATCCGGGCGGGGCGCGGGTTCGGCAAGACGCGTGCGGGGGCGGAATGGGTGAGCGAGATCGCGCGGTCGATGCCCGGCGCGCGGATCGCGCTGGTCGGCGCGACGATCGACGACGTGCGGCGCGTGATGGTCGAGGGGGAAAGCGGACTGGTCTCGGTCGCGCGGGTGGACGAGCCGGTCGATTATCGCCGTGCGGCGGGCGAGATCGTCTTCGCCTCGGGTGCGCGCGCGGCGATCTTCTCGGCGGCAAACCCGGAGGTGCTGCGCGGGCCGGAGCATCATGCGGCGTGGTGCGACGAGCTGGCGAAATGGCGCTACGGCGATGCGGCGTGGGACAATCTGATGCTGGGGATGCGGCTGGGGGACAATCCGCGCGTGCTGGTGACGACGACGCCCCGGCCGATCGCGCTGATGCGGCGGGTGATGGCGCTGGGCGGGCTGGTCCAGACGGTCGGGCGGACGCAGGACAATCCGCATTTGCCCGACACGTTCCTCGCGGCGCTGGAGGAAGCCTATGGCGGCACGCGGCTCGCGCGACAGGAGATCGCGGGCGAGCTGATCGAGGAAGCGGAAGGGGCGCTGTGGCGGCGCGCGCAATTCGATGCGTGCCGGGTGGCGGCGGCGCCTGCGCTTACGCGGACGATCGTCGCGGTCGATCCGCCTGCGGGGACCGATTCGGGGCGGGGGGATGCGTGCGGAATCGTCGCGGTTGGGCTGGGGCGCGACGGGCGCGGCTATGTGCTGGAGGATGCGAGCGTTTCGGGCTTGTCGCCGGAAGGCTGGGCGCAGGCGGTGGCGGCGTGCGCGGCGCGGCACGGTGCAGACCGGGTGATCGCGGAGAAGAACCAGGGCGGCAAGATGGTCGAGAGCGTGCTGCTCGCGGCGGATGCGGGGCTGCCGTTGCGGCTGGTCCATGCCGGCACGGGCAAGGTCGCGCGCGCCGAGCCGGTGTCGATCCTGTACGAGCGCGGCCGGGTCTCGCATGTCGGGGCGTTTCCCGAACTGGAGACCGAGCTGTGCGGGCTGGTCGTCGGCGGCGGGTATCAGGGGCCGGGGCGGTCGCCCGACCGGGCGGATGCTCTGGTGTGGGCGCTGGGCGAGCTGATGATCGCGAAGCGCCGTACCGCCCGCGTCCGGCCGACCTGAGGCCTGGGGTCAGTTCGCGACGCCGGTTCGCCCGGTGTTGGGCGGAAAGACGACCTTCGGGCGGGTATAGGCGGTGTACATCGCGCGGCCCCAGCCATCGACCGAGAAGATATCCGCGCGACGGCGCATCTCGGCAAAGCGCAGCTGGATCCGATCGAGCTTCTGCTGCAGCTGCGCCTTGTGGTCGGCGGTCAGCGTGCCACCGTCGCGCGCCTGCTGCGCGAGCGCCTCGGTGCGGAGCGCGATCAGGCGATTGCGATGCGTGATGTCCGCCGAGACGCTGGTCGGAGTCGGGATGTAGAGGATGCCCTGGGCGACATTGGGGTAGGGCGCGTCGATTCCACGGCTCGGAACGACGGTTGGCGTGGTCGCGGCGGCGGCAGCGGCAAGCAGGATCGGGAGCATGATTTTCTCCTTTAGTGTCCGGGTCTTGATCTCGACTGGACCGATACTGCCACATCGCGTGATTTCGTCAAATCATCCATCGATTCAAGCACGTTCGTTTGTGGAGCGTTTGGGTGCAAAAACCGTTTCACAAAAGTGACGTATATGTGTCATCAAACTGCAACAGACCGAAAACGGGAGACGGAGCGATGATCAGGACCTTGGCGATGGGTTTGGTTGCGGTGGCGGGTTTCTCGAGCCTTGCGGTCGCGGCACCCCGATCGACCGACGCGGTGCGCTCGGTCGAGGCGAGCGCGCAGGTCGACCCGCGCGACGGCGGCGCGCAAATCGAACTGGCCAACGCCTACGTCCTTGCCGGGCGCAGCGGGGATGCGGCGGCGGTCTATCGCCGCGCGCTGACGCTCGACAATGTGATGCTCGAGACGCGGACCGGGGATGCGATCTGGTCGCATCAGGTCGCACGGCACATGCTGGCGCGCGCACCGGTGCTCGCTTCGCGTTGATCGCGGCTGCCAAGCGGCGTGGCTTTTCGCTGCGCCGCTCGGTAGGGACGCAGCCCTCGCGCAGCCGTCCCGGTGTGCGGATGACGGCAGGATAGGGCGTCCCCATGGTACCGCGCGAATTGATCGACACGGCGCAGATCCCCGGCGGGGACGAAATGACGCTGTACCGGCGCGGTGCCGATTTCATGATCGTGGTCGATCGCAACGAATTGATGAGCACGCGGATGAACGGCTCCGAAGAGGCGCTGGGCACGATGGCGTGCGCGCGTGTCGCCAAGGTTGCCGCACCGCGCGTGCTGATCGGCGGGTACGGGATGGGGTTTACCTTGCGCGCGGTGCTCGGCGTGGTTGGCGCGCGCGCGGAAGTGGTGGTGGCGGAGCTGGTGCCGCAGATCCTGGCGTGGGCGCGCGGGCCGATGGCGGCGGTGGCGGACGGGTGTCTCGACGATCCTCGGGTGCGGGTGTTCGAGGGCGATGTCGCGGAGGCGATTCTGGCCCCCGCGGGTGGCTATGATGCGATCCTGCTCGACGTCGACAATGGGCCGGACGGGTTGGTCCGCGCGGAAAACAACCGGCTGTATGCGCCGCGCGGGTTGTCGGCGGCGCGGATGGCGTTGCGGCCGGGGGGCGTGCTGGCGATCTGGTCGGCGGCGCCCGATGCGCGCTTCGTCACGCGGCTGAAGGCGGCGGGGTTCCTGGTCGACGAGGTCGCGGTCAAGGCGCGGCAGAACGGCAAGGGGCCGCGGCACGTGATCTGGTTCGCGACTCGGGGGTGAGGGGGCGGGGGTAACGCTGGGGATTGCCCCCGCGGCGTCTCAGTTCGCACTTCATCCTCCGTTCGCCCTGAGCGCAGTCGAAGGGCCGGCGTTGCGCGTGGGGCTTCGACTTCGCTCAGCCCGAACGGGTGGGGGATGTGGAGACTGGTCCCCACAGTGCGCGTACCGAATGACGGATTGAACAGGCATCGGTGGCGTTGATCGCCGCGCGCCAATCATGGTGTGGCAGAACGGCAAGCGGCCGCGGCATGTGATCTGGTTCGCGACGCGGGGGTGAGGGGGCGGGGGTAACGCCGGGGATTCCCTCGCGCCGGCTGCGTTCGCATTTCATCCTCCGTTCGCCCTGAGCGCAGTCGAAGGGCTAGCGCTGCGCGTGGGGCTTCGACTTCGCTCAGCCCGAACGGGTGGGGGGATGTGGAGACTGGTCCCGCCAGGGCGCGTACCGGATGACGGATTGAACAGGCATCGGCGGCGTTAAATACCGCGCGCCAATCATGGCGTGCGGCGTCAACGCCCGCAGCTCCACAGGAGAACATCATGAAATGGTTCGGCTGGAAAGCTGCCGGGCGCGAGGAATCGCGTCCGGCGCTCGGGGGCGTGCGATCGCGGTTCGCGAGCGGTTTCGTGGGGACCGCACCGCTGTCCTATGAGGCGCAGGTGCGGTCGCTGTATCTCGGCAACGCGATCGCGCAGCGGGCGGTGCGGTTGATCGCGGACGGGATCGGGGATGCACCGCTGCTGGGGCCGCCCGAGATCGTCGCGCTGGTGCAGGCGCGCTCGGGCGGGCAGGCGTTGTGCGCGAGCGTGGCGGCGCAGTTGCTGCTCCACGGCAACGCCTATGTGCAATTGCTGACCGATGCGCGCGGCGACGTGGTCGAGCTGTTCGCGCTGCGGCCCGAGCGGGTGACGGTCGAGCCCGATGCGGCGGGGTGGCCGGTCGCCTATCGCTATGGTGTTGGCGAGCGGACTGTGCGGCTGGTGGCGGAAGACCCCGGCGGGCGGCCGCAGGTGGTGCATATCAAGGCGTTCCATCCGCTCGACGATCATTACGGGCTCGGGAGCCTCGCGTCGGCGGCGGGCGCGATGGCGCTGCACAATGCGGCGTCGGCGTGGAACACCGCGTTGCTCGACAATGCCGCGCGGCCCTCAGGCGCGCTGGTATACGATCCGGGCGACGGGTCGAGCCTGTCGCGCGAACAGTTCGAGCGGTTGCGCGCCGAGATGGACGCAGGCTTTGCCGGCGCGCGCAATGCGGGGCGGCCGATGCTGCTCGAGGGCGGGCTGAAGTGGCAACCGCTCAGCCTGACGCCTGCCGACATGGATTTCGCGGCAATGAAGGCGACCGCGGCGCGCGAGATCGCGACCGCCTTCGGCGTGCCGCCGATGCTGCTCGGGCTGCCCGGCGACGCGACCTACGCCAATTACCGCGAGGCGAACCGTGCCTTGTGGCGGCTCGCGATCCTGCCGCTGGCGGGGTCGATCCTGACCGCATTGGCGCAGGCGCTTTCCGGGTGGTTCGAGGGGGCGGCGCTGTCGGTCGATCTCGACCGGATCACCGCGCTGGCGGAGGATCGCGAGCGGCTGTGGGCGCAGGTCGGCGCGGCGGACTTCCTGAGTGGGCAAGAAAAACGCGCGATGCTCGGCATCGCGCCGGTTGGTGTGGGAGATGCGTAATGAGTGGTGCATTGCTGGCGCAATTGATCGCGCAAGGATCGAGCGAGGGCGCGGACCTGACGACGCTGCGCGCGATCGCGGAGGAAGCGGGCGAAGTCGCGGCGACGCGCGCGCTCGCACGGCTGGGGCTCGACGATGGCGCGGCGCCCAAGGACATGGCCGAGCTGCGCGAGTTGCTGGGCGCATGGCGCGACGCGAAGAAGCGCGTGTGGAAGGCGGCTTTGGGGTGGGTCGTGCGGATCGCGGGCGCGCTGCTGCTGACCGGGATCGCGGTGAAGACGGGGTTCTGGGACTGGGTCAAGTGAGCCTGCGCTTTGCGGGGTACGCCGCGGTATTCGACCGGGTGGATCGTGGGGGCGACGTGATCCGGGCGGGGGCGTTCGATGTTTCCGCTCCCGTGCCGTTGTTGTTCCATCACCGGGGGGCGCCGGTCGGGGTGGTCGAGCGGGTCGAGCCCGATGCGCGCGGGTTGCGCGTGATCGGGCGGATCGACGATCCGGCGCTCGCCGGGATGGTGCGCGGCGGGGGCATTTCGGGGCTTTCGATCGGGTATCGCGTGCGGGCCGGGGTGCGGACGGGGGGCGCGGTGCGGGAGCTGACCGCGCTCGATCTGGTCGAGGTGAGCCTGGTGGCGCAGCCGATGCAGCCGCTGGCGCGGGTGCACGCGATTTCGGGGTAAGGATTCACCCACGTGCCGTCACCCTTGGCCCCAAAAGCTGCCGTCATGCTGAACTTGTTTCAGCATCCACCGTGCAACAGGCACAGTCCGGACTCGCCGAGGGCTGGATCCTGAAACAAGTTCAGGATGACGGACGGTTTTGGAGAACTCTCGCGAAGGCGAGGGGCCCGGAAGCGCAAGAACTGCAAGCTGCCGTCATGCTGAACTCGTTCCAGCATCCACCGGGCGACAAGGACGGTCCGGACTCGCTGAGGGCTGGATCCTGAAACGAGTTCAGGATGACGGCCTGTTTGGCAGAACGCTCGCGAAGGCGGGAGTCCAGGTGCGCACAAGCCTTCGGGCGTTCTGACGCTTGGCTCTGGGTTCCTGCCTTCGAAGGAACACGGGAATTTCCGAAAATCACAGGTTTCTTTGCCCGGCGGCGGTGTCGTCCGGGTGTCTTGGCGTGGGAGAATGACATGACCGATCACACGATGGATGCACTGGAAGTGAGTTTCGAGACGCAGGCTCTGGGCGGGCCGGTGGTCCGGCCGATGCTGGCGGGCGGCGGTGGCGGCGTTTCGGCGGGCGGTGGGTTCGAGGGGTTCCTGCGCAGCGGGGCGAGCGTCGAGATGAAGGCGTTCACCGGGGTGACCGGCGACGCTGGCGGCTATGCGATCCCCCAGGAGATCGACAGCGTGATCGACGCGACGCTCAAGGCGATCTCGCCGATGCGTGCGATCTGCAACGTCGTGCGGGTCGGGAGCGCGGGCTATCGCAAGTTGGTGACGACCGGGGGCACGCCGTCGGGCTGGGCGGCGGAGACCGATGCGCGGCCGGGGACCGCTACCCCTGTGTTCACCGAGATCGCACCGCCGATGGGCGAGCTTTACGCCAACCCGAGCGCGAGCCAGGCGATGCTCGACGATGCCGCGTTCGATGTCGAGGCGTGGCTTGCCAACGAGATCGCGCTCGAATTCGCCAAGGCGGAGGGGAGCGCGTTCATCACCGGGAGCGGGGTGAGCCGCCCCAAGGGGTTCCTGCAGGCGACCATCGCGGCGACCACGGATGCGACGCGCGCGTTCGGGACGCTGCAATATCTGGCGAGCGGGGCGGCGGGCGACTTTCCGACGACGCCGCAGGACCGGCTGATCGATCTCGTCCAGGCACTCCGCGCGCCGTATCGGCAAGGCGCGGTGTTCCTGATGAACGCGACCACGCTCGCGCGGATCCGCAAGTTCAAGACGAGCGACGGGCAGTTCCTGTGGAGCCCGAGCCTCACCGGTGCGACGCCGGGGACGCTGCTCGGCTATCCGGTGATCGAGAGCGAGGACATGCCCGATATCGCCGCGAACAGCCTGTCGATCGCGTTCGGCAACTTCAAGGCGGGGTATCTGATCGCGGAGCGGCGCGAGACCGCGATCCTGCGCGATCCCTACACCAACAAGCCGTTCGTCAATTTCTACGCGACCAAGCGGATCGGCGGGTGCGTGTCGAACAGCGAGGCGATCAAGCTGATGAAGTTCGCGGTGTCCTGAGCGGAAGCGGCGGCCGGGGTAGGGTGGGATTAGATCGCGCGCCGGCCGCCGCGATTGTCTGGCGGAGGGATCGACATGATCGAGGGTAATGGACCGGGCGTGGTGACGCTCGGTACGGGGGATCGTGCGCTCGCGGTGGCGGCGGTCAAGGCGGTGATCCGCGTGGCGAGTGCGGACGAGGACGATCTGATCGCCGCGTTCGTCGAGACGGCATTGGGGCTGGCCGAACGGTTCCTCGGGCAAGTGACGATCGCGCGGACGATGCGCGAGAGCCTTGTGGTTACGGGCAGGTGGCAGCGGATCGGCGCGGCACCGGTTCGCGCGATCACGCGGGTGGAGACGGTCGCGGGGGTCGCACTCGCGACGACGACCTATGCGATCGACATCGATCCGCAGGGCGAAGGCTGGGTCCGCGGGACCGATGGCGGGAGCGGCACGCGCATCGTCGTGTTCGACGCCGGGATGGCGAGCGACTGGACCGGGGTGCCGGGGCCGATCCGGCAGGGGGTGGTGTTGCTTGCCGCGCATCTGTTCGACGCGCGCGAGCACGCGACCCCGCCGCCGCTCGCGGTGACCGCATTGTGGCGACCGTTCCGGCGGATCGCGTTGCTGGCGGGAGAGCATCGATGATGGACGCGCTGGAGGAACGAGCGCGCCTGATCGGCGAGGCGGCAGCGGAGCGGGTACGGGGGCAGGTTGCTGCCGCCTTGCGCGAAACGCTGCCCGGGGTGGCGGTGGAGGTGGTCGGCGACGACGTCGTGCTGACCGGGCGGATCGCGCCCGATGACCCGCGGCTGCGCTGGATCGGGAGTCTGCTGCGATGAGCGCGGAAAGTGTGCTGCAGGCGGCGGTGCTGGCGCGGCTGCGCGCGGTCGCGGGGCTGAACGGGGTTTACCTTGGTCCCCCGGTGCGCGCGACGCCGCCCTTTGCCGAGCTGGGCGAGACGATCGCGGTCGACTGGGGCGCGAAGGATCGCGCCGGGCGCGAGTTGCGCGTGCTGGTGACGCTGCGCGACGCGAGCGAGACGGCGGTGCGGCTGGGTGCGCTGACCGCGAGCGTCGGCGCGGCGATCGAGGCTTTGCCGCGTGACCTGACCGGTTGGCAAATCGCGAGCGTGCTGCTCGTGCGCGGTCGGAGCTGGGCGACGAGCCCAGGCCAGTGGAGCGCGAGCGTGGATTACCGGATTCGCATGATGGAGGCTTTATGAGCGTGGAACGGGGCAGTGCCTTCTTGCTGAAGGTCGGGAACGGGGCGACGCCGGTCGTCTATCAGACGGTCGCGGGGCTGCGCACGACGCAGTTGAGCGTCAACGGCGCGATGGTCACGGTGACGTCGAAGGATTCGGGCGGGTGGCGTGACTTGCTGTCGGGCGCAGGCGTGCGCAGCGTCAGCGTATCGGCGGCGGGGGTGTTCGTCGGGTCGGCGGCGGAGCTGCGGATCAAGGCGAGCGCGCTGTCGGGGGTGCTCGACGATTACCGGCTGAGCTTCGAGGGCGGGGATACGCTGACCGGCAGGTTCCTCGTCGCGCGGCTCGATTATGCCGGGGATTACAATGGCGAGCGCAGTTACACGCTGAGCCTGGAGAGTTCGGGCGTGGTGGTGGCGGCATGAGCGCCAACCCGGAGCGCGGCGAGGCGGAACTCCGCGTCGCGGGGGAGCGGCTGGTGCTGCGGCCGAGCTTTACGGCGCTGTGCGCGGCGGAGCGCGAGCTCGGGCCGTTGTTCGCTTTGGTCGAGCGCGCGGCGGCGGGGTCGCTCGCGCTGGGCGAGATGGTCGCCTTGTTCTGGCATTGCCGGGTCGATCCGCCCGAGGCGATGACGCGTGAGGCGCTGGGGGACAGCGTGGTGCGGGCGGGGTTGGCAGCGGCGACGCCGGTACTCCGCGTGCTGCTCGGGCAGATCCTGGCGGGGCGGTGATGGAGCGGTTTGCGGACGCCAGCGTGCGGCTCGCCGGGCTGGCGGGAGCGGTGCTGGGGTGGGGGCCGGAGGTGTTCTGGCGCGCGACTCCCGCCGAACTGGGCGCGGTGGTCGCGGTGCTGAGGGGCGGCGGCGATTCGGTCGCGCCCCCCGATGCCGCGACGATCGCTCGGATGCAGGAGGCTTTTCCGGATGAGTGAGCAAATCGATACGCTGCTGGTCGGCGTGCGCGCGGATACCGCGGGGTTCACGCGCGATGTCGATGCGATGCGCGCGTCGCTGGAAGGGCCGCTCGCGACGGGCGTCGACCGTGCGGCGCGGACGATCGAGGGCGCGCTGGCCAAGGCGGTGCGGACGGGATCATTCGGGTTCGAGGAGCTGCGCAAGAGCGGGCTGGCGGCGCTCGACGACATCGCGTCGGCGGCGTTGCGGGGCGGGTTGAACGCGCTGTTCGGCGGGAAGACGACGGCGAGTGGTACGAGCGGGTTGGTCGGGGCGCTGACGAGCGCGCTCGGTGGCGCACCGGGGCGTGCGACGGGCGGGCCGGTCTCACCGATGCGGCCCTATTGGGTCGGCGAGCGCGGGCCGGAACTGTTCGTGCCGACCGCGAGCGGGAGCATCGTCGCTGCCGGCGGCGGCGGCGGCGGGACGCGCGACGTGCGGGTGTCGATCACGGTGCAGGGCGGCAGTGACGCGCCGCAGGCGCTCGCGGCGTCGAGCCGACAAGTGGCGCGTGCGGTGAAGGCGGCGTTGGGCGCGGAGTAGGGGGGTGCCGCTTCTGCCTGGGCCGCTCGGGTTGGGCAACACGCCGTAAGGGGAGAAAGCACGATGGCTTATTGGCTCGCGACCGAACGGACGGTGCAGGAGGCAGGAGTCATCTCGCGGTTCGATCCGCGGTTCTGGACGGTCAATTTCCCGCGCCCGATGATGGCGGCGGTGACGACGACCGCGCCCGATGGGCTGCGCGTCGATACGGTGTTCTACTCGCGTGGCGATCTCGCGGGGCTGATCTGGGAAGCGGAGGACACGCACGATCATCCGCTGTTGCGCTATGCGACCGCGCGCGATTTCCGGACCTGCCAGCTCGTCTTCCGGTGGCGGGCGGCGGGGGTGGTGGCGCTGGATGCGGTCAACGGCCCGGTGCTGACGATCGAGGGGCGCGACGCGAGTGGGGCGGCGCGCGCCTGGTATGTGCGGTTGTGGAATTATGCGGTGGGCACGCCCGCCGATGCGACGATCACGCTCGATTTCGGCGATCTCGACGGCGGGTTCGTGTTGCCGGGCGAGGCGGATCCGGTGTGGGCGGGGGATGTCGACCGGATGTTCGTATCGCTGGTGCCGCCTGGCTATGGCGCGGGGTCCGCCGTACCGCTGGCGGTGCCGGTCGAGGCTTGGGTCGAACTGAGCGCGATCGCCTGCGAGGGATCGGGTGCGGTGCTTGCGATCGGCGATGTCGTCGTTCCCGAACACGGCCTGTCGATCGCGAGCGGTTATGATGACAGCTATCATCTGACGCCCGCGCGGTTGCTCCGCAATGCTTTGCTGCTCGGCTATCGCGGGCAAATTACGCATTATGTCGGGATGAGCCATTACATGCGGCTCGAGGCCAATTCGGGGGGCTATTACGTCAGTCTGGCGGGGGGCGTGCTCAACATAGCCGCGGCGGCGTGGCACCGGGATTTCGCGGTGAAGGCGAAGGCGCTTGGCTATGACGTGATCTGGTCGCTCAGTTACGAACTGTTCGATGCCTATTGCTGGGGCGACTGGAAGCAACGCGCGTGGGACGGATCGCCCGCGCTGACCGGCTGGTCGCCGCCCTCGACGCTGCTGTCGCCTGCGCATGGCGGGGCGATGGCGTATCTGCGGAGCGTGGCGGGGGCGTTTATCGGGATTGCGCTGGCGGCGGGACTGGCGCCCAAGTTCCAGGTCGGCGAGCCGTGGTGGTGGGTGCTGCCCGATGGCCGCCCGTGCCTGTACGACGCGGCGGCGCGCGCGGCGTTCGGCGGCAATCCAGTGCAGATCGCGGATCTGGCGAGCGTGACGAGTGCGGCGGAGCGCGCGTTGCTCGATGCGGCGGGGGTGGTGCTGGCGGCGTCGACCGCGGCGCTGGTGGGGGCGGTGCGCGGGGTTGCACCGGGGACGCAGACGCATTTGCTGGTGTATCTGCCGACCGTGCTCGCCGGCACGACGCCCGAGGCGAAGCGCGCCAACGTGCCGCTCGGCTGGGCAAGCCCTGCGTTCGATGTGCTGCAACTCGAGGATTATGATTTCGTCGTCGCGGGTGATGTCGCGGCGACCGCGCGGGGGGTGGCGGCGATGCAGGCGCGGCTGGGCTATGCCGTCGCGCAGACGCACTATCTCTCGGGCTTTGTGCTGCGGCCCGACCAGACCGCGGATTGGCGCGACATCGAAGCCGCCGCCGAGGCTGCGCGTGGGCGCGGTGTGGCGGCGACGTTCGTCTGGGCGCTGCCGCAGGTGGTGCGCGACGGGTTCGTGCATTTCGATCAGGGGGAGGACGATATGGACGCGTTCGACGACGTGCTGTTTCCGATCGCGCTGGGCAAGGAGGCGGAGGTCAGCCCCGAATTCTCGACCGCGATCGTGACGAGCGGCGGCGGGCACGAGGCGCGCAACGCGAGCTGGGCGGAGGCGCGGACGCGTTACGATGTCGGGCCGGGGGTGCGATCCGAAGCGGATATCGCGGCGTTGCTTGGCTTCTTCCGCGCGCGGATGGGGCCGGCGCGCGGGTTCCGGTTGCGCGATCCGTTCGATGCCAGTTCGAATGGGGGCGTGCCGACGCCGTTCGACCAGCGGATCGGGACGGGCGACGGGATCACGGTGCGGTTCGCGCTGACCAAGGCGTATGGGGCGGCGCTGCGGCGGATCACGCGCCCGGTCGCGGGAAGCGTGCGGGTCGCGGTGGGGACGGGCGAGACGACCGCGTTCAGCGTCGTCGCGGGGGGCTGGATCGACCTCGACTCCGCGCCCGCAGCGGGGGTCGCGGTCAGCGTGGGGTTTCAGTTCGACGTGGCCGTACGCTTCGCCGAAGACCGGCTGAGCGTGACGCGCGCGACCTTTCTGGCGGGCACGGCGACGAGCGTCCCGCTGATCGAAGTGCGCGAGGATGCAGCGTGAGTTTCCTCGAAGGCACGCTCACGACGATCGCATTGTGCTGGCGGATCGAGCGGTGCGACGGGATCGCGCTGGGGCTGACCGATCACGATCGCGACTTGCTGATCGACGGTCTGATGCATTGCGCTGCGCCGGGGATGACGCCCTCGGCGATCCGGCGCAGCGATGGGCTGGATGCGGATACGATGGACATTACCGGCGCGCTGACGAGCGCGGCGATCACCGAGGCCGATCTGCTCGCGGGGCGGTGGGACGGCGCGCGGGTGACGCTGTTCGCGGTCGACTGGAGCGGGGCGGATCCGACTCGCGTGCCGCTCGGGATCGGGACGATCGGTGCGGTGGAAACGCAGCAACAGGGTTTCACCGCCGAACTGCGGGGGGCGAGTGCCGCGCTGGAGCGACCGGTCGTGGAGCTGACGTCGCCCGAATGTCGTGCCGAGCTTGGCGATGTGCGCTGCCGCGTGCCGCTTGCCGGACGACGGCGGATGCAGCGCGTGATCGGGGTCGACGGGCAGACCGTGACGCTCGACGCGGTCGAACCGAGCGGGGATGCGTATGGCGGCGGCCTGCTGCGCTGGATCGGCGGGGCGAACAGCGGCTTGCACGCCGCGATCGCCGCGTCCGACGGTGCGCACGTCACGTTGCGGAGCGATCCGGCGTTGCCGGTCGAGGCGGGTGATCTGGTCGAGCTGATCGAGGGGTGTGACAAGAGCCTGGCGACCTGCGCCGCGCGGTTCGGCAATGCGGCGAACTTTCGCGGCGAGCCGTATCTGCCCGGGATCGATCTTCTGACGCGCTATCCCGGCGCATGACGCCCAGGGATCGCGCCGTAGTTGCGGCGGCGCGGGGTGTAATCGGCGCGCGGTTCCGCGTGCAGGGGCGCGACCCGGCGTTCGGGCTGGACTGCGTGGGCGTCGTCGCGGTCTCGTTGCGGGGTGCGGGATATGCGGGGGCGATCCCCGGCGATTATGCGCTGCGCGGGGGATGCGTCACCGAGATCGTCGCGCGGTTCAATGCGGCGGGGCTTGAACGGGGCACGACCGCGATGCCCGGCGGCATCGCGCTTTTCGACGCCGGATGCCGGCAATGGCATTTGGCGGTGATCGTTCCGGGCGGGATCGTTCATGCCGATGCGATGCTCCGCCGCGTGGTCGAGCGACCGGGGCCGCCGCCGTGGACGCTGATCGGCTGCTGGCATCTTCAAGACGATCGGGGAGAGTGACCGATGGCGACGCTCGTTTTGACGGTCGTGGGGACGGTGATCGGGGGACCGATCGGCGGTGCGATCGGCGCTGCCGTGGGGAGCGTGATCGATCACACTGTGCTGTTCCCGCCCCAGGGGCGCAGCGGGCCGCGCTTGTCCGCCTTGCAGGTCCAGACGTCGAGCTATGGCACGCCGCTCCAGCAAATCTTCGGGACGATGCGGGTCGGCGGATGCGTGATCTGGTCGACCGAATTGATCGAAAGCGCGGCGACCAGCAGCAGCGGAAAGGGGCAAGCGAGCCTGACCGCGTACAGCTATTCGGTGTCGTTCGCGGTCGCCTTGTCGGCGCGGCCGATCCAGCGGGTGGGGCGGATCTGGGCGGACGGCAAGCTGTTGCGCGGGGCCGACGGCGTGTTCAAGAGCGCGACCGGGTTCCGGCTGTATCCGGGCGATGAGGATCAGGCGGCCGACCCGTTGCTGGCGGCGGCAGAGGGGGGCACGCTGACGCCTGCGCACCGCGGGCTGGCCTATGCGGTGTTCGAGCATCTGCAGCTTGCGGACTATGGCAATCGTATTCCGTCGCTGACGTTCGAGGTCGTGGCGGATGACGCGGCCGTGCCGATCGGGACGATCATCCGGGAACTGGCGGGGGGGCGGTGACCGGTTCCGTCGATGCGCCTGATCTCACCGGGTTCGCGGCTTACGGCGACAGCGTGCGCAGTGCGATCGAACCACTTACGCAGGCGAGTGGCGCTTGGTTTGCGCCAGCGCCTGGCCTGAACGATGCGCGTCTGGTGCTGAAGGGCGGGATCGTTCCCGAGCGCGCGATCGACGATGGCGACGTGACCGTCTCAGGATCGCAATCCGCGCGGGGTCGTAGCATTGCGGCGCTGGAGACGGTGGCGCGTGCCGTAACCGTGTCGCATTACGATCCGGCACGCGATTTCCAGATCGGGTTGCAGCGCGCGTGGCGGCCCGGACCGGGCACACGCGAGGATCGGCTCGAACTGGTCGCCGCGGTCGATGCCGGGGCCGCCAAGACGATCGCGGAACGGACGATCGCGCGCGGCGAAGCGGGGCGCGAACGGCGCAGCGTGACGCTGGGGTGGGACGGGCTCGCATTATCCCCCGGCGCGTGCGTCACGATCCGCGGGGTAGCGGGTGTGTGGCGCGTCGCGCGCTGGGGGTTCGAGCGGCACGTCGTGACGCTCGAGTGCGTCCGGCTGGCCGCAAGGACCGCCGCGGCGCGCGCGAGCCCGGGGCGGGTGCTGTCCGCACCGGACCTGGCGGCGGGGACTACGCTGCTCGCCGTGGTCGAGACATTGCCGTTCGACGACAGCCTGCTGACCGCGCCGCGCGTGACGATCGTCGCGGCGGGAACGCAGCCGGGCTGGCGGCGCGCGGCGCTGCTGTACAGCGTGGACGACGGCGTACGTTGGATCAGCGCCGGGACGACCGCTGCGGCGGGCGTGATCGGGCGGCTCGTGACGGTGCCGGGGACCGGCGGAGCGGCGTTGGTCGATCGCGCCGGGCGGTTCGTGGTCGAGCTCGCGCATGGTGACATGACGTTGGAGAGCGCAACCGACGCTGCCCTGGCAGCGGGGGCGAACCTCGCGCTGGCGGGGGATGAGATCGTGCAGTTCGGCACGGCGGAACAGATCGGCGCGACGCGGTGGCAGCTTGCGACGCTGTTGCGCGGACGTCGCGGGAGCGAACGCGTCATCGGTACGCAGGCCGTGGGGGATCGTTTCGCGCTGCTGACGCCGCAAAGCGCGATGACGCTCGATCTTCCGATGACCGCGATCGGCGGAACGGTGCGCATTCTTGCCACCGGGGTCGGCGATCTGACGGGGCCAGCCAGCGCCGTGCTGGCGGTGAACGGAGTTTCGGTCGTGCCGCTTGCGCCGGTTCTGTTGCAGTGCAGCGAAGTCGGTAACGGTAATGCCGTTCTGGCTTGGGTGCGCCGCAGCAGAAACGGGTGGCAGTGGCGCGATGGGATCGATGCGCCATTGGCGGAGGAACGCGAAGAATATCGGGTCACGTTCGGCGATGAAGCCGGCGCTTTGAGCGCGGTCACGGTGTCCCCGCGATGGACGTTGACCGCTGCAGACCGGGGGAGCGGCCGGATGATCGCGGTCCGGCAGGCAGGCACCAACGGCGAATCTCCACCGGCGCGACTGTGGGTTCCCGGATGGGCAGGATGAAGGAACGCGATCATGAGCAACGACACGACGCCACGGCTGGCCTTGCCGTTTCTGCAAGCGGGGCAGGGTCAGAAGGAACTCACCCACAACGAATCGCTCGCGCTGCTCGATATTGCAGTGCAACCGATCGTCGAGGCGGTTGGATTGAGCGTTCCACCGTCCGCCCCGCTCCCCGGACAATGCTGAATCGTCGGAGTCGCGCCGAGCGGCGCGTGGACGGGGCGGGGTGGGGCACTGGCGGGGTGGACCGCAGGCGGATGGCGTTTTCTTGCCGCCGCCGACGGCATGTCCGCGTGGAGTATCAACGACCTATGCGTCGCCCGTCATGTCGCAGGGCAATGGGAGGTGGGAACCGTGCGGGCGCGACGGCTTCTGATGGACGGCGTACAGGCGCTGGGCGTACCTCAAGCAGCGATCGCGGCACCGTCCGGCGGCACCGTTAGTGACCTTTCTGCACGCCAGACGATCTGCGAGATTATCGCCGTATTGCAGCATCATGGACTGATATTAAGCCCCGCATAACTGCCAATTGCTGTGGCATTTCAGCAACAGATCCTGGCATTTGTTCGCTTGCGCGGAAACCTTCCATTGGGTAGGGAGTTTGCGCTGTCCGAGTGACAACCAGAAGAAGGGGTTTTTTTATGCGGAAGCTAGCCGTTACCATGGCGCTTGCGACCACCGTTCTTGCCACACCAGCCCTCGCCCGCGACAAGTCGTGGTACGTCGGTGTCGACGGTGGTGGCATGATCGTCGAGGATATCAAGTTCAACATCGCAGGCGCTAACAACGCAGGCAACGTCGATCATCACTACGGCTACGACGTCGATGGTGTGATCGGTTACGATCTCGGCATGTTCCGCGTTGAAGCCGAAGTCGGCTACAAGTCGGCAGCAGTCGATGGCTACCGTTCGACGACCGCAACCACGGTTGGCGGCACGACGTTCGTTCCGGGCACCTACAACGGTGCAAACGGCCGTACCTCGGCACTCAGCTTCATGGTCAATGGCCTGCTCGACTTCGGTGACGATGACGGCATCCAGGGCTTCGTCGGCGGCGGTGTCGGTGCAGCTCGCGTCAAGGGTCGCTACGACATCTCGGGCAACACGCAGTTCCTGAACGACAGCGACACGACCTTCGCCTACCAGGGCATCGCCGGTGTTCGCGCGCCGATCAGCAACCACGTCGACGCGTCGCTGAAGTATCGCTTCTTCACCGCCGACAAGGTCCGCCTGATCGACGTTTCGGGTCGCCAGTTCGACAGCAAGTTCCGTACGCACAGCCTGCTCGCAGGTCTGACGTACAACTTCGGCGAGCCTGCAGCTCCCCCGCCGCCGCCGGAGCCAGCAGCTCCGCCGCCGCCGCCGGAACCCGCAGCTCCGCCGCCCCCGCCGGCACCGGTTTGCTCGCCTGGTCCGTTCATCGTGTTCTTCGAATGGGACAAGTCGGACGTTACGCCTGAGGCAGCCGGCATTCTCGACAACGCGATCGCCCAGTACCAGAACTGCGGTAGCGCACGTGTCATGCTCGCAGGTCACACCGACCGTTCGGGCGCGGCATCGTACAACGTCGGCCTGTCGCAGCGTCGCAATGACTCGGTTCAGGCTTACCTGTCCGCGCATTCGATCCCTGCTGGCGTGATCACCTCGGAAGCGTTCGGCGAGAGCCGCCCGCGCGTCGAGACCGCAGACGGTGTTCGCGAAGTGCAGAACCGTCGCGTGGAAGTCACGTACGGTCCGGGTTCGGGCAACTAAGCTCGAAGCCTTACGGCGAAAAGATCGAGGGGATCGGCTACGGCCGGTCCCCTTTTTCTTTGTCCTCGAAAGACGGGACGTTGCGCGGGCGGGACTATTTCGGTGCAGCGCGATATCGCCGCCGCTGGCAATTTGCCGTGCGGACGGCTAACGGGGCACATGTCGGGCGGGCATGCGTCAAATGGTTGCGATGTGGCGATTGAATGCCATTGCACGCGTACCATGCGCTCACCCGTCGCCATTGCTCGCGGCATTCAGGGGACACGCTATGCGGATTACGATGATTGGTTCGGGCTATGTCGGCCTGGTATCCGGAGCCTGTTTCTCGGACTTCGGCCATGACGTGATCTGCGTCGACAAGGATGCATCCAAGATCGAGGCGCTCGAAGCGGGGCGAATGCCGATCTTCGAGCCGGGCCTCGATACGCTGGTCGCGACCAATGTTGCCGCGGGTCGTCTCAAATTCACCACCGACCTGCACGCGGCGGTCCGCGGCGCGGATGCCGTGTTCATCGCTGTCGGAACGCCGTCACGCCGCGGCGATGGCCATGCCGATCTTACCTATGTGTTCGCCGCGACCCGCGAGATCGCTGAGGCGATCGACGGGCCTGTCGTGGTCGTGACCAAATCGACGGTTCCGGTCGGGACGGGTGACAAGGTCGAGGAGATCCTGCTTGAGCTGGCCGGTGATTTCCCGATCGCGGTCGTTTCCAACCCGGAATTCCTGCGCGAAGGCGCCGCGATCGGCGACTTCAAGCGGCCCGACCGGATCGTGATCGGCACCGAGGACGAGCGGGCCAAGGACGTGATGCGCGAGGTCTATCGCCCGCTGTATCTCAACGAGAGCCCGATCCTGTTCGTCGGGCGTCGCACGTCCGAGCTGATCAAATATGCGGCGAATGCGTTCCTCGCGACAAAGATCACCTTCATCAACGAGATCGCCGACCTGTGCGAAGCGGTGGGGGCGAACGTCCAGGACGTGTCGCGCGGGATCGGCCTCGACAAGCGGATCGGGTCCAAGTTCCTGCACGCAGGCCCGGGCTATGGCGGGTCGTGCTTCCCCAAGGATACGCTCGCACTGCTCAAGACCGCGGAGGATTACGAAACCCCGGTCCGGATCGTCGAGGCGGTCGTCCAGGTGAACGACAACCGCAAACGCGCGATGGGCCGCAAGGTCATCAAGGCGCTCGGCAACGAGGCCAAGGGCAAGACGGTCGCGATCCTCGGGCTGACCTTCAAGCCCAACACCGACGATATGCGCGACGCGCCCAGCCTCGCGATCATCCAGAGCCTGCTCGACGCAGGTGCGACCGTGCGGGCGCACGACCCCGAAGGCATGGACATCGCCAAGACGGTCCTTCCTGGCATCACCTATTGCGGCGATGCCTATGAAGCGGCGACCGGTGCCGACGCGATCGTGATCGTCACCGAGTGGGACATCTATCGCGCGCTCGATCTCAAGCGGCTTTCGACGATCATGACGTCCAAGGTCATGGTCGACCTGCGCAACGTCTATCCCTCGGCCGACGTCGAGCGCGCGGGCTTCGCCTACAGCGCGGTCGGGCGCTGACGCTCAGGCGGGGTCCGGCGTGGCGAGGGCAGCGCCCAGCCACGCCGGGACCAGCGCATCACCGAGGGCTTCGACCCGGCGCAATTCGACCATCAGCCCGAGCTCGGGATAGGTTGCGCGCGTCCGGTCGCCCGGTTCGGTGAGCGGCGCGACCACGAGGCGGCGGTTGACCTTTGCACGGTGGTGCATCCGGGCGGTGTTTTCCTGGCCAGTGTAACACCCCTTGGTGAAACTGACCCCGCTGAGTTCGCGCGCATTGGTTTCCAGCCACAGTGTCTGGTCGCTGCCGAGTTCGGCCTGGCCTTCGGTAACGCCGAACGACAGGCGATGTTCGAGCCATCCCGTGGCGGGCTCGGCAGGCGCACCGAGCCAGCGCCGTCCAAGCTCGGCAAGCCGCGGGTCGCTGACGCCCGTATCCCCGTCCGGTGACCAGTGAACGGCCCCGGGGGCGGGGTCGATCGTGATCGCGCGCCGCAGACGGTACATCGACAGCCGTCTCGCCAGCGCTTCGGCAACGGTCGCTTCGCAATCGATCAGGATCGCGTCGCCGTCCGCCCAAAGCAGAAAATCGAACAGCGCCTTGCCCTGCGGGGTCAGCAACCCGCCCCAGCGCGGTGCCGCCGCGTCGAGCGTGGCGACGTCCTGCGTGATCAGGCCCTGCAGGAAGCCGCGGGGATCATCGCCCGCGACGCGCAGCAGCGCACGATCGGCCAGCATGGTGCCGGACGAGATGCTGTCGGATCGTGCGGGAAGGGTGGTTTCGGTCATGCTGACGAGATAGGACGCCGTGAGGCTTTGCATAAGAGGCAGTTATGGCAGCGTACGATCTGATCCTGAAGAATGGCACGGTGCATTTGCCGAGCGGCCCGGCGGAAATCGACGTGGGCGTGGTGGCGGGGCGGATTGTCGCGCTCGGGTCGCTGCGCGGCGATGCGGGCGAGACGATCGATTGCACCGGGCTCGACGTTCTGCCGGGCGTGATCGACACGCAGGTCCATTTCCGCGAGCCCGGGCTGGTCCACAAAGAAGACCTGGAGAGCGGCGCACGCGCGGCGGTGCTGGGCGGGGTGACCGCGGTGTTCGAAATGCCCAACACCAAGCCCAATACCGATTCGGCGGACGCGATCGGCGACAAGCTCGCGCGCGCGCATCACCGGATGTGGTGCGACCATGCGTTCTACGTCGGCGCGACCAACCACAATGCCGCGGACCTGGCCGAACTCGAACGTCTGCCGGGGACCGCCGGCGTCAAGATCTTCATGGGCGCGTCGACCGGCGATCTGCTCGTGTCCGAGGATGCGCGGCTGGCGGAAGTGCTGGCGTCGGGACATCGCCGTGTCGCGATCCACGCCGAGGACGAAGCGCGGATGAACGCGCGCGCGGGTGAGCGGATCGCGGGCGATGCCGCGTCGCATCCGGTATGGCGCGACGACGAGAGCGCGCTGCTCGCGACGAAGCGGATCCTGGGGCTGGCGCGGGCGGCCCGGCGGCGGATCCATGTGCTGCACGTCACCACGCCGGCCGAGCTGGCACTGCTCGGGCAGAACAAGGACATCGCGAGCTGCGAAGTGACGCCGCAGCATCTGACGCTGGCGGGCGAGGAAGCCTATCCGCGGTTGGGGACGCTGGCGCAGATGAACCCGCCGATCCGGTCGGGCGAGCATCGCGACGGGTTGTGGAAGTGGTTGCAGCAGGGGGTCGTCGATATCCTCGGGTCGGACCACGCGCCGCATACGCTCGAGGAGAAATCCAAGCCCTATCCCGACAGCCCGAGCGGGATGCCCGGGGTGCAGACGTTGTTGCCGCTGATGCTCAACCATGTGGCGGAAGGGCGGACGACACTGCAACGCGTGATCGACCTGACGAGCGCGGGGCCGCAGCGGGTGTTCGGGATCGTCGGCAAGGGACGGATCGCGGTCGGATACGACGCGGATTTCTCGGTCGTCGATTTGAAGGCGCGCTGGACGATCGAGCAGGACTGGCTCGCGTCGCGGTGCGGATGGTCGCCGTTCACGGGAATGTCGGTGACGGGCCGCCCGGTGGGGACGATCGTGCGCGGCAACCGCGTGATGTGGGATGGCGCGCTTGCGAACGCTGCGATCGGCGAGCCGATCCGGTTCGAGGCGATCGACTTCGGCTGACCGCCAAAGAGCTGACCACCAAAGAATAGGGGGACCGGAAAACCGGTCCCCCCGTATCCGTCTTACTTCTTGCCGCGCAGCGTGTTGATGAGCGCGAGACCGATCGTGCCGACCAGTGCTGCAGTCGCCCACGGCTTCGCGCGCGCGAACTCGCGTGCCTGATTGATCAGCGGGCCCGGGCCCGTCGCAATCGCGTCCTGCGCTGCGCCGATCGCCTTGTTGACGCCGCCGGTAACCTGATCCGCAACGCCTTCACCCTGCAGCTTCGAGCTGCCGGTCAGATTGCCTGCTGCTTCCTTGAGCGAGCCGGTGACGTTCTGGGCTTCGCCCTTGAAGGTGTTCTCGTTCATCGTTGGTTCCTTTCATACACGGCCATGCCGACGAGGCATGGTTCGGGAGCGCAACGGTTGAAACGCGTGCTGGTGCCATCGAAAAACGACCGCTTTGCTACTTATCGGTAAATCGCTTCACTTTGACGGGGAGATCCTTTCCCTTGGTACGGCGCGAGGGAACCTGCACCGGATGCTTCTTTTTCCACTCGGCGAAGGTCATCGGGCCATCGGGGGTATCGATCAGGATCTCGTCGGTCGGTTCGGTCATGCGCGGGTCTCCCGGTTGGCAAAGGGCCAGTCGATGACGCGTCCGGCGAACAGCGCCCACCAGACGATCACCGGCTGAAACGCCAGACGCGGGATATGGTACCACAGGCTGAGCCCGCCGGTGCCGTGGGCGATGTAATCCACCGCATGTTTGACGTTGGCGGGATAGACGCACACCGCATAGGCGGCGAGCATCGCGCCCGCCCACCAGCGCAGCCGCGGCACATACAGGCCGATCGCGCCGGCGATCTCGCACAGCCCCGTCGCCATGATGACGAACGGGGCAAAGGGTACCCAGGCGGGGGTGATGCCGAGGAAGGGTGCTGGAACGAACACGTGGAGGATTCCCGCTGCCAGATAGGCAAGTGCGAGCAGCGCGCGCAGGATGTTCCGGATCATGCGGTCCGCGTCGTTGCTGCGGCGCGCTGCGTGATCAGAACGGGAACCACTTCGACGTCTTGCTGAACTTCATATAGCCGATGTTGACGCCCTGCCGCCAGCCGACCCCGAGCCGGATCGGGATCAGCACGGTATTGCCCCGGCGCAGATAGGTGGCGGCAAACCCGCCGACGAAATAGACGCGCCCTTCCGCCGCCGGGAAGCGGTGGAACAGCTCGGCCGAATCATACAGATTGTAGACCAGCACGAACACCTTGTTGGCATCGCCACCCAGATCGAAACCGACCGACGGTCCCGTCCAATACACCGGCTGCTCGCCCTCGACCTTGTGGAACATCGTGCCCTTGCCATAGCGCAGGCCTACGACAAACGCGCCCGAGGCCTCGCGCCCGGAGATATAGGCGTTGGGCTGTCCCTGTTCCTTGAGCGTGCGCTCCAGGATCCCGGCAAGCCCTGACGCGCCCTTGCCGAACGTGCCCTCGGCCGCGGCGAGCAGTTCGCCTTGCTGGAAGGTCTGGCTTTGCGCGGCGGACGCATCGGCACCCGCGCGAGCGCCATCCTGTGCCGCGACATCGGCCGGGTTCGGCTGCGGTGCGCCCGAGCCGTTTGTAGGCGGATCGGGGTAGCGCGGGGAGGACGGTGTGCCGGGCTGCTGCTGCGGATAGGCCGCCTGGGGGTAGGGCGGGGGTGCGCCGCTGTCCGACGGATAGGCATTTTGCGGCGTATCGATCGCCGTCGTCGTGGCCGGTGCCCGCGTACGCGCGGTGGTGCCGGTGGCGGTGCTGGACCGGGAAAGGTCCGAATCGATCGGCTGGTTGGGATCGATCGTCCGCACCTGTGCACCCAGCGGGACTGTCGCGAGCACAAGTGCCAGCATCGTCCCGACCTTCGGGACCGCAAACCAACCCACGCGCATCGTCATTCTCCCCAACAGCATCACCGACCGTAGCGCGCCATGACATGACGCGACAATGAACGCCACGACGGGCTGAGTCGATTTCACGTCGGATGTCGTGCAAACCGCCTGTTGATCCCTGCGAACAGCGCGGCTATAGAGCCACCTCGCCGTGACCTGGAGACGTGGGTGAGTGGCTGAAACCAACGCTTTGCTAAAGCGTCGTACGGGAAACCGTACCGAGAGTTCGAATCTCTCCGTCTCCGCCAGTCCGCGATTGCTCCGAAACCGACACCCTGACGCTTCGGCATTCCCACTGCGGGCGTGCTGAACCGATCGGATTGTGATCGCTCCCGTCGTCGGTACCAGGGAGCCGCGCGATCAGCGCCATTCGTCCCGAACGTGTGACCAGATGCGCGCCGCGCAGACCCAGATCCTCCCCCCGAAAGACCTACGTCAAACACCCCATTGGCCAGTTTTGCCCCGCCCCCATAGGTCGTCCTGATTGGGGTGATAAAAACCGAAGCCGGCATGCGCTTGGGAGGGGATCAGAATTTCTAGCATTTCTGAGGCCAAAAGGGGGAACGATGTCCGCTACGTTCAAGATCAAGGCACTATTGCTTACCGCGAGCACGCTTGGTGGCGTGTTCGGTGTTGTTCCTGCATTCGCCCAGACCGAAACGCCAGCGCCTGCCCCCGAACCCGTCGGCGACGACACCGATTCGATCATCGTCACCGGAACGCGGCGCGCGACGTCGCTGTCGGACGTGCCGATCAACATCATTGCGGTCGGCAGTGCGCAGCTTGATACCCAGCGGATCTACGACATTCGCGGGCTTGCCGATTTCACCCCCGGCGTGACGATCAACCAGACCGGGCCGCGCGCCACGGGCACGGTCGTGCTGCGCGGGCTTTCCGCCAACGACACCAGCGATTTCGGCAACAACCGCGACAATGCCGTCGCGATCTATCTCGGCGAAGTGCCGCTGTATCAGGATTTCAAGCTGCTCGATCTCGAGCGGGTCGAAGTGCTGCTCGGGCCGCAGGGGACGCTGTACGGCGCGGGGACGCTCGCCGGGGCGATCCGCTATATTCCGCGACGCCCCGATACCAATAATTTCAGCGTCGATGCGCACGTTCGCGGATCGACCGTCGCGCAGGGCAGCCAGTTCGGGTTCCAGGGCGACTTCACCGTCAACTTGCCGATCATTCGCGATCATGTCGCGCTGCGCAGTACCGCGGGCTATTATTACGAGCCCGGATTCATCGATTACCCGTTCCTGTTGCAGAATCCCGGCACCTCGCTGCCGCAGCCAAGCGGCGCGTTCGACGAGACGGTGACGCAGCAACAATATCAGGACAATTTCAAACGCGCGAAGGACGTCAATTTCGAGCGGACCTGGACGACGCGCAACACGCTGCTGCTCGAGGCGAACGAGAATCTCAAAGGCTATCTGACCTTCGGTTTCCAGCAGACCAAGACCAATGGCCGCCAGTCGAACGGTGCCTTCACCTTCAACACGGGCAAATATGAGGGGCCGTGGCGCTATCTCGAGCCGTCGGATCGGCGCGCCTATCTCTATGCGTTCGAGCTTCAGGCCAATCTCGGCCATATCGCGCAGCTCGTCTCCTCGACCGCGTACACGTTGCAGCGGACCAACGGTGTGTCGGACAACACCGATCTGCTGCTCGATCTGAACTACAGCTACGAGTCGTTCCCGGCGTTCTCGTCCTACGCCAACAACTCGACCCGCAATGAGCAGTTCACCCAGGAACTGCGGCTGGTGTCGACGCATGGCGGGCCGTTCAGCTGGACGCTGGGGGGGTTCTACAATCATTTGAAGAACGCCGGGGATCGCCAGGAATATACCCCGGGCTTCGCCAATTTCATCGATTCGCCGCGCGTCGACGATCTCGAATATATTTCCTTCTTCGACAATTCGAACAAGGAGAAGGCGGTCTTCGGTGAAGCGACGCTCAAGCTGACTCCGGCGTTCCAGGTCACCGGCGGCGTGCGCTATTACAAATATGACGCGACCGCGCGGGGCGGAACCGACTTGCCGCTGTTCGGCGGCGGGCTGACGCGGACGCCCTATCCGCTGATCCAGTTCGCGCCGTCGCGGATCGGTTCGGGCAAATCGAGTTCGGACGGCGTGGTGTACAAGGCCAACGCCTCGTACAAGTTCCGCCCGGGGCTGATGGTCTATGGCACTTACTCGACCGGCTACCGCATCGGGGGGCCGAACACGGTCGCGCCGTGCATCTTGCCGCTGCAACCCGGCCAGAATGTCTGCGCGCTCGCCAACGAGCAGTTCTACGGACCGGACAAGACGTACAATAAGGAAATCGGCGTCCGCGGGACCTTCTTCGACGGGCGGCTGGTGCTCAACCTCGACGCCTATCATATTGCATGGCGCGGGCTGCAGGTCGGTAGCCAGACGATCAACGGCGCGGTCGGAATCACCACCAACGCAGGGGCGGCAGTCTCGAAAGGCGTCGAGTTCAATGGTACTGCGAGCCTGAGCGATCGGCTCAAGCTGAGTGCGACCTATGCCTATACCGATGCGCATCTGACGCAGGACGCGCCCGGCCTGATCGTCGTCAACAACGACACGTTCGACGCGCTCAAGGGAGATCGCCTGCCCGGATCGCAGAAACATGCGGGGAGTGTCGCGGCGACCTATACGATCCCGCTGGCGAACGATGCGGACATCGCGCTCAACTGGGCGCTCACCTATCATGGCGACGTGTTCACCAAGACCGGCAACCGCGGGTTCGGCGAGGTCATCCCCGATTACGTGCTCAACCGGGCGTCGCTCACCTATCGCACCAAGCGGTATGATTTCAGCCTCTACGCGCTCAACATGTTCGACGTGTATGCAGTGAGCTCGGTCGGCAACGATTTCAGCAAGATCGGCGCGCTCAACCAGGATTACGGGATTTCACGGCGGTTCTACAGCTATTCGGTCGTCACGCCGCGGACGGTCGGGGTCGAGGCAAGGCTGCACCTGTAGCGCGCAAGCGACGTTGCGAGGCGTGTCGGCGACACGCCTCAGACGGCAATTCCGCCTTCGTCGAAGAAGCGCCGCACCGGCGCTAGCGCGGTTTCGTGCGCGCGCCAGCGTTCGACCGAATCGCGGTAGATCGGGCGGCGCACCTGCGCGGCGCTGGGGGTGGCGACCGCGGCGGTGTTGGTGTGGAAGGCGAGCGCGGAATCGGTCCAGTCGATCCCGCAATGCGCAAACAGGCGGCGGCTCTCGCCTTCCTGGTCCGCGACAAGATCCTCATAGCCGAGCTGCAGGATCCGCCCGGGCACCAGTGTTTCCCAGAACGCCATCAACCGGTCGAACCGCGCGAAATAGCGCGCGGTGTCGAGCAGGTCGTGGCTGTAGGCGTAATAGCTCGAGGTCGTCGCGAACAGGTTCTTGTAGTTGCTCCACACTGTGTCCATCGGATTGCGGCGCAGGCACACGATCCGCGCGCTCGGCAGCGCACGTGCGATGTGGCCGATGTAGAGGAAGTTCGCGGGCAGCTTGTCGATGAAGCGCCCGTCGCTGCGCCGGCGATGCTGCGCCGCATGCGCCATATAAGCGCGACCGACCGCATCGGGGGAGAGCGTGCCCGACGCGGCGATCGTCGCGGGATCGGTGATCAGCCGCGACCGCGTGCCGCCGAGTTGCTTGACGGCGAGTGGCATCGCCTGGAGTTCGCCCGCGCTGTGGATGTCCGGGTGGGACGACAGGATCCGGTCGACCAGCGTGGTGCCGGTCCGCGGCATGCCGGTGATGAAGATCGGCGCGTCCTTGACCGTGCTGGCGCCTGCGAAGAAGCCGGGTTTGCGGAAACTCGTCTCGATCGCGTCGAAGATCGCCGCATCGTTCGCGAAATCATACGCGATCCGCGTCTTGTGCGCGGCATTGGCGACGGACAGATGCCGGAAGGCGGGTTCCGCCGCGCCGATATCGTCATATTCCTTGGCCAGCGCATAGCGGATGCGCAGCGTGTCGTCGGCGGGCGGTCCACCTGCGAGCACCGCCTCCAATCGGTCGATATGGTTCGCCTCCGGGGTCGCCTTGGCAAGGCCGGACAGCGCATAATGCGCGCGCCCGTCGCGCGGAGCCTGGCGCAACAGGAGCTCATATTGCGCCGCCGCGTCGACTGCGCGCCCGAGAAACCCCAGCGCCAGCGCCAGATTGTAGCGATAGTCGAAACTGCCGCCGTCCAGCGCGACCGCGGGTTCGAAGCAGCGCAGCGCCGCGTGATGATCCCCCAACCGTGCATGGATGCAGCCGATCGTGTCATAGGTCAGCGCATCTTCCGGCCCCGCGGCGAGCGCCGCTTCTGCCGCTGCGCGCGCATCGCCATCGCGCCGCACGAGGATCAGCAACCGCGCCTGCTGCGCCAGATATTCCGCACGCGGCGCGGCGGCGATCGCCGCCTCCAGCCGCGCGATCCCCGCGCTCACGCGCCCTTGAACCGCATCCGCAAGCCCGAGCAGGAACGCCACTTCGGCCGGGTCCGCGATTCCTGCGGCAATCTGCCGCGCGCGGTCGGCATTTCCCGTGCCGATCGCCTGGCGCGCAGCGGCGCTTCTGGGGTCTTTCATACCGTCGTCCGATCTACCGGTCAGCTCGCCAGCGTCTTGACCGCCGCGGCGGCGGCGGAGGCGCGGTTCTCGATCCCCATCTTCTCGAACACCTGTTCGAGATGCTTGTTGACCGTGCGTGGGCTTATTCCGAGAATTTCGCTGATCTCGCGGTTCGCCTTGCCGCGGCTGATCCACAACAGCACCTCGGCCTCGCGGTCGGTCAGGCCGTGGCGCGTGGCGAGCAAGCGTTCCTCGGCACCGTCGAGCGTTTCGGCGAGACGGAACAGCCATTCGTCCGGTCCGCTGCGCGTGAGCAAGGTGAATTCGAGTTCGCCCCCCGGGATCGCGTGACGGAACGGGCGGAGGTCTTCGCTCTCCATCAGCCGTAACAGCGCCGCGACCACGACCGGCGGCAGCGCCTCGTCCTCGAGATGCGCCATCAGGATCGTGATCGTTCGCGGCGTCGACCACAGGATTCGGCCCGCCCCGTCCAGCGCGAGCAGCGAGCGCCCGCTTTGGTCGAGCGCGGCCTGGCTGCGCTGGGTGATCCGCGCATTGCCGAGATGGACCTGGATGCGGGCGAGCAGTTCCTCGACCACCACCGGTTTCTGGACATAATCGACCCCGCCCGCGGCCAGCCCGCGCAGCACGTCCTTGGTTTCGGTCAGCCCGGTCATGAAGATCACGGGCACGCCTGCGAGCCGTGGGTCGGCCTTGATCCGCTGCGTCGTGGCGAATCCGTCCATTCCGGGCATCATCGCATCCATCAGGATCAGATCCGGCACGACCAGTGCGAGCGTCTGCAGCGCGGCGGCCCCATCGCCCGCGACGAGCACGGTCATCCCCCCCGCCTCAAGCGTAGCTGTGACGAAGCTCAACGACTCGAGCGTATCGTCGACCACGAGGACGGTTGCACCCGTCTGGCAGGGGACCGGCTCAGCCAAGGGAGTTCAACAGCCCGAGATAGGATTTGAGATCGAACCGGCGGAGATGGTCGCGCAGTTGATCGACCACCACGGCGCTTTCGGGATGGTCGGATGCAAGCGAGTCGAGCGCAACCTCGCTGTCGCGGACATGCCCGATCTGCCCGAGATAGCGCAACCGCGCGATGGTCACACTGGCGGCGCTGAGGTCGGGCACTGCGATGGGGGCAGGGGGCGGCGCGAGGCCGGATGGCTCACCCGATTGCCAGTCGATCCCGAGTTGTGCGGCGATTGCGTCGAGCAGCGCTTCCAGCTCGACCGGCTTGAGGATAAACCCGTCATGCGCCGCCGCCCCGTCGCCACCGGCGGCGAATTCGTGTGCGTTGGCCGACACCAGCAGAATCTTGAGCCGGCCCACGGCCGCAAGCGGTATCCCGCCATCCTCGATCGCGCGGAGCCGACGTGCGACGTCCCACCCGCTCAGGTCGCGCATCTGGATATCGAGCAAGACCAGATCGGGCTGACAGCGCAGCGCGAGATCGATCCCCTCGGCACCGCCCGACGCGGCATAGACGCTGAAACCGAGCGGCCGAAGCAAGCCTTGCAGCACCGCCAACTGGGCGGGGTCGTCGTCGATCGCGAGGATCGTGCGGGGGGCACCGCTATAGCCCGTGATCGACCGCCGCCGCGCGGTCGCCACCGAGACGTCGCGCGCCTCGCTGAGCATCACGCGCAACCGGAACCGGCTTCCGACGTCGGCGGTGCTCGTTACCGATACGTCGCCCCCCATCAACTGCGCGAGCACGCGCGTGATGGCGAGGCCGAGCCCGGTTCCGGGCTGCCCGTGCGCAACGTCCGAACTGCCACGGTCGAACGGTTCGAAAATGCGCTCGAGGTCGGCGGGCGGAATGCCGATCCCGGTATCCGCGATCTCGAACGTCGCGATCATGCCGCTATAGCGGACCGACAAGGTGATCGTCCCCACAGGCGTATATTTGATCGCGTTGGACAGCAGGTTGACGAGGATCTGGCGCAGCCGCTTCTCGTCGGCGCGGACGTAAGCGGGGAGATTGCGGGGTGCCGCATAATCGAGCCGCAGTGCCTTGGCTTCCGCCTGCACGCGGAACATCGCGACGATCGCGTCGAGGAATTCGGGAAGCGGCACGACATCGCGGGCAAGCGTCATCACCCCGCTTTCGATCCGCGAGATATCGAGCAGCCCGTCGACGATGTTGGTCAGATGTTCGGCCGAGCGCCGGATGACGCGGGCCGCCTCGGCGGGATCGATCGCACCGGCTCGTTCGAGCAACTGGCCGTAGCCGTAGATGGCATTGAGCGGTGCGCGGATTTCGTGGCTGACCCCGACTAGATAGCGCGTCTTGGCGAGGTTCGCGGCTTCGGCGGCGTCCCTAGCTTTTTGCAACGCGGCCTCCGTGTCGTGGAGACGGGCGACTTCGCCAGTCAGGTGCCGGATCTGCGCGTCGCGATGGTCCGCGTCGCGCCGCTGCGTCCGCACGCGGACGAACAGCATGGCGGTCAGCCCCGTCAGCACGACGATCGCGACAAGCGCGATCGTCCACCAGGAGATGCCCGAGACGGTCAAGCGCATCGCTCGCTGAACATAGCAGATCCGGGCGATGGGATCATGGCGCGGGTTTCGCGGGGCGCGGATAGACGATGAAATCGCCTTGGCTGGCGATCGCCGGGGATTTCGCCATGCCGTGGACCGCCGCTTGCAACCGCGTGATGGCGGATGCCGGGAGTTCCAGCGGATGTTCGTCGGGATGCGTGGCGGCTTCCATCGGATAGTCCTTGCCCGCGACATTGGTCATTTCGATGTGCGTCCCCAGCAGCATCGCGACCGGATGGGTGCGGGCGAAGGCGACGACGCGGTCGGCGCTTGCCACGAAAGTCGGGAATTGGTCGACGGGTACATACAGCCTGCCCGCATATAGCATGTCGCCCGAGAAAAGCAGACGGGTGCGCGGGTCGTACACCATTATGTGGGCGGGCTCGTGTCCCGGCGTGGGAAGGATCGACAGCGCGCGTCCGCCGAGGTCGAAGGTCGCGATATCGTCCGGCCAATGCGCCACGCCGAAGAAGCTGGCGACGGCTTCGGGTTTTAGACCGACGACGACGGTGTAGGGCCGGCCAACGAACTCGCCGTCCCCCTGATGATGGTCGCCGTGGCCGTGCGAATGCGCGACGACCAACGGGATCGACGTTCGCTTATGATCGGCAAGCCAGCGCGCGATCACCGCATCCACCGTCGGCCGAATCGCCAGACCGCCCGCGCCCGTGTCGAGCAGCAGTGCGCGGTCGCGACCGAACAGCAGATACAGGAACGGTGCCTCGAAATTGGTGTGGACCGACTGGCGGATGACGAACGTGTCCGCATCGTACCGCTGGACCTGCATCTTGGGTTCGGACTGCGTCGTGCCGTCGATCCAGTGCGCGAACCGGTGCGCGTTCGACGCCGCGGGAGCAGAGGCGAGCGCGATCGTGGCAGCGAGCATCGGCGCGGCGAGCAGGGCAGTGATGCGATAACCAACCGGCATGCTTCGATCTCCTGCCCCTGTGTCGCGCCCCCGTGTCGACCCTCTGTGTCGACGAGATGCACGAAAGGGATGGCGCTCCGTGTGCGACATAACTATGGTTTATTACGGATCGGATCAAACGTAATATTGCCGGCAGCAAAGATAGGCCGGGTGTTTTGCGCTAACCTACTGTGGAGACTTGATAATGCCTCACTGGTTCCACAAAGCACGAATCGCTGCCCTGGTCGGGTTGTCGGTGTTGGTGACGTCGTGCGGGCAGCAGGCCGCCGCGCCCAGGGCGCGCACCGAGTTCACCATCGGCTGGTCGATCTATGCCGGATGGATGCCCTGGCCCTATGCGCAGCGCGCCGGGATCGTGAAGAAATGGGCCGACAAATACGGCCTCAAGATCAACATCGTGCAGGTCAACGACTATGTCGAATCGGTGAACCAATATACCGCGGGCAAGCTCGACGGCGTGACCGTGACCAACATGGACGCGCTCACCATCCCCGCCGCGGGCGGCAAGGACACCAGCGCGGTCATCATCGGCGATTATTCGAACGGCAATGACGGCATCGTGCTGAAGAATGCGAAGTCGATCGCGGACATCAAGGGGCGCAGCGTCAATCTGGTCGAGCTGTCGGTCTCGCATTATCTGCTCGCGCGTGCGCTGAGCACCGCCAATCTCGCGCTGACCGACGTGAAGACCGTCAACACGACCGATGCCGACATCGTCGGCGCATTCGCGTCGCAGGGCGTCACCGCCGCGGTCGCGTGGAACCCGCAGCTCAACGAGATGAAGGGCGCGCCCGGTGCGACGCTCGCGTTCGATTCGTCGAAGATCCCGGGCGAGATCCTCGATCTGCTCGTCGTCGACAAGGCGACGCTCGCCGCCAACCCCAATCTCGGCAAGGCGCTCGTCGGGATCTGGTACGAGACGATCGCGCTGATGCAGCGGCAGGACGCGCAGGGCAAGGCGGCGCGCGCGGCGATGGCGAAGCTCGCCGGATCGACGCCCGCCTCCTTCGATGCGCAGCTTTCGACCACGCATCTGTATGCAACGCCGGGCGAGGGCGTTGCGGCGGCAACCGCGCCGGATCTGATCACGACGATGACGCGGGTGCGCGACTTCAGTTTTTCCAAGGGGTTGTTCGGCCCGGGCGCGACATCCAAGGATGCGGTCGGGATCGCGTTTCCCGCAGGGAAAACGCTCGGTGATCCGGCCCGCGTGACGCTGCGGTTCGATCCGACGTTCATGAAGCTCGCCGCCGACGGCAAGCTGTAAGGGCGCGCTGATGGTGCGACTGGTCAACATCCGCCCGAGCCGACGAATCGCGGCGATGCTCGGCGCCGCCCCGCTGGTGTTGCTCGTGCTGGCCTATCTGCTCGCCTCGGCCAGCCGCCACGCGCTCAATCCAGCCGACAAGATCCTGCCCACCCCCGACGCGATGATCGCGGCGATGCGGTCGCTGGTGTTGCTGCCCGATGCGATGACGGGGCAACTGCTGTTCTGGTCGGATACCTTCGCCAGCCTCCAGCGGCTGGGGATCGGTCTCGCGATCTCGACGCTGTCGGCGTTGCTGGCGGGGTTGATGCTGGGGCTGCTCCCGGCGGTGCGCGCGACGCTCAGCCCGCTCGTCACGACGATCGCGGTGATTCCGCCGATCGCGCTGCTGCCGATCCTGTTCATCGCACTCGGTCTCGGCGAGACCGCCAAGGTCGCGCTGATCGTGATCGGCATCCTGCCGCTGATGCTGCGCGATATCGCGTCGCACGTCGAAGCGCTGCCGGTCGAGCAGATGATCAAGGCGCAGACGTTGGGGGCGAGTAGCTGGCAACTCGCGCTGCGTGTCGCCTTGCCGCAGGCGATGCCGCGGCTGATCCATGCGATCCGGCTGTCGCTCGGGCCGGCGTGGGTGTTCCTCATCTCGGCGGAGGCGATCGCGTCGGATGTCGGGCTCGGCTACCGCATCTTCCTCGTCCGGCGCTATCTGTCGATGGACATCATTCTCCCCTATGTCGCGTGGATCGCTTTGCTCGCGATAGCGATGGACTGGGTGCTGCGGCAGATCAGCACGCGCGGGTTTCCCTGGGCGCATGGGGCGCGATGAGCATGCTGTCTCTGCGCAACATATGGGTCGAATATGGCGACAAGGTCGTACTCGAACGCGTCAATCTGGACATCGCCGAGCACTCGTTCGTCTCGATCGTCGGTCCTTCGGGGGCCGGGAAGAGCACGTTCCTGCGGCTGTTGCTCGGGCAGGAAACGCCGACGCGCGGGCAGATCCTGCTCGACGGCGTGCCGCTCCGCCCCGAATGCGGCCCCGATCGCGGCGTGGTGTTCCAGCGCTATTCGGTCTTCCCGCACCTCGACGCGCGCCGCAACGTGTTGTTCGGGCTGGAATGCGCAGGGGCACCGCTGACCGGGCGGCTGTTCGGGCGCGCGCGGCGCGTGGCGATGGACGAGGCCGATGCGATGCTCGGCGCGGTTGGGCTCGGCGACAGCGGGCATGTCTTCCCGGCGCAAATGTCGGGCGGGATGCAGCAACGGCTCGCGATCGCGCAGGCGCTGGTGAAGCGCCCGCGCCTCCTGCTGCTCGACGAGCCATTGGGCGCGCTCGATCCGGGGATTCGCGCGGACATGCACCGGCTGATCACGCGGCTGTGGCGCGAACAGGGGCTCACGATCGCCATGGTGACGCATGACATCAGCGAGGCATTCGCGCTCGCGACCCGCGTGCTGACGCTCGACAAGCGCCGCCACGATCCGCACGCGCCGCACCGCTACGGCGCGACTGCGGTCTACGATCTCGCGCTCGATCGACGGGTCGCCGCAGAAAAACTCGCAGCTGACAGTATTACGATTGACGATAATGATAATAACTGAGACGTGTTGGGCATGAGCGAAGAGACCCCCGGAACCGGGCTTTCCAGACTGAGCATGAGCTTGCCGACGGAACTGTACCATCAACTCGACGTGATGGTGCAGGAGCGTGGCCTGCCCTCCCGGTCGCAGATGATCGCCGAACTGATCCGCCACGCGCTCGCCGAACATGGCGAGGCGACGCATCCCGATGCGCTGCTCGCGGGGACGATCACGCTGGTCTATCGCTCCAACATGGGGCGGGTCCGCGAATTGCTCGCGCAGACGCAGCATGCGTTTCTGAAGGAAGTCATTTCCGCGCAGCACGTCTTCCTGGAGGACGACCAGTCGCTCGAAGTGCTGCTGGTGCAGGGCCCCGCGACGCGGCTGCGCGACCTGTGCGACGCGTTGCGCAAGGTGCGCGGCGTCCAGCAGATCAGCCTGTTCACCACCACCGCCTTGCTGCCGCCGCTCCACGAGCAGGTCAGCTTCAAGGGTGCCAAGTCGAGGAAAAACGCCTGATGGTCGCGCTCAACGATCCGCTCGCCGCGCGCGCGCATGCCCGTGCGATGGAAGGCACCGTCGCCGACGCGATGCCGATCCTGCCACCGGTCGCGGACGATCTGCCGGACGGCGTCGCGGCGGGTGATCTGCTGTGGGAGGAGCGGATCGCGGCGGGTGGTTATGCCTCGCGGCGGCTCGCTCGCGGGTCGCGCGTCCGGCTGATCGATCTGGAAGGCGATGCCTGCGCATCGCTGCAACTGTTCAACGCTGAAATGCCGACCGAGCGGCTGAATGTCGCGGATACGCTCAAGATCCAGTGGAATGCGTACCTTGGCGCGGGCAAATTCCTCCTGTCCGACATGGGCCGGGTGCTGATGAGCATCGTCGCGGACGATGCGCAGACGCATGACGCTTTGTGTGGCGCGTCCAATGCCGCATCCAATACGCGCGCTTATGGCGACGGGAGCAACGCCGGGCCGTTCCCCAACGCGCGCGACCGGCTGATGCTGGGTGTCGCGAAGCACGGTCTCGGCCGCCGCGACGTCCATCCCTGCCTCACTCTGTTCAAGGGCGTGACGGTCGCCGCCGACGGGGCGACCGTTCCCGAGCTCGGGCCGTTCGCGCCGGGGCGGGCGGTGACGCTCCGTGCCGAAATGGACCTGATCCTCGTCGTCGCCAATTGCCCGCACGTGCTCGACACGCGCCCGTGGAGCATCACGCCGCTGCGCGCGACCGCGTGGCGCGGGGCCATCGCGGGGGAAGACGATCCGATCCGCAATGCGACGCCGGAGGGCCGCCGCGCCTTCCTCAACGTCGACGATTATTACCGCCGCTAAGGAGACGATAGAGTGGCCGATCTTTCGCTCAAAGGCCTGGACGGCGCGGTGGTGCACGACGAAGTCGTCGCCGCGCGCGCACCCTGGCTCCACACCGTCCGCGCGGGCCAGTCGCTTCGGATCGTCGATCTGGAAGGCAATCAGGCGGTCGACTTCCTGCTCTACGCCGCCGCCGACGATGCCGAACGCTACAGCGCGCAGGACACGATCGCGGCGCAGCGCAATATCTTCCTGCGCACGGGGGCCGCGCTGCTGTCGAACGAGGGCCGCACGATGATGACGATCACGGCCACGTCGGTCGATTATCACGACACGATCGGCGGGGCCTGCTCGTGCGAGTCCAACACGCTGCGCTACGGCCATCACACCAAGGCGCAACACGCCTGTGTCGACAATTTCCTCGACGCCAACGTCCGCGCCGGGCGCGGCAAGCGCGACATGGTGTCGAACATCAATTTCTTCATGAACGTGCCGGTCGAAGCGGATGGCGCGCTCGGGATCGTCGACGGGATTTCGGCGCCCGGCCTGACGGTCGATCTGCGCGCGGAGATGGACGTGGTGGTGGTCGTGTCCAACTGCCCGCAGATCAACAACCCGTGCAACGGCTTCAACCCGACCCCCGTCCGCATGATCGTGACGGCATGAGCTTCGACACGGTTCTGATCGCCAACCGCGGCGCGATCGCCTGCCGTATCATCCGGACCCTGCGGCAGATGGGGTTGCGCTCGGTCGCGGTCTATTCGGATGCGGATGCGGGGTCGCTCCACGTCGCCGAGGCGGATCTCGCGATCCGGATCGGCGCAGGACCGCCGGGCGAAAGCTATCTCGACGTGGCAAAGATCCTTGCAGCGGCGCGGGAAGCAGGCGCGGGGGCGATCCATCCAGGCTATGGTTTCCTGGCCGAAAATTCGGGATTTGCTGAAGCCTGCGCGGCGGCGGGGATCGTCTTCATCGGGCCGACGACCGACAATATCCGCGCGTTCGGCCTCAAGCACAGCGCGCGTGCGCTGGCGGTGGCGCATGGCGTGCCGCTGGCGCCCGGGTCCGATTTGCTGGTCGATGTCGAGGCGGCCTCGGTCGCGGCGGCGGAGATCGGCTTTCCCGTCATGCTCAAGGCGACCGCTGGCGGCGGCGGGATCGGAATGCGGATTTGCCGCGATGATGCCGAGATCCGCGACGGGTTCGCCGCGGTCGCGCGGCTGGGGTCCGCCAATTTCGGCGATTCCGGTGTGTTTCTGGAACGCTATGTCGAGCGCGCACGCCATATCGAGGTGCAGATCTTCGGTGACGGCAAGGGCAAGGTCGTGGCGCTCGGCGAGCGCGATTGCTCGCTGCAACGGCGCAACCAGAAGGTCGTCGAGGAAGCCCCCGCCCCCAACCTGCCCCCCGAAGTTCGCGCCGGGCTGATCGCGGCGGCGGTGCGCCTCGGCGAAGCGGCAGCCTATCGGTCGGCCGGGACGGTCGAGTTCCTGTACGATGCGGTGCGCGGCGACTTCTTCTTTCTCGAGGTCAACACGCGGCTCCAGGTCGAGCATGGCGTGACCGAGCAAGTGTTCGGGATCGATCTGGTCGAGTGGATGATCCGCGCGGCGGCCGGCGACCTTGCGTTTCTCGACGCACCGCTGCGCGCGCCCGAAGGGGCTTCGATCCAGGTCCGGCTGTACGCCGAGGACCCCGCGCTCGACTATCGCCCGACCTCGGGCAAGCTGACCGACGTGGCGTTCCCCGACGTCCGCGTCGAGACGTGGGTCGCGAGCGGCACCGAGGTCAGCAGCTTCTACGATCCGATGCTCGCCAAGCTGATCGTGACCGCCCCCGACCGGGCGCAAGCGGTGTTGGCGATGCAGGCGGCGCTCGACGAGACACGGATCGCGGGGATCGAGACCAATGTCCGCTGGTTGCGCGATGTCGTGCGGACCGCGGCGTTCGTTTCCGGCGACGTGTCGACGCGCGCGCTCGATACCGTGGTCTACCAGCCGCGCAGCCTGCGCGTGCTGTCGGGCGGGACCGCCACCAGCGTTCAGGATTATCCGGGACGCGAGGGCTATTGGGCGATCGGGGTGCCGCCGTCGGGGCCGATGGATGCGCTGTCTTTCCGGCTCGGCAACCGGCTGCTCGGCAATGCCGAGGGACTGGCGGGGCTGGAGATCACCGCGACCGGCCCGACGATCCTGTTCAACACTGCTGCGACGGTGTGCCTGACCGGCGCGGATTTCGGGGCGACGCTGGACGGCACGGCAGTCGCGCGCAATGCGCCCATCCCGATCGCCGCCGGGCAGACGCTCGCGCTGGGCCGAGTCCGGGGCGGCGGCGTGCGCGGGTATCTGCTGGTCGCAGGCGGGCTCGATATTCCGGCGTATCTCGGCAGCCGCAGCACCTTCGACCTTGGCGAATTCGGCGGCAATGCCGCGCGGCGCGTGGTGGCAGGCGATACGCTGCATCTCGGCGATGCGTCCACGGATGCGGCACCGACGGTCGCACAGATCCCCGCGATCGGCACCGACTGGACGATCCGCGTGCTCTACGGCCCGCACGGCGCGCCCGATTTCTTCACGCCCGACGACATCGCGACGTTCACCGCGTCGCTGTGGAAGGTCCATTACAATTCGAACCGCACCGGCGTCCGCCTGATCGGCCCCAAGCCGCATTGGGCGCGGCAGGATGGCGGCGAGGCGGGGCTGCATCCCTCCAACATCCACGACAATCCCTATGCGATCGGCGCGATCGATTTCACCGGGGATATGCCGATCATCCTCGGCCCGGACGGCCCGTCGCTCGGCGGGTTCGTCTGCCCGTTCGTCGTGATCGCGGCGGACCTGTGGAAGATCGGGCAGCTTGCCGCGGGTGACAGCGTGCGCTTCGCGGTGGTGACGCCTGATGTCGCGAGCACGGCGGCGGTGACGCAGACCGCATGGCTGTCGGGCACTGGCCCGCTTGCCGAGGAACCGGCGGTCGCCGCAGACGGAGACGTCGGCGCGCTTTCCCCGATCCTCGCCGACCTGCCAACGGCCAACGGGCGTCCGCGTGTCGTCTATCGGCAGCAGGGCGACCGCAACATCCTGGTCGAATATGGCCCGATCGTGCTCGACCTGGAGCTGCGGATCCGAATCCATGCGTTGATGATCGAGCTCGAACGGATCGCGCTGCCGGGCGTGATCGACATCGTTCCCGGCATCCGCTCGCTCCAGCTCCATTTCGACGGGATCGCGCTCGACCAAGCGGCGGCGCTGGATGCGTTGGTGGCGGCGGAGGAGCGGCTCGGCGACCTCGACGATTTCACCATCCCGTCGCGGATCATCCACCTTCCGCTCAGCTGGAAGGATCCGGCGATCTACGAGACGATCGCCAAATATGAGGAAGCGGTGCGCGACGATGCGCCGTGGTGCCCCGACAATATCGAGTTCATCCGCCGCATCAACGGCCTCACCGACGTCGACGCGGTCGAGCGGATCGTGTTCGACGCGACCTATCTGGTGATGGGTCTGGGCGACGTCTATCTCGGCGCGCCCGTCGCCACGCCGATCGACCCGCGCCACCGGCTGGTGACGACCAAGTACAACCCGGCGCGCACCTGGACCCCGCCCAATGTCGTCGGCATCGGGGGCGCGTATATGTGCATCTACGGGATGGAGGGACCGGGCGGCTATCAGCTGTTCGGGCGCACGATCCAGGTGTGGAACACGCACCGCCAGACCGACGCGTTCATCGATGGCAAGCCGTGGCTGCTGCGCTTCTTCGATCAGATCCGCTTCTTCCCGGTCAGCCATGACGCGCTGGTCGACTGGCGGCGCGACTTCCCGCTCGGGCGGCGTGCGATCGAGGTCGAGGAAACCGAATTCCGCCTGGCCGATTATCGCGCGTTCCTCGCGGACAATGCCGCGGAGATCGACAGCTTCCAGCAGCATCGTCAGGCGGCGTTCGACGAAGAGCGCGCCGATTGGGCCCGCCGCGGCGAGTTCGACCGGGTCGCTGCGCTCACCGACGGCGATGCGGATCGCGGCGTAGATGCCGCGATCGCGTTGCCCGAAGGGACGGAATGTATCGAGGCACCGTTTGGCGGGGTCGTGTGGAAGATGCTCGTCGCACCCGGCGACGTGGTCGGCCCGACGACGCAGCTTGCGGTGATGGAGGCGATGAAGATGGAGTTTCCGGTGGAAGCCCCGGGTGCTGGCACGATCGAGGCGGTGTACGTCACCGAGCGGCAGGCGATCCAGCCCGGCGCACCGATGTTCGCCTTCCGGCCCGCCGCATGAGTTTGGCGCGGCTCGACGCCTGCGGGATCGCGGCGGATGTTTCGGCGGGACGCGTCTCGGCGGTGGCGGTCGTGCAGGACGTGATCGCGCGGATCGCGGTGTATGATCTGATCCAGCCGCAGGCGTGGATCGCGCGGTTCGATGCACACACGCTGCTCGCGCAGGCGGAGGCGATCGACGCGCGGGTCGCAGCGGGGGAGGAGCTCCTGCTCGCCGGAGTGCCGTTCGCGGTCAAGGACAATATCGACGTCGCGGGGATCGACACCACCGCGGGGTGCCCGAGTTTCGGCTACCGTCCGGCCGCCTCCGCCACCGTCGTCGATCGCCTCGTCGCGGCGGGGGCGATCTGCATCGGCAAGACCAATCTCGACCAGTTCGCGACCGGATTGAACGGCACGCGCAGCCCCTATGGCGCGCCGGTCAACGCCTATAACCGCGCCTATGTCAGCGGCGGATCGAGTTCGGGGTCGGCGGTGGTCGTGGCCGCAGGGCTGGTCGCTTTCGCGCTCGGGACGGATACCGCGGGATCGGGCCGCGTGCCTGCCGCCTTCCAGCATCTGATCGGATTGAAGCCGTCGCGGGGACGCTGGAGCTCGACCGGGCTGGTTCCGGCGTGCCGCACGCTCGATTGCATCACGGTGCTGGCGTCCACCGTCGCGGATACGCGTCTGGTCGATACGGTGGTCGCCGGGTTCGATGCGACCGACCCGTTCTCGGTCCGCGTGCCCAAGCAGGATCGCGCAGCGCGACGGATCGGCGTGCCACGGCCCGATCAGCGCAAATGGTTCGGCGATCTCGAGGCCGAGCGCCTGTACGATAAAGCGATCGCGTGCCTCGCCGCGAATGGCGCGGAACTGGTCGAGATCGACATGACCCCGCTCAACGAGGCGGCGCAACTGCTCTACGGCGGTCCGTGGGTCGCCGAACGCACCGCCGCGCTTAAGGCTGTGCTGGCGGCGGACCCGGCCGATCTGGATCCGGTCGTGCGCGAAGTCGTGGCGGGCGGACTCGATCTCCGCGCGGTCGATCTGTTCAACGGCATTTACCGGTTGGCGGCGCTCCGCCGTGCCGCCGAGATTATGTGGGAAAGCATCGACGTGCTCGTCCTCCCGACAACGGGGACGACCTACCGCGTTGCTGAGATGCGCGCCGCACCGATCGCGCTCAACAGCAACCTCGGGGCGTATACCAACTTCGTCAATCTGCTCGACATGGCGGCGATCGCGGTGCCCGCCGGCGCGCGCGACAATGGCACCGGGTTCGGCATTACGCTGATCGGTCCCGCCGGAACCGATCAAGCGCTGATGGCCGCGAGCGAAGCCTATCTCGATGCGGCGGCACTCGCGCCGCCGCCACCCCTGGACCTGGAGGGTCGAATGCAGACCGTGAAACTCGCCGTCGTCGGCGCGCATCTGAAGGACATGCCGCTGCACTGGCAGCTCACCTCGCGCGATGCGGTGTTCGTCGAGGCGACCCATACCGCGCCGACCTATACCCTGTACGCGATGGCGGACAGCGTGCCGCCCAAGCCTGCGCTGGTTAATGTCGGGGCTGAGGACGGGGCAGCGATTGCGGTCGAAGTCTATGAACTGGACGTCGCCGCCTTCGGCAGCTTCGTCGTCGACGTGCCGCCGCCGCTCGCGATCGGGTCGGTGACGCTGGCGGACGGCAGCACGGTCAAGGGGTTCGTCGCCGAACCGCGCGCGACGGTGGGAGCGGAGGACATTACCGCGCTTGGCGGTTGGCGCGCTTATGTGGCGCGCTGACGTCGTCTCGATACGTCATTTGCCCACCTGACCCGCGGGTAGCCAGCGCTTAGGATGAACGTGCTTCTCGACGACGCATCCCGCGGAGCGGGGGGCCGCTTTTCGGCATAGGACGGGGCTCGATTGTGATGAAGCAAACCGTGTTCAACCTGCTTCCGCCCGCGACGGTCGCCGCTGTGGTGCTGTTCTGGGCTTATGGACCGGCGGACTTCATCAGTCGCCCCTGGTCGATCATCGCTGCGGTCGCCGTGACGACCGCGTTCGTCCTCCTGCTCGAACAGGTACACGAACGGCATAAAGCGTGGCGCATGGACCTGCGCGAATTCTGCACCGATCTGTTCTACATGGTGCTCGGCTCGACCGCGATCGCCTGGGCGACCAACACGTTCGCCGAAGCCCCGCTCATAGCGGCCAAACAGGCGCTGGGAATCCAGACTGACTGGGCGATGCACCTGCCGTTCGTGGTGCAGGTCGCACTGGTGGTGGTGCTGGTCGAGATCGGCCAATATTGGATGCATCGGCTGATGCACAACAATGCGTTCCTCTGGTCGACCCATGCACCGCATCACCACATCACGCAGTTGAACGCGATGAAGGGCGCGGTCGGCAATCCGATCGAGTTGTTCCTGATCAGCCTCAGCGTGGTGGCGATCTTCGACTTGCCGCAGGCCGCCGTGTTCTGCGGGTTCAACGTGCTGACCGCGGTATCGACATTCGCGCACGCCAACGTCCGCGCCGATCCGCCGCGCTGGTACGCCTTCTTCTTCACGACGATCCGCAACCACAGCCTCCACCACACCGCGCTCAGTTACGAGGACACGCGCTGCAACTACGGCAATTCGCTGATCCTGCTCGACCGGCTGTTCGGGACCTACCGCGACGGGGAATCCGCTGTGGTGGGGCAGGATGACCGCAAGCGGCTGACGATCTGGGAGCAGTGGATCTTTCCTGCGCGCCCCGTGATCGCGAAGCTCACGGCCAAACGGCCTGAGTCGACGACCGTCGTGAACTGATCCAGCCCGGCGGTACAGCACCGGGCAATTCAGTAGTTCCGTATCTCCAGGAGGCGTATCTGAAAAACTGTTGGGCAGTCGTTGCGTTGCTGGGGGGCTGCATCGCGTCCACGCAGACTTTGGCAAAGGCGCCGCAGGAGCAGGTCGTGCCCGTTCCGGGATTTGCCGATTTCATCGCGATCGACGGCAAGACGATCTGGGTCACCAACGCCGGACGGGTCGAACGCTGGTCAACGCGCGAGAAGCTGGCGACGGTCGCGCTGGCGCATCCCTGCGGCGCGATGACGATCCTCGACGGATCGCTGTGGGTCGCGGACTGCAAGGACAAGACGCTCAACCGGATCGATATCCGAACCGCGAAGATCACCGCGACGATCGCAACCGGGATCGGCAACCCCGAAGGGGAATTGAACGTCGTCGCGGGGGCAGGATCGATCTGGGTCAGCAGCGACGCCAAGGGCATAATCACGCGGGTCGACCCCGCCAGCAACCGCATGATCGCGACGGTCCAGGTCGATCGGGACAGCCATTATTTGTCGTTCGGCATGGGGGCGTTATGGGCCGCAAGCGGAACCAGCCAGACGCTTCAGAAGATCGACCCGACGAGCAACACGGTCGTCAAACGCACGGCGCTCGGGCGCACGCCCGGCTTCCTCGTCGCGGGCGAAGGGGCCGTGTGGGTGCAGGAGCAAGGCGATGGGACCGTCGCCAAGGTCGATCCGACGACCGGCGACGTCGTGGGGCGCGTCAAGGTGGATGAAACGCTCAAATATGGCGATATCGACGCGGGCGGCGGCAAGATCTGGCTGCGCACCACGGCGAGGCAGACGTTCGTCGTGATCGACCCGCTGACGCTCGCGATCCGCGCGCGGGTCGGCGGGGCATCGGGCAGCGGTGCCTTGCGCTACACCCCGACGGGGGTGTGGACGACCGCGCACGACCAACACACTCTGTCGTGGTGGAAGGACCCGGCAGCCATCGGCAAGTAACGCCGCGTTACCCGGCGCACCCTCGCACAGCGCGTTTCCGGCATGCGGCGAAAAGCGTCCCGGGGTGCCCGCTCGATCGATCGGATGCGATTGACGGCGCGGAATTATACGCCGAAACAGCAGGTCCTGGAGGGGACAATGGCTGCTAATAAGGCCTTCATCGGCGAACTCATATCCGAATGCATCGCGGTTGCGATCATCATCACGATCGGCAATTCGGCCGCCGCGATGTACACGCTGTACGACCCCAGTCCCTACAAGACCGCCTATTGGGGCGTGTGCATTACCTGGGGTCTGGCGGTTACGATCGCGATCTATGTGACCGGCGCGGTGTCCGGCACCCATGCCAACCCAGCCGTCACGCTGGCGCTCGCGATCTACCGCGATTTTCCCAAGCGCAAGATCGTCCCCTATTGGGTGGCGCAAGTGATCGGCGCGATCATCGGCGCGGCTCTGGTGTACATGATGTACGGGCCGGTGATCGACAGCTTCAACCAAAGCCATGCCCTGACGCGGGAGGCGGGGGGCGCCGCGGGGGTGTTCTTCACGCATCCCGGCGACGGCATCACCCCGGTCCGTGCCTTTTTCAACGAGATCGTGCTGACCGGAATCCTTGTGCTCGGCATCTTCGCGGTGACCGACGAATATAACACCCAGGCCCCCCGCGCGGATTCGAGCGCGCTTATCATCGGGCTGCTGGTCGCGATGATCGGCGGGGCGGGAGGGTATCTCGAAGCGTGGCCGATCAACCCTGCGCGCGACTTCGGCCCGCGCTTGTTCTGCTATTTTGCAGGGTGGGGGTCGGCGGCCTTTCCCGCACCCCTCGATTACTGGTGGGTGCCGATCGCCGGGCCGTTCTGCGGCGGCGTGGCAGGGGCCACCGTCTATCAGGCGCTGATCCGCCCGTTCCTCCCGTCGCGCCAGATCGCCGCTACCCCGCTGCCCGACCCGGGCTGGGATACGGCGGACCGCTCGCGCTAAACCGACTGCGTCCCAGGAGAGCATCGCATGACCGCCCCCTATATCGTCGCGCTCGACCAGGGCACGACATCGACCCGCTGCATCGTGTTCGATTCGACCGCGACCCCCATTGCCGTCTCGCAATGCGAGTTCGCCCAGCATTATCCGGCGCTTGGCTGGGTCGAGCATGACCTCGAGGATATCTGGCGCGATGCGGTCGCGATGCTGCGCGATGCGGTCGCCAAGGCGGGGATCGATGTCGCCGACATCGCTGCGCTCGGCATCACCAACCAGCGCGAGACGGTCGCACTGTGGGATCGCAAGACGGGCAAGCCGGTCCACCGCGCGATCGTGTGGCAGGATCGCCGCACGTCGGACGTGTGCGCGAAGCTGAAGGCCGACGGGGCCGAGGCAATGGTGACCGAAAAGACCGGGTTGCTGATCGATCCGTATTTTTCCGCGACCAAGCTCGCGTGGATCCTCGACAATGTCTCGGGGGCTCGGGATGCGGCGGAGCGTGGGGATCTGGCGTTCGGGACGATCGACACCTTCCTGCTCTCGCGGCTGACGCGCGGTAAGGTTCATGCGACCGACCCGACAAATGCGTCGCGCACCTTGCTGTTCGACATCGCCGCACAACGCTGGGACGAGGAATTGCTCCGGCTGTTCCGCATCCCCGCACCGCTGTTGCCCGACGTGTTCGACAATGCGCACATCTTCGGCGAAATCGACCCGTCGATCCTCGGGCGTGCGATCCCGATCGGCGGGATGGCAGGCGACCAGCAGGCGGCGCTGTTCGGCCAGGCGTGTTTCGAGCCGGGGATGACCAAATCGACCTATGGCACCGGCTGCTTCGCGCTGATGAACATTGGCACCGAGCCGATCCGGTCGAAGAGCCGGATGCTGACGACCACGGCGTACCGGCTCGACGGCGTGCCAACCTATGCGCTGGAGGGGGCGATCTTCGTTGCCGGGGCCGCGGTCAAATGGCTGCGCGACGGGCTGAGGATCATCACGCGCGCGTCGGACACGCACGATATGGCGCTGCGCGTGCAGAACAACCACGGCGTCTACATGGTGCCGGCGTTCGTCGGCATGGGGGCACCGCATTGGGACCCTGACGCGCGCGGTCTGATCTGCGGGCTGACGCTCGACGCGACCGAGGCGCATCTGGCGCGCGCCGCACTTGAATCGGTCGCCTACCAGACGCGTGACCTGATCGAGGCGATGCGCGCGGACGCGCACCCCGATTCCCCCGCGCTCCGCGTCGATGGCGGCATGGCGGTCAACGACTGGCTGTGCCAGTTCCTCTCGGACGTGCTCGTCGCCCCGGTCGAGCGACCGGTCGGCGTCGAAACCACCGCGCTGGGGGCCGCGTTCCTTGCCGGGCTTGCCACCGGCGTGTGGGAAAATCTCGATGCGATCGCGGCGACCTGGTCGTGCGAGCGCCGCTTCGTGCCGACGATGGACGACGGTCTGCGGACCGATCTGATCGCCGGCTGGCGCAAGGCGGTCGAGCGCACGATGCTTTAGGGAGGGGCACATCGGCGATTGCGCCGGGCGGGGCGGCGCGCGACAAGGGCGTTCTCCAGGAGAACATTCAATGCGTCTTGCCCTTGCCGTCATGCTGTTGCCGACCGTTTCGCTGATCCAGGCGAACGCACCCGCCCCGGTCGCGGTCCAGACGCCCGCCAAGGGGGCGGCATCCTCGACCCAGGCGCAGGATGCCGCGCTGCTCCAGTTCCTCGATCAGGCCTATGACGCACAACTCGCTTTGAGCCCGGAATCGCAGACGCAATTGGGGCTGAAGACGCAGTACGACCGGCTCGACGATTATACCGATGCCGCCGCCGTCCGTGCCCAGGCGCTGTCCGAACAGCAGTTGAAGGATCTGCACGCGCGCTTCCGCCCCGAACAGCTCGGCGAGAGCGCGCGGGTCAGCTATCGTCTGTTCGAATATGAAGTCGCGCGCGGGCGGGAATCGTTCCAGTTCCGCAAGCTGCGCTTTCCCGTCTCGACTAACGGTAGCCCGGCCGGCGAGATCCCGGTGTTGCTGATCAACAACCATAAGGTCAACACGGTCGCCGATGCGCAGGCCTATATCGCGCGGCTGCGCGAGACCGAGCGTGTGATGCGCGAAGTGTCCGCGACGATGCGCGCGCAGGCGGCTGCCGGGATCATCCCCAACAAGGTCAATTTTGCGCCAGCCCGTGCCGATGCGCGTGCGGTCATCACCGGGGCGCCGTTCGACAGCGGGCCGGATTCGACGCTGCTGGCGGACTTCCGCAAGAAGGTCACCGCGCTCGATGCGCCGGCCGAAACCAAGGCGAAGCTGATCGCCGACGCAAGTGCGGCGCTGACCGGGCCGTTCCGCAAGGGCTATGACACGCTGTTTGCAACGCTCGATGCGATCGAGCCGCTGTCCAAGGGCAATTTCGGCGCGTGGAGCCTGCCGAATGGCGCAGCCTATTATGCCGACCGGTTGAAGAGCTCGACCACGACCAACCTGACTGCGGACCAGATCCACGCGCTCGGCCTGCGCCAGGTCGCCGCGATCCGGCAGGAGATGGAGGCGGTCCAGCGCGAGGTCGGCTTCAAGGGGACGCTCGAACAGTTCTTCGACCACATCCGCACCGACCCGCAGTTCAAATATCCCAACACCGTCGCTGGCCGCGAAACCTATCTCGCCGACGCGCGCGCGGTGATCGCCTCGGTCATGACCGCAGCGCCGCGCTTTTTCAGCGTGTTACCCAAGACCCCGCTCGAAGTGCGCGCGGTCGAGAAGTGGCGCGAGGGGACCGCGTCGACCGCTTTCTACAACCCGCCCTCGGCGGACGGATCGCGGCCGGGGATCTATTACGTCAACCTGGTCGACATGAACCAGACGCAGAAGGTGCAGGTCGCCGGGATCGCCGCGCATGAGGGCGCGCCGGGGCATCACTTCCAGATCGCGCGGCAGCAGGAGCTGACCGGCATCCCCAAGTTCCGCAAGTTCGGCGGTTACGGCGCCTATACCGAGGGTTGGGGGCTGTATTCGGAGCGGCTCGCGAATGAGATGGGGGTCTATAAGGATCCGTATGCACGCTTCGGAATGCTGTCGCTGCAGGTGTGGCGTGCAATCCGGCTGGTGCTCGATACCGGGATCCATTCCAAGCGCTGGACCCGCGAACAGGCGATCGCGTACTTCAAGGCGAACAGCTCGGTGTCGGACAAGGACATCGCGCGCGAGGTCGATCGCTATTTCAACTGGCCGGGGCAGGCGACGAGCTACATGGTCGGGCAGCTCAAGATCACCGAATTGCGCCAGCGCGCGGAGAAGGCGCTCGGGTCGCGCTTCGATATCCGGGACTTCCATGAAGCGGTGCTGAGCCAGGGGGCATTGCCGCTCGACGTGCTCGACGAGCAGGTGAACCGCTATATCGCGGCGAAGCGGGGGTAGCTGCAAATGCGCCGGGTAGAGGCGTGTGATGCCGTCTTTTATGCGGGGTCGACCGGGTGCGCGCGTAAGTCGAGGTCGCCGTCGACGGCGAGATAGACGATCTCGGCAATGCTTCGGACGTTGAGCTTCTGAAGGGCATGCGCGCGGTGCCCTTCGACCGTACGGGGGCTGATCGCGAGAGCGGTGGCGATTGCCTTATTGGTCTTGCCTTCGATCAGCGCGCGCACGACGCTGCGTTCACGCCCGGTGAGCGACGCCATGTGCGCGCGGGCGGACTGCCGTTGCTCGGACTTGTGGGTGGCAGTTCGAAGGCTCGAAAACGCACGGTCGAGTGCGGCCGTCAGCAGATCGGCACGAAGGGGATGCTCCAGGACTTCAATAGCACCGCACTGCATCGCCTCCACAGTGACCGGCGTGTCTGCGGTGACCGCCATCATGATGACAGGCCAATAGATCTCGTGCTCCAAAAGCGCCGCCAGCACGGCAAGTCCACCGATTTTCGGCATGTCCAGATCGGTCATGATCGGTGCCGGCTGGAGGTCCGCAAGCTGGTCCAGAAAGTCCTGGGAATGCGCAAACGGCCAAGCCGTAATTCCTGCGCGACTGAGCTGGCCGTGGAGCGCGCGACGTGCTGCCGGATCTTGCGCAATGATGTAAACGATCATGCCCGCTCCGGCCAATAATGCGTATTCGATCACGGGCCAATACAAAGACATTGTGTCGAAGTCTTTGAAATAATGCGCAACTACTATTTAAACTTATATCAGTCGTGCCCGATGCGGAGCAGTATTCGCCTGATCGGAGGCTTGGCACTGATTTTGGACGAAACGAAATATAAGAGCGTAACGGGAGTATAATCAGTAGGTTATAGTGACCGTGACGATATCGACATATGTGCCTGGTTTCAGCCGAATCTGCCCGCCGGGGGCACGCGCATAGACCGGAAAGACCCCCCCGGTAGTATCCTGCGAGAAGCTGCTGCTGCCATTGCTGCCGTCCCCCCAGACCGTCGTGCGGGTCGGATCCAGGAACAGATTATAGAGGAGCGCTTGGTTCCCCCCGATCATCGTGCGTCCGGCATAAGTGCCATTACCGGGTCCGAGCGTGATGACAAAAGGGGTCGCCACGGCGCAACGCACGGAGATACTGCTCACGGCATCCTGTGGCAGGTTGCTGAGCGGATCATAGCGGCCGAGCGTGAGATCCTGCGCGGTCATGGTGCAGCCATCGGCCTGGGCATGCGCGCCCTGCGCCGGCACAAGCACGGCAGCCAGCAGCAGGACGGCGGCGGGGGTCAATTGCATATGAATGTCCCGAGGTTTGGTTGAGGTCCCTGGCCGGAAGCGAAGGGCAAGGCGAAATGGCATCCGGTGCCGTCTCGTGCCGTGGATATGCGATTGCGCACGGCGAGACCGGCGAGATAGGCGGTGCCGCCGGGTGCGACCACGAACGGTTCGGCACCGCCGTTGACGTACAGAACCGTTCCCGCGGGAAGGGGCGTACCGTCCGCCAGATGGACGGTCACGAGGCCCGCACGCGCATCGCGTGCGCCGAAGCGGACGGCGACACCGCTGCGATCGAATGGGCGTATGGTCCGGGTGGTCTCGTCGATCGAGGCGTCGAGCGGCAGATCCTCGGCTTCGATCCGCAGATGATTGTCCTGGTACGGCAGCAGCCGGGGGACGATCAGCGTGCCTCCGCGGTTGGTCCGTCCAACCAGCTGGTTGTCGACATACACCCGGACATTGTCGTAGTCGCCCACCTGAACCGAGGCGAAACTCTGGTCGAGCCGCCGTGCCGCGAACACCCGCCCGTCAATGGTCGCGATCGATCCGCTTACTCCCACCCGCGCACCGGTGTTACCGTCCAGGCGCGTCACCTGCGCATCTAGTCGCCCGATATCGGCCTGAACGTTGACTTCGGCGTCGAGCCGTTCAAACGCGCCGGTTTCGGCCTGCAGGCGATAGCCAAGGCCATTCCCGTACGGCAGGTTGCGCTGGAGCATTGCGTTGGCCCCGACCTGCCCGTTGCGGAGCTCGGTGCCGACCGCAGCGCTGCTCCGGTGGCCGATCGGGACGCTGAGGAAGGCGCGGACCGCGCTCTCGCGGTTCGCCGTGAAACTGCGGCGCGCGCTGAGGCCGAACGCCCCGATCCCGCGGATCCGCACCGAACTGTTCGCGCTGGCATATAAAACGTCCGGTTCGAACCGCCCGCGACGCCAAAGGAGCGAGCCACTGATCGAACCGAACGTGGTCGGCACGCCGATGAAGCCACTGACCAGGCTTTTGGGGCGTCGATACGTTCTGGTGTCGCCGATCGTGGCATAGCCCGTCGTCGTGAATTCGGTGCTGCCGCCGATCGAGACACTGCGCGTCTGGCGTTCGAAGCCAAACCCGATCAGTCCGCCTTGACCGCGCCCGGACTGGCTGCCTGCTGCCGAGAGAGAGAAGATACCTACCGTTGGCCATAACATGCTGACGACCATGCTGGTGGTCTGGGTGGTGCGCGATAGCTCGCCATGCCCTTCCACCGTCATGCGGTCGGTCAACCCGTAGCGATGCGTTCCCGACAGGATCGCCGCCCCATAGGCATTGCTGCGCTGCGTGTAATCGCGGCGCAGGAATCCCGCTTCGTATGAGACGTCATGCAACCCGCGCCGGATGATCCGGGGGGCGGAATAATAGGATTGTGTGACCAGCGTTTCGCGTCCCAAGGCGTCGCGAACGACGAGCTGTACGTCGCCGCCACCAGTAATGACCGGGACGTCGGTCAGCGTGAACGGCCCGGAGCCGACCTGCTGCTGCCGTTGCAACACGTTGTTGACCAGGATGTCGATTACGGACGGGACCGCCGCGCTGCCGTTGAGGGTTGGCAGCGCCATCGTCACATAGCCGGGTTGGGTCGCGAAATTGGTGGCGAGCTGAACCCCCGCGAAGCGGAGTGCAGACGTGCCGGTACTGCCCCGGGTCACGCCGTCGCCGATCCGCAGCGACCGCATCCGGGCCGGATCGTCGATTGTGTAATTGCTGTCGAGCCGCACCAGGCTGCGCCGGTCCCGCCCGTTGCCGCCGGTGCCCGCGATGAAACTGGTGCCGGCCGTTCCCGTGCCCCGAAAGAGCCCCAGATTGAACAGGCCGTTCACCGCAGTCGCCCCGTCGGCGATCTGGGCCGAGACGTCATACCCGAAAAAGCCGCCGAGGCTGCTGCGCGTCATCGGGCCATAGGGCTGGCGCGACAGGAGGAGCGCAGACGCCATGAAGCGTGCGGCCGGCACCGTGAGATCCAGCGTTTGCGTCGCGTCCTGCAGCACCGTCACGACTTCGGGAAGCGCCGAGAGCGTTACGTAGGAGTCACCGTCGAACACGCGGGTCGGCATGTCGCTGGTTTCGATCCGCCACGCGTGGGCGGTGGCGACCGTGACCGCGAGGGCGTCGCCATCGCGCAACACCCAGACCGGGTCGGGCTGCGCGCGACCGTTGAGCTGGACGGCCAGCAGCACCAGTCGCGCACCGGCGGGCACCGGATCGGACATGGCGGCTGCTGGACTGGCAATGCCTACCGCCAGAACGGCGGCGACGAGATTAACCCGCCGATAGATTGGCAGTGATTTCGTCGACGCCAGTGGCGGTGCGGATGGTCAGGCGCAGCGGGACGCCGGGGGTCCAGTCGGCGTGTTTGCCGATGTTCCACTGCCGCATGCTCGCAGGCAGAACGACGCCCATTGTCGAGGACAGGACGGTGGGCGTGGCAGCGCCGGGATCGGCCCGGCCGATCGCAAGCACCTGTTGCGGGGCATCCCCGCTATTGCGCCCTTCGAGCAAGACAGTGGCGTCGGCGGTCCGTCGCGCGCTCCATTGCACCGACGCTTTGGCGGCTGGGCCGGCGACGACGTATAGCGGCATGTTGAGGTTGACCGCGATGGCAACGCCCGTGGTGACGGGGGCAGAGATCTCCTCCAGCACGACACGGTAGGCGACGGCGGTAGAGACCTTGCGGCGGAGCCCGACCCGGATCAACTGGACCGCGCCGGCTGAGGTGGTGAAGATCGGCGGCGATGCGATCAGATCGTCGGTCGGGGTATAGACGTCCTTCCCGTCGACCTGCGTCCAGCGATAGGTTGCGACCTTGATCGAAACCGGCGCGCTGTCGCTGTTGGTGATCGTCACCGATCCGATCGGGCGGTTGGCGGGCACGGTCAGCGTGACCGGGCTGACGCGAAAATTGGATGCATGCGCTGCGCCGGGTAGCAGTAGCGAGAGGGTGCCGATCACCGAAAGACCGGCCGCCCCAAGGCGACCGGTCCGTACGGCATCGATCCAGGGGATCGCGTGCATCTCGCTCAGTAGTTGACGGTGACGGTGACGGTGTCGGCATAGGAACCGGCGCGCAGGGTGGTCTGATTGGCGGGAATCACGCCCGTGATGTTGGTGGCGACGAACTGACCCGTGCCGGTTCCGCCAATCGTACTGCCGGTCGTGCCATCGCCCCAGAGGGTTGTTCCGGCGGTGTCGGTAAACAGCGAATAGTTCAAGCTGTCGGTACCCGACTGCATTTTCCGGGTCGTGATGGTCGCGTCGGTACCAAGACCGGCGTTGGCGCTGGCGGTCCATGCCGTGTCGAAGGTGCACTTAACGTTCACTGCGCCCGTCATGGTATGGGCCGCGCCGTCGATCACGTTTGTACCGCCGAACGTGATTCCGGTGGAATTCACCTGGCAGTCCGGCGTGACGTCGGCAGTTGCAGCCATTGTGCCGGTGGTCTGCGCGGTTGCGGGCTGTGCGACGAGCGCGACCAAGCCAAAGGTTGCGGCCAGCGCGTAGGACGAGCGAAAGATATTCGTGTTCATTGGCAAATTCCCAAGACGGAGACTCGCGGGGTGCGCCCGAAGTCTGTTTGTGAAACGCCCTAGTCTCTGAAGAACTAGTGACGGCGTTTCGCCCCTTCGGGTCGGTCCTAGCTGAACGGTGTTGCGCAAACGCTAAGGTTACACAGCCAGTTACCGGGTGATTCTACGTGGTTTCTATTTTCGTCTGGGGAGGGCGGCGCAGGCGGGGCCGGTGCGCGAGGGGCAGCGGCATCGGCGCTGATCGTCGCCGCGTCAACCGGGATGTTCGAATTGGGGGTGCGCGATTGCCACGCGGGGGACGGCGACCTAGGCGAAGCGGCGGCGGGACGATCCGCGCCGAGGACAGGGGACGCGACTGCCGTGACGACCAGACCGACGCTGTGGACGACGCTGTTCCGCTGCAAGCCCGTCGCCGATTTTATCGTGGCCGGAGAAGGGCATAGCCACGGCCTCGGGCGCAAGTTCGGGCTGTTCCAGCTGACCATGCTGGGCGTCGGCGCGACGATCGGGACGGGGATCTTCGTCGCGCTCAACACCGCGGTGCCTGAGGCGGGGCCGGCGGTGAGCGTGTCGTTCGTCATCGCCGGGATCACCGCCGCGCTGACCGCGCTGTGCTATGCCGAGCTCGCGTCGGCGGTGCCGGTGGCGGGGTCGTCTTACTCCTATGCCTATGCAACCATGGGAGAATTGGCCGCCTTCCTGATCGGCGCTTGCCTGCTCCTCGAATATGGCGTGTCGGCCTCGGCGATCGCGGTGGGGTGGGGGCAATACCTCAACGAGGCGCTAAGCCTCACCACCGGCTGGAGAATTCCCGATGCGATCGCGCGGCCGCCGGGGGCGGGCGGGGTGGTCAATCTGCCCGCGGTCGTGCTGGTCGGGCTGTGCCTGACGCTGCTGCTGCGTGGCGCGAAAGAGTCGACAACAGTCAATTCCGTGCTCGTTTTGCTCAAGATTGCGGTGCTTTTGCTGTTCGTTTGCGTCGCTTTTGCACACTTTTCAGTCGATAATTACCACCCCTTCGCGCCACGCGGGCTGATCGGGATCGGATCGGCGGCGTCGTCGATCTTTTTCTCCTACATCGGGATCGACGCGGTCTCGACCGCGGGCGAGGAGGTCGACAATCCGCGCCGCAACCTGCCGCTCGCGATCATCCTGTCGCTGCTGATCGTCACCGCCGCCTATATCCTCGTCGCGGTCGCCGCGGTCGGCGCGCAGCCGTGGACCGCGTTCAAGGGGCAGGAGGCGGGGCTCGCGGTGATCCTCCACAATCTGACCGGGGCGGCGTGGCCTGCGCTCGCGCTGTCGCTCGGTGCGATCGCGTCGATCTTCAGCGTGACGCTGGTGGTGCTCTACGGCCAGACGCGGATCCTGTATGCGATGAGCCGCGACGGGCTGCTCCCCGCCTTCTTCCGCCGGGTCGACCCGGTGCGACAGGTGCCTAGGCAGAACACCTGGGTGGTCGCGGGCGGGGTCGCGCTGCTCGCCGCGCTAGTGCCGCTCGACGTGCTCGTCAACCTGACGAGCATGGGGACGCTGATCGCGTTCGCCTCGGTGTCGGTCGGCGTGATCCTGCTCCGCCGCAGCCGCCCGGACCTGCCGCGCGGCTACCGCGTGCCCTTCTACCCTGTTCTGCCGATCGCGAGCGCCGCCTTCTGCCTGTACCTGATCGCGGGGTTGCCAAAGGACACGTACCTGCTGTTCGCGGTGTGGCTGGGCGGGGCGGCGGCGCTGTACTTCGGCTATTCGCGGCGGCGGTCGGTGCTGGCGACGGGGGCGGGTGCTTTGGAAGGTTAGGGAAAGTCAGGCGGAAGCGGTTTGCGGATCGCCCGGTAGGTCGGGCGAAACCCTGGGGTGCGGTACTGTCAAAGAGCGGGCGGGAGCTTAGGCTTTCGGGGGCATGTAGGACAGCGGGGAACGGCTTGTCTCGGTCGAGCGCGTCCTCGGGTGCGCCCGACATCGGGAAGGTGTCGTCCCAGGGGGCGGCACGCTTCCTTGTAGAGCTATCCGGGTCGCCCTGTCCAATCGAGGAGCGCCGAAGCAGTGTGTCGGCCAGTGTTTGGGGGTGGTATCGCGTCAGATCGCGAGGGCTGCCGTCCTGCTGGACGAACGGAGGCGTCTGCGCCAGTTTGCCGCGGGTTGCTCGACCAGCGCATACATGCCTGCCGCATACAGCATCGAGAGCGCACCGCTGATGCCGATGATGCCAAGCAGCCCCAACGTTGGAAACAGGGCATGTACCCCGGCGATGACGGGCACATGGATCAAGTACAACGTGTAGGAGTAGAGCGCGATCACGCGCAGCGGTCGGGTGGAGAGCGCGATCGACACCCAGCCGCGATCCTGGATGGCATAGCTGAAGATTACAAAGAGCGCGCCGCCTTGCAGGGTGTAGCGAACCGTCTGGCGAAAAAGCTCGTCCCGGATGGCAAAACATCCCAGGAGAATGGCCAAGGCGAACAGCACATGGACAAGACGTGGCCGCCACGCGCCTTTGTCGAGAACCGGATTCTGCCACAAGGCGAGGCAGCATCCGAAGAGAATGCTGTCGATCCGCGTGTGCGTCCAATAATAGACCTGGCCGATGTCGGATATGGTCGCAACCGTTGCAAGGCGGATCCCGAGAACCGCGATGCACGCCCCCAGGCACAGACCAGCGGCTTTTCGCGGCGAAAGAGCCGCCAATATGGCAGAAAATACCACCGGAAATATCAGGTAGAAATGCTCTTCGACCGCGAGGCTCCACAGCGGCGGTCCGGTGACCCCCTGTGCGTAGCCCGTAATCCAGGGGTAGTTTGTCAAAAAGACCAGTTGCGAGAATACGCCCCAGAACTCGGCAGGATGCTCGGCGGGAAGCCATTGGCTGATCCCAAGGATGAGCAGGAGCGTAATGTAGAGCGATGGCAGAATGCGTACGCTGCGTCTGATGTAAAAGGCCTTGATATCAATGCGTCCGGTCTGTGCATATTCCGAACGCAGAAGTGTGGTGATCAAGTAACCGCTCAGAAAAAAGAAAATCGTTACACCAAAGCCACCGGGAATCAGTCTTTCAAGACCACAATGCGCGACAAACACAATCAGAATCGCAAGCGCCCTGAATCCATCAAGTGGTACTATGTGGTCTAATGTCATGGATATGTCCCCCCCGAGACAATAGTCTTACGAATGAGGGGCTACATGCATTACCCAAGAAAAGCCAGATAGCTTCCCCGTTTTGTCGGGATGGGCGATTTTCATATTGTTCATCACGTCGTTGCAGCATGACGGCAAGACGTTGCACAAGACATTCCTTAATGTCCTGTTTCGGTCGTAGGACTCAGTATCTGTACGCTTTTGTCCGGCAGAAGGGACGCGAATTTGTGCGGCCGAACTGGAGCGGAAAGCGCCAAAAACTGCCGTGACCGTCTGACGAAGCGCCCCTGGTTCGGCTCGGTCCGTTGCTACGCCTCGTATGGGGCAACCGGTCATGACACATGTCTTGGAACCGCGACACGTAATGCCCGGTCGCGGTTCAGGATGCGGCACCCTATCGGCGCTGACGCTGCAGCGTCGTTCAGAGTTGGCTTGCGTCGGGTCTACTTCCCCAACAACGGCGCCAATAACTTCCCCGTAAAGCTCCCCTTGGCCTTAGCCACAACCTCGGGCCCTTCGACTACGCCTGCGCTTACGCTCCGGCTTCGCTCAGGATAGGTTTGTCGCTGATCTCCTTCCTAACAACGGTTTCAGATAGCGGCCGGTGAAACTCCCTTCCACCTCGACCACCTTTTCCGGGACACCCTGCGCCACGATTTCACCGCCCTTCACACCACCCTCAGGCCCAAGATCCAGCGCCCAGTCCGCGGTCTTGACCCCGCGGACGACGCGCCCGAGCTGACGGACGATCTGTTCGGCGTGGCGGAAGTGTCGGTCGGTGGGGCGGTGATCCGCCCGGCGACGGGGTATCTGGGCCCGAACGGCGTCGTGCGCGGCCGCCTGCCGCAGCGCGCCGTCGCCAAGCAGCAAGGGACACTGCGGCTCGACCCCGACGGGAGCGAACGCTTCCGTGCCGATGGGCCGGGGTGGCAGGGGCGGATGAATGCGGCTTTGCGGAAAGCGACGGAGTTGAGTTAGGCCTAGTGGTTTTGCACGTGCAGAGGTACGGTCCCCGAGGAGACAATGGATTCTGACTTGATATGTGGGGCGGTTGGACTTCCAGTGAGAAGGCCTTCATCGTAACACCTGCAATCTATAAAACTGAGGTAATGATAATGGCCGACTTGGACGATCTTAACGAGGTCGCGGTTACGGGCATCGAAGAGGCCGAAGAGGCTCCAACGCCGCGAGCATCTAACAAGATCGGACCTGAGGAGTTCTTCGCTAAGCATGCGTTTCGCGTTGTGTATCAGACGAACAACTTTCTCCTCCCATAACTAAGATCGCTAGTTGTTGATGGGGATATTTTGAATGTACGCCCAGAGTATCAGCGACGACTGAGATGGCTTACGCCGCAAAAATCACGGCTCATTGAGTCGCTTCTACTCAACATTCCTGTTCCTCCAATATTTTTATATGAAACGGCGGAGGCTCGCTATGAGGTTATGGACGGCCAGCAACGACTTAACGCAATTAAAGAATATTTAGAGGGAGATTTTGCGCTTAGTGGTTTGACCGTATTATCACCCTTGAACGGGCTTAGGTATTCTAAGGCGCCGCCCCGAATAAAAAGAGCTCTTGATAGAGCATCGCTTTCGGCAATCGTATTGCTCCTTGAAAGCGACAGCGAAAGAGACCCTGAAAACAAATTTACGATAGTCGATATCAGCAGGTTTATATTTGACCGCCTGAATACGGGCGGGACAAAGCTAAACGCTCAGGAAATTAGGAACGCAATTTATCCTAGTCCTTTTAATAAGGCTATTGTCGAACTCGCAAGAAACGAGGTTTTCACAGATATATTCAATATACCTCCATACGTTGAAACTAATCCCAATGACTACTATGAGAATCCAGCTCGGCAAAAGAACGCTCTTTACGCTTCGATGGGTGATTGTCAGTTAGTTCTTCGATATTTTGCTCTTCGCGACAGTAGAAACATCCGAAGTTCCATGAAATCTATGTTGGACCGAGCAATGGAGGATCGGATGCAGCTATCAATAGACACTGTGGCGGATTTAAAGCGCGAGTTTGTCGATAACTTGACAAAGGCGCGAGATATATTCGGCCCTAAACCATTTTACCTGCCCCCGGATGAAAAGGGACGGGTTAGAATATCTGCGGCCCTTTACGACGCCACGCTTGTAGCAATTCAGCGACAGTCCAAGAACTCTTCGATATTTTCTGCAAAAGCATCTTCTATCAAAGAGCGGCTTGCGAAAGAATTTAAGAATACGGACAGTGGTCCTATACTAACGGGACAGGGGAATACTGCACAAGCCGTCAAGGATAGAATAGAATTATTAGAAAAGATTCTGTTGCAAGGTTCGGGTTTGGCTTAAATGGCCACCGAGTTTGATCTATCATTCGAAGACTTTGATGCCGAGTTGACCGCGTTAGCCGAAATGGCGGGCGGATCAGGTGGGGGTAGGGGCAGCGAATTATCCGCCCGGGCACGCATCGCTGCCGGCAATGGCGCAGTGCTTCTTTTGGCTGCAACGTTTGAGGAGCATATTCGCCAACAAGTTCGTTCTGCATTCACTGCAAAAGCATGCATTGCTGGCGAAATGAGTGGGTTCCCTAAAAAGATTGCGTCCGTTGTTTGGAAGCGATCTTTAGAGCTGCTCGCTAGAAGGCCGTTTGGTGAGATCGAGTCCGACATTCGTCAGGCAGACGCTACGGTCTCGGCAACCTTGGACTTTTGCCTCCGGAAGGACATTACGGCCGACGTAGGTGCCGCGTTATCTCACAATGAAAACAATATGAAGGCAGGTGAGCTAAATCGGCTTTTCAATCAACTAGGTCTCAATAGTATCATCTCGGAACTTTGTCAGAGAGGAACAATTGTTGGATTTCTTGGTTGCGACGGGCCTGGAAAGGCTAATGCCGAGATAGAGGCACGGATCGACGACTTTTTCCGTCGTCGAAACGATGTAGCCCATGCAATCCAACTAGGTAGCTCAAGTGGTCCAACGGAGCTTTTGAACGACATTGATCTGTTCCGTGAGATCGCGAAGTCGCTTTCTCTTACTCTCAACGAAATGACCATAAAGGCTTCATTGGAACGCGTTGTCGGCTAGAGGTAGCCTTAAACTCTCACAGGCGGTGGTCTATTCGACCCCACGCCGCTTTTGCTCCGTCGTCCCCTTCAGCAACGGCGCCAAATACTTCCCCGTAAAGCTCCCCTTGGCCTTAGCCACAACCTCAGGCGTCCCCTGCGCGACGATCTCGCCGCCCTTCACACCACCCTCAGGCCCGAGATCCAGCACCCAGTCCGCAGTCTTGATCACGTCGAGATTGTGCTCGATCACGACCACCGTATTCCCCTGCTCGACCAACTGGTGGAGCACTTCGAGCAGCTTGCGCACGTCCTCGAAATGCAGCCCCGTCGTCGGTTCGTCGAGGATGTACAGCGTCTGCCCCGTCGCCCTGCGGGAAAGCTCCTTGGCGAGCTTGACGCGCTGCGCCTCGCCGCCCGAGAGCGTCGTCGCCTGCTGGCCGACCTTGACGTAGCCGAGGCCCACTTCCTGCAGCATCGCCATCTTGTCGCGGATCGGCGGGACCGCCTTGAAGAAGTCGACCGCATCCTCGACCGTCATGTCGAGCACGTCGGCGATGCTCTTGCCCTTGAACTTCACCTCGAGCGTCTCGCGATTGTAGCGTTCGCCGTGGCACACGTCGCACGTCACATAGACGTCGGGGAGGAAGTGCATTTCGATCTTGAGCAGCCCGTCGCCCTGGCACGCCTCGCAGCGCCCGCCCTTGACGTTGAAGCTGAACCGCCCGGGCTTGTAGCCGCGCGCCTGCGATTCCGGGAGCCCGGCGAACCAATCGCGGATCTGGGTGAAGCTGCCGGTGTAGGTCGCGGGGTTGGAGCGCGGGGTGCGGCCGATCGGCGACTGGTCGATGTCGATGACCTTGTCGAGATATTGCAGGCCGGTGATCTTGTCGTGCTTGCCCTGGACTATCCGCGCGCCGTTCAAGGTGCGCGACGCGGCGGCGAACAACGTGTCGATCGTGAAGCTCGACTTGCCGCTGCCGCTGACCCCAGTGATGCAGGTGAAGGTGCCGAGCGGGAGGCTCGCGGTCACGCCCTTGAGGTTGTTGGCGGTGGCGTTGTGGACGGTGATCTTCTTGCCATTGCCCTTGCGCCGGGTCTTGGGCACCGCGACCTCGCGCCGGCCCGACAGATAATCCGCGGTGATGCTGTTCTCGTTGGCGAGGACTTCCTCGAACGTGCCTTGCGCGACGATATGCCCGCCGCGCACGCCCGCGCCCGGCCCCATGTCGATAACATAATCGGCGGTCCGGATCGCATCCTCGTCATGCTCGACCACCAGCACGGTGTTGCCGAGGTCGCGCAGGCGGCGCAGCGTCTTGAGCAGCATGTCGTTGTCGCGCTGGTGCAGCCCGATCGACGGCTCGTCGAGCACGTAGAGCACGCCCGACAGCCCGCTGCCGATCTGCGACGCGAGCCGGATGCGTTGCGATTCCCCGCCCGACAGCGTGCCCGAGGTGCGATCGAGGTTGAGATAGTCGAGCCCGACGTTGTTGAGGAAGCCGAGGCGTTCGAGGATTTCCTTGAGGATCCGCTCGGCGATCGCGCGTTGCTGGTCGCTGAGGTCGGCGGGGACTTGTTCGAACCATTTGAGCGCGTCGACGACCGACAGGCGCGTGACGCTCGAAATGTCGCGCATCCCGATCTTGACCGCGAGCGCCTCGGGCTTGAGGCGGCCGCCGTGGCACACCTCGCACGGGGCGGCGCTTTGATATTTGTTGAGTTCCTCGCGCATCCACGCGCTCTCGGTCGAGAGCATGCGGCGGTTGAGGTTGCCGATCACGCCTTCGAACGGCTTCTTGACGTCATACGACTTCTTGCCGTCGATGAAGGTCAGCGTGACGGGCTTGCCCTTGGTGCCGTGCAGGATCGTGCGCTGCGCCTCGTCCGGCAGGTCTTCCCATGGGGTTTCGAGGCTGAAGTCGAATTCGCGCGCGAGGCTGCCGAGGACCTGCATGTAATAGGGCGACGGCGGGTTGGACTTGGCCCACGGCACGACCGCGCCCTTCTTGATGCTGAGCGCATGGTTGGGGACGACGAGATCCTCGTCGAACAGCAGTTTCTCGCCGAGGCCATCGCACGCGGGGCACGCGCCCTGGGGGGCGTTGAACGAGAACAGCCGTGGTTCGATTTCGGCGATGGTGAAGCCCGAGATCGGGCAGGCGAACTTCTCGCTGAACACGATGCGGCCGGGGGGCGCGTTGTCGCCGAGCACTTCCTGCTTGGGGGTATGGACCTCGACCGGGTCGGCGGGGTCGACATAGGCGAGCCCGTCGGCGAGTTTCAGCGCGGCCTCGAAGCTTTCCGCAAGGCGCGTCGCGATGTCGGGACCGATGACGAGGCGGTCGACGACGACCTCGAGGTCGTGCTTGAACTTCTTGTCGATCGCGGGGGCTTCGTCGATCTCATGGATCTCGCCGTCGATGCGGACGCGGGTGAACCCCGCTTTCTGCCATTCGAGCAGCTCCTTCTTATACTCGCCCTTGCGCCCGCGCACGACCGGCGCGAGCAGGTAGAGCCGCGTGCCCTCGGGGAGCGCCATCACGCGGTCGACCATCTGGCTGACGGTCTGCGCGGCGATCGGCTCGCCGGTCGCGGGGGAGTAGGGGATGCCGACGCGCGCCCACAGCAGGCGCATGTAATCGTAGATCTCGGTGACGGTCGCGACGGTCGAGCGCGGGTTGCGGCTGGTGGTCTTCTGCTCGATGCTGATCGCAGGCGACAGGCCCTCGATATGGTCGACGTCGGGCTTCTGCATCAGTTCGAGGAACTGGCGCGCGTAGGCGCTGAGCGATTCGACGTAGCGGCGCTGGCCCTCGGCGTAGATCGTGTCGAACGCGAGGCTCGACTTGCCGCTCCCCGACAGGCCGGTGATGACCGTCAGCGTATCGCGCGGGATATCGACCGACACGTCCTTGAGATTGTGCTCGCGCGCGCCGCGCACGGAAATATGAGTCAGCATGGGGCGAGTTCTACTTCTGTTCTGATGGGAGCGCCAGATAGGGAAATAGGAAAGCGCGCGGCCGGTTACGAGGGTTCCGCAGGAAACACGCTAGCGGTCGCCATAGGCGGGGAGCGCCAGCTTGAACCGGATCGCCGCCGCTCGGAGCGCAAAGCCACAGGCCGCCGCCACGGGTGCGGCGATGTTGGGCGAAACACCCACCGTCACCAGCACCACATACAACCCCGCCGCCAGCGCCGCCGCGGTCACGTACAGCTCTGGCCGCATCAAGATCGACGGTTCGCCTGCGAGCACGTCGCGGATGACGCCGCCGATGCACGCGGTCACCACGCCCATCAGCGCGGCGGGGACGGGGGGGATGCCGAACGCGAGCGCCTTGGCTGCGCCGAATACCGCGTACGCCGCCAGGCCCACCGCATCGAGCCAGTCGAGCGCGGTGCCTTTCCACCAGCGTTGCGGGGTGGTCCACACCAGCACCGCGACCGCTAGGCACGTCCCCGCGACGAGCCGGTCGTGCACCCAGAAGACCGGCGCGCCGATCAGCAGATCGCGCACCGATCCGCCGCCGGTGCCGGTGATCAGCGCGAAGAAGGTCGCGGTGACAAGCGTCTGGCGGTGCCGGATCGCGGCGAGCGCGCCGGTGATCGCGAAAACGGCGATCCCGAACAGGTCGAGCCACGGCAGGACGGAGCCGAATTGCCAGGGGAATTGCGCGGGCATGGGACTGGCCTAGCGGGTATTGGGGGCGAGCGGAATCGTTCTCATGCCCCCCCTGCCGTCATGCTGAACTTGTTTCAGCATCCACCGCGCAACGGGCTCGGTCCGGATGTGTAGAGGGCTGGATCCTGAAACGAGTTCAGGATGACGGCGGGGTAGGAGACGCGCGCGGGGAAACCCGTCAGGCCGCCACTCGCTTCCCCTGCGCGATGGTGCTCTGCCGCCGCCCGTAGATGAAATACAGCGCCAGTCCGATCACGTTCCACCCGACGAAACGCACCAGTGTCGACGTCGGCAGGCTCGTGAGCAGATACAGGCACCCCAGCACCGTCAGCGTCCCGACGACATAGGCCGCCGGGCAGCGGAACACGCGCGGCATCAGCGGCGCGGTGCGGCGGAGGACGATCAGGCACACCCCCACCGAGATAAACGCGATCAGCGTCCCCGCGTTCGCCAGTTCGGCGATCTCGTCGAGCCGGAAGAACCCGGCGACCGCGGCGATCGACAGGCCGGTCAGCAGCGTGATCAGCGTCGGCGACCCGGTGCGCTTGCTCACCGTGGCCAGCCCGCGCGGGAGCAGCCCGTCGCGCGCCATGACGAAGAAGATCCGGCTCTGCCCGTACATCATCACCAGGATCACCGACGGCAGCGCGATCACCGCCGCCAGCGCGATCAATTGCGCGGCGAACGGCTCGCCCAGCTGGCGCAACACCAGCGCAAGCGGCTCGGGCGAATTGGCGAGCGCGGTGAAGGGAAGCGCGCCGATCGCGGTGATCGCGACCGCCATGTAGATCACCGTGCAGACCAGCATCGACCCGACGATGCCGATCGTCAGGTCGCGCTTGGGGTTCTTGGTTTCCTCCGCCGAGGTCGCGACCGCATCGAAGCCGTAGAAAGCGAAGAACACGATCGCCGCTGCCGCCATCACCCCGCGCTTGTGCCCGCCGCTTTCGACCGAGCCGAAGCCGTAGGGCATGAACGGGTGGAGGTTGGCGCTGTTGAACGCGGGCAGCGCGTAGATCACGAACAGCGTCAGCGCGACGAGCTTGATGACGACGAGGATGATGTTGAGCGTCGCGCTCTGCCGCGTGCCGAGGATCAGCATCCCCATCACCGCAAGCGCGACCCCGACCGCGGGCAAGTTGATCAGTCCCCCGCCATGCGGACCGACCAGCAGGGCGTGCGGCAAATGCACCCCCGCCGCCTCGATCCAGCCGACCAGATAGCCCGACCAGCCGACCGCGACGGTCGAGCAAGCGAGCGAATATTCGAGGATCAGGCTCCACCCGACGACCCAGGCGACGGTCTCGCCGAGGGCTGTATAGCTGAACGTATAGGCGCTCCCCGCCGCCGGGATCAGGGTGGCGAGTTCGGTATAGGCGAGCGCCGCGCAGCCGCAGACGATTCCGCAGATGACGAAGGCGAGGATCACCGCGGGCCCGGCGCGTTCCGCGCCGACACCGACCAGCGTATAGATTCCGGTGCCGACGATCGCGCCCACGCCCAGCGCGATCAAATGCGGCCAGCTCAGCGTCTTGGCGAGGCTGTGGTGATCGGAAACGGGGGTCTCGAACGATTTGCGCGGTCCAAACATAGTCCCCATCCCCTAAGGCTCCGTCAGTTCGTGTTCGTGCCGAGCTGGCCGCGGAGATCGGTCAGCGTCGATTGAATGTGGCTTGCGAGCAAGGTCGTCATCAGCGCCTCGTCGCGCGTGAGCCATGCGTCGAGCAGGCCGCGATGCTCGATATGTGCGCGATCTTCGCGTCCGGCGGGCTGGAGATGTGCGACGACATAGCGTTCCGCCAGGATCGTGAGGCGCTCGACCAGTTGCGTGGTGAGCAAGCGACGTCCCGGGCGGACGAGCGCTGTGTGAAACACGCGGTTGCGGATCGCGACTTCGGACAGGCGATCCCCCGCCGCGCTATCGAGTTCCTCGAACGCGAGCTGCGCGATCGCGCGGTCCGCGTCATTGGCGACGGTCGCGGCATAAGCGGCGGCGGCGGGCTCGATGCTCAGCCGCAGCGCGAAGATGTCGTCGGCTTCCGCCGCGGACATCGGCTGGACCGCATAACCGCGGTTGGCGTGGCTGGTGAGCAACCCTTCCTGCTCGAGCCTTGCGAGCGCCTCGCGCAGCGGGATCTTGCTCACGCCGAGTTCGCTCGCGAGCGCATCCTGGCGGATCGGGGTGTGGCCGGGGAGCTTGCCGGTGACGATCTGCTCGCGGACGATCTCGAACACCTGTTCGGACAGGGTGCGGACGACGATGCTCATGGACGGGCGGCTCCGATGCGAGGGACGTGGCCGCAAGACGGGCGGCAACTCACGTAACCTGGAAACCTTCCCAGAACGAGTCGCTGCGATCAATCCAGATCGTGTTGAACCCGGTCGCGATCGCCGACCCCTCGATTGAGGGAATGATCGCCGCCTGGTCGCCGAGCGTGGTCGCGGCCTCGACCCGACCGATGAAGCGGCTGCCGATGTAGCTTTCGTGGACGAAACGGTCGCCGGGGGCGAGCCGCCCGCTGTCGGCAAGATGCGCGAGCCGGGCGGAGGTGCCGGTCCCGCACGGCGAGCGGTCGATCGCCTTGTCGCCGTAGAACACCGCGTTGCGCCCGTCCGCGCCGTCTCCACGCGGCACGTCCGCCCAGAGAATGTGGCTGACGCCGCGGATCGTCGGGTCGAGCGGGTGGACGGGTTCGTATACCGCGCGCACCGCGTCGCGGATCCTGCCGCTGAGGTCGATCAGTCGCGCCGCGCCGAGATCGTCGAGCCCGGTGTAGGCGCCCTGCGGCTCGATGATCGCGTAATAATTTCCGCCGTAAGCGACGTCGATCGTCAGCGGGCCGATGCCGTCGACGTCGACCTTTATGCCCTTCGCCGCGACATAAGCGGGGACGTTGGTAATCCGCACCGCCGTCACCTTGTCGCCTTCAGTCTCATAAGCGACGTCGATCACGCCCGCGGGGACTTCGATCCGCAACCGGCCCGGCTCGGCGGGCTGGATCAGCCCGTGTTCGAGCCCGAAGGTGACCATCCCGATCGTGCCGTGGCCGCACATCGGCAGGCAGCCGCTCGTTTCGATGAACAGGATGCCGACATCGGTATCTGCGCGCGTCGGGGGATAGAGGAACCCGCCCGACATCATGTCATGCCCGCGCGGTTCGAAGCACAGCCCGGTGCGGATCCAGTCGAACCGAGTCATGAAATCCTGCCGCCGCTCCGACATGGAAGCGCCCTTCAGGAGCGGGGCCCCGCCCGCGACGAGGCGGACGGGGTTTCCGGCGGTGTGGCCGTCGATGCAGAAGAAGGTATGGCGCATCGGCGGAGGCTATCAGGCAGCTTGAGCGGAGGCGAGGGGTGCCGGGGGGGCAAGCGTGGGACGGGTGGCGGCGGCCTTTTCGACCATCGCGATCACTTCGGCGCGGCGTGCGCCGACCAATGGGTAGCGCGGCGGGAGGACGCGCTCGGACCCGCGGCCCATAACTTGCTCGGCGAGCTTGATCGACTGGACGAGGTCATGCTCGGCATCGAGGTGGAGGAGCGGCATGAACCAGCGGTAGATTTCCATCGCCTTGGCATGATCGCCGCGCGCGAAGGCATTGACCAGCTCGACCGATTCGCGCGGGAAGGCGTTGGTGAGGCCCGAGACCCAGCCCTGTGCGCCGAGATACAGCCCCTCGAGCGCGACGTCGTCGAGCCCGGCGAACAGCACGTAACGATCGCCGAACGCGGTCTTCACATCGGTGAAGCGGCGCGTGTCGGGGGCGGATTCCTTGACCGCGACGATGTTGGCGACATCGACCAAAGCGGCGAGCACGTCATTGTCGATCAGCGTGCGATAGGCGGGCGGGTTGTTGTAGAGCATGATCGGCAGGCCGACCGACTCGGCAACGCCCTTGAAATGCGCGACGAGTTCGTGCGGCTTGGGGACATAGACCATCGGCGGGAGCAGCATCAGCCCGTCCGCGCCCGCGGTCTCGGCGGCCTTGGCATAGCGCACCGCACGGCGCGTATCATATTCCGAAACGCCGGTGATGACGGGCACGCGCCCCGCAACCGCCTCGACGATCGCGCTCAGGACCTCGACCTTCTCGTCATATTCGAACGAGTTGTTCTCGCCGACCGTGCCGAGCGCGATGACGCCGGTGACGCCATCCTTGATCAGATCATCGACAACGCGCTGCGTGTCCGCCAGATCGACCGTAAGGTCTTCACGGATCTGCGTGGTGACTGCGGGGAAAACACCCTTCCATGCGACAGACATTGCGTATCGACCTTCCTCAATCTCGTTGTATATACCGTATACGAAATGGGAAGTGACAGTGCAACAGGAGAATCGCTTGCGCTCTATCGGGATCATCGGCGGCGGGGTCGTCGGGCTGACCGCAGCGCTTGCGTTGCTCGACCGCGGGTTGGCGGTGACGCTGTTCGACCCGGATGTCGCCAAGGGTGCGGCCTCCTGGGGGAATGCCGGGCATATCGCAGTCGAACAGGTCGAACCGCTCGCGTCGCCGGGGGCGATGCGCTCGGTGCCGGGGCGGTTGTTCTCGCGCGGCGGGGCGCTCGCCTTGCCACTGTCGATGGCGGCGAGCTGGCTGCCGTTCGGTCTGAAGCTGGCGGCGGCGTCGACACCGGCGCGCTTCTCGGCGGGGACCGCGGCGCTGACGCCGTTGCTCGCGGCGGCGATGCCGGGCTGGTGCGCATTGGTCGACGCGCTCGATACGCCCGAACTGTTGCGGCAGGACGGACATATCGTGACGTGGGAATCCGATGCGACGGCGCGGCGCGGGCGGTTGAAATGGCATCGCGCGGCGATCGGCACCGCGACGATCGGCGAAGTCGATTCGACCATGTTCAGTCGCGTTCGCGGGTTGAGCAAGAGCGTGGTGGACGGTGTGCGGTTCGCCGGCAGCGGGCAGATCAGCGATCTTGCGCGGCTCGCGGCGGTGCTGGAGGCGGCGGTCGTCGCGCGTGGCGGGACGATCGTGCGTGACGCGGCACGACTGGTCGAGACCGGCGATGGCGTGGCGATCGAGGGCCATCCGAGCGACCTCGTATTGGTCTGCGCAGGCGTCCGGTCGCGCGCGCTGCTCGAACCGCTCGGGTACCGCGTGCCGATGATCGCCGAGCGCGGCTATCATATCCGTGCCGATGCGGCGGGCTGGCCGGCGGATTTGCCACCGATCGTGTTCGAGGACCGCTCGATGATCGTTACGCGCTATGCCGATTGCGTCCAGGCGGCGAGCTTCGTCGAACTGGGCAAGCCCGATGCGCCCGCCGATCCGCGCAAATGGGAGCGGCTGGAGCGGCATGTCGCGCAGCTCGGGCTGCCGATCACCGGGCCGTATCGGCGCTGGATGGGCGCGCGGCCGACGCTGCCCGACTATCTCCCTGCGATCGGGCGGTCGGCGCGGCATCCCAATCTGCTCTATGCCTTCGGGCATCAGCATCTCGGCTTGACGCTAGCGCCCGTGACCGCGCAGCTTGTCGGTGCGCTCGCGGTGGCGGACCAGCCGTCGGTCGCGATCGCGCGCTTTTCGCTCGACCGTTTCTCTCGGCAAGGACCGCGTACATGACCATCGGTGGATCGACCGCAGACGCTGAACTCGCAGCGCTCGCGCCGTGGGGCGACCCGGCACCGCGCATCACCGCCGCCGAACGCGCAGCCCGGCTCGATCGCGCGCGGGCGCTGACGGCGGAAGCGGGGGCGGATGCGCTGCTGATCGGCGCGGGGGCGAGCCTGCGCTATTTCGCGGGCGTGCCGTGGGGGGCGAGCGAGCGGCTGGTTGCGCTGGTGCTGCCGGTGGAGGGCGATCCGGTGATCGTCTGCCCGCGGTTCGAGGAGGGATCGCTGCTCGCGGCGCTTGAGATCCCCGCCGACGTGCGGTTGTGGGAAGAGGATGAGAGCCCGTCCGCGCTGGTGGCCGCCGGGTTGCGGGGTGGCGCGACGCTGCTGGTCGATCCGCAATTGCCGTTCGGGATGGCGACCGCGCTGGGGGCGTGCGGGCTGGTGTTGCGCGATGCGTCGAGGGTCGTCGATGCAGGCCGGATGCTCAAGAGCCCGGCGGAACTCGCGTTGCTCACGCAGGCCAAGGCGATGACGCTGGAAGTGCAGCGGCGCGCGGCGGCGATCCTCGAACCCGGCATAGCGGCGAGTGCGGTGATCCGCTTCATCGATTCCGCGCATCGGGCCTTGGGGTCGGCGGGGTCGTATTTCTGCGCGGTGCAGTTCGGGCGCGCGACCGCGTTTCCGCATGGCTTGCCGGGGGACCAGCTGCTCGAGGAGGACCAGCTCGTGCTGATCGACACCGGGTGTCAGGTCGAGGGCTATCATTCGGACATCACGCGGACCTATGCGTTCGGGACGGTCGATGCCGAGGTCCACGCGATCTTCGAGACCGAGCAGGCGGCGCAGCGTGCGGCGTTCGAGGCGGTGCGGCCGGGGGTTTCGTGCGAAAGCGTCGATGCCGCGGCGCGTGCGGTGCTGGAGCGCGCGGGGCTGGGGCCGGACTATCGCCTGCCGGGGCTGCCGCATCGCACCGGGCACGGGATCGGGCTGTCGATCCATGAGCCCGCCTATCTGGTGCGCGGCGACCGGACGCCGCTTGCGCCGGGGATGTGTTTTTCGAACGAACCGATGATCGTGGTGCCCGATCGCTTCGGGGTGCGGCTGGAAGATCACTTCCACGTCACCGAGACGAGCGCGGCGTGGTTCACCGCGCCGCAGCCGTCGATCGACCGGCCGTTCGGGTAATGAGGGGCGGGGGCAGCTCTTCAATCACAGGGGGAACGATGATGCGACATTCGACACGATTTGCACTGCTGCTGGCACTGCTGACGACAACGACCGCCGTGCCGCTTCAGGCACAGGAACCGCCCGCGCGGACGACCGCGACGCCGGGGCGGCCTGCGCTCGTCGCGCTGTTTACGGAGTGGCGGCGGTTCGCGGACGCGCCGCGCGTCGCCGGCGTGCCCGATTATTCCCCCGCGGCGATGGCGCGACAGGCCGCCGGGCTCGCGACTTTCCGCCAACGATTGGCCGCGCTCGACCGGACGGGGTGGAGCAAGGCGGACGGGATCGACGCGCAACTGATCGAGGCCGAGATGAACGGGCTCGATTTCAACCTGCGCGTGTTGCGGCCGTGGGCGCGTGACCCCGGTTTCTACCAGACGGTGTGGGGTGAAGAGAGCGACGTTCCCGCACACGAAGGCCCCAATGCCCCCGCGATCGACCTGTTCGCGTTCGACTATCCGCTGTCGGCGAAGGATGCGCGGCAGCTGACCACGATGCTCCAGACCGTGCCGGCGTTGCTGACACAGGCGCGCGGCACGCTGGCGGCAAGCAATGCGCGCGACCTGTGGCTGTATGGCGCGCGCGCGTTTCGCGAACAATCCGCGGTCCTGGCGAAGCTCGAGGCGGGGACGCTGACGATGCGTACGCTGGAAGGCGCGAAGCACGCCGATCTGTCGGGTGCGGGGCGCTCGGCACTGCCCGCGGTTCGCGCGGCGCGCGCGGCGACGGATGCGTTCGCGGCGTGGATCGCGGCGGAAGCACCGAAAAAGACCGGGCCTTCGGGGGTCGGCAAGGCCGACTATGATTGGGCGATGCGCAATGTTCATTTGCTGCCGTACGGCTATGACGAACAGGTCGCGTTGCTCCAGCGCGAGCTCGACCGATCGCGCGCATCGATGCGGCTGGAGGAAGTGCGCAACCGCGCGCTGCCGCCGCTCGATCCGATCGAGGATTCTGCCGCTTACACCAAACTGGCCGCCGAGAAGGCGCGGCGGTTTGCGGATTTCCTGATCACCACGGGGATGGTGCCCGACAAACCCTATTACCGCGCCGCGATCGCCGCGCAGCAAGTGCCGTTCACGCCGCTCGCCGAGCGTAACTTCTTCTCGCACGTCACCGCGCGGGATCCGTTGCCGCTGTACAGCCACGATTATCACTGGATCGACCTTGCACGGTTGAAGCACGAGCCACAGGCCGATCCGATCCGGCAGGGGCCGCTGCTCTACAACATCTGGGAGGAACGCTCCGAGGGGTTCGCGACCGCGATGGAGGAGATCGCGCTCCACACCGGGCTGTACGATGATCTGCCGCGCGGGCGCGAGCTGGTGTGGATCATGCTGGCGAACCGCGCGGCGCGCGGGCTCGCGTCGCTCAAGGTGCAGGCGAACGAGATGACGCTGGCGGAGGCGGGGCAATATCACGCACGCTGGACCCCGCGCGGGTTTTCCGACGCCGCGAGCGATCTCGTCGGGTTCGAGCAGCTGCTGTACCTGCGCCAGCCTGGGTACGGAACGAGCTACGTGACAGGGAAGCTGCAATATGACCGGCTGCTGTCGGACCTGTCCGACCGGGCGGAGCGCGACGGCAAGCCGTTCGATGCGGCGCGCGCGTTGCAGGCGATGTGGGCGCCGGGGATTATTCCGGTCGCGTTGATCGAGGCGGAAATGGTCGAGGGCGCGCGCTGAGGTTCTCTTCCTACCGTCATTAGCACGAAGGCATGGCCTTTGCGCAACCATCGCTGTTATCCCGCGAAGGCGGGAGTCCAGGAGTCGCGAGAACTGTAAGCCGTTGTTCTGCCTGACTCTGGATTCCCGCTTTCACGGGAAAACAGCAAAGGACGGTTCGGTAGGACGAGCGGGGCCAGCCAGTATAGATCCCGGAGCAGACGCGCGTTTTTAAACCGTCTGTCATCCTGAACGTGTTTCAGGATCCAGCCCTCCGCGAGTCCGGACTATGCCTGTTGCGCGGTGGATGCTGAAACGAGTTCAGCATGACGGCAGCTTTTTGGGACGCGGGGTGGCGGGCAAACCTCCGATTGCCTTCACGCAGAAGGATCGCCTGCGCGGGAATGACGAAGGGCATCCCCGCTCGGCTCACTCCTCGTCGGGATACGGCCCCTTGCCGCCCGCGGCGATCAGCTGGTCGGTGCGTTGCTCGATCACCGGGACCGGGACCGACCCCAGCTCGAGCATCGCATCGTGGAACGCGCGGATGTTGAACTTCGGGCCGAGCGCCTTCTGCGCCTTCTCGCGCGCGGCGAGGAAGGCGAGTTCGCCCATGTAATAGGATACCGCCTGCCCCGGCCAGGCGATGTAGCGGTCGACTTCGGTCTCGATCTCGTGATCCGACAGCGCGGTATTGTCGTGGAGATAGGCCTGCGCCTGCTTGCGGGTCCAGCCCTTGGCGTGGATGCCGGTATCGACCACCAGCCGCGCCGCGCGCCACGCCTGATAGCTCAGGAAGCCGAACGTGTCGTACGGTGTCTCGTACATCCCCATATCCTCGCCGAGCGCCTCGCAATAGAGCGCCCAGCCTTCGCCATAGACCGATAGATAGGTATCGCGCCGGAACGCGGGCAGCGCGGTGTTCTCGGCAGCGAGCGGCATCTGGAAGGCGTGGCCGGGCGCGCTTTCGTGGAGCGTCAGGGCAACTTGCGAATAAAAGGGGCGCGACTTCAGGTCGTAGGTGTTGACGAGGTAGATCCCCGGTCCGCCGCGCCCGCCGGTGTAGAAGGGCGCGATGTCAGCGGGGACCGGCTTGATCGCGAACCGGCTGCGCGGAAGGTGCCCGAAATATTGCGACGCCTTGCCGTCGAACGTCTTGGCGATCCACGCCGCGCGGTACAGCAGTTCGTTGGGGGTCTTGGGGTAGAATTGCGGATCGGTGCGCAGATGGTTGAAGAATGCCTGCAAATCGCCCTTGAACGCGACCTGCTGCATCACCGTGTCCATCCGCGCACGGATCTTGGCGATCTCGGCGAGGCCGACCGCGTGAACTTGATCGGGGGTGAGGTCCTGCGTCGTATATTCGCGGATCTTGCTTTGGTAATACGCCTTTCCGTCGGGCAGGTCGTAGGCGGCGAGCGCGACGCGGGCGTGCGGGATATAGTCGGTGCGCAGGAAGGCGAGCAGTTTCGCGTGCGCTGGCACCACCGCCTGGGTGATCGCGGCGCTGCCCTCGGCGCGGAGGGCTGCTTGTTCGGCGGCGGGGATCGTCTTGGGGAAGGTTTCGAACGGCGCGTAGAAGGGCGAGGCGGTTACGCTTTTCGCTTCGACGACTTGCGCCACGCCGGAATCGCGGCCCTGGAGCGTCACCTGCGGCGGGGTGAAGCCACGCGCGAGCCCGGCACGCATGTTGGCGATCTGTTGGTCGTAATAGCGCGGGATGTCACGCAGCATCGCGATGTAGTTGCGATAGTCCTGCGCGGTGCGGAAGCTGCCGCGTGCGGAGCCTGCGATGTTGCCCCAGAAACTGGTGTCGGCGTTGAGCGGCTTTTCATATTCGCGGTAGCGTTGTTCGGCGAGCAGCGCGTCGATCTGCTGCTTGTAGACCACGTAATTGACGCGGTTGGCGGGCGACAGGCTGGCGGGGGCGATGCCTTTGAGCGCGGTTTCGGTCGCACTCCAGCGCGCGAGGCGCTCGGCCTGCGCGGCCGGGCCGACATCGGGGAGCTTCGCGCTCTTGCCCTTGGGGGTGTCCTCGTCCTGCTCCATCTGGCGTTGCCGCCAGGCATATTCGGCCGTGTAGAGCGCCTCGAACCGCGCGTCGGCGGATTGCGCCGCCGCCCTGGTCGCGCGCGGTGCGGCCTGCGCCGCCATACCACTAAGCATCGTGCCACCGAGGGCAAGCGTCAGGAGGATCGTTCGCATCGTCATTCTCCCGAAGGCAGTTTCATGATGTCGTCGTACAATGTCGCGGGAATGGCCACCCCGTCGGCAAGACTTCGCCGACGCGCGGCATAGCGGCGCTGCGATGGCAGGCGCGCGCCCTGATCCTCGATCCCCGCGAACAGCGATTCCGCGCGCAGCAGGTGATGCGTCACCGCGGTGCCGACGAACCCCGCCGGGTCGATCGCGATGATCAGCTCGCCCCCGATCGGCGATCCGCCACGCTGCGCATCGGCGGCGAGCGATTCCTGGCTGGTCATGTCCCCGATCAGCGGACCCGCGAGCAGTTCCACCATGGCGGCGAGTGCCGACCCCTTGTGCCCGCCGAAGGTCCGCATCGCGCCCGCGAGCACCGCCGCGGGATCGGTCGTCGGTTGCCCGGCGGCATCATAGCCCCAATCGTCGGGGACGGGTTTGCCCGCGCGGCGATGCAGCTCGATTTCACCGCGCGCGACCGCGCTGGTCGCGAAATCGAACACGAACGGCTCCTGCCCGGGGCGCGGCCAGGCGAAGGCGATCGGGTTGGTCCCGAACACCGGGCGCGTGCCGCCCTCGGGCGCGACCCAGGCGTGGCTCGGGGTGAACGCGAGCGCGACCAGACCGGCACCGGCGAGCAGTTCGACCTCGGGCCACAAGGCCGCGAAATGGACGACATTGTTGAGCGCGAGCGCCGCGATCCCGCAGCGTCGTGCTTTCTCGACGAGCAATGGCCGGCCGCGTTCGAACGCGAGTTGCGCGAACCCGCCCGCGCCATCGACGCGGACGAGCCCGACTGCGGGTTCGCTCACCACCGGTTCGGCGTCGACCACCACCGCGCCGCGCGCGATGCTGTTGGCCGCGACCAGCAATCGGTAGATCCCGTGGCTCGCGCAGCCGTCGCGCTCGCCCGCGACCATGGTCTCGGCAACGGCGGCGGCATGCGCGCGCGACAGGCCCGCGCCGATCAGCTTGGCATTCGCCAGATCGTGGAGCGCGTCGAGCGAGAGGTGGACGTCGGGGCGGAGTTCGGGAGCGTCGAGGTCGGCGGCGGGGCGGGAAGCGGTGCGGGATGCGGTCATGTAGTCGGGGCCGATCTGGTGGCGGGGGCGGTGGCGGTGGCGGCGGTCATCAGGCGCGCGCCGAACACCGGTCCGGCGGCGGATTTGTCGTGCGGGAGGAAGCGGATCTTGACGCTCGCCTTGCCCTTGGTGAGCGCGAGCGGGATCGGATAATCGACGTCGAAGAACTTGCCCGGCTGGTCGGCCTCGAGATGCTGGGTCGCGATCTTGACGTTGTCGACGAGGATGTCGAAGTCGCGTGCGCGCTCGTCCCCCCAATAGCTTGCCTGGAGGATCAGCGGACCGGGGCGCGTCTTCATCGCGAATTCGAAATAGCCGCCCGAGCGCGCATCGCGCCCGTTACGCCCGCGATAGCTGACCGGATAGGAGATTTCCGAGGTCAGGCCGTGATCGCGTTCGGGCTGCATTTCGCCGAGATGCATCGTGTCGACCGAACGTGCCGCGAGATCGCGCGCGCGCGCCTGTTCGGTGAGGAAGGCGGCTTCCTCGCGTTTCCAGGCGGCATCGGTGAAGCGTTTGAAATAGACTGCGCTGCGGCGTTCATACTGGCTGTAGAAGGGCACGAAGCTGAGGTCGCCGGGGCGGACGATGCCGCGCGTGGCATAGCTGCCCGCGCTTCCCACGACCGGCGTGAAGGCGGCAAGCAAGTCGGTGCCGACCAGCGCCGGATCGGCCTTGTCCCACTTGTCCGCCACGGGGCCGAGATCGGCGGCGAGCACCATCGGCCCGCGCAGCACCGCGACGGTGTCCGCATCGCCCGGCGCACTTTCGATCCGCAGATCGAGCGGGATCGCGATCGAGACGGTGTCGCCCTTCTTCCAGCGACGCTCGACCAGCGCATAGCCTTGCGCGAAGACGGGTTCGACCGCCGCACCATTGACCTGAACGGTCGCCTTGCCCGCGGCCCAGCTAGGCACGCGCAGCGCGATCGCGAAGCGGCCGGGTTTGCTGAGCGTCGTCAGCGTCAGGCGCGATTCGGGTTCATAGGGGTAGCGCGTGTCGAGCCGGAGCGTCGCACCGCGCGTGCGCCACTGTGCCTCCGCCGGGATGTAGAGGTTGACGAGCAGCGTGTTGCCGCCTTCCCAGAAGATCGATTCGCCGTGCTTGGCGTGGCTTTCCATCCCGCTGCCGACGCAGCACCAGAAAACGTCGTCGGCAGGCGTCGAATAGTCGCGCGCGACGCCCGACATCAGCGGGGTCATGTAGCTGAAGCCAGCATTCCGCGGGTTCTGCGCCGCCATCACGTGGTTGAGGTGCGCGCGCTCGTAATAATCGAACAGCGCGCCATCGGGCTGCCAGCCATAGAGATGCCGGGTCAGCTTGAGCATGTTGTAGCTGTTGCAATGCTCGCACGTCTGTTCGGTGATGTGCGTCGCGATCGTGTCGGGGCCGGTGAAATATTCGCGGTCGGCATTGCCGCCGATGACGTAGCTGTGGTGCTGCGTGACGGCCTGCCAGAAGAATTTCGCGGCATTGGCGGGGGCGGGCTTGCCGTTGAGCTCGTGGATTCTCGCGAGGCCGACGAGCTTGGGGACCTGCGTGTTGGCGTGGAAATTGGCGAGCTTGTCCTCGCCCGCGACGAGCGGGTCGAGCACGCGGCGGTCGTACAGCCGCTCTGCCACCGCGAGCCAGCGCGACTCGCCGGTGCGCGCGGAGAGTTCGGCATAGCTTTCGTTGAGCCCGCCATATTCGCACCCCAGCAACGTCTGCATCTGCGCATCGTCGAGTGCGGCGAAGACCTTGGCGAAATACTCCGCGAGCCCGGTCGCGACCTGCAATGCCTGGGTATTGCCCCAGCCGGCGTGGACGTCGAGCAGCCCCGCGAACACCTTGTGGACGGTGTAGAGCGGCGACCATGACCCGTTGAGATCGAACCCGCCCGAGCGGATGTCGCCCTTCATCACTTCGGGGAAGATCTCCTCCCCGTCGACGATCGTGCCGTCCTTCCGCTTGCGCCCGAGCGCCCCGACATAGCCGGTGCCGCGCTTGGCCTGTGCGCGGGCGAGTTCGGCGACGACATAATCCGCGCGGGTGCGGCACGCTTCGTCGCCGGTCTGCTGATGCATCAGCACGAGCGCGGTGAGATAATGGCCGAGCGTGTGGCCCGCGATCGTGTCGCTTTCCCAGCCGCCGTAGATGGGCGCCTTGGGGGGAAGCCCGGCATAGGCCATGAAATTATGGAGCAACCGGTCCGCGCTCAGCCGCAACAGATAGGTGCGGTTGGCCTCAACCGCGGTGGCGTAGGCGGAGGGAAGCAGCCGGACCGACGACAGCGGCAGCGGCTTGGCCTTCGGGGGAAGCGCGGTGGTCGCGACCGCCGCCATTCCGCGCGCAGGTGCGCTTGCCAGTGTGACCGCAGCCATGCCCCACATCCATTCCCGCCGGTTCGCGCGCATATCGATCTCCCATCCGAATATCGGCGCGACGGGGTCTGCCATGCGCGGCTCCGTTTTGCCAACAAATAATATACGGTATAATATGCGTTGACGATCGCGGCGCGTCGTTTCAGGTTGCCACCGACCCTGATCGATTGCGAGCCTTGCCATGTTGCCGTTGCGGACCGTTCTTCTTGCATCCGTGATCGGCGGTGCTTTGTGCTTGTCGGCAGTTGGGCGGGCCGAGGACGCCAAACCCGCGGCGGCGAAACCCTCTTATCCGCCCGTCGCGCTGACCGGCATGACGACGCGCGCGTTTCAGCTGGCGCTGCGCAGCGACACGCAAACGCTCGCCCGGCTGTCGCCTGCCACGCTGCCCGGGTTCGATTTCGTCCCCGGGGGGCGCGAGGCGGAGCGCGCGGGCGACGGCTATGTCCATGTCGGCGACATTCACTTGCGCGTCCGCACGCCCGGCGGGGCGTGGAGGGACTTCGCGTCTGCGCAGCATCGCCAGCCGATCCGTCTCCTGCGGAGCGGGGGCGGGGTGCTCGCCGCCGCCGACATCAGCGCGTCGCTAGGGGCGGGAAGCCCGCTCAGGGTCGAGCGGCGGTGGGTGGACGATCGCGGCGTGCTCGCGCTGCGCTTCACGCTGGTCAACACCAGCGCGACGCCGGTCGAGGTCGGCGGGCTCGGGTTGCCGATGGTGTTCGACAACATCATCACCGATCGTTCGCTGGAGCAGGCGCATGCGCAGGCGAGCTTCGTCGACCCCTATATCGGGCGCGATGCGGGGTATCTGCAGGTGACGCGGCTGAACGGGGCGGGGCCCGCGCTGCTCGTCCTGCCCGAGCGGGGCACGCCGCTCGAGGCGTATCGCCCGATCCTCGAGGCGGGCAAGGCCCCCGCGGGTGACATCTTCACCGATCGCAGCAAGCGTGGGCAGACGTCCGAAGGCTTTTACGACTGGACGGTCGCGAGCAAGGGGTTCGCCGAGCGCGAATGGGCGAAGGCGGATGCGCAGTGGAACCCGCCTACCAGCTTTACGCTCGCGCCTGGTGCGCGGCGCGAGATCGGCGTGCGCTTCGTCACCGCGCCTGCGATCGGCGCGATCGAGAATACGCTGGTCGCGAACCGGCGGCCGGTCGCGGTGGGGATTCCCGGCTATGTCGTCCCGACCGATCAGGATGCGACGCTGTTCCTCAAATCCCCGCAGCGCGTGGTGCGCGTCGAAAGCCTCCCCGCAGGCGCGCTGACCGCGACGCCGGTCGCGGGGGCGAAGGGCTGGGCGCGCTATGCTGTGCGCGCGAGCGGCTGGGGGCGGGCTAGCCTGCTGGTGCATTATGCCGACGGGAGCGTGCAGACGGTCAGCTATTTCATCACCAAGCCTCTGGACAAGGTGATGGCCGACCTCGGCCATTTCGCGACGACGCGGCAATGGTATGAAGACAAGGCCGATCCGTTTGGTCGCAACCCGGCGATCCTGACCTTCGACCGCGAGGCTCGGAAGGTCGTCACGCAGGATCCGCGCGTGTGGATCTCGGGGATGAGCGACGAGGGGGGCGCTGGAAGCTGGGTCGCGGCGATGGTCAAGCAGCTCGATTCTCCCGATGCGGGCGAGATCGCCAAGCTCGAACGGCTGATCGACGAGACGATCGAGGGGCAATTGCAGGTTCCCTCGGGCGAACACGCAGGCGCAGTGCGCAAGAGCTTGTTCTATTACGATCCCAAGCTTCACCCCGGCTATTACGATCCGGCGACCAACTGGACGACCTGGACGTCCTGGTCGAAGAAGGACGCGGGCGATCTCGGGCGGGCGTATAATTATCCGCATGTCGCGATCGCGCATTGGGTGCTGTACCGCGTCGCGCGCAATCATCCGGGGGTGGTGCTGCGGCATCCGTGGCGCTGGTATCTCGACCATGCCTATCTGACGACCGTCGCGATGATGCGCGATGCGCCCTATTACACGCAGTTCGGGCTGATGGAGGGCGACGTGTTCGTCGACATCCTCAAGGACCTGAAGCGCGAAGGGCTGACCGCCGAGGCGACCGAATTCGAGCGGCTGATGAAGGGGCGGGCGGATCATTGGCGCACGCTCACATTCCCGTTCGGGAGCGAGATGGCGTGGGATTCGACCGGCCAGCCCGAAGTCTATGCGTGGATGCGCTATTTCGGATATCAGCCGCAGGCGGATGCGACGCGGCGGGTGATCCTCGGCTATGATCCGACGATCCCGTCGTGGGGGTATAATGGCAACGCGCGGCGCTATTGGGACTTTTTGTACGGCGGCAAATATCCGCGGATCGAGCGGCAGATCCATCATTACGGCTCGGCACTCAACGCGGTGCCGTTGTTCGATGCGTATCGCGCGGACCCTAATGATCTGCGGCTCCTGCGCGTGGCGTATGGCGGGATGATGGGCGGGATCACCAATATCGACCGTGACGGGTTTTCCTCCGCCGCGTTCCACTCCGCGCCCGATATGATGCGGTGGGACCCGTATAGCGGGGATTACGGCATGGGGCTGTACGGCCATGCGATTACGGCGGCGAGCTATCTGGTGCGCGACCCGACGTTCGGGTGGCTCGGGTTCGGCGGGAATGTGACCGAGCGCGGCGGGGTGGTGACGATCGTGCCGCGCGACGGGGCGCGGAGCCGGGTGTTTATCGCGCCTGCCGGGGTGTGGATCACGCTGGAGGCGGGGAAGATCGCGCGCGCTTCGTACGCGTCTACCACCGGGGTGGTGATGCTGACGCTCGATCCGGCGGTGGCGGGGACGCCGGTGGCGCGGGTGTTCGTCGAGACGACGGTTGCGGGCGGGCGGGGGTATGCGCCGGTTGGCGGGGTGGTGGAACGGGGCGACTATACGGTTCCGCTTGGCGCTGCGCCGCTGGAGGTGCGGCTGGTGCCGCGCTGAACCTGTTTCGGCATAGCGCATCCTCCGTTCGCCCTGAGCGCAGTCGAAGGGCTTGCGTTGCGCGGGGGGCTTCGACTTCGCTCAGCCCGAACGGGGGTAGGGGGCTGGCACCGCGATGACGATAGCGTGGCATTCCGTCCGCTTGGTGCAGCGCCGGTGGAGGTGACGCTGGCGCCGCGCTGAGCTTTCCTCGGGCATAGCACGTCCCCCGTTCGCCCTGAGCGAAGTCGAAGGGCTCGCGTCGCGCGGGGGGCTTCGACTTCGCTCAGCCCGAACGGGGGTTAGGGGCCCTCCGAACGGTCTCTTTACGACGGATTGTCACCGCGATGACGATGGCGTGGCATTCCACCCCGGCACCGCTTCCCCCGCCAGATTGCGCACGAAGAAATCGAACTGCCGCCGCGCGACATAATCGATCGGGCCGGTCGAGCGGCCGACGCTATGCTCGCCGCCGGGGACCACCAGCAGTTCGAAATCCTTGTCCGCCTTGATCAGCGCGTTGGCGACCTGCATCGTCGAGGCGGGGTCGACGTTGCTGTCCTGCTCGCCGACGATCATCAGCAGCTTGCCGGTCAGCTGCGCGGCATGGTCCACCCCTGAGGCGGCGGCATAGCTCGCGTCGACCGGCCAGCCGAGCCACTGTTCGTTCCAGCTGATCTTGTCCATCCGGTTGTCGTAACAGCCCGCATAAGCGACCCCGGCCTTGTAGAAATCGCCGTGGAAGAGGAGTGCGTTGAGCGTGCTTTGCCCGCCCGCCGAGGCACCGTAGATGCCAACCCGGCTGATGTCATAAGACGGATCGCGCTTCGCGAGCGCCTTGTGCCACAGGATTCTGTCGGGGAAGCCGCTGTCGGCGAGGTTCTTCCACGCGACGTCCTGGAACGCCTTGGAGCGGTTGGCGGTGCCCATCCCGTCGATCTGGACGACGATGAAGCCGAGATCGGCTTGCTCCTGCATCCCGATGACCTTGTCGCCGCCCGAATGGAAGCCGAACGGCCAATAGCCCTTGGGGACGAAACTGTCGTGCGGGCCGGCGTAGATGTCCTCGATCACGGGATATTTCTTGGTCGGATCGTAGTCGCGCGGGCGGACGACGACGCCCCAGATGTCGGTCACGCCGTCGCGGCCTTTGGCGCCGAACACTTGCGGAGGGCGGAAACCGGCGGCGCGTAGCTTGCTGTCGTCGCCGCGCGTGATCGTCGCGACCACCGTGCCGTCGCTCGCGCGGTTGAGCGTGCTGATGTTGGGGAGATCGACGCGTGACCAGGTGTCGACATAATGCGTCATGTCGGGAGAGAAGCGGACGTCGTGGTCGGCTCTTGCGGTGGTGAGGGCGGTGAGGTGTTTGCCGTCGAAGTCGATCCGGTAGGCGTGGCGGAAATACGGGTCTTCGCCTGGCGTCATGCCGCTGGCGGTGAACCAGATCTGGCGTTTGGCGTCGTCGACCTTGAGCACGTCGCGCACCACCCATGCGCCGGTGGTGATGCGGTTGCGTACCCGGCCGGTACGTCCGTCGATCAGATAGAGGTGGTTCCAGCCGTCGCGTTCGGACGCCCAGACGATCTCGTCGCCCTTGCCGCCGACCTCATAGGCGAAGCGGCGGTCGGCGTAGACGAAGGTTTTCGCATCCTCGGTGACGGCGGCGTGCGGCGTGCCGGTCGCGGCATCTATTGCGATGATCCGCGCCTGGCCGAAGCCGCGGCGGATGTAATCGAAGGCGACGCTCTTGCCGTCGCTGCGCCAGCGCGGGGGGGAGAGCTGATAGGGGTTGGGGAAGAGTGCGGGGTCGATCACGGTTTGCTTGCCGGTGGTTACGTCGAACAGCACGGGTTGCTCCTGGTCGATCGCGTCGCCGGGCTTTGGGTAGAGCTGGGTGCGGACGGCTGGCTGGAGCTGGCTGGCGGGGGCGGATTCTACGCGGAGGACGTGGCGCTGGTAGCCGGGGCGGACGCGGTAGATCATGATGTGGCGGCTGTCGGGGGACCAGCGGAGGGTTTCCGGGTCGTAAAAGTCTCCGGCGGAGCCGTCGGTGCTGAGTTTCTGAAGCCCCTCCCCTTCAGGGGAGGGGTTGGGGTGGGGGAGTTCAGCAGAACTGGCTCTCGGTGAGACACGCCCCACCCCCAACCCCTCCCCTGAAGGGGAGGGGCTAAGAGTTGCACGTTTGCGCAGCACCAGATTGTCGCCCTCGACGAACGCCGTGAAGCGCCCGTCCGGCGACGTCTTCGGGCTGTTCTCCGCCGGAACTGACAGATCGCGCACCACGCCGAACCCGCGCGGGCGCAGCGAAGAGGGGGCATCGGCGGCGCAGCGGTATGCGACGACGTCGCACTGCCATCCCCCGTCGTCGAGCGCGAAGCGGATCGTCCCGGCATCCGCGCCATGGTCGAACTCCGCGAACGGCAAGTGCAGCGGATCGAGCGCCTCCTTCCGCGCGGCCCCCAGCGCTGCGGCAAGCCGCACCGCATCGAACGACGGCCTTTTCGCCAACGTGCGCGCATCGACCGTCTCGAACGCAAACCCGCCTTCCACGGTCTTGCGATACGAGAACGCCCGGCTGTCCGCCGTCCAGTGCGCCGGCCCCGCGACCTCGCGCGTCAGATCCTGCCAAGCGCGCCGAAGCCCGATCGAGCGCCGGAACGCAGCTTCGTCGGGGGCAGCCAGCGCCGCACCCGGCACCGCGACCAGCAGCAGCGCGAGAACCGCGCGCGACGCGATCACGCGCGCGCGCCGATCAGCGGCAGCATCGCAGGCGCGAGCCCGTCGCCGCGCGCTTCCAGCCGGATCGGTCCGCCGCGCGGCCCCGCCTGGATCAGCGCCATGCACAGGCCGTTGAACGCGGACCGCTGCGGCGCATGATCGGGCTCGAGACTGCGCGGGTCGCCATTGCCGACGCCGAGCAGCCGCGCATCCCCCGACAGCGCGAAGTGGACCATGTTGGACGCGGTCGGCACTTCGCGCCGCTGCGCATCGAGCACCGCTGCACGCACCACCGCGACTTCGCCCGGCGCGAGGCGGCGGCGGTCGCTGCTCAGGCCGATCCGTGCCGCCGCGCCGGTGGTCGTGCGTTCGGCGGTGAGGATCTGGCGACCGTCGCGGAAACCCCGCGCGGTGATCCTGCCCGGCGCATAGGGCACGTCCCATTCGAGATGGCGGTTGCGGACCACGGGTTTCCGCCCGAGGCTGCGCCCGTTGAGCAACAGCTCGACCTCGGCGCAATTGCTGTGGACCCACACCGACACCGGCTTGCCCTCGCGCCCCGGCCAGTTCCAGTGCGGGAACAGGTGGAGCACTGGCGCGCTGCCCCACCACGCGCGGTAATAATGATAATTATCCTTGGGGAAGCCGCACAGGTCCATCTGGCCGAAGTTGGAGACGTTTTCGGGCCAGCGTTCGAACGGCGTCGGCTCGCCGCGATAGTCGAACCCGGTCCAGACGAACCCGCCGCTCAGGAAGGCGCGCTCGTCATAGAAGCTCCACCATTTTTCGGCGGTGGTCGCCCAGCGCGGGTAGTCCTTGTCATAGGCGGGGACGAACCCTTCGGCGTCGTTGCGGGCATATTCGCCGCGCGTCATCACCGTGCTGCCGGTCTCGGTGCCGATCATCGGGACGGTCGGGTGGCTGGCATGATAGCCGTCGATCGCGTCGAGATAGTAATTGCACCCCATCACGTCGAGCACGCGCGAGGCACCCTCGCCGAACTTGCCGTTGAACGCCTCGGTCACCAGCCGCGTGCCGTCGAGCTGGTAGATCCGCCGCTTCATCGTCTCGGCGATCCTTGCGCCGGTTTCGGTGCCGCGGTGGATTTCCTCGTTGCCGATGCTCCACAGGAAAATGCTCGGATGGTTGCGGCCGCGCCGCACCATCCGGTCGAGCTGGCTCATCGCTTCCGCGTTGCTCGACATCTGGCGGGTTTCCTCGAGCACGAGGATCCCCATCCGGTCGCACGCCGCGAGGATCGCGGGGGCGGCGGGGTGATGCGTCGAGCGATAGGCGTTGGCACCCATCGCCTTCAATTGCTCGAGCCGCCAGACGTGGAGGCTGTCGGGCACCGCGAAGCCGACTCCGGCGTGGTCCTGGTGGTTGCACGTGCCCTTGATCTTGACCGGCTGGCCGTTGAGGAAAAAGCCGTTGTCCGCGTCGAAGCGGAGCGTGCGGATGCCGAAATGCGTCTGGTCGTTATCGACTGCCACGCCGCCGACGAGGATCTCGGTCGTGAGCGTGTAGAGGTGCGGGGTGTCGAGCGACCACAGGGTGGGGCGTTCGATCAGCGTCTGCTGGGTCGTCGTCAGCGTCGCCCATTCGGGGAGCGTGAGATCCGACAGCAGCGTCGCAACCGCGCGTCCGGTGGCGTCCGACACGATGGAGCGGATGTGCGCGGTGGTGGCGGGTCCGTCGTTGACGATCTCGGTCAGGATCTGCGTGGTCGCGCCGTCTGCGCCCACGGTTGTCCGCACCGTCGCGCCATATTGGCGGACGTGGACGGGCGCGGTTCTGACCAGCCGGACTGCGCGGTAGAGCCCTGCGCCTTCATACGACCACGCCTCGCCGAGGCTGACGTCGCAGCGGACGACGAGCACATTGTCCTTGCCGGGCTTTGCGAAATCGGTGATGTCGAGCTCAAACGGTGCGTAGCCGCTGTCGTTCGCGCCGACGAAGAAGCCGTTGAGGATCACGCGGCAATCGCGCGAGACGCCGTCGAACTGGAGCAGCAAGCGCCGCCCGGCATCGCCCTTGGGGAGCGGGAGGACGATGCGATACCAGCCGACGCTGCTTGCGGGCCACATCCGGCCGAGCGGCTTGAACCCCTGGAACGATCCCGTTTTGTCGGCGTCGCTCCCGGCGGGGCCGAAGCGTTCGAACGGCAGGTCGACCGCCCAGTCGTGCGGGAGGGAGACCGTTTCCCAGCCCGTTGCGTCGAACTTTGCGTCTGCGACCGGCGTTCCGGCATCGCCCGACTTGGCGAAGGTGTCATGCGAGCGGCCGAAGCCGAAATCCTTTGCGGGGTCGGAGGCGTGGCCGAGGTGGAAGCGCCACCCTTCGTTGAGCGGGACGATCTGGCGCGGGCCGGTGGGCTTCGAGGTGTCCGGGGTCGCGACTCCGGCGGTGTGGGGGAGCACCGCGGCAAGCGCGGTCGCTCCGCTCGTCTTCAACAGATCGCGGCGACCGAGCATGGGATGATCCTTCTATCTACCCATCGGCGGATGGGTCAGCCTTGTATCACTGCCCTTCCCCGGCGAAGGCCGGGGCCCAGTAGTGAAGGTGGAGGAAACGGAGCACAGTCGCCTGCAATCTCCTGTCTCTCTACTGGGCCCCGGCCTTCGCCGGGGAAGGGCTAGTAGTTGTTTAGAACGTCACCGTTGCGCCAACGAACAGATAGCGCCCAAGCGTATCGTACACGCCCGGATAGGTGTTGCCATTGCCGAACGCCGCCAGCGCGCCCGCCGCGATCGCGGGGGGATCCTTGTCGAGCAGGTTGTTGACGCCCGCGCGGAGCTGGAACGCCTTGTCGACCACGACCGTCACCGCGAGATCGAGATAGTCGTACGCCGGGATGCGCGCGTTGATGACGCTCGGCGTGCCGGTGAGGAACGCATTGTCCGACAGCGACGACAGGCGCGTCCCCGCAAGGTGACGCCACGACAGCGACAGCGACGATCCCTGCTTCGTCAGCAAGGTCGTGCGCATCACGTGCCGCCAGGTCGGGTTGGGCTGGCCGCAGGTATAGCCGTACAGGCCCTTGCAATCGTACGACCCCAGCCCCGGCAACGGCTCCAGCGACTGGTCGAGCAGCCGCGTGCCAACGAAGTTGAGGTTGATCTTGCCGAGCCCGCCTGCGCGCACCGTGTAATCCGCGGTGAGATCGAGTCCCGAGGTCTTGAGCGAGCCGGTGTTGTAGGTCGTCGCGACGATATAGCCGTTGCTGCCGAACAGCGCGCCCGAGCGCGGATCGCGGCGGAACAGCCCGCAATAATAAGGGTCGCCGGTCGCGACGCACTGGCTGATCACCAGGTTCGGGCTGACCGAGCTGATGTAATCCTTCACCTTGATGTTGAAATAATCGAGCGACAGCGTGAAGTTGTTGATCATCCGCGGGGTCAGCACGATCCCGGCGGTATAGGTGTCGGCGGTCTCGGGCTTGACTGCGCTGTTGCCGCCATATTGCGACGAGCAGGTATCCGACGGGCATTGGATGATGCTGCCATATTGCGCGGCGGTGACGCCGGTCAGCTGACACGCGGTGAGCGAGGCGGTGGGCGACGCGCCCGAGCAGGGATCCTGTGCCGCCACGTTGCCGACGCTTTGCGCCCCGAACAGCTCGGCGACATTGGGCGCGCGGATCGCGCGGTTGTAGCTCAGCCGCAGCCGTGCATCGCGCACCGGCGCCCAGCTCGCCTCGCCCTTGTAGGTCCAGACGTTGAAGTTGGACTTGATCCCGGTCGACCCCTGCTCGTTGGTATAGGCCGAATAGCGCAGCGCGCCGTTGATCGTCAGTGCGTGCGCGAAGGGGATGTTCTGGAGGATCGGGATCTCGATTTCGCCGAACCCTTCGTTGACCGAGATCTTGCCGTCCGCATTCATCGTCCCGCCCTGCTGCGCAATTGCGTCGGCGGTGAAGTTGAGCGTCTCCACCCGGTGTTCCGCGCCCAGCGCGATGCTGACGCCGCGCGTCGCCCACGGGCTTGCGATCCCGAAGGTGCCGAGGTCGCCCGAAAGGTTGGCAGTGAAGACCGACAACAGGTTGCGCGAGGCGGTGTTGCTTTCGGAGAAGAGCGACTCCGCTTGCGTTGCGCTGATGCTGTTGGGGCTGAACACGTTGATCGGCACGCACGAGGGATCGGTCCCGTTGACGACCGAGCGGCACGTCGCGACGCCATTGACGCTGACCACGTCGAGCCCGCGCTGCGCCTTCACATTGTCGATGTTGTTCATGTACGTCTCGTCGAACCGCACGAGCGAGCGCAGATAGTTGACGTCATAATTGAAGCCGTGGCCGATATCGCCGCGGACGCCCGCGGTGTAGCGAAAATCCTCATGCCGCAGATTGTCGCGGCGCGATTGCTCGTCGCCGAGGCGGTAGCCGATCAGTGTGTCCTGCGTCGCCGCCGTCCCCGCCGCCGCGCCGCACAGCGATTGCTGCTGCGCCGCGCTCATCAGCGGGTTGTTGCACGGGATCGTAAAGGTGGTGCCGAGGAACAGCGCCGAGGGGGCCGCCTGCGAGAACGTCCGGTCGTTCATGTACATGAAGCTGCCGTAGATTTCGGCGGCGGGTGCGATTTTGAACTTGGCGAAGGCGCCTGCGGTATAGCGTTCGTCCGAGCGCTGGATGTAGTTGGTCGGCGTGTAATTATACGCGTAGCTGTTGTCGTAGGGCACCCAGGTGCGTGATCCGTTGCGGTTGTTGGTCAGCGTCTTGCCCTGGTTCGGCCCGCCGAGCGGCGCGAACGTCCCGAAGGTCGTGTTGCTCGATCCGCCGCAGGTGAGGCCGGTCCCCGCATCGTCCGCCTGGTTGAGCGCGCAGGCCGAAACGTCGCGGCTCGACTGGACGACCGGATCGGCATGGCGATAGCCGCCATAGACCGTGATGTTGCCGCGCCCGTCGGCGAAGTTCTTGCCGAAGGCGGCGTTGAGATCCTGCTTGCCGCCGTCCGCGACGTTGCGGTCGGCGTTGCTATAGCCCTGTTTGGAGATGAGCCCGCGGACGTAGCTGTTGCCGTTGCTGTGCTGCGCGATGCTGCTCTGCACGTCGAGCCGAAGCCCGTCGAAATGGTCCTTGAGGACGAAATTGACAACGCCCGAGACCGCGTCCGACCCGTAGACTGCGGAGGCACCGCCGGTCAGCACGTCGACCCGGTCGACCAGCGTCGAGGGGATCGCGTTGAGATCGACCGCTTGCTGCGGCATCAGCCGCTGGCCGTTGACCAGCACGAGCACGCGGTTCGAGCCGAGATTGCGCAAGTTGATGTTGGAGGTGCCGTCCGACCCGTTCGAGACGCTGTCGTTGGTATCGGCGGTGAATTGCGGCAGGCGGTTGAGGACGTTTTCGACGTTGACCGCGCCCTGATATTTGAGTTCCTGGCTGCCGACCGAGGTGATCGGGCTGTTGCTCTCGAGATCGGGGCGCTTGATGCGCGTGCCGGTGACGACGATCGAATCCGACGATTCCTGGCTTGGCTGGGTGGTCGGGTCGATCCCGCCGACGACGGGCGCATCCGAAGGGGCGGTCTGCGCATAAGCGGCGGAGGACAGCAGCATCGCCACGAAGGCACCCGCACAACCCCGCCGACTTGCCCTTGCGATGCTGCTCGTCATTTTCCGTTTCCCCTTGGTGAATGTTCTATGACCAACCCAACACCTTCATCATCGTATGTCAAATATATTATACGATATCACATATGCGAAATGAAGGATTGCTGCGCGTTGTGACCGTGGAGCGACAGAAAAGGCGCGTGTCTGCGGGGGACTACGTAGTTTCCTGAAGAGACGGCGGTGGGCGGAGCCAGCATGGCAAGACCTTCCAAAGCCGGTGTTTTCGGGGAAGCCACATGACAGATCCGATCTTGCCGACTCGCCTGGCAACACCGCGAGGGGCCACAACCGCGGACGCACCGCTGTCACCGGAACTGTTGCGCCGAATCCACGGCTATTGGCGCGCCGCCAATTACCTGTCGGTCGGGCAAATCTATCTGCGCGCCAATCCACTGCTCGAGACGCCGCTTACGATCGCCGACGTCAAGACCCGGCTGCTCGGCCATTGGGGGACGACGCCGGGGCTCAACCTGCTCTACGTTCATCTCAACCGCGTGATCGTGAAGCGCGATCTCGACATGATCCTGATCGTCGGCCCCGGGCATGGCGGGCCGGGGATCGTCGCCAACACCTATCTCGAAGGCTCGTACACCGAACGCTATCCCGCGATCGAGCGGAGCCGCGGCGGGATGGACCGGCTGTTCCGCCAATTCTCCTGGCCGGGCGGCATCCCCAGCCATGTCGCGCCCGAGACGCCGGGGTCGATCCACGAAGGCGGCGAGCTCGGCTATTCGCTCGCCCATGCGTATGGTGCGGCGTTCGACAATCCCGATCTGGTCGTCGCGTGCGTGATCGGCGACGGCGAGGCGGAGACGGGCGCGCTCGCGGCGAGCTGGCACAGCAACAAGTTTCTCAACCCCGTGCGCGACGGCGCGGTGCTGCCGATCCTCCACCTCAACGGCTTTAAGATCGCCAACCCGACCGTGCTCGCGCGGATCGGGCGCGAAGAGTTGACCGACCTGTTGCACGGCTATGGCCACGAACCGTGGTTCGTCGAAGGCGACGATCCCGAGGCGGTCCACCAGTTGCTCGCCGCGACGCTCGACGCGGTCTGCACGCGGATCGCCGAGATCCAGCATGCCGCGCGAAACGGGTCGGATGGCGGCGCGCGCCCGCGCTGGCCGATGATCGTGCTCCAGACGCCCAAGGGCTGGACCGGACCCAAGACGGTCGACGGCAAGCCGGTCGAGGGGACATGGCGCGCGCATCAGGTGCCGATCGCGGACTTCAAAAATCCCGAACATCTCGTCCAGCTCGAGGCTTGGCTGCACAGCTACGATGCGCACGAACTGTTCGACGAGACGGGCAAGTTCCGCGAGGACTATGCGTCGCTTGCCCCCACCGGGCATCGCCGGATGGGGTCGAACCCGCACGCCAATGGCGGCGAGCTGCTCGTCCCGCTCGCGCTCCCCGATTTCCGCGCATCGGCGGTGACGGTGCCCGCGCCCGGCGCGGTGACGGCGGCGGCGACCGCGGTGCTCGGCGGCTATCTGCGCGACGTGATGGCGCTCAACCGCGACGCCGCCAATTTCCGCCTGTTCGGGCCCGACGAAACCGCCTCGAACCGGTTGCAGGCGGTGTATGACGTCACGGGCAAGGCGTGGATGGCGGAGACCGAGGCGGTCGACGAGCATCTCGACCGCGACGGGCGGGTGATGGAGGTGCTGAGCGAGCATCTCTGCCAAGGCTGGCTCGAGGGGTATCTGCTGACCGGGCGGCACGGGTTGTTCAGCTGTTACGAGGCGTTCGTCCACATCGTCGATTCGATGGTCAACCAGCATGCCAAGTGGCTCAAGGTGTCGGCCGGGATCGCGTGGCGGCGGCCGATCGCGTCGCTCAATTACCTGCTGACGTCGCATGTCTGGCGGCAGGACCATAATGGCCTGTCGCACCAGGATCCGGGCTTCCTCGACCATGTCGCGACCAAGACCGCGAGCGTCGCGCGGATCTATCTTCCGCCCGATGCCAATTGCCTGCTGTCGGTGGCCGATCACTGCCTGCGCAGTCGGCATTATGTGAACGTGATCGTCGCGGGGAAACAGCCCGAGGCGCAATGGCTCGGGATCGACGATGCGGTGCGGCATTGCACCGCAGGCGCGGGGGTCTGGGACTGGGCGAGCGACCCGGACGAGACGCCCGACGTGGTAATGGCGTGCGCGGGCGACGTGCCGACGCTGGAGACGCTCGCCGCGGTACAATTGCTGCGGGAGTATGTCCCCGACATCCGCATCCGGGTCGTCAACGTGGTCGACCTGATGGTGCTGCAACCGCAATCGGAGCATCCGCACGGGCTCGACGCGCGTGCGTTCACCGCCTTGTTCACCGCCGATGCGCCGGTGATTTTCGCGTTCCACGGCTATCCCGCGCTGATCCACCGGCTGGCTTACCGGCAGCCCAACCACGCCAATTTCCATGTCCGCGGGTTCAAGGAGGAGGGGACGACGACCACGCCGTTCGACATGGTCGTGCTCAACGATCTCGACCGCTACCGGCTCGCGCTCGATGCGATCACGCGCATCCCACGGCTGCACGACCGCGTCGCGGCGGAGACGCAGCGCTATTGGGCGACGATGGAACGGCACAAATTGTACATCGCCGAACATGGCGAGGACTTGCCCGAGATTCGCGACTGGCGCTGGGTGCCGTGACGCGCGTGATCCTGACGCTCAACGGGGGGTCGTCCTCGGTCAAGTTCGGGGTCCATGCCGCCGACGACCCCGCGCGCGAGATTGCCGCAGGGGATGTGGAGCACGCCGGGGCGGACACTGCGCTGTTCGACCGGATCGGTGACTATGACGTGGTCGCGATCGGGCACCGCATCGTCCACGGCGGGACCGATTTGTTCGCGCCGGTGGTGATCGATGCGGGGATCGTCGAACGCCTCGAGCGCGCGTCCGCCTTCGCGCCGCTCCACGGCCCCGCCGCGCTCGCGATGATCGCGCTGGCGCAGGCGCGCTACCCCGGCGTGCCGCAGGTCGCGTGTTTCGATACGGGGTTCCACGCGCATATGCCCGCAATCGCGGCGACGTTGCCGATCCCCGCCGACCTCCGCGCGCAGGGGGTGCGGCGGTACGGCTTCCACGGCCTGTCGTGCGAATCGATCCTGGCGGAGCTGGGCGAGTCGGTGCCCGAACGGCTGATCATCGCGCATCTCGGCAATGGCGCGAGCGTGACCGCGGTGCGCGGCGGGCGTTCGGTCGACACCAGCATGGGGCTTACCCCGTCGGGCGGCGTGGTGATGGGGACGCGCGCGGGCGATATCGATCCGGGCTTGCTGCTGTTCCTGCTGCGCGAACACGGGCTGGACGCGGATTCGCTCGAGGAGCTGCTCGACCGACGCTCCGGGCTGCTCGGCCTGTCCGGCGTGTCGGCGGACCTGCGCGTGCTGCATGCAACCGATACCGCCGCGACGCGGCTTGCGATCGCGATCTTCTGTCGCTCGGTCGCCAAGCAGATCGCGGGGATGGCGGTTGCGTTGGGGGGCGTGGACCTGATCGTCTTTACCGGGGGCATTGGCGAGCATGATGCGGCGGTGCGCCAGTCGATCCGGGCCGATCTCGACTGGGCGGGGGCGATCCCGGTCCGCGTGATCGCCGCACAGGAAAACCGGCAGATCGCGCGGCACGTCGCGCGATTGCGCGCCTCGTGGGATGGCTAGGCGGCGCCCCGCATCCCCAGAAGCGTTGCCTCGGGCAGTTGCAACGCATGCTCGCGCATCGTCATCAACAATGCGTCGATCGGCATCGGGCGGCCGAGCAGGAACCCCTGCGCGTAGCGATACCCCGCCAGCGAAATCTCGATCAGCTGGGTCTCGGTCTCGATCCCCTCCATCGTGCATTCGAGCGACAGCGACTGCGCCAGGTTGCGGATCGCGGAGACCATGCTGCGTCCCGGCCCCGTCGCCATGCCGCTGACGAAGGTGCGGTCGACCTTGAGGATATCGAGCGGGAGTTCGTGCAGCGAGCACAGGCTGGAATAGCCTGTTCCGAAATCGTCGAGCGCGGTCCGCACGCCGAAGCTGCGCAGCCGTTGCAACGCCTCGCGCGCGGTGGCCATGTCGGTGACGAGCGACGTTTCGGTGACTTCGAACACGATCCGCCGAGGCGCGATGTTGGTGGCGACGATCATCCGGACGATCTCGCGCATCGTCGCCGGCGACATGATGTCCTGCGCAGACAGGTTGAACGACAGGGCGATCGGATCGGGCAGCGCCGCCAGACCCTCCAGCGCGCGCTCGAACAGGATCAGCGTGACGCGGTTGATGATCCCCATCCGCTCCGCCGCGGCGATGAAGGTAGCGGGCGCGATTTCGCCCAGCGTCGGCGACTTCCACCGTGCCAGTGCCTCGACGCTGCTGATCGCCATCGAGCGCGTGTCGAAGATCGGCTGGTAATGCACCTCGAGTTCGCGCTCGAGACAGGCCACCTGCAGCGCGGCCTCGACGCGTTGCTCGACCCGGATCAGCGCCTCCTGTTCGGGGGAGAATACCGCGCATCCGCCGCGGTGGTGCGCCTTGACGTGGTACAGCGCGTAATCGGACCGGTCGAACAGCGCGTGTGCGGTCGTCCCCGCGTCCGGATAGACCGCGATCCCGGCGGAGCAACCGAGCGTCACTTCCATCCCATCGATCGCAACGGGCGCGTGGATCGCGGCGCACAGGGCGGCGATCGTAGGCTCGGCCTGTTCGGGTGGCCCGTCGAACAGCACGCCGAATTCATCGCCGCCGAGCCGCGCGATCGTCACCGCGCCACCGGCGCGCAACGACAATCGGCGGCCGATCGCTTCGAGCAGCCGGTCGCCATAGACATGGCCATAGGTGTCGTTGATCGCCTTGAACCGGTCGAGGTCAAGAACGCCGACGCAAAACGGTGCAACCGCGCCGGATGTGTCGTGCTGGCGGGCAAGCAGCAATGTCTCCAGTGCCTTGAAGAAGAAGCGGCGGTTGGGCAGGCTGGTCAGCGGATCGGTATGCGCGAGCTGCCGGTTCTCATCGCTTAACCGCTGTGCCTGCTGCCGCTCGGCGATCAGCGCATTGCGCGAGGTGACGAGCCCCTGGAACACCTTATGCGCATCCTTGAGGATGACGAGAAAGACGATCGTCACCAGCGCGACGTTGATGCCGACCGCCACGAACACCGAATTGCCGCTGGTCAGGCAATAGGCCACCAATGGCAGGCTGACGAGAATGCCCACCGCGGTTGCAGCGCCGGGCAAGTGCGTCAGGCAGAACAGGCAGCCGAGCACGGTCGTCCCGACGAACACGACGACATGGCCCTGTTCGTACGGGCCACCGTAGCTGCCCAGGCTCAGCGCCCAGGCGACGAAAGCGACCGCGAAGAACGACCCCAGCCACGTCGCCTTGCGGATCGCGCGCTGCGCGCCTGCCTCGGTCAGCATGTCGGGGGTCGGCGGCATCAGCCAGCGGAACATGCGCCAACCGATCAGCAGCACCATCATCGCGGGGATCGCGTGGCTCAGCAGCCGCGGGGCGAGACCGGTGTGCGTATAGGCGAGCGCGACCGCGTTGATGATCAGCAGCCCGTACATCCACGGCACCTGGCGCCGGAAGTGCAGCAATGTGGCAACCACCAACGGTTGCTCGCCGGGCGGCAGGTGCGATTTGGAAAACGGCATTACACGATACCCCCAACACGTATCCCGTTAGACGAACGGCGTTAACACCTGGTTCTCAAGCCGCAGGAATGGCGATGCTGCGCCTTGCTGCAAACGGTCACGACGGCGCATCCTCGACCGGGACCATCCGGCGAGACGATCGAACGGGCGGACAAAGTTGCCGCAGAGCAACGTTGAACTGATGGGCAGGGCGTTCATCCGTAATACGCTACTACTCACATGACGATCGAGCCCGGCCAGTACATGATGGAGCGCATGGTGGCCGATGACTGTATTCGCGATATAAGTAAGACCATCTTGCCTGGCTATAATACGATCGGTGTAGAGATACGGGCAGACCCGTAGTATTAATGCGAAGCTGAAAGACGCGCGAGGCTGGTTGCGGCATAATGCTGCCCGTTCGCTAGTAGCGTGATCTGGCCCTTTTCGACCGACACCTCGCTGACCACGCCTTCTGCGGCGATCGTTACCGGGATATTCGATCCTGCGGCATCGCTGGCGGACAGCGCGAGCGTGTATGTTCCACTCGGCGCACGCGTACCGTGGCTGTCCAGGCCGTCCCACGTGACCTGTCCGCTCGCCGGATCGACCGGCTGCGTGGCGATCGTGTTGCCATCGGCGTCGCTGATCGTCGCGACGAGCGATTGCGGCATCCGGTCGGCGGTGAAGCGCCACGTCGTCCCGCCCGTTGACGCCAGGCCGGCAATGCTGCTGTCGAAGCTCGCGACGTGGCCGATCAGCGCGGCGGCGTTCGACAGGTCGTTCGATGACAGCTTGGCCAGGATGTCCTTCAGCGACTGATTCTGCTGGATCGATTGCTCGACTTGCGAGAATTGCACGAGTTGCTGCGTGTATTCGGACGTATCCATCGGCTTGAGCGGGTCCTGGTTCTGCATTTGCGTGGTCAGCAATTTGAGAAACGTGTTCGAATCGTTGGTCAGCTTGGTCAGTGCCGAGGATGGAGCGGATGGGGGTGCCGCGGTTTTCGTCGTGGCGGACAGGCCGCTGGCGGCGGCGGTGGTCGTGGTCATGCGGTCGTCCTCAAGCTACGAGATTGATCCGGCCGCTGGCGAGCAGGGCGGCGCGGGTTGGTGCGGGGGCGTTCCGCGGGTCGGTCGCGTCGTCGCCGGGGCGGCGCGACGGGGCCGCGAACGCCCAGCCGCGCTCGCCAGTGCCCCCGCCAGCATTGCTGCCAGCGTTGCCGCCGCCCGTGTTCCCGGTGCGCGCGGTGTTCGCGCCATTCCCCGGGCCGGCTTGCGTGTCGAAGCGGAAGCTGGCGGCGTCGGCTTGTAGGCCTGCCTGTGACAGGGTCTGCGCAAGCATCGTCGCATCGCGGCGCAACAGGTCGAGCGCACTCGCATGTTCCGCCGAGATCGTCGCGAGCATCTTGCCCGCCGGATCGATCTGCATCCGCACCTCGACCCGGCCAAGTTCGACCGGATCGAGCCGGATCGTCAGCGTGCTGGCGCCATCGCGGGTGGCGTGGCGCGTGATCGCCACGCCCACGTCCCGCCCGATCGATACCGCACGCGCGATGCCCGCGTCGACGGGACGGCGTGGCGGGAGCGGGGACGCGGGGAGCGGGACCGGGGCGCTCGGCTGCACGGCTGGGGGTTGCGCGGCAGGTACGGTGGTGGATCCGGGCGGTGCGGCCGTCGCGGTGGTTTGATGCTCGGTCGGAGCGGACGATTGTGCTGGGGCGTCCTGCGACCTGTGCGGCGGCGGTGCGAATGCCGGTGCCGTCGTACCGGTGTCCGTCGCGGCTTCGGGCGGGGCGGCGGTTTCGACGCGGTCCGGCATGGGTGCCGATGCCGTATTGCCGACGAGGGCGGGTGCGCTGCCGTGGATCTGCGTGCCTGCTGTCGCTGGTTCCTGACCGGCGATTTGCTGCGCCGCTGGAACTGCGACCGGAAGCGTCGTGGTTCCGATCATATCGAGCGGGGGTGCCGCCGATACGTGGTCATCGGTGTCGCATGCAGCGGGATCGCCCGCTTTCGCCGCCGCTTCGTCACGGGCAGCCGGTTTGCGTGTGGTGGTGGGCGCGTCCGGTGCAGTGGGGGGCGCGTCCGTTCCGCTGTCTGGGCAAACAGCAGTTTCCGGCATGGCCGCGTCGACCGGACGGTTGGCGGTCCTGGCGTTTGCGACCGGTGGCTTGGGGGAAGCCGATGGCCGGGGCGCGGGTGCGAGCGGGGGCGCCGTCGGTTCGGCATCGGGTGCGGGTGCGGGATCGGGCACCTTGGCGTTCGGTACGGGCGTATCCACGGGTGCGCTCACGGTCGGGGCGGCGGTGATCCCGGCGTTTGCAGGCAATGCGGCGGTTGCCAGCGTGGCCGCAAGGGTCAGCCCGCTGTCGCGGGGCACCGCGTTGGTCGGGGGTACGGCAAGGTCGGGCGATGCATCGGCACTTGCGGTGACTGCCTGCTGGAATCCGGGGGCGGATGCGCCATCGTCCGTCGGCACGGGGCTCTGGACGGTGAGGGCGGATGGCAGGATCGATACGGCGGCAACCGGCGGCACGCGCTTCTCCCATCGGCCTGGCGTTGCCTCATCATAGAGGGACCAATGGTCCCCCGGTCGCGTCAGCGCGGATCGGCGATCCGCGGAGCCGGGCGTGGGTTCGCTTGCGCCACCACGCGGTTGGGCCGATCCGGAAAGCGCGCGCGGAACACGGCCTTTACGTCAGACAGGCCGGTGTCGGCGACCTCGGCCACGGTCGAACCGCGTTTGTTGGCGATGTCGATCCGTGCGCCATGATCGGCGAGCAGCCCGATCATCGCCGGCAAATCGGGCTGCATCCCGCCGCCGAGCAGCAGGTGCAACGCAGTGTTGCCCTGCGCGTCGGCGACATTGGCGTCGGGCGCGAGGCTAAGCGCGAGCGCAAGCGTCGCCGCGTTCCGACCCCGCGCGGCGGCGAGCACGACGTTGGTGCCGTCGGCCGCGACGAACGACGGGTTGGCACCGCCCGTGCGCAACACCGCCATTGCTTCCGCATGGCCATTGGCGGCGGCGATCAGCAGCGGCGGGGTCGGCGGCACGGGGGGCGGGGGCACGCCGAAATTGGCCTCGGTCACCCAGGTGATCCGCGACGCGCCGGTCGTGGCATTGGGATCGGCGCGCCTGGCCAGCAGCGCGGCGATCAGCGCTGTGTCGCCTGCTGCGGCGGCGCGGTGGAGCGGCTGATAGCCCTCGCGGTCGCGCTCGGTCACGTCGCCGCCATGCGCGACCAGCACCACGGCGGCGGCATAATTCTTCTGGTAGGTTGCGAGCTGGAGCGCGCTGCTCCGTTCGGGGCCGCGGTCATCGGCGCGTGCGCCTGCCGCCAGCAGCTGCTCGGTCGCCGCCGCCCCGCCGCCCTTGATCGCGAAGAACAAGGGCGGGAACCCGCCCTTCGAGACACGGTTCACGTCTGCCCCCGCCTTGAGCAACAGCGCAATCGCCGCGCTGCGCGCGCCTGCCGCCGCCCACATCAGCGGGGTCTGCCCGCGCGAATCGACCGCATCCGCGACCGCTCCGTGCGCGAGCAGCCACGCCACCGCATCCGCCGGGCCATAGCGGGCGCAGATCGCGAGCGGGGTGACGCCATCGGGGCGGGCGGTGCGGGCGTCGGCGCCTGCACGGAGCAAGGCGGTGACGATCGCGGGCTCGCCGAGTTCGCACGCGAGCCCGAGCGGGGAGACGCCATCGATGTCCGCAGTGTTAGGGCGCGCGCCGCCTGCGATCAACGCGGCGACCATCTCCGGATTCTGCGTGTCGACCGCCCAGCCGAGCGGGGTCGCCTGGAACGCCAGCCGTCGGTTGGGGTCGGCATGGCGTGCGAGCGCGGCGCGCGCGGCGGCGACGTCGTTGGCGCGGATCGCACGCGCGAGCGCAGCGTTCGCGTCGTCCTGCGCGGCGGCACTGCCGCACGCGAGCAGGCTCAGCGCGACGATCGCGAGACGGCGCGCCCGCTCAGCCATGCGCGAGTGCCGTCAATGGCCCACTGCTGTCTCCGAACGCCGTGACCGGCACGTCGAGGACATGGAGCGCGGCGAGCAACAGGTTGGAGGCGCTGGTGTTCTTGTCCGCGATCAGATGCCGGTTGCCCGGCACCAGTCCGCCCGCGACGATGATCGGCAAGTCCATGAAGTCATGCTCGTTGGGATCGCCGAACGCCGACCCGCGCAATACCAGCGTGCGATCGAGCAAGGTGCCGTCGCCGTCCTGCACCGCGCGCATCCGGCTGAGATAATAAGCGAAATAGTCCATATGATAGCGGTTGATGCGCGACAGCTTGGCAATCTTGTCGGGGTCGTGCCCGTGGTGGCTGAGCATGTGGTGCGAATCCGGCACGCCGATCTCGGGATAGGTGCGATTGCTGAGTTCGCGCCCGATCATGAAGCTGCCGACGCGGGTGATGTCCGCCTGCATCGCGAGCACCTGCAGGTCGATCATCATCCGGACATGCGTGTCGAACGATTCCGGAATACCGGCCGGACGGTCCATTGTGTCGGCGGACGCGCGCGCGGGCGATTGGCCCGCCTGCTGGATCCGGCGTTCGATGTCGCGCGTGGCGTCGAGATATTCGGCGAGCTTGTGCCGGTCCTGCGCACCAAGGCGGTTCGACAGGCGCGCGGTATCGTCGCGGACGAAATCGAGCATGCTGGTCTGCCGCCGGAGCTGCGCGAGACGGCTTTGCGGATCGAGTGCCTCGCCGTCGCCGAACAGCCGTTCGAACGCATCGCGCGGGTTTGCGGTAACGGGCATCGGCACCGTCGCGTTGCGCCACGAAATGCCGTTGGTGTAGGCGCAGCTATAGTTGATGTCGCAACTGCCGAGCAGGCTCGGCTGGTCGATTCCGAGTTCGAGCGAACTGAGCTGAGTCGCGCCGCCGAGATGATTGGCATAGACCTGGTCCGCCGAAATGCCGCAGCGGATGTCGGTCCCCTCGGTCTGTTTGACATGCACCCCGGTCAGGAAGGCGGGGCATGAGCGGCCATGTCCCGCGGGGCGGTCGCCCATCGCGGCAGCGCTGGGATGGCCGAGCCCGCTGACGACGGTGACATAGTCGCGGTGCGGCGCGAGCGGTTCGAGCGTGGCGGGCAACACCAGCGGTCGCGTGCCCGGTGCGAGCGGTGCGCGCGGCTGTGCCACCGGGGCGAACCCGTCCATCATCATCCCGTTGGGGGAGTAGAAGATCTGCAACCGCTTGGGGCGCGAAGCGATGTCGGCGGCGCGGGCGGACGGCATCATCGCCTCAAGGAACGGCAAGGCGACGATCGTGCCGAGCCCGCGCAACATCGTGCGACGGGCGAGCGGGGCGCGCAGGACGATCATGCCGGGTTCCTCATAACGGTGTCTTGCGCAGTCGGAACGGATCGCTCGCGACGATGCTCTGGACGATCGTCCGGATACGATAGTCGTCCGCCGCCGCGCGCTTGGCGACCTTGCGCACCGCGGGCATGTCGCGCTGCGTCAGGCCGCGGGCGAGCGCATAGGTCAGCAGCCGCTCGGTGAACGCGCTGGTGAATTCGTCCTTGCGGTCGAGCAGGATCCGCTGGAGCCCGGCGAGACCCGAGAAGGTGGTGCCGTCGGGCATCTTCGCGGCGACATCGATCGGTTGCCCCGCATCCGTCATCCGGTAGCCGCCGATCGCATCGAGATTCTCGAGCGCGAAACCGAGCGGGTCCATCTTGACGTGGCACCCGGCGCAGGCGGGGTTGGTGCGGTGGAGTTCGAGCTGCTGCCGTGCGTTGAGCGCGCGACCGCCGTGCACCGCGATCAGCGCGGGGACGTCTGGCGGCGGCGGCGGCGGGGCGGCGGCGAGCAGATTCTCGAGGATCCATTTGCCGCGCTTCACCACCGACGTATGGTTGCCATAGGAGGTCACGGTCAGCACGCTGGCCTGACCGAGCAGCCCGCCGCGGTGGTCCGCCGGGTCCAGCGCCACCCGCCGCATCGCGGTGCCGCGCACGCCTGCAATCCCGTAATGTTCGGCGAGCCGCTGGTTGAGGAAGGTGTAATCCGCCGCGATGAAATCGAGCACGCTGCGGTTGGTGCGCACGACATGGTCGAAGAACATGCCGGTTTCCTGCGCCATCGCTGCGCGCAGCCGCGTGTCGAACTTGGGGTAGACCGCGATGTCGGGGCGTTGCTGATCGAGATTGCGCAGATACAGCCATTGCCCCGCAAAGTTGCGGGTCAGCGCCGCCGCGCGGGGATCGTCGAGCATCCGCGCAACCTGTGCCTCGATCACCTTGGGCTGGTGCAGCCGACCGCGTTCGGCGAGCGAGAGCAGGGTGTCGTCCGGAATGCTGCTCCACAGGAAGAACGACAGGCGCGACGCGAGCTCGACGTCGCTGACCGGATGCACGCTGCCGGGCGTGCTGTCCCGGGGGTCGGGTTCGACCAGGAACAGGAAGTTGGGCGACACGAGCAACGCCTCGACCATCGCCTCGACGCCATGGTCGAAATCGGACCCGGCACGCTCGGCGGCGTAGAGCCGGAGCAGCGGGGCGAGATCGGCGTCGCCGACCGGACGCCGATATGCGCGGCGCGCGAGCGCGGTGATGATCCGCCGCGCGCACGGCAATTCGGCGGCGGCGCGGGTAGGGGTGCAGGTGAAGATGCGCTTCCGGCTCGGCGTGCTGGCGATGCCGGTCGGGCCGAACGGACCCGCCACGTCGATCTGGAGTACGTCGCGCGGGTAATTCTGCTGCGCATAGCGTGGCGACAGCCGGTAGGACGGGACCGGGATCTGCGACACGCGCACGCCGTCGACCGACACGTCGAGCGGCAGCATCACCGGCGGATCGGTCGGCAGCGGCACCTTGTCGAGATCGTTGCGCAGCGTCTGCACGGTCTCGTCGGGCGCAATCGCGCGGCGGAACGACAGGCCGATGACATGCGCGCCCGCGCGGAGCGATACGCGGACACTGACCTTGTCCTCGTTCAGATGGTCGGTTTCGTTGTTGGTATTGGCGTTGAGCCAGCCGCTGATCTCGTAGGTCGCGTCATAGCGCGCGAAATAATCGACCGTCCCGCCGCCGCGCGACCCGAGCGGCAGCGCGTCGCTCGCGCGTTCGTTATAGGCCGGACGACCGCCGTTCGCGATCGATCCGTCCTTGGGCAGCTCGACCGTGGTGACGAAGCTGCGCTTCGACGTCAGCCCGGTCGCCATCCGCCCGACCTTGCCCGCGACCGCGACATAGCGATCCATCAGCGTCGGCGACACGCTCAGCACGTCGGCGATATTGTCGAAGCCGTAGCCTGAATTGTCCTGCGGCAGTTCGCGCGTGACGTCGACGTCGAGCGCGAGCAGGTCGCGCACCGCATTGGCATATTCGACGCGGTTGAGCCGCCGGATCGTTGCGCGGCCGGGATCGGGATGCGCGGCGGCATAGGCATCGAGCGACCGCTCGAGCCATGCGACGAACGCCGCGCGCGAGACGGGATCGGGCTGCGGCTTGGTCGAGGGCGGCATTTCGCCGATGCGGACTCGGCGCAGGATCTTTTCCCACGCATCGCCGTGATCGCCATTGCCGAGATCGGCGCTGCGCAGGTCGTCGAGCGAAAGCTGCGCGATCTGGTCGATGTCGTTGTGACAACTGGCGCAATGTTTGGCGAACAGCGCGGGCGCACCATCGGACATCGCGGGGGCAGCAGGCGTGATCGTCTGCGGGGCCGGGGCCGAATGTGCGAACACCGCGGTCGCGGCGAGCACGACGCTTGCCGCAAACACACTGCCGCCGAGAGTTGGACGCCGCCGTACGCTCATCACCGCACCCCTGTCCCGAAGCGGGCTATCCGGGTGCCGGGGTCGCGTCCATTGCCGTTAACGCGACACGCAGCCCGCAAAATGAGCGAGCCCCATCCGCGATCCGTGCAGCCCTCATTTGCGCAACGTCTCGTGCGCAATATGCTCATTGAACTGGGGGGATGCGCTGGCCAGAACCGCCGGGTCGATGCGCGGGCGGGGGGTAGAAGAATGCACAGGTCGGTTCTGGTCGCGGTCGCCGCATGCGCGGTCGGCATCGCCGCGGGCGCGCCGTCGGCTTCTGCCAAGGGGGCACCGCCGTCATCGGATGCAGCACGCACCGCCGCCTATCTCGACAAGATCGCGGACAGTCCACCGCGGCTGCGGATCTTCCTCGCGACGCTGCCCAAGGGGGGCGACCTGCACAACCACAATGGCGGGTCGATCTACGCCGAGGATTTCTTGCGCTGGGCGGCGGCGAGCGGGCTGTGCATTGCGACCGATAGCTGGCGCGTCGTCGATCCGCCGTGCGATGCGCCCAACCGCGTGCCCGCCGCGGGGCTGGAGCGCGATTATGCGCGCTACAGCCGCGCGATCGACGCGTTCTCGACGCGTGGGTTCGAAACCGGCGTCGGCGACCCCAAGGTCTCGGGCTACGACCGCTTCTTCGCGACGTTCGACGCCTTTTCGGGCGCTGCGCGCGGCAATGGCGGCGCATCGCTTGCCTTGACTCGCGAACAGGCCGCCGCCGATCACGTGGCCTATCTCGAACTCGGCTCGGGATCGCCCGTGTCCGCCACCGCCGTGGCGGCGCTCGCGAAGGTTGCCGACGCCACGGACTTTGCGGCGATGGCGACGCAGATGGCCCCGATGCTACCCGACGCGGTGGCCAAGGTGCGCGCCGAATATGATGCGATCGAGGCGAAGGCCGCGGAGATCGACCGCTGCGGCAGTGCGACGCCCGCGCCCGCTTGCGGCGTGGAGGCGCGCTACCTCTACACCGCGATCCGCACCTTGCCCCCGGCGGCGGTGTTCGCGCAGCTTGCGCTGGGCTTTGCGGTCGCCGAGGCCGATCCGCGCTTCGTCGGGATCAACATCGCGGCGCCCGAACACGATCCGGTGGCGATCCGCGACTATGCGCTGCACATGCGGATGATCGCCTTCCTCAAGGCACGGCATCCGCGGGTCAATCTGTCGCTCCACGCGGGCGAGCTGACGATGGGGCTGGTCCCGCCGCGCGATCTCGCGTTCCACATCCGCGATGCGGTCGCGGTCGCGGGTGCGCGCCGGATCGGGCACGGGATCGACGTGGCCTATGAGACCGAAGCCACCGCGTTGCTGGCGCGGATGGCGCGCGAGCGGGTCGCGGTGGAGATCAACCTCACGAGCAATGCGGTGATCCTTGGCGTCAAGGGACGCGATCATCCGCTGTCGGTGTACCGTCAGGCTGGCGTGCCGGTGGTGCTGTCGACCGATGACGAGGGCGTATCGCGCTCAGACATGACCAACGAATATGTCCGCGCTGTCACCGAACAGCATCTGCGCTACGCCGATCTCAAGCAGATCGTGCGCGACGGGCTGCACTACAGCTTCCTGCCGGGGGCGAGCCTGTGGGCCGACCGGGCGGGCGGTGCGCGTGTCACGGCATGCGGCGTGCTGACCGCGCCTGGATGCGCGACGTTCCTCGCCGCCAATCCCAAGGCCGCCAAGCAGGCGCAGCTTGAACGCGATCTCGCGGCGTTCGAGGCGGTCCGGCGCTAGGCGGTGGCGGGGTGCGCGACCGGGTCGGCGGGCACCAGGAGATTGAGCACGATCGCGATCACCGCCGCGGGCAGCACGCCCGACGTCGCCAGAATGCGCAGCGTATCGGGCAGATGCGCGACCGTCGCCGGTTCAAGCTGAAGCCCGACAGCGACCGATAGCGCGACGCCGAAGATCAGCATGTTGCGCTGAGTCCAGGCGACGTCGGACAGGATCGCCAGTGCCGCCGAAGCGACCATCCCGAACATCACGATCACGCCGCCGCCGAGCACTTCGATCGGGATCGTGATGATCGCCGCGCCGACCTTGGGCGCGAGCCCGCACAGCAGCAGGAACACCGCGCCGATCGTGACGATATGGCGGCTCATCACCCCGGTGATCGCGATCAACCCGACATTCTGGCTGAACGACGTGTTGGGCATCGCGCCGAACACCGCGCCGATCGCGGTGCCGACCCCGTCCGCGCAGGTCGCGCCGATCAGCTCGCGATCGGTGGCGGGGCGCTTGGCGGTGCCTTCGCAGATCGCCGAAACCGCACCGATCGATTCGATCGCGGAGATGAATCCCATCAGCACGAACCCCGCGATCGCCGATGCCGACACCGCATAGCCAAAGTGGAACGGCGAGGGGAGCATCACCCATCCCGCCGCGCCGATCGGCGCGAGCGACACCTTGCCCAGCGCGGCGGCAACACCGTACCCCGCGCCCAGCCCGATCAGCACCGCCGCCGATGACCAAATCCCGCGCCCGTAAAAGCTCAGGCCGAGCGTCACCGCAACGACCACGCCCGCCAGCAGCCAGCTACTGCCCGCGCCATACGCTGCGCTGCCCTGCGCGGCGACGCCGCCCGCGGCATATTGCACCCCGATCCGCATCAGCGAGATGCCGATCATCAGCACGACCAGACCGGTGACGATCGGCGGCAGCGCGAAGCGAATTCGCCCGACGAACGCGCTCAGCCCGGCATGGACCAGCCCGCCGCACAGCGCCGCGGTCATCAGCGCCCCGATCGCGGCGGGGCCCTGACCTGCGACGATCGGGATCATGATTGGCAGGAAGGCGAAGCTCGTCCCCTGCACCAGTGGCAGGCGTGCGCCCGCGCGGCCGACCCCGACGGTCTGGATCAGCGTGGCGACCCCTGCGAACAGCATCGACATCTGAATCAGATAAATCATCGCGCTCGGATCCTTCGATCCGTAGCCGAAGCCCGCTGCGCCAGCGACGATGATCGCGGGCGTCATGTTGCTGACGAACATCGCCAGCACATGCTGGATGCCGAGCGGGATCGCGACCGCGAAGCCGGGGAAATAGTCGGGGTCGCGCGCCTGCGCCGGGGTCATCGCGCCGCGCATCAGGCAAGCTCCTTGAGGCGGGCGATCGACCGTTCCGCCGCGCGCACGATCCCGCCACGATCGGCCCGTGCGAGCGTGCCGTCGCGCACCACCGCACGGCCTTCGACGAACACGTCGCGTGCGCCCGATGGCGGGCAGAGGATCAGCCCCGCGACCAGATCCCATGCCCCGGTGGAGGAAAGGTCGGCCATGTCCCAGACCGCGATATCGGCGCGCTTGCCGACTTCGAGCGATCCGCAATCGTCGCGCCCGAGCATTTCGGCCCCGCCGCGCGTGGCAAGGAACAGCGCGGCGCGCGGGTCGAACGCAGCAGCGCCGCCGACCGCGCGCTGGAGCAGCATCGCCTGTCGCGCCTCCTGCAGCAGATTGCCGCTGTCGCTCGACGCCGATCCGTCGACCCCGAGGCCGACCGGAACGCCGGCCGCGACCATCGCGCGCAACGGGGCGATCCCCGAACCGAGCCGGCAGTTGGAGCACGGGCAATGCGCGACCCCAGTGCCAGTGCGCGCGAACAGCTCGATCTCGTCCTGGTCCAGTTGCACGCAATGTGCGAGCCAGACGTCCGGCCCGGTCCAGCCTAGGCTTTCGGCATAGGCACCCGGGCGGCAGCTGAAGCGTTCGAGCGAAAAGGCGACGTCGTCCGCGTCTTCCGCCAGATGCGTATGGAGCATCACCCGCTTGTCGCGCGCGAGCAGTGCGGAATCGCGCATCAGTCCCTGGCTGACCGAGAAGGGCGAACAGGGCGCGACGCCGACGCGCACCATCGCGCCGGGGACGGGATCGTGGAAGCGATCGATCACGCGGATCGTGTCGGCGAGGATCGCGGCCTCGTTCTCGATCAGGCTGTCGGGGGGCAGGCCGCCCGCGCTCGTGCCGACGCTCATCGCGCCGCGCGTCGGGTGGAAGCGGATGCCGATGCCATCCGCCGCGGCGATCGTGTCGTCGAGCGTCACGCCGTCGGGGAACAGATAGAGGTGATCGGTACTGAGCGTACACCCGGACATCGCCAGTTCGGCCAGCCCCAATTGCGTCGCGGCGAACACGTCCTCGGGGCGATAGCGTGCCCAGATCGGATAGAGCCGCTTGAGCCAGCCGAACAACGGCGCGTCGATCGCGCCCGGCACCGCGCGGGTAAGCGACTGGAACAGGTGATGATGCGTGTTGACCAGTCCCGGCGTCACCACGCACCCTCGCGCCTGGACGACCTCGTCCGCGGTTCCGATCAGCCGCGCGAGGTCGGTGGTTGTCCCGACCGCGACGATCTCGCCGCCCCGGAACGCCACCGCGCCATCGGCGATCTCGCGGCGCGGATTGTCCATGCAGACCAGCATGTCGGCATGGACGACGACGGTCAGGCGCACGGGACCGCAATCATTGCGGGACCGTCTTTTCATACCGGTCCCAATGCGCGGACAGTTCGTCGACCACCTTCGAGCCGACCCGGTAGAGCGATTCCACCGATGCCTCGAGCCCGGCATAGCCTTCGTTCTCGCGCAGCAGATAGGATGCCGCATCGACGCCGGGGGGCGGCATCGTGTAATTGCTGCCTGCGCGGAGCACCATGAAGCGGTCCTTGTCGACTCGCCCGATCCGGTCGAGCCCCAGGATCGCCTGATAGGTGCCGGTCTCCTCCATCGCCGAGGTGACGAACGTGCCTTTCCCTTGCGTCCAGTAATCGACCCAGTCGCCCGCCCAGTCGGTCATCCGCGCGCCGTGCCAGAAGGTCAGCGCGGCGAGATTGTCGCCGGTCAGCACGAACGGCGGACGCTGCGCCATCGGGAAACCGACATAGCGCGCGCGTTCGGCGGCGATGTTCGGATCATCGGGCAGCACCACGTCGCGCGTCAGGCGATACGCCCAGTCGCGCAGGCGCGGGTTGATCTCGAACACTTCGCCCGTTGGTTTGGGCGGGCTGCGGTCGTTCGGGCCCTGCTTGCCGCGCGCGAAATAGCCGGTCTTCCAGTCCTTGGGGATTTCGCGGGCGTCGATTTCATGCGCGAGATCGCCATCGACGAGGAAGCGCGCCCATGCTGCCGACCCGATCGAGGCATGGTGCGGATCGATCCCCGCGATCCCGGCGACGAGGAAATAGGCGTGGCGCAAATCGAAGCGCGGATCGAGCCCGAGCGCCATCGTCGTGTTGGCCGAGCGGATATTGCCGACCCCCGTCACCACGCCGAGGATCTGGCTGTCGGGGTTGTAGTAGAGGTCGTGCGATCCTTGCGGGAAGGGGATGCGCACGTCGAGATGACGGCGTTGCTTCCACAATTGGAACTCGCCCGCGACGTCGCCGCTGTCCTCGCCGATCTCGAACAGCGTGACGATGACGATCCGCACCGGCAGGGGCTTCGCACACGGCCCGCCCGGCTTGCAGGGCGTCGCGGTGGTGGCGGGCCTCGACGGTTGCGCGGGGAGCGGGACGCTCACCACACCGATCAGCGCGAGGAATGCTGCAAGCCGAAGACGGAACGGAAAACGCATGGGGGTCGGACTTTCGTCGGTCGGCAACGCTTAGAGAGATACCGGGGGAAACAGCTGCGCGGGCACCGGCGAACCGGTGCCCGCGCGCGGATCAGAACTTGTAGGTCACGCCCGCCTGAAAGCTGCGGGGCTTTTCGGGGAGCACGATCGTGCTGCCGAACAGCTCGGTGAAGTTCGCGCGGAAGTAGGTCGCGTCGGTCGCATTCTTGACGACCAGGCGGAACAGCCAGTCGTCATGCGTATAGGACACGCCGAGATCGACCAGCGTGTACGCTGGAAGCTTGACCACGCGCGACTGGCCCGAGAAGACCGAGTCGACATGGACGATGCTGCCGCTGAGCGCGAAGCCATTGTCGAACGCATAGGTCGCGGTGCCCGAGACGAGATTGGTCGGGATGCCCTGGCGGCGTGACGCTTCCTTGTCGGGGATCAGCACCAGCCCGCCTGGCTGCCCGCCGAGGAACAGCGTCGGATCGGTCACGTTGACGAGGTCCTCGATCCCGAAGAAGCTGAACGTCGACCCGGCATCGAGGAACGTCAGGTTGTACACCTTGGTCCGCGTATAGGCCGCGGTGAGCAACAGATGCTTGTCGACCGACCAGCGTGCCTCGGCCTCGACCCCCTGCGTCTCGACCGACTGGTTGACGGTCGAGGACTGGATGTTCCGGTCGACGCGTTCCTGCTTGTAGACCGACAGCGCGGCGTACAGCTTGCCGTTGAGCCACTGGCCCTTGATCCCGCCTTCGAACAATTTGGATGCGGTCAGGAAAGTGCCGCCCGCCGCATCCGCCGCCGCAACTTCGGAGCCTTGCCCCGCGATGATCGTCGTCTGGCGCGAGATCGTGCCGTAGGGGATCAGCCCGAACGGCAGCTTGTACGAGACGCTCGCATTGTACGACCAGCCACCCTTGCTGCCCGACCCCGAGGGCAGCACGCCCGCGGGCGAAACCAGCGTTTCGATCCGGTTGGTCGACGACACGTCGACCTGGTCGTACCGGCCCCCCAGGATCACATCCAGCCCGAACGCGAAATCGGCATCGATCAGGCCCGCAAAACCGTAATCGGTATAATGGCCCTTCATGTTGTTCGCATATTCGCAGTTGCACTCGTTCGAGAGCAACCGGTCCGACAGCGCGTCATAGCCCTTGGTCAGATCGACCCGGTGGAAATATTCGAAGTTGAAATCATCGCCGTGATCGAACTTGGTATAGCGGATCGACGGCGACAGCTGCACCGCGAGGGTCGCGTAATCGGTCTTGAACGTCTTGGCGGCGACGATCTTGTCCTCGATCGCGTAGGAATCGTGGAATTGTGAAAAGCCGTAGGCGTTGTTGTTGCGGTTGTCGGTGCTGTCGTAGAAGAACTGGTTCTTGATCTCCAGGCTGTTGCCGCCATCCCAGATGATGTCGAAATAGCCGGTCGTCTGCTTGTTGCGCAGGAAATCATTGGGGCCGGTCAGCACGTTCTTGCGGCTGAGCGTCGCGGTGCCGGTGTTGGTCAGCGCGAGATAGTTGTTGAGCGCGGGATTGCCGTTCGCAGCCTTCAGGTTGTTGAAGCACGCGTTGGTGATCGACGCGGCGAGCACGTTGCCGCCGCACGAAAAGCCGCCGAACGGCGAAAAGGTGCCGACACTGGTGAATTCGCCCGGGGAGATCTGCCCGTCGCCATTGGTGTCGAGCGGCTTCGCGCTGCCCGTGATGTACGTGCCGTTGTCGACCAGATCCTGCGTCAGGCGGTTCCAGCCGCCGTTCTGCTGGCCGTCGTATTTCTGGTACATGCCGCCGAACTCGACCCGAAGGCTGTCGGTGATCTGATCGTCGAAGGCCGCCTGCAGCACGACGTTGCGCGTCGACATGTTGCGGTAATAGCTGCCCGAATCCTCGATCTCGCCATATAGGCTGTAACCGAATTCGGTCCCCCCCACCCGGAGTGGCCCGCGCAGCTCGGCCTTGATGACATTATAGTCCCAGCTGCCGCCGGTGTAGCTGACCTGGCCCTCGGCATGATCGAGCAACGCGCCGCCTTTCACGCGCGCGGATTTGGGCACGAAGTTCATGTAGCCGCCGGTCTTGGACGGCCCGTAAATCGGCGAGGCCGGCCCGCGCACGATGTCGATCCGCGCAGAGGCGGCGATCGGCGTGGGGTAGTTGCCGGGGTTGTCGAGCCGGCGGACGCCGCGGAAATAGACTTCGCCCGGTGTGCCGCGAATATCGAGCGCACCACCGACCCCGAAGAACGAGTTGGTGAACGTGCCCGGCGCCTGCGCGACGAGATCGTAGATGTCGGTGACGCCGAAGCGTTCGATCTGTTCGCTGCTGATCGTCGATGCCGAGCGCGGGGTTTCGACCAGCGTCTTGTTGAACCCAAAGATCGAGCCGACGTCCTTGTTGGGCAGCGCGTTAAGGCTGCCGGTGACGACGATGTCCTGCCCGGTGTCGGTGCCGTCGGGCTCGGCAACGGCGGTCTGCGCGATCGCTGGCGTGCCGAGCGCAGCGCAACACAGGATCGTGGCCCCGAGCAGCGCGCGGCGCGTCCGCCGGCTCCGCGTAACGACGGGTGTGGCGATATTATCCAAGCTCAAATCCGTCATAACGTTGACCCCCTTGATGATGCTCCAGCCGAACGATCCCCCCTCGGCTGACGAAACTTTATTGCGATCCGCTGGTCTTTGCCGCGGTAATGCTGCGCTGCACAAACTAAAACGACAATGTTTGTTCTGTAAACTGGTAATCCTGCCCATCGTAGAAATGGATGTAGCTGGTGTGGCAATAACGAGACGCAACGGAGCGTCTTGTGCAAAGGTATGTATGTCCGAAAGCAGCAAGAACTACGCAAGGCGAGCCTGGAAATCCCAGCGAGATACCCGCTGAGATGCTTACTATTGGCAGCGCCGAAACCTGTTTGTTTGGTTTTCTGACGCTACTGCTTGCGCGATAATTTGCTACACGATGGGTAATCGCTTGACGTGCAGTGAGCAAATGCAATGAATTCGACGGACCGTTGCAAAAGTTAGAGTGGTATGCCCGCCTTTTCCCGTTTCTTGCGCTACTTCATCGCCGTCGGACGGCTCGGGTCGATCCGCAAGGCCGCGGACGAGCTCAACGTCTCCGCCTCGGCGATCGATCGGCAGATCCTCAACGTCGAGGCCGACATCGGCATGCCGCTGTTCGAGCGGCTGCCGACCGGGCTGCGGCTGACCGCCGCGGGCGAGATCATGATGGCGGCGGGGGGGCGGTGGCAGAAGAACATGGCCGACGTCCGCGCGCAGATCGAGGATCTGCAGGGATTGAAGCGCGGGCATGTCGACATCGCGATCATCGACGCGCTGGCCAAGGGCTATATCCCCGGCATGATCCAGTCGATCCAGAGCCGCTATCCCGGCATTTCGATCGGCGTGAAGGTGTTGGAGAACGATGCGGTGCGGCTCACGATCGCGAGCGGCAAGGTCGACTTCGGGATCTTCTTCGAACCGCAGACCTTCCGCGACATCACGGTGCGTGCGTTCGTCGATGTCGTGCTCGGGTTCGTCACGCCTGCGGGCCATCCGTTCGGCGCGCGGCGCGAGGCGCGGTTCTCGGCGTGCGTCGGATCGGCGCTGATCGTGCCCGCCGAACCGCTTGCGGTGTGCCAGCAGATCGCGGTGCTGGAAGGGACGCTCGGCGTGGCGCTCGACAAGAAGGTGACGTCCGACAATATCCAGATGATCACCTCGCTCGTGCTGCAAGGCGTCGGGATCGGAATCCTGACGTCGCTCGACATCATCACCGAGATCCAGCGCGGGCTGTTGTCCTTCACGCGAATCTCGGACCCGATCCTGCGCCCGATGACGCTTGCGCTGTGCACCGCATCCGCGCGGACGCCGTCGCATGCCGCGGGGCTGGTGCTGACCGAGATCGAGCACGGCTTTGCGCAACTGAGCTATCCCGCCGCGATCACGCCCACCGCGGGGCTTGCCGTCCCGGAGGCGGAGACATGATCCGCCGTTCCGGTTGCCCAATGCGGTCGGACCGGATACCCCGCCTTTTCCCCGCCGCCGCCCACCGGGCCGCCACATGGATCGCCGCGCTATGAGCACCGCCGCCAACCCCGAACTCTATCACATCCCGCACGATACGTTCGTCGCCGATACACAGGCGGTCGCACAGGCGGTACGGGAGGGCGGATGGATGCCCGATTTCGTCATCGGCATCGGTCGCGGCGGCCTTGTCCCCGCGGTCTATCTGTCGCACGCGCTCAACGTCCACATGCTGTCGATCGACCATTCGTCCAAGGTGCCGGGCTTCGCTGACGAATTGCTCGGCAAGGTGGCGGCGAAAAGCGCTGACGGGGTGCGGTTGCTGTTCGTCGACGATATCAACGACAGCGGCGGGACGATCGCGGATATCCGGCGTCTGTTGGTCGAGAATGGCTGCGACACCGGCAAGGTGCGTTTCGCGGTGTTGCTCGACAACATCCGCTCGAAAGTACAGGTCGATTACCGCGCCGAGCGGATCGACCGTACCGACGACAAGCGCTGGTTCGTCTTCCCGTGGGAAGCGGTCGGGATGGACGAGACGATCGTCGAGGAATCCCTGTCGGTGCCCGAACGCTTCGCCTGATCGGCGCGGCGCGCACCGGTCGGCCGGTTGGCGATCAGCCGCAGTATCAGTGCCTCCAGCCGTGCCGGGTCGATCCGGCGGACAACCTCGGCGGACTGCTCGCCGAGGCCAGGCTGATAGCCCGGGCGCCACGACAGCTGGTCGCCATAGCCCGCCCCGAACTGCGTGTCGTAATCGACGAACAGCGTCTCGCGCTCGGTCACGAGGCTCGGATCGAGCCACACCCCGGCGGCGATTTCGTCCCATAACGGAAAGCCCGGTTCGATCGTCGCGATGAATGCGGCGAGCGCGGGGGTTGCGGCGCGCTTGAGCCGGTCGAGCAGATCCTGCGTGAGTTCGGTCGCGGCGGATGGGTCGACCGGAACCACCGTGATCTTGCGCCACGGGCTGCGCGACATGATGCTCGCGGCCTCGGGGTCGAAGCGGATGTTGAATTCGCGGCGCGGGGTGTTGACGAACTCGCGTGCGAATTGCGCAGACGAAACCGTGTCGAGCATCTGCCGCGGATTGAAGCTGCCGCCCATATAGACCAGCTCCTTGGCCAGTCCCGCGAAGCTCGGATCGAGCCGCTGCGCGAGCGCGAGGTTGGTCATCGGCCCGGTCGCCATAATCGTGATCTGCCCGGGATAGCGATGCACCATCCGGATCAGGAAGTTGGCGGCGATCTCGGGTGAGGCTTTGGTATGCGGGTTGCCGTCGGGCAAATCGACCGGATCGTCGGGGCCATGATAGGGCGGGGTGCTTTGCTGGGTCGGCTCGACCCATTGCTTCATCCACGCGCCCTTCCACGTCAGCTTGCCGTAGAGCGCTTCCCAGCGTTCGGTCTGGCGCTCGCTATTGACCAGCGGATAGGTCGCCCCTGCCGCGACGGGCACGTCCTCGCGCTCCAGAATCTCGAGACCGCGCAGCGCCTGTGCAGTCGCGCGGTTGACCCAGACGTTGCCCGACACCGTCGTCAGCCCGAGCACTTCGACGTCGGGTGCCTGAAGCAGCATCACGTGCATCAACGCGAAGCCTTCGTCGTCGATGATGATCTTGCGCCGCTCCGGCGGTGCCGCTGTCGCCGCCGACGCGGTCAGCGCGACGATTCCCATCAGGATTGCGAGGAACCGCCGCGCGCCGCTCACGCGTGCGCCGCGACGTAGCGGTCGAGTCGGTCGAGATTGGCGGCAACCGCAGTGTCGGGGAGAAACGAGCCGGTGAAGCTGTTGCGCGCCAGCGTGACGAGTGCGGCGCGATCGAGCCCGCGCCCGGCAGTGACCGCGCGGTAATTGTCGCCGATATAGCCGCCGAAATAAGCGGGATCGTCCGAATTGATCGTAGCGCGCAACCCCAAAGCGAGCATCCGGTCGAGCGGATGCTCCGCCAGATCGCCGACCACGCACAGCTTGAGGTTGGACAGCGGGCACACCGTCAACGTCATCGCGTCGCGCGCGAGCCGGGCGACCAGCGTCTCATCCTCGAGCGCACGATTACCGTGGTCGATCCGGTCGACCTTTAGCGTGTCGAGCGCCTGCCAGACATAGTCGGGCGGGCCTTCTTCGCCGGCGTGCGCGACCAGCTTCAGTCCCTTGGCCGCCGCGGCGGCGAACACGCGCGCGAACTTTTCCGGGGGATGGCCGAGTTCGGACGAATCGAGCCCGACCGCGGCGATCCGGTCGAGCCACGGCTCGGCTGCGGCGAGCGTCTCGAACGCGGCGTCTTCGCTCAGGTGGCGCAGGAAGCTGAGGATCAGCGCGCTGGTCAGCCCATGACGCTCCTCTGCCGCCGCCATCGCGGACAACAGCCCTTCGATCACCACGCCGAACGGCACGCCGCGATCGGTATGTGTCTGCGGATCGAACATAATTTCGGCATGGACCACCCCGTCCGCAGCCGCGCGGTCGAAATAGGCGGTGGCGAGATCGTGGAAGTCGGCTTGCGTCCGCAACACGTCCGCGCCGGCATAATAGATGTCGAGGAAATCCTGCAGATTTCCGAAGGCATAGGCCGCGCGGACTTCGTCGACCGAGGCATAGGGGATGGCGACCCCGTTGCGCTGCGCGAAGGCGAACATCTGTTCGGGCTCGAGGCTGCCCTCGATGTGCAGGTGGAGTTCGGCCTTGGGCAAGCCGGCGATGAAGGAGTCGAGATCGGTCATGCGCATAATCTAGGGATGCTGCGTCGCACCATCAAACGCAATGAACACGACGGGGTCATGCAATTTTCGCACGAGCACGCGCGGGCGTCATGCCGCAGCGTCCCGGTCCCACACGCAGTCTCCCATCACATAGGTGCGCCGGATCGCGCGATCGTCGCCGAGGATCTGCAACGCGAACAGGTGCTCGGCCAGCGTCGCGCCCTGCGTCCGCCGCGTAAGCAGCGGCGTGGCGGCGGGATCGAGCACGACGAAATCGGCTTCCTGCCCGGGTTCGAGGCTGCCGACGCGGTCGCCGATATGGAGCAGGTCCGCGCTTCCCGCGGTGGCGAGATACAGCGCACGGAACGGATTGAGCGGATCGCCCCGCGCGAGTGCCGCCTGATAGGCGAGTCCCGCGGTCGACAGCATCGAGAAGGACGTCCCCGCGCCGACATCGGTGCCGAGACCAAGCCGGAGCGCATGGCGATCGGCCTGTCCGAAATCGAAGAAGCCCGACCCGAGGAACAGGTTGGAGCTCGGGCAGACCGCGACCCCCGCGCCGCTGTCGTGCAACCGCGCGCACGCACGATCGGACAGATGCACGCCGTGCGCGAAGACCGAGCGCGAGCCAACCAGCCCGAACCGGTCATAGACGTCGAGATAGTCCGCCGCGTCGGGAAAGCGCGCGGCGACGGCAGCGCATTCGCCTAGGTTCTCGGCAAGATGCGTGTGGAGCAATACCCCCGGATGCGCCGCAAGCAGCGCGCCGGTGTCGTGCAACTGTGCATCGGAAGACGTGAGCGCGAACCGCGGTGTCACCGCATAACCGAGCCGTCCATGGCCGTGCCAGCGGCGGATCAGCGCCGCGCTATCGGCGCGCCCCGTGTCCACGGTATCGGCAAGCCCCGCCGGCCCCTGGTCCATCAGCACCTTGCCGGCGATGATCCGCATGTTGCGCAGCGCCGCCGCCTCGAACAGCGCATCGACCGACTGCGGATGCACCGTCGCAAACACCAGCGCGCTGGTCGTGCCGTTGCGGAGCAGCTCGCTAAGGAACGCCGCCGCGACGCCGTCCGCATGGGCACGGTCGGCGAACGCCATTTCGGCGGGGAAGATATGCCGGTCGAGCCAGTCGAGCAGTTGCGCGCCGTGCGAGGCGATCCGGTCCATTTGCGGATAATGGATATGCGCGTCGACGAAGCCCGGGACGATCAGGCCGGGCAACGGCTCGATCGTGAGCCCGGGGAAGCGCGGTGCGACATCGGCGTGGTCGCCGTGCGCGACGACGATGCCGTCCTCGACCACCAGCAGTCCGTCCGCTTCGTGCCGGATCGCCTGCGGATGCTCACGCGGATCGTGCGGGACCGACAGCAGCGCGCCGCGAAAGCCGAGGAGCGTCATGCCGTTTCTCGCAACTGGAGCAATTGCGCGAGCGCCGCGATCGCGATGACGTCGGGTTCCTTGCCCGTCACCCCGGCGATCCCGATCGGCGAAATGAGTCGTGCGAGCGCTTCCGCCCCGATCCCGTCGTCGGCTAGCCGCGCGCGGAAGCGTGCCTTCTTGGTCGCCGATCCGATCAGCCCCACGAACGCGACCCGTTCGCGCGCAAGCGCCGCGCGGGTGAGCCGGTAATCGAGCGCATGGTCGTGCGTAAGGATCAGCATCGCGGCATCGTCGGGCGCCTCGGCGACGCATTGCTCGATCGCGCCCTCGGGCACGACCGCAACCCCGTCGATCGAGTCGAACACCGGGCGTGTGTCGAACCACGCGAGCCGGAACGGGAGCGGCGCACCATGCCGCGCGATCGCCTGGCCGACATGCCCGGCCCCGAACAGATAGAGCGGCCGGCGATAGTGACCGATCGTCTCGATCAGGTCGGTCCCCGCGCGGGGCCGGTCGCCGCGCGCGGACAGCGCCACCGGCAGCGCGGCTGCGCTGACGTGGCGTTCGATCCGGTCGGGCAGCAGCGTCGAGACGAGTACGCACCGTTCCCCCGCGTCCGCGACCCACGCCAGCCGCGCGGGATCGACATGCTCGATCAGCAGCCGCACCCGCCCGCCACAACATTGCCCGAGCAACGGTCCGAGCGGATAATCCTGGATCCGCCAGCCGCCGGGGGGCAGCGCCAGCAGCGCGCGCGCCTGCTCGATCGCGCGAAATTCGAGCTGCCCGCCGCCGATCGTCCCGCTCAGGCCATCCGCGGTCACGAGCATCCGCGTCCCCGCCCCGCGCGGCGCGGAGCCTTCGGTGGCGAGCACCGACACCAATGCGGCGGGGTCGCAGCGGTCAATGTCGCGCAACCAGCCGAGCCACGCGGTCATGCCGGCCCAGCCGCCACATGGCCCGCGATCGCGCGCAGGATCGCCTCGGGCGTGGCGGGGGCGTCGAGCGGCGGCAGCGTCCGTCGATCGGGCGCGGTCGCGGCGACCGCCGCAGTCAGCGCGGAAAACACCGAGATCGCGAGCATGAACGGCGGCTCGCCGACCGCTTTCGATCGATGGATCGTCGGTTCGACATTCTCGCCGTCCCACAGGTCGATCGCGAAACGGCGCGGGCGGTCCGACGCGGTCGGGATCTTGTAGGTCGCCGGCGAATGGGTGAGCAGCCGTCCGGCGTCGTCGAACACCAGCTCCTCGGTCGTCAGCCAGCCCTGGCCCTGCAGGAAACCGCCCTCGATCTGCCCGAGATCGATCGCGGGATTGAGCGAGCGCCCGACGTCGTGGAGGATGTCGACCGCCAGCACCTTATGCTCGCCGGTCAGCGTGTCGATCGCGACCTCCGCCACCGCCGCGCCATAAGCGAAGTAATAGAAGGGCCGCCCGTGATGCGCGGCGCGATCATAAGCGATGTCGGGGGTGGCGTAATAACCGGTCGCTGCGAGCGAGATCCGCCCGATATGCGCCTTGCGGCACGCCTGGCCGAAGCTGATCCGCTTGCCGCCCGCGACGACGCCGTCAGGCGTGAACGCGACCGCCGCCGCGGCGCAGCCGCAGCTCCGCGCAAGAAAGGCGGTGAGCCGGTCACGGATCGTCATCGCGGCATGGTACGCCGCCATGCCGTTGAGATCGGCCCCCGACGACGCCGCGGTCGCGGAGGTATTGGGCACCTTGTCGGTCCGCGTCGCGGTGATCCGCACTTGCGACAGCGGCACCGCGAACACGTCCGCGACGATCTGCGCGACCTTGACGTAGAGGCCCTGGCCCATCTCGGTCCCGCCGTGATTGATCTGGATGCTGCCATCGGCATAGACGAGCACCAGCGCGCCCGCCTGGTTGAGATGCGTGCTGGTGAAGCTGATCCCGAACTTGACGGGCGTCAGCGCGATCCCCTTCTTGAGCACGGTGTTCGCCGCGTTGAACGCATCGACCGCAGCGCGCCGCATATCGTAGCGCGCCGTCTGCCGCAGCCGGGCGACGATGTCGGGCGCGATATTGTCCGCGACGGTCATGCCGTAGGGCGTGACGTCGCGCCCCGGACCGTAAAGGTTGGCGATCCGCACATCGAGCGGATCACGACCCAGCGCGCGCGCGACCGCATCGAGCACGCGCTCGATCGCGATCATCCCCTGCGGCCCGCCGAAACCGCGGAACGCCGTCGCCGAGACGGTGTGCGTCTTGAGCCGTTCGGACACGATCTCGACCGCGGGCAGCCAGTAGCAATTGTCGGCATGGAACATCGCGCGGTCGTTGATCGCGGGGGAGAGATCGACCGTCGCGCCACACCGCGACGCGAGCCGCAACTGCAGCGCGAGGATATGCCCCTCGGCGTCGAATCCGACGTCGTAATCGATCCGGAAATCGTGCCGCTTGCCGGTCATCGCCATGTCGTCGTCGCGGTCGCAGCAGAATTTGGCGGGACGCCCGGTCTTGGCCGCGACCAGCGCGGCGGCGGCGGCGAACAACGCGGCCTGCGTCTCCTTGCCGCCGAACGCGCCGCCCATCCGGCGCACCTCGACCGTGACATCGGCCGAGCTGAGCCCGAGCATATGTGCGACGAGATGCTGGACTTCGCTTGGATGCTGGGTCGAGCTCAGCAGATGGATCTGGCCGTCCTCGCCCGGCGTCGCGACCGCGACTTGCCCCTCAAGGTAGAAATGATCCTGCCCGCCGAGATCGAACCCGCCCGACAGCGTATGCGGCGCGGTCGCCAGCGCCGCCGCCGCATCGCCGCGCGCCATCCGCTGGGTCGGCTCGATCAGCGACTCCGCCGCGCGGGCATCCGTGATCGTCAGCAGGGCGGGGCGCGGTTCGTAATCGATCCGTCCGAGCCGGGCAGCCTTGCGCGCCGCGGTGCGGCTGGTTGCGGCGACGAGGAATACAGCCTGCCCGACGCACAGCACTTCGCCGTCTGCGAGCAGCCGGTCGTCATGCGCGACCGGGCTGACATCGTTCGCGCCGGGAATGTCGGCGGCGGTGTACACCGCGACGACGCCGGGCGCGGCGCGCACTGCCGACAGGTCGATGGCAGAGATCGCGGCATGCGCCTGGGTGCTTTGCCCGAAGGCGAGGTGGAGCATCCCCGGCGGCTCGGTCCCGTCGTCGGCATAGCTCGCCGCCCCGCTGACATGCAGTCGCGCGCTGTCGTGCGGCGGGGCGCGCGTGTCGCGGGTTGGCGCGCGGACTGGCTGGGCAAGGTCGCGCTCAGCCATCGATCGTCTCCAGATCGAGCACCGAGACGGTCTCCCCCTGCGCCTTGTGCCACAATCGGCGGAGCAGATTGCCCGCCGCCTCCAGGCGATACGCGCTCGACCCGCGGACGTCGTCGAGCGGGGTGAAGTCGCTGCGCAGCGCATCCGCCGCGCGCTCGATCGTCGCGCGCGTGAAGTCCGCGCCCGTCAGTACGGCCGCGCATGCCGCCGCGCGCTTCGGCGTCGCGGCCATGCCGCCGAAGGCGACGCGCGCCGCCGTGATGCGCCCCTCGCGGATCGTCAGCCTGAACGCGCCGCACACCGCCGAAATGTCGCTGTCGAAGCGGCGGGTGAGCTTCGAGATATGCACGAGATCATCGGGGCCGGGGCGTGGAAGCCACAGGCTTTCGACGAACTCGCCCGGCCGCAAATCCTGCTCGCGATAAGCGATGAAATAGTCTTCGAGCGCGATCGTGCGGCGGCCCGCCTTGCTGCGCAGCGTCAGTTCTGCGCCCAGCGCGATGAACGCCGGGGGACCGTCGCCGATCGGCGAGCCATTGGCGATGTTGCCGCCGATCGTCGCGGCGTTGCGCACCTGCAATCCGGCAAAGCGCCGTGTCAGTTCGCCCAGATCGGGGTGGAGCCGCGCGAACGCCGCATGTGCCTCGGCATAGCGCACCGCCGCGCCGAGCCGGATGCCGTCCGTGTCCTCGTCGATCTGGCGCAAGGCGGGGATGTCGCCGATGAAGATCGGGTTGCTGATCTCGCGCAACTGCTTGGTCACCCACAGGCCGACATCCGTCGCGCCTGCGACGAGGCATGCGTCGGGATGCTCGGCGAGCAGATCCGCCAGCGCTTCGGGCGTGCGCGGGGCGTCGGCGCGCGCGTCGCCGAGCGCGTAGAGCTGCGCCAGCAACGCGGCATCGTCGCGTGTCACCGGTTCGGCTGCGTCGCCCGCAGCGAGGATCGGGCCGTAGCCGGTGCAGCGACACAGATTGCCCGACAGAACGTCCGCGACGGGCAGTGTCGATCCCGCCGCGCCGATGCAGCGCGCATAGAGCGACATGACGAACCCCGGCGTGCAGAAGCCGCATTGCGCGCTGCCGTTTTCGGCCATGCACGTCTGGATCGGCGTCAGCGCACCGTCTGCGTCGGCGAGGCTTTCGACCGTCAGCAACGCCTTGCCGTCGAGCATCGGCAGGAACTGGATGCAGGCGTTCACCGCGCGCCAGGAAAGCGCCGTCCCCGCCGCATCGGGTTCGCCGACCAGCACGGTGCACGCCCCGCAATCGCCCTCGGCACAGCCTTGCTTGGTGCCCGTCCGGCGCGCGGTGTAGCGCAGGTGATCGAGCAGCGTCGCGGTCGGGTCGACGCCCGTCAGCGCGACGGTTTCGCCGTCGAGAAGGAAGCGCACGTCCATCTCAGCTTCCCCGATAGGTCGAATAGCCGAACGGCGAGACGAGCAGGGGAACATGATAATGGCCGTCGTCGGCGATGCCGAAGTCGATCGCCACCACGTCGAGAAACGGCGGATCGGGCAGGGCGACACCCGCCGCACGGAAATAGGCGGCGACCGCGAAGACGAGGCGATAGCGGCCGGTCGCAAGCGTCGGCAACGTCGCGCAACGGCCATCAGCGTTGGTGATGCCCTCGAATAGCGTTGCACCATCGCCCGTGGTCAGCCGCACCGCGATCCCGCCTGCGGGGCGGCCGTGCGTCGTGTCGAGCACATGCGTCGAAAGGCTGGTCATGCGGCTGCCGCTGTCTGTGGGGTGGGGACGGGGAGCGGCCATGCGCCGACAAACTCCGCCTCGTCATACGCAAGCAGGTCGGCGATCAGCGCAGCGCGATCGTCGAGAAAGAGCTGATCTGAAATCCCGCGCACCAGCCGTGGCAACGCCGCCTGCAACCCCGACAGCGCCGATGCCGACAGGCCGAGGCTGATCAGCGCGCCGTAATGGAACGCGAACAGCCCGTGCATCCGCGCCGCATCGCCCTCGGTGCGCGGGAGAAGCTCGAACCCCGGCCCGAGATAGGGGTGCGCGTCGATCAGCGCGTTGGCGCTGCCCTCAGGCGGCGTAAAGCGATCCCCCCAGCGTGCCACTGCGTCCGCCACCAGCCGCAATTCGGGGCGCAGTGCGGGATCGCTGACGAGCCCGGTCGACAGGACGAGGAAGTCGAAGTCATGGCCGCCCTGCGGCGTCGTCACGCGCGCGCCATCTGCCGTCGCGGCGACCGAGAGCCACGGTGCGCCGAGGTGGAGCGTGAACCCCGGCCATGCCGCGGCGCGCGCGAACGTGTCGTTGGTGGGCGGCTGGTTGTGGCCGAGGAACGCCGCCATCACCGCATATTTCTCGCCGTCCGACAGCGCCGGATAGCGCCCGGTGAAGCCGACGCGTTCCATGAAGCGGATCGGGTTGATCCGCGGGAGCACGCTGCGCCGGATGAAGACGTGCGCTTCGGCGACCCCCGCCTGCAACGCGCAATTGGCGTTGTCGAACGCCGAAGCGCCGCCGCCGAGGATGCTGATCCGCTTGCCCGCGAGCGCGGCATAGTCGATCGCGGCGCTGGTATGGGCGTACAGCGTCGGCGGCAGCGCATCCTTGATCATCGCGGGCACATGCCATTCGCCGCCGCCCTGGATCCCCGTCGCGAGCACGACCTTGCGCGCGAGCAGCGCCGGCTGTCCGTCGAGATGCAGCCGGTGGATACCGTCCGCGAACGGTTCGATCAGCGTCAGCCGCGTGTCGTTGCGCACGGGCAGCGCGAGCACGCGGCGATACCAGCGCAGATACGCCATCCAGTCGCCGCGCGCGATCTTGTCGACCGCCTCCCAGCCCGCGCGGCCATGCTGCGCCTCCCAGAAGGCGCGGTAGCTGAGCGCGGGGATGCCGAAGTCGATCGGGTTGAGATGCTTGGGTGTGCGCAGCGTGATCATCCGCGCATAGGTTTCCCACGGGCCCTCGAAGCCCGCCGGGTTTTCGTCGATCACCAGGATGTTCGAGACGCGCTCGCGCAACAGCCCGAACGCCGCCGCCAATCCGCTTTGCCCGCCGCCGACGATCACGACGTCATGGACATGCGTGCCCTCCACGCTGCGTGGCCGGGTCCAGTCCGCCCCGCCGTGGCCGATCAGCATCAAATGCCGCCGCAGTTCCGCCTCGAGCGCGGGCAGGCCGATTGCGTCGCTCATCGCATGTCCTCCAGTCGCAGTCTGACGATCTCGCCGATTTCGCCAAGCGCGGTCGCGATCTCGCTGTCGCGGTCGTGCGCGAGGCGGCGTTCCATCGCGGCGAGGATCCCGGCCTTGTCGGTCCGCCGCACGCAGATGATGAAAGGGAAGTCGAACCGCGCCGTGTACGCCGCGTTGAGCGCGTGGAAGTGCGCATAGTCTTCGGGCGTCAGCCGATCGAGCCCGGCGGATGCCTGTTCCGCTGCCGATGCATCGGTCAGCGTGCGGTCGATCGCCGCCTTGCCCGCGAGTTCGGGATGCGCGCGGATCAGCGCGAGCTGTTCGTCGCGCGTCGCAGCGGCGACCACCGCGATCAGATCGGCATGGCGATCGCCCGACGAGGGGTTCGCATCGGCGCGTTGCTCGACCCACGGGCTATGCTCGAACAGCGCGCTCAATGACTGTCCCCTTCGAGGCTGACATGCGCCGAAACGACCTTCCAGCCATCGGCGAACTTGACCCAGGCCTGGCTCTGGCGTCCGCGCCGGTCGCTCCCCGCGCGGAAGAATTCGGCGTCGGCGGTGGCGAACCCCGCGGCATAGACGGTGATCGCAACGCGCCCGAGGCTGCGCTGCGGCGATCCGCCGCGGCCTTTGCGGAAGGCGCGGATCGCGTCGATGCCGTAGAGGACTTCGCCGACGCCGTAGCGGTTGGTCGTCGGCGCGGCGTGGAACAGCGCGTCCATCGCGGCGACGTCGTCGGCCATCAATGCGCGCTCATAGGCGTGGAACGCTTGCGTCATTTCCGCGAGCAGCACCGGATCGTCGATCGGGATATCGGTCATGCCGGGTGAACCTCCCGCCAGTGGCGCGCGATGTCGATGCGCCGCGCGATCCACGCGTCGCCAGAAGCGAGCACGTGATCGACGAAGCACGCGAGCGCGCGCGCCCGCGCCGGGCGACCCGCGATCCGCCCGTGCAGGCCGATCGACAGCATACGCCCGCCTTCCTCGCGCAGCTGGTCGAAGTTGTCGCGCAGGTAGCGGAAGAACTGATCGCCCTCGGTAAAGCCGTTAAGCGCAACCATCTTCATGTCGTTGGCGTCGAGCGTATAGGGCACGATCAGCTGCGCGTGGCCGAAGCGACGGTCCCAATAAGGCAGGTCGTCGGCATAGCTGTCGGCATCGTACAGGAACCCGCCCTCCTCGGCGACGAGCCGCACGGTGTTGGGCGAGGTCCGCCCCTGATACCAGCCGAGCGGGCGGCTCCCGGTGAGCCGCTTGTGAAGCGCGATCGCCTCGGCGATATGCGCGCGTTCGGTCGCTTCGGGGACGGTCTGGTAATCGATCCAGCGCAGCCCGTGGCTGGCGATCTCCCACCCGGCATCCTGCATCGCGGCGACGACCGCGGGGTTGGCCTCCATCGCCTTCGCGACCGCGAACGCCGTCACGGGGACGCCGCGCGCCACGAACAGCCGGTGGAGCCGCCAGAACCCTGCGCGCGCGCCATATTCATAGAGGCTTTCCATCGCCATCGCGCGATCCGGATGGCTGCCTGCGCCGACCATCTCGGACAGGAAGGCTTCGGACCCGGCATCGCCGTTGAGCACCGAATTCTCGGCACCTTCCTCGTAATTGACGACGAACTGCACCGCGACGCGCGCGCCGCCGGGCCAGCGCGGATCGGGCGGGGTGGCGCCATAGCCGATCAGGTCGCGCGGCGGCGTCATGCGTCCCACGCGGCGATCGCCGCCTCGACCGCGGTCCCCGCGGGGAGCACGACCCCCTCGCGGCGCAGGCACGCCTCGAGCGCGCCGAGCGTGATCAGCACCTTATGCTTCATCGCGTTATAGCCCATCGCGCCGAGCCGCCAGATCCGCCCCTGCAACGGGCCGAACGCGGTGCCGATCTCGATCTCGAACTGGTCGCGCATCGCGGTGCGGACACGCTCGCCATCGACGCCGTCGGGGATGTACACGCCGGTGACGTTGGTCATGCGGTGCGCATCGTCGCCGAACACGCGCAAGCCCATCGCGCGCAGCCCCGCGGTCATCGCGCGACCCGCGGCGGCATGGCGGGCAAAGCGTGGCTCGAGCCCTTCGCCCAGCGCCACGCGCGCGCATTCACGCGCCGCATAGAGCATCGAGGTCGCCTCGGTATGGTGGTTGAGCCGCTTCTCCGACCAATAATCCATGATCATCGCGAGATCGAAATAGTTCGACCCGATCCGCGGCCCCGCGCCATCGGCGATGTCGGCGCGGCGGATACCCTGTTCGACATGGCGGCGCGCAGCGATATGCGCAGCGGCGGCGTCGGACAGCGTGATCGGTGCAGAGCCGGAAGGGCCGCCCAAGCATTTCTGCAGGCCGCCCGTCACCACGTCGATCCCCCAGCGGTCGGTCGCGATCTCCATCCCGCCGAGCGTCGCGGTCGCATCGACATAGGACAGCGCCCCCGCAGCGCGGCACAGCGCCCCGAAACCTTCGAGCGGCTGCGCCATCGTTGTCGAGGTGTCTCCGTGGACGGTCGCGACGACCTTGGGCGCGAAGGCTTCGATCGCGGCGGCGATCGCGTCGAGCGGCACGGTCTCACCCCATGGTGCATCGACCGTCTCGACCACCGCGCCGATCCGCGCGAGGATTTCGGTCAGCAACAGCCCGAACCGCCCGAAATTGACCACCAGCACGCGGTCGCCCGGCACCACCAAAGACACCAGCGACGCCTCGATCGCGGCGCGTGCGGTGCCGTCGATCAGCATCGTCCACGGGTTGTTTGTGCCGAACACCGGGCGGTACAGCGCCATCACCTGGTTCATGTAGCCGGTCATTTCCGGGTCGAACTGCCCGAGCAGATCCGCCGACATCGCGCGCAGCACACGCGGATGCGCGTTGACCGGGCCGGGCCCCATCAGCAACCGCTGCGGCGGATCGATCTCGCCGAACAGGTCGATCCCGTACTCATTCGGCATGCGCCGCTCCCAGTCGTTCGATGAAGCCGAGCATGACGCGCAAGGCGATCTCCGCATCGGCGGGGTCGACATGCTCGGCCGGATTATGGCTGATCCCGCCCTTGCAGCGGACGAACAGCATCGCGGTCGGGCACAAAGCGGCCATCACCATCGCATCATGCCCCGCCCCCGATACGAGCCTGCGCACCGGCTGCCCCGCCGCGACCGTCGCCGAGTCGAGCAGGTCCATCAGCACGGGATCGCATGGACTGGCGGGGAGGTCGTGGATTCGCTCGATCGCAAAATCGAGACCGCGAACGTCAGCAATGGCGTGAATCCGCTCCAGCATCACTTCCGCCGCCGTATCGCGCCGGACGGCGTTGCCTGCGCGCACGTCGAGCGTGAAGCGCACGTGCCCGGCGATGACATTGGCAGCACCCGGCAGCGCCTCGATCGTGCCGACCGTGGCGACCAGATCCGACGCAGCGGCGCGCGCGATCGCCTCGACCGCAAGCACCATCTCCGCCGCGCCCGCCAGCGCATCGCGCCGGAGCGGCATCGCGCACGTCCCCGCATGCCCCCCCTTCCCGATCACCTCGACCCGGTAGCGCAGTTGTGCGGCAATCCCGGTCACCGTCCCGACCGCAAGCCCCTCGGCCTCAAGCACCGGTCCCTGCTCGATATGCGCCTCGAGATAGGCGAGCGTCGTGCCCGCGGGGCGTCTCGCCAGATCGAACGCCGCAATACCGAGCGCGGATCGGTCATCGACGTCGAACGTCAGGCCCGCGCGCAGCGAAGCATAGTCAGCATTGAAAAGGCGAAGCGCCGAGGCAAGCGGAACGCCGTCGGCATCGCCGATGGCCAGCAAGTCCGCCTCCAGCGTGCCGGCGACCGCTCGGCTGGTGAGCATCGCCGCCGGAAATCGCGAGCCTTCCTCGTCGCCGAAACCATAGACTTCGATAGGAAACGGCAAGCGGCGGCCTTGTGCGTTCAGCGCTGCGACGCATTCGATCGCGAGCATCACGCCGAGCGGGCCGTCGTAGCATCCGCCGTTACGGACGCTGTCGAGATGGCTGCCGATCACCAAAGCGGGTGCGTCAGCGTCAGTGCCGGGATAGCGGCCGACCAGATTGGCGGCGTGATCGAGCGCAACGGTCATTCCGGCCTCGACCATCCATCGGCCCACCTGATCGACGGTGGCGCGATGTGCCGGCGTCAGATAGCCGCGATACAGCCCCTCCGCCGTGTCGCTATAGGGCGCGACGCCGAGCATATCGCACCGCGCCACCGCGCGCGCGCCGCCGGGGAGGGGGGCGCTCACCATGCCGCCACCTGGCCGTCGCTGCGCGGATCGGTCGCGCCTTCGAGCAGGCCGTCGCCCGAGCGGACGATCGCGCCGGCATGGCCCATCATCGCGCTGGGCGGGCCGATCCGTTCGACGTCGTGCCCCGCGGCGGCGAGTGCTGTGTAAAGTTCGGGCGCGAAGCCGTCCTCGATCTTGAGCGTCGTGCTCGCCTCGCCCCAGGTCCGTCCGAGCAGCCAGCGCGGCGCGCTGATCGCGTCCTGCAACCCCGTGCCGGAGCGCGCATAGCGCGTGAACAGCGCCGCCTGCGTCTGCGGCTGGCCCTCGCCACCCATCGTCCCGTACGCCATCACGCGCCCGTCATCGAAGCGCGCGAGGGCAGGGTTGAGCGTGTGGAACGGCTTGCGGCCGGGACTGAGCGCATTCCATCCGTCGCTCGCGAGCAGGAACGAACTGCCGCGATTCTGCCAGGTTACGCCGGTCTGCGGCAGCACCAGTCCCGATCCGAACTCGAAATAGGTCGACTGGATCGCGCTGACCACACGACCGTCCGCATCCGCCGCGCCGAACCAGCACGTATCGCCCAACGTCGAAGGGCGTGGCCACGGCAGCGCGGTGGCAGGGTCGATCTGCGCCGCCAGCCGGTCGAGCGCAGAGGGATCGTCGAGCAGGCCCTGCACGTCGAAATCATGGAACGCCGGATCGCCGATATGCCGGTCGCGCAGCAGGAACGCCTGTTTGGTCGCCTCGACCAGTCCGTGGACATGATCGAAATCCTCCCCGCGCGCGACCTTCAGCCGGTCGAACAGCGCAAGGATCAGCAGCGAGGCGAAGCCCTGCGTCGGGGGGGCGCTGTTATAGAGATCAGCGTCGGTGATGCGGGTGTGGAGCGGCGTGGGGCGGGTCGCTTCGTGCGCGGCGAGATCCGCCGCCGAAACCGGGCTGCCGAGCGTGGCCAGATCCTCGGCGAGCAACGCCCCAAGCGCGCCGCGATAGAAACCCTCCGCTCCATCCCGCGCCAGCATCCGCAACGTGGCGGCAAGCGCAGGCTGGTACAGCCGCTCGCCTTCGCGCAACGGCCGTCCCGCGGGTTCGAAAATCGCGGCATAGGCACCGGGCTGCCCGCGCAGTTCGGCACCCTTCGCCGCAGCAATAGCCGCCCCGCCGCGAGTCACCGCGACGCCATTGTCGGCATGGAAGATCGCGTCGCGCAGCAACCGATCGAGCGGCAACGATCCGCCGCCCTGATCGAGCACGGCGGCCCAGGCGGAGATCGTCCCCGCCACCGTATTCGCCGCGAGCGGCCCGCGCGTCGGCACGCCCGCATGGCCCGCATAGAGCGCCAGATTGGCATTTGCCGCCGCACAACCGCAACCATGCACCGCATCGACTCGCCCGTCGGGCTCGGCGACCAGCCAGAAACCGTCGCCGCCGATCCCGGTCATGTGCGGATAGGCCACCGCGAGCGTTGCCGCGACCGCAACGCTTGCCTCGACCGCAGTGCCGCCGTCCTGCAGCACCCCGAGGCCGGCTTGCGCGGCCAGGTGATGCGGCGCGGTCACCATGCCGCGATAGGAGCGGACGGTATGGCGCATCAGTCGGGCAACGCCGCGACGAAATGCCGCACGACATCCGCCGAATTGATCGAGGCGAGCGTCATGAAGGTCGTCATCTGGTTCGACCCGGCATCGCCGCCCGCCAGATCGGACAGGCTGCGGAACACGATCACCGGCACGCCATTGGCAAAGGCGACCTGCGTCACCGCGCCGCTTTCCATGTCGAGCACGCGCGCCTTCCACGCCCCGAACAGATAATCGCGGAAGGCGGCATTGTCGGCATAGACGCCCGCACTGACCCCCGTGCCACCGATCACGATCTTGGGCTGGTGTGCCAGGCATGCGGCAGGACGTGCCGCCGTCGCCGCGCCATCCTCGACGCAGCGGCGCAGCGTGATCGACCCCGCCACCTTGCGCGCGAGCGCGAGCAGCGCGGGATCGGCGGCGAGCAGATAATGCCGCTGCCACGCTTCCTTCGCATTGCCGACGCGGACGCCGCGCGGGAACATCATGTCCCACGCCGCGGGGGCTTCGGGGTCGATCGCCTCGGGCGGAATCCAGCCCTGCGGTCCCTTGCGGGCGAAGGAGACCTCGAGATACTGGCCCCATTGCTCGGGCACGATCACGTCGCCGATCGCGAGCGACGGGTCGACCCCGCCCGCGATCCCCGAGAACACGATCCGCTTGACGGTGAAGCGATCGAGCACGAGCTGTGTGTTCATCGCCGCATTGACCATGCTGACGCCGCTTTGCATCAGCAGCACGGGCTTGCCCGCCATCGTGCCGGTCACGAAGACGAGCCCGTTGATCTTCTGCTCGGCCGGGGAGTCGATCGAGCGGATCAACGCATTCCATTCGGGCAGGAAGGCGGTCATCACGACGGTGCGCGGCGTCGTGTCGCGGGTTTGCGCCGTCGCAGGCACGGACCCTGCGAACAGCAGCAAGAGGAAGAGGCGGCGGATCATGCGAGTCATGCGGCAGCACTCATCCAGAAGAAGCGAACGACGAAGAGCGCGGCGAGCAGCAGCAGGAACCAGTCCGCGGTCGTGATCCGTCCGCGCACCAGCTTGAGCACCGCGTGCGCGGTGATCCCGAAGGCAAGCCCGTTCGCGATCGAGAAGGTCAGCGGGATCATCGCGACCGTCAGGAAGGCGGGGATCGCGGAATAAGGATCCTCCCACGCGACTTCGGTAATCGGCAGCAGCATCAGCCCGCCGACGATGATCAGCGCGGGCGCGGTCGCCGCGAGCGGGACGATCTGCGCATAGGGGGCGACGAACATCGTGAGCAGGAACAACACCCCCGTCACCACCGCGGTCAGCCCGGTGCGCCCGCCCGCCTGCACGCCGGCAGCGCTCTCGACATAGGAGGTGACGGTGCTCGTCCCCGCCAGCGCGCCGACGATCGTCGCGACCGCATCGGTCATCAGGATGCGGTTGAGGCCGGGAATGCGCCCCGCGGCATCCATCAGCCCGGCGCGCTTGGTCACCGCGACCAGCGTGCCGATATTGTCGAACAGGTCGACGAACAGGAAGACGAACAGGATTTCGAGCAGCCCGAGCCCGTGCTTGCCGCCGACCCCGAAGACCCCGGCAAGATCGAGCTGGAACGCGGTCCCGGTCAGCGCGGTGAGGCTGTACGGCTCCGGGCTGACGACGACCAGCCCGGCGAACCAGCCGACCAGCGTCGTCGCGACGATCCCGATCAGCATCGCGCCGCGCACGTTCCATACGCTGAGCGCGCCGATCGCGAGCAGCCCGAACAGCGCGACCGCCGCGCCGGGGGCCTTGAGGTCGCCGAGCGCCACGAAGGTCGCGGGATTGGCGACGATGATGCCCGCGTTCTTCAGCCCGATGAAGCCGATGAACAGCCCGATCCCGCCCGCGACTGCCGCGAACAGATGCGCCGGGATCACCGCGACGATCATCTGGCGGACCCCCGTCAGCGTCAGGATCAGGAACGCCACGCCCGAAATCAGCACGCACCCCAGCGCGACCGGCCACGGCACGCCCATCTGCTGGACGACGGTGAAGCTGAAATAGGCGTTGAGCCCCATGCCGGGCGCAAGCGCGAGCGGGGTGTTGGCGACCATCCCCATCAGGATCGACCCGAACGCCGCCGCAAAGCACGTGGCCGCAGCAACCGCGGCGACGGGCATCCCCGCCTGGCCGAGGATCGCCGGGTTGACCAGCACGATATACGCCATCGTCAGGAAGGTGGTGAACCCCGCCAGCACCTCGGTCCGGGTCGACGTGCCGCGCTCGCTCAGGCGGAAATAGCGGTCGAGCCCGCTTGGGGCGGATACGCCGGTTCCGGGATCGATCGGTCTGGTCGTTTGCGTCATCGGCTGTCCCCCTGAAATGCTTCGCCGGGTGCGCAGACGCCGGTCAGTCCCCGTTCTTCCAGCATCTCGGCGAAACGGAACAGCATTCGTTCGCCCCCCGGTCGTCCGATTAGCTGCAACCCCAGCGGCAATTGCCCCGGCCGCCTGAGCGGGACCGCGAGCGCGGGCAGTCCGGCGAAGCTGATCGGCTGGCTATGCACCCCCAGATCGCGCCGCGCCGGGGTGCGTTCGCCATCGATGACGATCCACGGATCTGCGATCGTTGGTGCAACGCACGGGGTGGCGGGGGCGATCAAAATGTCATGCTCGGCGAACACGGAAGCGAGCGTGTCCTTGAACGCGGTGCGGAACGCTTGCGCCCGGTCGTACAAGCCATCCGGCAGCAACGCGCCCGCGAGCAACCGGTCGCGCGTCGCCGGGTCGAACCGCATAGCATCCCCGCGCGCGAACGCCGCGCGGTGGACGGCGCCCCCCTCAAAGGCGGTGATCAGGAACGCCGCCGAGCGCGCCCGCGCGACATCGCCCAGGTCGACCATCGGTGCATCGGGCGCGATCGTGTCGATCGCCGCCTGTTGCGCAGGATCGAGGTTCACTGCGAAGCGGCCGCCCAATCGGGCGACGCGAACCGGGTCGGTTCCGGTGTCAGATCGACCAGAACCGGCGCGCAACACGTCCCAAAGCAGCGCAAGATCGCGCGGCGATGTCGCAAACGGACCGATATCGTCGAAGCTTTTGGCGAACGGGAACACCCCCGCCATCGGCAACGCGTCATGCGTCGGCTTCAGGCCATAGATCCCCGTCAGGCTGGCGGGCACGCGGATCGACCCGTTGGTGTCCGATCCGAGCGTGAAGGGGAGCAGCCCCGCCGCAACGACTGCCGCCGATCCGCCCGACGATCCGCCTGCGATCCGTTTGAGATCATGTGGATTGCGCGTGGTGCCGTGAACCGCGTTGATCGTCGCAAAGCCGTAAGCGAACTCATCCATGTTGAGCGTCGCGACCAGCACCGCTCCCGCCGCGCCAAGCCGCTGAATCGCCACGGCATCCGTCGTCGCGGGCACGGCTCCGGCATAGAGCGCGGACCCAGCCGTCGTCGGCAAACCGGCCACGTCGAACAGATCCTTGACGCCATACGGTACCCCCGCGAGCGGCCCCGGATCGCGCCCCGCGGCAATCGCGGCATCGACCAGCGCCGCCTCCCGCCGTGCGCGCTCAGCGAGCACGCGCGTCACCGCGACCAGCCGGTTGCCGTCCGCCGCAAGCGCCGCAAGGCAACGATCGACGACCGCCGTCGCGGTGGTCCGCCGCGCGTGAACCGCGGCGGCGATCTCGGTCGCATGTTTCACCAGGCGACCCGTGGGGCATCGCCGAGCAAGCGCGCGGCGTGGTCGTCCAGCACCGCCAGTGTCTCGATGACGCCGGGAAGACATGCTTCGGGCACGGCAAACCCGCGCTGCGCCGCCGCGGTCGCGATCTCTGCGCGCGTGCGGGGCACCGCCGTGGGTGAGACCGATGTGCGCCGAGAGTATCGCCAGCCAAGCACGACCGCAGCGATGACAGCGGAACCGGCCAGCCACGACAGGACGCGATCGATTGAAGGGGGCGTTCTGGCGGCGGGCGGCATGGGGCCGTCATGGCGCGCTTTACCTGCACGATCCAACATAATGACCGGCATGGACCGTTGCAAAAAAGCGTGCACCCCGGAGGGGCCGCAGACCCGTATGCGTCGCCGGAACCGTGGCGCGACCCTTCGGTTCATCCTGCGGCGTCCCCGGCTGAACGGTCTGGGATACCGTTCCGTGGGCTTCGTCCCTAGGGAGACACGGATTGGCGGAGACGAATGCATGCGGTTTGTAGTGGGGATGATGGCGCTTGCGCTGCTGACGGCGGCGGCACCGGTCGAGCCACCGATGGTCCGCGTGCGGCTCGAAACGTCGGCGGGACCGATCGTGATCGCACTCGACACGCGCCACGCGCCGAAAACCGCAGCCAATTTTCTCGCCTATGTCGATGATCAGCGGCTCGACGGCACCGCTTTCTTCCGCGCGTCGCGGCGGCCGGGCAAGCCGGGACTGGGGTTCATCGAGGGCGGGATCGGCACCGATGCGCGCCGCCGGCTTGGCACCTTGCCGCTCGAACCGACCAGCAAGACCGGGTTGCGGCATGTCGACGGGGTGATTTCGATGGCGCGCTATGACGCGCTGGATTCAGGGACCGCCAACTTTTCGCTGATGTCGGGGCCTTTTCCGAACATGGACGCACGCCCCGGGTCGCCCGGCTATGCGGTGTTCGGCAAGGTCGTGACGGGGATGGACGTCGTCAAACGCATCCTCGCTATGCCGACGAGCCAGGGCGGCGAGGGCCCGATGAAGGGGGAGACGCTGCGCCGCCCGGTGTCGATCGTGCGGGCGGTCCGGCTGGACGGGACACCGCATCCGACCGGGCGGGTCAAGGTGTGGCAGCTGTTGCCACGGAAGTAACGGTCGCTCGCCCGCAACGTCTTCTTCCCCGGCGAAGGCCGGGGCCCAGGAGAGAAACGGCAGATTGCTGGCGGATGCGCTTCGTTACCTCCGGCAGCGCGACTGGGCCCCGGCCTTCGCCGGGGAAGAAGGTTTCTGCTTTAATCGCTATCGCTTCGCAGGCGGCTGCAGCAGATCCTTATACTGGCGCGGCTGCGAGCGGAGATACTGGTTGGGGGCAACCACCGTCCCGCCGAGCGCCGCCGCGGCACGCCACGGCCAGTGCGGTTCGTAGAGGATCGTGCGCGCGAGCGCGATCATGTCCGCGTCGCCCGTACCAACGATCGCTTCCGCCTGTTCGGGCTCGGTGATCAGCCCGACCGCGACGACCGGGATCCCGACCGCCCGCTTCACCGCGCGCGCGAGCGGCACCTGATAGCTCGGCCCGACCGGGATCTGCTGCCCGGCGTCGAGCCCGCCGCTCGACACATGGATCGCCGAACAGCCGCGCGCTTCGAGCGCCTGCGAGAAAGCAACGCTGTCCTCGACTCCCCAGCCGCCGTCGACCCAATCGGTCCCCGACAGCCGCATCGTGACCGGCTTGCCCGCGGGAAACGCCGACCGCACCGCATCGAACACCTCGAGCGGGAAGCGCATCCGGTTCTCGAGGCTGCCGCCATAATCGTCGTCGCGCCGGTTGGAGAGTGGCGAGAGGAACTGGTGCAGCAGATACCCGTGCGCGCCGTGAAGTTGAACAAGGTCAAGCTCGAGATCCGCCGCGCGCTTGGCAGAAGCTACGAAAGCATCGCGCACGCGCGCAAGCCCGTCGCGGTCCAGCGCCAGCGGCGGCGTATCGTCTATCCCGAACGCGAGCGCCGACGGCGCGACCGTCTGCCAGCTCTTGTCCGAACCCGGCGCAATGTGCGCACCACCGCGCCACGGCAGGTCGGTCGACGCCTTGCGCCCGGCATGCGCGAGCTGGATGCCGATTGGCATGTCCGAATGCCGCCGGATGCTGTCGAGCGTCTTGCCCATCGCCGCCTGCGTCGCATCGTCATACAGTCCGACATCAGCGTAAGTGATCCGCCCCTCGGGCACCACCGCCGCCGCCTCGATTGTCAGCAACCCCGCGCCCGACAGCGCAAGCTGACCGAGATGAATAAGGTGCCAATCGGTCATGCAGCCATCGACCGCGGAATATTGGCACATCGGCGCGATGACGATGCGGTTGGCGAGCGTCAGCCCGTCGATCGTCAACGGTTCGAAGAGGCGGGGACCGGGCATATGCGTTCCTTTACTTGGCGACCGCGACGACGTCGGTCCGCGAGGCGGCGAGGTAGCCGCCACAGACGAACACCAGCGCGCCGATCGCATTGCCGACCGAGACGATCGCGAGATTGCGGACCATGCCCGCAATGGTGATCGACGGGTGATCGACCAATAGCCCCAGCGTCAGCCCGGTCATGTTGGCGACCGAATGCTCGAACCCGGCCGCAACGAAAGCGAGCAGGATCCACGCCATCGCGATGCACTTGGCGGCGTCGCCCTGCATTCGTGCCGCAGTCCAGATCGCAAGACAGACCAGCCAGTTGCACAGGATCGCGCGGCACAGCAGGGCAAGCGCGCTCGCCTCCACCTTGTGCGCGGCATAGGCGTGGAACATCGTGTCGGCATTGGCGAAGATCGCCCCACCGCCGCCCGCGGCGAACACCAGCGACAGGATGACCCCGCCGACGAGATTGCCGACCCACACCACCACGATCAGCAGGAACGCGTCCCACAGGGTGATGGTCCGCCGGGCGAGGCCGAACCCGAGATACATGACGTATCCGGTGAACAGCTCGGCACCCGCAAAGGCCGTCAGGATCAGCCCGATCCCGAAGGTCGCGCCCATCACCAGCGGGCGGACGCCCGCGGGCAACCCCGATCCCGTGCTGAGCGCGAGGATCATCGCGATCCCGATGTACGTGCCCGCCAGCATCGCACCGGCAAAGAACCCTGCTGGTGATCGCCGCAGCGCCGCTGCCTTGGTGGCAGCGAGCTTGGCGTAGATATCGATCGTTGGCGCGTAGCTGCTCACGCCGGTACGTGTTTCGATCGACCGACGACACCCGCGCGGGCGACGGCGAATTCGGACCCTAGATCGGCCCCGGTCGGGCGGATCGTCACCGGCACCGATTTGTACGACGGGGTGAAGCTTTGGGGATCATGGTCTTCAAGCGCGATCAACGGCTGGGTCTCCGGATAATAGGATGCACAACATCCCTCAGGCAGCGCGTAACGCACGATTGTAAGTTTTTGTACCACACGATCTGCGCGAGCGAAGTCGAGCGCGGTCGCAATGTCGACCAGATCGCCTTCGACGAACCCCATCCGGGCGATATCGCGTTCGTTCATGAACAGGATGTCGCGTCGTCCGAACACGCCGCGATAGCGGTCGTCGAGGCTGTAGACCGTGGTGTTGTACTGGTCATGCGCGCGGAGTGTCGTCAGCCGCAGGACATCGGGGTCACCGTTGGTCGAATCGTCCTCGAGCGTTGGCGTGCAAAGGAAGTTCGCTTTCTTGGTGTCGGTGTTCCACACCCGCAGCGCAGCGCTGTTGGTCAGATGGAACCCGCCCGGCTCCCGGACGCGACGGTTGTAGTCCGCAAAATCGGGGAACACCGCCTCGATCTTGTCGCGGATCAGGTCGTAATTGCCGATGAACGCGTCCCAGTCGATCGCGCCCTTGCCCTTGAGCGTCGCCTTGGCGATCTGCCCGACGATCCAGATCTCGGACTTCACGTTCGCGCCCGGTGGCTTGAGGAAACCGCGCGAGGCGTGGACCATCGACATCGAATCCTCGACCGTCACCGACTGCGGAACACCCGCCTGCTCGTCCGCCTCGGTCCGGCCGAGGCACGGCAGGACATAGGTCGCCTTCGCCATCAGCAGATGGGTGCGGTTGAGCTTGGTGGTGATGTGGACCGCCAGATCCATATTGCGGAACCCCTCGGCGCACGCCTGCGGATCCGATGAGGCGATCGCAAGATTGCCACCGAGGCAGACGATCGCCTTGGCCTTGCCGTCACGCATCGCGGCGATGCTCTCGACGACCGAATGGCCGTCCTTGCGCGGCGGTTCGAACCCGAACACGTCGCGCATCCGGTCGAGGAAGGCGGGCTTGGGCCGCTCGGTGATCCCGACGGTGCGGTCGCCCTGGACGTTGCTGTGCCCGCGAAGCGGACAGATGCCCGCGCCCGGCCGCCCCATGTTGCCGCGGAGCAGCAGCAAATTGGCGATCTGCTGGACGTTGCTCGTGCCGGTGCGCTGCTGCGTGATCCCCATGCCGTAGCAGACGATCGTCGCCTTCGAGACGGCATAGATTTGTGCGACGCCCTCTAGATCCGTGCGCGACAGGCCGCTGCCGCGCTCGATCGCCTCCCAGGTGGTTTCGCGCAGGTCCGCGATATACGCCTCGATCCCGGCGGTATGCTCGGCGATGAAGTCATGGTCGAGCGTCGGCGCCGCCGCTGCAGCACCTGCTGCGTTCGACGAGCGCGCGGCATCGTCGAGCGCGACGAGCGCCTTCGCGATTCCCTTGATCGCCGCGGCATCGCCGCCGACCTTCACCTGCAGGTAGGTCGACGCGATCGGCGTCGAGTTGCCCGTCGCCATCTCAACCACCGATTGCGGCGATTCGAAACGCTCGAGCGAACGTTCCTTGAGCGGGTTGAAGACGATGATCTTGCCCCCGCGCTTCGACACTTCGCGCAGCGTCGCCATCATTCGCGGATGGTTGGTGCCGGGGTTGTGGCCGAACGACAGGATCAGATCGGTATGATCGAAATCCTCGAGGCTGACCGTGCCCTTGCCGATCCCGATCGACTTGGGGAGGCCGACCGACGTCGCCTCGTGGCACATATTCGAGCAATCGGGGAAGTTGTTGGTGCCGTACAGCCGCACGAACAGCTGGAACAGGAACGCGGCTTCGTTCGAGCAGCGGCCCGAGGTGTAGAATTCGGCCTGATCGGCATCGGGCACGGCGGCGAGCCCTGCGCCGATCTCGGCGATCGCTTCGTCCCAGCCGACGACTTCATAATGATCGGTCGCGGCATTGTACCGCAGCGGCTCGGTGACGCGGCCCTGATCCTCGATCCAGTGATCGCTCTCTTTCCAGATGTCCGAAACGCTGTGCTCGGCGAAGAACTTCGCCCCGATCTTCTTCGCGGTCGATTCCCACGCGACGGCCTTCGCGCCATTCTCGCAGAATTCGAACGAGCTGGTGTGCTTGGGGTCGGGCCACGCGCAGCTCGGGCAGTCGAAGCCGTCAGGCTGGTTCGACTTGAGCAGCGTCTGCGCGCCGCTGGTGACGATCTGCTGCGCCTTCAGCGAAATGGCGACCGCCTTCAGTGCGCCCCATCCGCCTGCGGGGCCGGTGTAATCCTTGATTCCGTCGGGACGTTTGGTTGCCACGGTTGTTTCTCCAGCGCGACCCGAAGTCGCGGCGATGGGGGTAGGGGCGGGCATGCGCACACGCCCGGATAAGACGGCGTTATGCGACCGAGGCATTCGCGCAAAGGCGGGATTTCCGCAGTTGGTGATCGGGTTAATTCGTGGAACAGACCGGCTGCGGGCGCATTCCAACGTTCAGCAATCGTACGACATCAACGGGCAATCGCGCCGTGACGAACCGGCCTAGTTACGGTTGCGGATCGCGTTCTTGATCGTGCGGGCGACCTGCAGGAACGGTTGCAGCACCGTGGTCGTATCGCTCGCACCCAGCGCATGGATGTCAGTGCGCGACGATTGCTGATGCGCGATGTGCGGGGTCGCGGCGAAGGCGCGCAGGTCCGGGCGTGCCGCGCGGAACCAGGAATAGGCGCCGTCGACGTGCATCGGTCCGCCTTCGGGGCTACCGGGTTCGCGCGTCAGAATGGCTTCGAGATACGGGACAAGCGCGTCGATCGCTCGCTGTGAAAACGCAATGAAGTGCGCCAGCAGCAATTCCTCGTCGGGCGCGACGACGGACAACGGACTCGCATTCCGGGTCGCAGGCGAGCCGCCATAGAAGACATCCCACGGCTCGCGCGCCAGCGCGGCCAGCGTCACGGGCAGCTGCGCCATCTCACTGCGCGAGATGGCGACATCGTCTTCGAGGATCAGCAGCGATTTCACCCCGGCGCGCTTTGCCGCCTGCAGGGCACCGAGGTGGCTCAGGAAACATCCCCGCGTACCGATCGTGGGAAATCCGCCCGGGCTGTCGGGTCGCGTGGCGTCGTGGAACGCGATCGTGCGACCGTCGATTTCGGCGCCGAGGTTCCGCAGCGTGGCGATGGCACCCTTGCGGCGATCAGACCGATGCGGAAGATTGATGATCCGAACCATGTCGAACGTGGAGGAGAGCGGGTCGATCGACCTCGGCTGAGCCCATGCCACTGATACGCAACCTTTCAAACACGCGGAATACAACCGCTTGAAATGTACCGATACCGGCTCGGCGCGCCCGAGGCTAGCAGGATCGGATTAAAGGATGGTTCCCCCGGCGGGGAAATGATCTCGACGACGATCGGGGAAACTGGTGCTGCCGGTGAGGATTGAACTCACGACCTCAGCCTTACCAAGGATGCGCTCTACCACTGAGCTACGGCAGCAACTCCACTTTGCAGCGGAAGCGGCGTAAGAGACGGATGAGCAGGGAATGTCAAGGAGCACATGCACAATGGCCGACACAAAAAACGAAAAGGCCGACCGATTGGCAGCGGCGCTTCGCGAAAATCTGAAGCGGCGCAAGGCACAGGCGCGCGCCGCGGAACCCGGATCGGCCCCCGCGCCGCTCCCCGACGACGTCACGCGATAGGCGCGCATTTCTCCGCAAGCCATGCGCGTTCCTCGGCGTCGTACGCCGGGCTCAGCACTGCGAACACCTCGGCGTGATAGGCGTCGAGCCACGCACGTTCGGCGGTGCTGAGAAGTTCGGGAAGAATCATGCTCCGCTCGATCGGGCAGAACGTCAGCGTCTCGAACCCCAGGAACGGCGCACCGTCCGAAAAATTGCGATCCTCGACCAGCAGCAGATTCTCGATTCGGATGCCATATTCGCCCGCCTTGTAATAGCCGGGCTCGTTTGAGAGAATCATTCCGGCGCGGAGCGGCTCGGCCGGGCCGCCGCCGGGGTAGAAAGGCTGTGCGATTCGCTGCGGTCCTTCGTGTACCGAAAGATAGGCGCCGACGCCGTGGCCGGTCCCGTGCGCGTAATCCAGCCCGACCTGCCACAATGGCCGCCGCGCGAAGCCATCGAGTTGCCCGCCGGTCGTCCCCGCCGGGAACACCGCGGTGGCGAGCGCGATATGGCCCTGCAACACGCGGGTGAAGCGATCGCGCATCTCCGCGGTCGGCGTGCCGATCGGCAGCACGCGCGTCACGTCGGTCGTGCCGTCGGCATATTGCCCACCCGAATCGACCAGATAGAGCTGCCCCAACTCTAGCCGCGCGTTCGATTCGGGGGTCGCGTGATAATGCGGGCTCGCGCCATGCGCCCCGGTCGCCGAAATCGTGTCGAACGACGTGTCGAGCAACACGCCGGTCGCTTCGCGAAACTGTTGCAGCCGCGCGACGCAATCGAGCTCGGTCAGCCCGCCCTTGGGCGCCTCGGCCTCGACCCAGCGCAGGAAACGCGCGAGCGCGGCCCCGTCGCGAACCGACGCCGCACGGTGCCCTGCGATCTCGACCGAGTTCTTGGTCGCCTTGGCGAGCAGCACCGGATCGCGGCGTGCGATGACGGTCGCGCCACCGGCTTCGAGCGCATCGAAGATCGCCGCGACGGCGCCTGCGGGATCGGCTGCGATCGTCTTGCCGGCATAACGCGCGAGTCCGTCGGCAAACGCATCACGCGGATGCAGGCGGATCGCGTTGCCGAGATGCTGGCGCACGGCGTCGGTCAGTTTGTCGGACGCGACGTACAGATCGGCGGTGCCGTCCGCGTCGACGATCGCATAGGCCAGCGCGACCGGGGTGTGCGCGACATCGCGGCCACGGACGTTGAGCACCCACGCGATCGAATCGAGCGCGGTGAGCACGACCGCGTCGGCCTGTTCGGTCGCCAGCCAGTCCGCGATCAACGCCCGCTTCGCGGCGGACGTCGCGCCGGCGCGATCGTCGTCCTGTACGCCGAGCGGCGCGGTAGAGGGGGCGGGGCGGTCGGGCCACACCGTATCGACCGGGTTGGTGTCGACCGCGACCAGCTCGGCACCGCGCGCCGCCAGCTTCGCGCGCGCTTCCTCGACCCAGGCGCGCGTGTGGAGCCACGGGTCATAGCCGATCCGTGCCCCGTTGGCGGCATTGTCGCCCAGCCATGAAGCGACGCTCGTCTGCGGTACCGCGACGAACTGCCAGTCGTCGCCCGAGACCTGCTCGCGCACCTGCAACGTGTAGCGTCCGTCGGTGAAGATCGCGGCAGCTTGCGGAAGCACGACCGCGCTCCCCGCCGATCCCTGGAATCCGGTCAGCCAGGCAAGGCGCTGCGCATAGCCGCCGACATATTCGGACATGTGCTCATCGGTCAGCGGAACGACGAAACCGTCGAGCCGGTCGCGCTGGAGCTGGTCGCGCAGGGCAGCAAGGCGGTCGGCGTGGGTAGACATCGGCAAGGGTCTTTCCGGATGGTTGCAGCAAGGATCTGAACGCCGGATTAGGCCAGCCGCTCCCGCGTTGCGAGCATCAAGCGACGCGAGACGATCCGTCATGCGCCATTGCGAGCGATCAGGCGGGTTGAACCGTCGGACGATCGGGGATCGTCAGGACGCTCGCGGTGCCCCCACCGGGACCGGGATGGACTTCGAACTGCGCGTTCAACTGGCGCGCCAGCGCGAGTGCGATCTTGAGGCCGAGACTGGTCGCCCCGGCGACGGCAAAGCCCTCGGGCAGCCCCACGCCGTCGTCGGTCACCCGCAGCGTGACGCCGCCCTGCGCGCGGTGAAGCGCAATATGGATCACGCCCGTCGTACGGTCGGCAAAGCCGTGTTCGTTGGCATTGGCGACCGCTTCCGCGAGGATCAGCGCGAACGGGATGAGCGAATCGCCGTGCAGCGTGATCCCGGGTTCGACCGCGATGTCGTAACGAATGCCGACGCGCCCGTCCGATTCAGCCAGATCGTTGACGAGTCCCTGCAGGAACGCCGCCAGATCGGTGTTCTTGCCGTCGATGTCGTAGAGCTGCCGCTGAATCCGCCCGATCAGCCCGACACGCGCGGCGGCATCGTCGAGCGCCTTCTTGGCAAGCGCATGGTCGACCCCGCGCCGGTGCAATGTCAGCATCGCGCCTACCATCTGGATATTGTTGGAGACGCGGTGCTGGAGCTCGCGGAACAGCAATTCGTTGCGTTCAGCCAGCCGCGCGCTCTGTTCGGCTAGGTCGTGGCTGCGTTCGCGTTCGCGGCGCAGGCGGTGGTTGGCTTGCTGCATCCATTCGACCAGCGTGATGTCGACCACCACCACCGCCACATAGAAGCCCAGCGCCAGTGCCGTGCCGGGTCCGATTGCGAAACTGCGCGCCGGCGGGATGAAGTAATACCACGCCATCAACCCGCACAGCACGGCGGCAAGCGTGCCCGGGCCGCGCCCCAGCAGGAACACCGACACGATGACTGCGGGGAAGAAGGTCAGGAACGGAAAACCGGGTGGGAACCACGGGTCGAGCCCGCTGCGCAACAGGCACGCACCGACCGACAAGGCCGCAGCAAGCACATGGCGCAACACTGGCCGACTGGACAGCAGTGGCAACTTCTCGAGAAAGGTGACGGGCCTGCTAGGCATTACGACATCACCGCGTTTGCACGTTGCTGGCGGGGAAGGAGAGCGATCGGTCGAATCCTTCCAGCACAAATCGAACAACAGTGCGCAGGCGTTCCTATCGCACACGCTCGCCTTACGCTGCAAGAATAGTTGTTACGCGGGCGATTGGTTTTGGCAACGCGGTGGGTCCGCACGCTCCCGTGGAAAATCCCGGCGAGCCTGCCGCCCGGCAGCGGTGATCCGCTCTACAATGGGCAACGGTACAGCAGCGGTGAAGGCCGGATCGTCATGTCAATTGCAAAGCGTCTACAGCTCGGTTCGGGGCTGATCGCCATGATCGTCCTGTTGGCGATTGCGATCGCCGCGTACAGCATCAACCTCGTCAGGATCGGTGGTCCGGTCGCCGAGCGGATCCAGTCCGCATCGGATTACGTCGCGGACATCCTCCCGCCGCCCGCCTATGTGCTGGAACCGTTCCTGGAAGCCACGTTGCTGGTCGATCACCCCGAACAGGTGGAGCAGCGTGCCGCGCACCTCGCGGCCTTGCGCAAGGCGTATGACGAGCGTCAGGCCTATTGGAAAACCGGCAACATCAGTCCCGAACTCGCCGCAGCGCTCACCCAGGATGCGGACGTCCCCGCACAGCGTTTCTGGCAGCAGGTCGCGCGGCTGGAAACCGCGGCGCGCAAGGGTGATACCGCCGCGATGCGCGACAGCTACGCCGCGATCGCCAGTGCCTATGCCGAGCACCGGACCCAGATCGACCGCGCGGTCACGCTGGCGACCGACTATCAGGCCAATCTCAAGCAGGACGCCCACCGCAGCCTGACCACGGCGTCGAGCGCGTTGCTGGTGCTGGCATTGACGATCCTCGCGCTTGCGATCGGTGCAGGCGTTTACCTGACGCGCAAGGTAATGGCGCCGCTCGATGAACTGATCCAATCGACCACTACGCTCGCGGGTGGGCAGGACTGTACGGTGCCGCATCTCGGGCGCACCGACGAACTCGGTGCGATGGCGGAAGCGGTCGACTTCTTCCGGCGCAGCGCGAAGGAACGCGCGGCGCAGGATGCACGCGCCGCCGCGGATACCGCAATAGTCGCGGACGGCGTGGGGCAGGTCCTGCGCCGGATGGCCGCGGGCGACTTGCGGCATGGCACTGCAATCGAATTCCCCGCAGGGTACACCGGCGTCAACAGCGATTTGAACGGCGCGGTCGAGACGCTGCGCAAGATGGTCTGCGCGGTGGTCGAGACGACCAACGAGATCGACGGCGCGTCCCGATCGATTGCAGGTGCGACCGAGGAACTCGCGCGACGCACCGAGAGCAGTGCCGCGGCGATCGAGCAGACGTCAGCCGCGGTCAATCGCATGGACGAGCGGCTGCGCAGCACCGCCGAGGCGGCGCGCAAGACGTCCGACGGATCGCAGCAGACGCTGGACGCAGCGAGCGAAGTCCGCACCCGTACCGATGGCGCGATGGAAGCAATGCACCGCGTGTCCAAGAGCACCAGCGGGATCGACGATGTGATCGAGGGGCTCGACAAGATCGCGTTCCAGACCCGCGTGCTGGCGATGAACGCTGCGGTCGAAGCGGGACGGGCGGGGGATGCCGGCCGCGGGTTTGCGGTGGTCGCGGATCTCGTCTCGACGCTGGCGATGCGCGCCGAGGAGGAGGCCAAGCGCGCCCGCACCCAGCTCAGCGCGACGCAGGAGGACGTCACCGTCGCGGTCGAGGCGGTCGGTCTGGTCGACGGCGCGCTCCAGACGATCCTGACGCGTTGCACCGAAGCCGCCGCGCTGACGCAGGGGATCGCCGACGACAATGTCGCACAGTCCATCGCGATCGGCGAGATCAACAGCGCGGTGTCGCAGCTCGACCAGATCGTCCAGCAGAATGCCGCAATGGTAGACCAGACGTCCGCCGCCGCGGGAGGCCTCGCGCGGGACGTGCAGAGGCTGGCCGGCCATGCGGCAGCGTTCCAGTATGACTTGCGCGCAAGCGACGTTCCCGTGACGGTCGAACGGCGTAAACCCCGCACCGGCGCGTCCGCGGGCAGCCGTGCCGACCGGCGCGGTCTAGCGAACACCGCGCGGGCGAGGGAATTGCTCCCCGCATAGGCGCGGCTCGACTTGGGCGGCGGTGGCGGGGTAGGGGTCGCGGATGACCGACTCCACGCCCCCCGCTGCCAATCTCCCCGTTGCGCCCGTCGCCGCGCTCCGCCCGCACAGCTTCACGACGCACGGGGTCACGATCGAGGATCCCTACGCCTGGATCAAGGATCCGGGCTATCCCGAGGTGACCGATCCCGACGTGCTCGCCTATCTGGCGGCGGAAAACGCGTATTTCGAAAGCGTGATGGCGCCGCATCGTCCGCTGATCGACCGGCTGTACGAAGAGATGAAGGGGCGTATCAAGGAAGACGATTCCTCGGTCCCGCAGAAGGACGGCGACTGGCTGTACTGGACCGCGTTCGAGACCGGCGGCCAGTATCGCAAATGGTGGCGTCGCCCGGTCGCCGCGGGCACTGACACGAGCAAGGACGAACTGATCCTCGACGAGCCCGTGCTGGCGGAGGGCAAGGAATATTTCCGCTTGGGCGCGTTCTCGATCAGCAATGACGGGCGGCTGCTCGCCTATGCGATCGACGACAATGGCTCGGAACGGTTCGAGATCCGCGTCAAGGATTTGACCACCGGCGAGCATCTCCCCGATGTCATTCCGGGGATGCTGTCCGAAATCGTCTGGACCGCGGACGACAAGGGTTTCCTTTACGGTCTCGCCAACGACCAGTGGCGCACCGACAATGCCCGGCTCCACTGGCTCGGCACGCCGATCGCGGACGATATTGAACTGTTGAAGGAAGCCGACGAGGGCTTCCGCGTGGGCGTCAGCGAGACGAGCGACCGCAAGTGGATCGTGCTGTCGAGCGGCGACCATGTGACGAGCGAAATCTACCTGCTCCCCGCGACCGATCCGCTTGCGACGCCGTTGCTGGTGTCAGCAAGGCAAGTGGGGCGCGAGTATGACGTCGACATGCATGGCGACACACTGTTCATCCACACCAACGACACCGACCCCAATTTCCGGCTGTGCACCGCGCATATCTCCTCGCCGGGTGAATGGGTCGAGAAGATCGCGCCGTCGGCGCATTTTTACATGACTGGAATCGACTGTTTCCGGGACTTTTTCATCGTAGATGGGCGTGAAGACGGGCTCGATCAGATTGAAATCCACCGCTACGACGACACAATCGTGCCACAACGGATACGGTTTCCCGAGGCAAGCTATGACGCGGGGCTCGGCAACAACCCTGAATATGCGATGGACGTGCTGCGCGTCGGCTATGAATCGATGGTCACGCCGGGCACCGAATATGATTACGACGTCGCGACCGGAGAGCTGACGACGCTGAAAGTCCAGGAAATCCCCTCGGGCTATCAGGCCGCCAAGTATCGCACCGAGCGCCTCAAGATCACCGCACGCGACGGGACCGAGGTGCCGGTCTCGATCGTTTATCCCGCCGACTTCCCCAGGGACGGGTCGCGCCCGTTATTCCTTTATGCTTACGGCGCATATGGTTACGCGATCCCGCCGGGCTTCTCGACCGGGCGGTTGTCGCTGCTCGATCGCGGCTTTGCCTATGCGATCGCGCATATCCGCGGCGGGGACGATCTCGGTCAGCAATGGTATCTCGACGGCAAGCTCGAGAAACGCGCCAATACATTCAACGACTTCGTCGATGTCGCCAAGGGGCTGGTCGCGGGTGGCTGGACCTCCGCGGGCAAGATCGCGATCGCGGGGCGGTCTGCGGGCGGCGAGCTGATGGGCGCGGTCGTCAATTCCGACCCCGAACTGTGGGGCGCGGTGATCGCCGACGTCCCGTTCGTCGACGTACTCAACACGATGCTCGACGCCGAGCTGCCACTGACCCCGGGCGAATGGCCCGAATGGGGCAATCCGATCGAGGACAAGGCGGCGTTCGAACTGATCCGCGGCTATTCGCCGTACGATCAGGTCAAGGCGCAGGCCTATCCGCCGATGTTCATCAGCGGCGGGCTCAACGATCCGCGCGTAACCTATTGGGAGCCCGCGAAATGGGCGGCCAAACTGCGCGCGACCAAGACCGACGACAATATCCTGCTGCTCAAGACCAACATGGGCGCGGGGCATGGCGGCAAGTCGGGGCGGTTCGAATCGCTGCGCGAGGGCGCGGAGGAACATGCGTTCGTGTTGTGGCAGCTCGGCATCGAGGGGTAGGCGAAACGACCGTGGCGCTTTGCTCCGGCCCCCGCCGTCGCGGGGGAACATCGGCGCGCGCGCGGATTTGAGCCGCCTATGACGATCGAATCCATCATCCAGCACTACGGCCTCATCGCGTTGTTCGCGGGTGCCGGGATCGAGGGCGAGACCGTCGTCGTCGCGGGTGGGCTGCTCGCGCACAAGGGGCTGTTCCCGCTCCCCGGCGCGATGGCGGCGGCGGCGGCGGGGTCGTTCGTCGCGGACCAGATCTTCTTCTCGCTCGGGCGGTATTTCCGCGACAAGCCATGGGTCCGCCGTGCGCGCGCGAAGCCGATCTTCGAGCGCGCGCTGGGGCTGCTCGAACGCTATCCGATCGGGTTCATCTTCGCGTTCCGGTTCATCTACGGCTTCCGCACGATCAGCCCGATTGCGATCGGGACGACCAAGGTCTCGACCAAGCTGTTCGTCGTGATCAACCTGGTCGCGGCGATCGTCTGGGGGATCGTATTCACTGGGATCGGCTATCTGTTCGGGCACAGTTTCGAGAAACTGATCGAACGCTTCCTCCCCGACAAGCACGCGATCCTGATCGTCGGGTGCGTGATCGTCGTGGTCGCGGTGCTGCTGGGCCTCTGGCATTGGTGGCGCGGGCGGCGCACACAGGCGGCATGACGCGCTTCACGCTTTCGATCACCGCGACGCCCGACGACATCGACGAGCTCGGCCATGTCAACAATGCGGTGTGGGTGCGCTGGATCCAGCAGATCGCGGTCGCGCATTGGGAAGCACTCGCGCCGCCCGAACAACAGGTCGCCTATGTCTGGGTCGTGACGCGGCACGAGATCGACTATCGCGGCAATGTCGCGGCTGGCGAGACCGTCACTGGCGAGACCTGGGTCCCCGAACCGCCCACCGGCGCGCGCTTCGACCGCCATGTCCGGTTTCTCGGGCCGGACGGAAAGGTAAAGGTGCAGGCCGTCACGACCTGGGCACTGATCGACCGCGCGAGCGGGCGGCTGCTGCGCGTGCGGGACGAGATTGCGGCGCCGTTTTTGTCCAGCTGACGGAACCGCTTGGCGCCTCGGGGGCTTGAATGGAGGAATCCCGCCAAGGAAAGGCCCGCGATGCTGGAACATCTTCCCCATTGGTTGGGTGCCGCGTTGCGCAGTGTGCGTGCCGGTGCCGACAAGTTGACGATCACCCAGCCGGTGCTCGGCAATAATTATACGACGATCGAGGTGACGAGCCCTGCCTTCGCGCAGGAAGGCCGCATCCCGCCACGCTTCACCGCGGACGGCGAGGGCGTTTCGCCGCCACTGACCTGGGGTGCGGTCCCGCCGGGGACGCTGAGCGTTGCGCTGGTCGTCGAGGATGCCGATTCACCGACACCGGCACCGCTGGTACACGCGATCCTCTGGGGCTTGCCAGCGGATGCCGGGCGGATCGCGGAAGGTGCGATCAGGGCGAACGCGCAGCCCGATGGTGGCGATGTCGGGCGTAACTCGTATCTGTCCGAGGGGTGGCTCGCGCCGGATCCGCCGACCGGCCACGGTGACCATCGCTATGCGTTTCAAGTCTTTGCGCTGGATTGCGCGGCAGAGGACATCGGTGAAGCACCGGGGCGCGGTGCGGTGCTCAATGCAATGGCGGGCCATGTGATCGGCGCAGGGTTGCTGGTCGGGCTGTATTCGCGCGGCGAACCTGCTGGCGTGGTGCCGGACGATGGCGCTCCTGTGGTTGCCTGACGCCTCACGCGGGCGCTGACGTCGGGTCGCGTTCCCCTAACTTTCTTCCCCGGCGAAGGCCGGGGCCCAGTCGCGATGGCCGAGTAACGGCGCGCACCCGCTCGCAATCTTCTGTTCCTCAACTGGGCCCCGGCCTTCGCCGGGGAAGCAGTTATGAACTCAGGCCACCGACGCAACCCTTACCCGCTGTTGCGCAACGCAGTCGCGATCGCGTTGATCGACAGCAGGATGCCCTCGCCGATCCGCTCGTCCTCGTCGCCCGCGCGGCGGCGCTTGATCAGTTCGATCTGCAGCAAGTTGAGCGGTTCGATATAGGGCAGGCGCAACCGGATCGACGTTTCGAGCGCCGGATGCGCTTCAAGCAGGCGCGACTGGCCGGTCACGTCCAGCAGCCCGTCATGCGCCTGCCGCCACCCCGCTTCGATCCGCGGGAAGATCGCGTCGGCAAGGCTGCGATCCTCGACCAGCGCGGCATAGCGGGCGGCGATCCCCATGTCGGACTTGGCGATCACCTGTTCCATATTGGCGAGCGTCGCCGCGAAGAACGGCCAGCCCTGCGCCATGTCGCGCAACAGTGCCTTATCCTCGAACGCGTCGATCGCCTGGCCCACGCCGTACCAACCCGGCAGCATCACGCGCGCCTGCGCCCAGCTGAATACCCAGGGTATCGCGCGCAGATCCTCGATCCGGTCGCTCTTGGTCCGGCTGGCGGGGCGCGAGCCGATCTTGAGCCCCGAAATTTCCGCGATCGGTGTCATTTCGCGGAAGAAGGTGCGAAAACCCTCGGTGCCATAGACGAGGTCGCGATACGCCTTGAACGCACTTGCAGAGAGCTGGTCCATCGCCTCGGAGAAACGCTGCGTGTCGGCGGCGGACAATTGCTCGGGCTCGAGGCTGGCAAGCAACGTCGCCGAGGCCATCGCCTCCAGATTGGTCATCGCACTGTCGCGCGTGCCATATTTGCCCGCGATCACCTCGCCCTGTTCGGTAATGCGGATCCGGCCCTGCACCGTGCCGAACGGCTGCGCTCGAATCGCGGCGAAGGCCGAGCCACCCCCACGCCCGACCGCGCCACCGCGTCCGTGGAACAGCTGCATCCCGACGCCTGCGTCGGCGAACACGCTGCGCAGCGCGGTCGACCCCTTGGACAGGCTCCAGGTCGAGGTGAGATACCCCCCGTCCTTGTTCGAATCGGAATAGCCGATCATTACTTCCTGATAACCGCGCGCGGCGGTCACTGCACGAACCTCGGGCAGCGCGAACCATTCGGTCATGATCTCGGGTGCGGCTTCCAGATCGCCAATCGTCTCGAACAGCGGCACCGCCATGATCGCGGCGATCGGGGTTTGCCCGTCGGTCCCCTGCGGCCGGTACAGACCGACTTCCTTCAACAACACGTTGAGTTCGAGCAGGTCCGACACCGATTGCGCCATCGACACGATATGCTGGACGATGCACGCCGTGCCATAGGTGGCATGCGCGGTCGCGGCGGCGCGCAGGATCGCGAGTTCGGACTTGGTCTCGTCCGAATACTCCGCGAATGCGCTGCCCAATGGCCGCGCGTTGGACAGTTCGTGGCGCAGCAGCGACACGCGCTGCGATTCATTCATCGCCAGATAATCGTCCTCGACTCCGGCGACCTTGAGCAGCTCGGCGACGACGCGCTCCAGCACCGCGCTGTTCTGCCGCAGGTCGAGCGTGGCGAGATGGAAGCCGAACGTTTCGACCGCGCGGATCAGCCGTCCGAGCGCGCCCCCCGATGACAAGGTCCCTCCGCCACCCGCCGCGAGCGCGCGGGCGATGATGACGAGATCGGCGCGGAACGCCTGCGGATCGGCATAGCGCTCGCCCGTGAGCGGTCCTGGCCGCGGGGCGGCCTTGCCGGTCAGCGCCAGATGCGTCGCGGCGAGTCTGGCGTAAACGCCCGACAGCGCGCGCCGGTACGGTTCGTCGCTGCGGCTTTCGGCGTTGTCGCCGCTTGCGTCGGCGAGCGCGGTGACCGCTGTGTCGGCGGGCGCGAGATTGGTCGAGATCGACAGCTCGGCCCCGAGCGCGTGGACCGCATCGAGATAATAGACCAGCACCGCTTCGCTCGCCTTGGCGAGGGCGGCGCGCAGGCTGTCGGCCGTGACAAACGGATTGCCGTCACGATCGCCGCCGATCCAGCTGCCGGGCTTGAGGAACCCCGGCGTGCGTTCGCCAAGTGCGCGATCCCAGCGCTGGTACAGTGCGGGGAGCGCGGGGAGGAACACATCGCGCAGATAGCTGAGCGCGGTCTCGACCTCGTCAGTGACGTACAGGCGCTCGCGCCGCAGCACGCGCGTCTGCCACAGCAGCGCGATCTGGCGAAGGATCGCCTGCTCTACGTCGTCGCCTTCGGGCGTGTCGGTCGCGCCGGTGTCGCGCAGCAGCATCAGCGCGGCGATCCGATTGCGGTGGTCGATCATTGACTTGCGGCGCACTTCGGTCGGGTGCGCGGTCAGCACCGGGGCAAGCAAGGCGTGCTGCAGCAGCGCGATCGCCTTGGCCTTGTCGATCCCTTCTTCCGCCAAGCGGTCGAGCGCGGAGGCAAGGTCCGCGCCCTGTTCGGCGGTCACGCCCTGCCGGTCCTCGGCAAGATTGGCGAGCATCGAGAAGAGCATGAATCCCCGAACAAAATCCACCGTCTCGTCGAGGTCGAGCTGGTCGAGCGCAAGGTCGACGCTCTTGTCGTCGGTCGCCCCGCGGTGGCGCTCGACCGAGGCCGCACGGATCGATTCGGTGCGTTCATAGAGCGCTTCGCCGCCATAGGCGCGGATCACGTCGCCGAGCAGCTTGCCCAGGAAACGGATGTCGGGATTGTTGGTGATCGAGGGGAGGTCAGCCATCCGGGGATGCTGCATCGCAACACCCCCGGGGTCAACCATCACTGTGTTGCTGGAGTCGCCGCCGGGGTGGCGGGCGTTGCCTTGGCGCCTTGCGCGGCGCGGGCAGCGGCTTGCTCCTTGTTGGTCACCATGCCGTCCTTGTTGGCATCGGCCTGGTCGAACCGCTCAAGCCCGCGCGCGACGAATTCGCTCTTGCTGATCGCGCCGTCCTGATCGGTATCCGCGCGCGCAATGCGGTCCGCGCGGGTGTTGCCGAGTTCCAGCCTGCTCAGTCGACCGTCACCGTCGGCGTCGCGTTCGTCGAAGCGCTTTTCAAGCAGTTGCCGGACCTCATCGCGCTTGGCGAGCGTCGGCGGTACGAAGTCGTTCAGGGCGTCGTCGCTGGGTGCGGAGCGGCCGCAGCCGGACGTTACCAATACCAGGGCCGCCAGACCCACAATCCCCATACGCAGCATCTTCGTCTCCCGGACCGAACAGGTCGACGCGCGTGTATCGGCGTCAAGCTTCCAGCTCAACGTCCCAATACAGCCAGTCGTGCCACGTTTCGTGCAGGAAATTGGGCGGATAGCGTCGGCCATGCTCCTGTAAGTGCCAACTTGTAGGCCGGATTGCGTCGATATGAAGCGGCATCCCCGCCTGTTTCGGCGTACGCCCGCCCTTCTTGAGGTTGCACGGCGAACAGGCGGTCGCGACATTCTCCCACGTCGTTCGTCCACCCTGCGCGCGCGGGACGATATGGTCGAAGGTGAGGTCGTTGCCCGATCCGCAGTATTGGCAGGTGAACTTGTCGCGCAGGAACAGGTTGAACCGCGTGAAGGCGGGAAACGCGCTTGGTCGCACATATTGCTTGAGCGCGATCACCGATGGCAATTTGATCCGCTGCGTCGGACTGCGCACTTCGCGTTCATATTCCGCGACGATGTCGACTCGGTCGAGGAACACCGCCTTGATCGCGGTCTGCCACGGCCAGACCGACAAGGGATAATAGCTCAGCGGGGTGTAGTCTGCGTTGAGCACAAGCGCAGGACAGCCATCGGGGTGGCGGATGAGATCGGGATGGTACATTCAAGCCCCCCTTTTCCTCGGTCGCGTGACGCTTCCTGCGCGGCTTCTTGCCGGTTAGGATGACGCTGTCATGACAGCTGCGCCAATCTTGAACGAACACAGCACAGGGCGCGACTCGGGGTCAAGGGGAACGATCGTAGGGTACGCTCCCGGAGCGGCGCACCGCGCCCCGATCGCGACGGCACGATGACCGCGCAGATCGTCAGTCGGTTCGCGCCGAGCCCGACCGGTAAGCTCCACCTCGGCCACGCTTTTTCCGCGATCCAGGCGCACGATCGCGCCCGGTCTGACGGGGGGCGGTTCCTGTTGCGGATCGAGGATATCGACGGGACGCGCAGCCGTCCCGAACATGTCGCGGGTATCGAGGCAGACTTGCGCTGGCTGGGGCTGGAGTGGGACGGCGCAGTGCTGTTCCAGTCGACGCGGCTCCCCGCTTACGCCGTCGCACTCGATCAATTGCGGGGCGAAGGCCTGCTCTACCCCTGTTTCTGCACGCGCGCCGAGATCGCCGCGAGCTTGTCCGCGCCACACGGACCGGGCGCGGTCTATCCCGGGACGTGTCGTTACCTCGACGATGCGGTGCGCGCCGCGCGGATCGCGGCGGGCGCGCAGCATGCGTGGCGGATCGACATGGCCGCCGCAGTCGCTCGCACGGGCCCGCTCGACTGGCACGACGAGCGCGCGGGCCGTGTCGTCGCGCGGCCGGAAACGCACGGCGACGTCGTCCTTGCGCGCAAGGATGCGCCCGCGAGCTATCATCTCGCCGTGACAGTCGACGATGCGGCGCAGCGCGTCACGCATGTCGTGCGCGGGCTCGACCTGTTCGGCGCGACCGACGTCCATCGGTTGCTCCAGGCGCTGCTCGACCTGCCGACGCCGGTCTATCATCATCATGCATTGCTCCACGATGTGGACGGCGTGCGGCTGGCGAAACGGACGCATGCGCCCACGCTCGAACGGTTGCGGCTGGCGGGGGAAGACGGCATTGCGCTCGCGCGGACGCTGCGCGCCGGGCGGGTGCCCTCGGACATTGTGACCACTGGCTTTCTCGTCCCGAACGCCTAAGTTGATGGCATGAGCACTTTCCTGACAATCCTGCTGATCGCGGCGATGATCGCCACGGTCGTCGTTCTGGTCCGAGGCCTGGTCGTCTTCCTGCTTGGTGCAAGCCAGCAGGCGCGCGACGGGACGGGAAGTGCGGACGGGATCAGCCCGTCGGCGGTCAAGTCGAACAAGATGATGCAATATCGCATCATGTTCCAGGCAGTCGCGATCTTCCTGGTCGTGCTGATCATGTGGCTCGCGGGCAAGAGCTGACCGCGCAGAAAGCACCGGTCCTTGACGGGACCGGATCGGGGGACAGGGTTTGGTAAAGCTCAATCGCATCTACACGCGCACCGGGGATGACGGCTCGACCGGGCTCGTCGACGGGTCGCGTGTGGCCAAAGACGATGCCCGGATGGCCGCGATCGGCGATGTCGACGAGGCGAACAGCCTGATCGGCGTGGCGGCGGTTGCTCTCCGCGAAACCGGCATCGACAATATCTGGCTGGTTGCGCTGCTGGAGCGGGTGCAGAACGACCTGTTCGATCTGGGTGCGGATCTGGCGACCCCGGGGGAGGACTTTGCGCCGTCCGAGATGGTGCTGCGGATCGTCGCGGCGCAGGTCGAGCGGCTCGAAACCGAAATCGATCGCATGAACAGCGAGCTCGCGCCGCTCACCAGTTTCATCCTGCCCGGCGGTACGCGCGGTGCGGCAGCGCTCCACGTCGCCCGCGCCACGATCCGGCGCGCGGAGCGGACCGCGGTCGGGGCGGCGCGGCAGGTCGCGCTCAATCCGCTCGCGCTCGCCTATCTCAATAGATTGTCTGATTATCTGTTCGTTGCCGCGCGGGTGGTGAACCAAAATGCGGGTGGCGACGTTCTTTGGCGACCGGGTGCAACCCGCTGATGCGACTCAGCGGGGGGATGGCCCGCTGAATCGCCCCGGCTGGGGGCAGGATTTCCAGAACGGACGAGGCGATGGCGACACGGACTGCCCCAAGGACTGACGCCTCCGCGCTCGCCGAACGCTTTCGGGCGGTCCGCGACCTGACCGTCGCGTTGGTCGCACCCTTGTCGGATGCGGATGCGACCGCACAATCGATGGACGATGCCTCGCCCGCCAAATGGCATCTCGCGCACACGAGCTGGTTTCTCGAGACCTTCATCCTGCGCGATTTCGTCAGCGGGTACCGGCTGTACGACGACCGCTTCCCGTTCCTGTTCAACAGCTATTACGAAGCCGAGGGACAGCGCCATGCGCGCAACCGGCGTGGGATGATCACGCGCCCGGCGCTCGACGAGATCCTGGCGTATCGCGCGCATGTCGATGCGCAGGTGCTCGCGGCGATGCCTGACTTGCCCGAGGCTGCGCAGGAACTGATCGCGCTCGGCTGCCATCATGAGGAGCAGCATCAGGAGTTGCTCGTCACCGACATCCTGCATCTGATGGCGCAGAATCCGGTCGAACCCGCGATCTGGCCGGCTGCGCGCAAGGTGCCGGTGGAAATGCCGCCCCCGGTCGGCTGGATCGAACACGCCGCCGGAATTGTCGAAATCGGCCACGACGGCGACGGCTTCTCGTTCGATTGCGAAGGTCCGCGTCATCAAACGCTGTTGAGCCCGCACGCGATCGCTGACCGCACCGTGACCAACGGCGAATGGGCCGCGTTTATTGCCGACGGCGGCTATGCCGAGCCACGCCACTGGCTGTCCGATGGCTGGGCGTGGGTCAAGCGCGAGCAGATTACAGCTCCCCTGTATTGGGAGCAGCGCGACGGCGCGTGGACTCGCTTCGGGCTCGACGGACGTCGTGCGATCGACCCGGCGGCACCGGTGACGCATGTCAGCTTCTTTGAAGCGGACGCCTATGCCAGCTGGGCGGGCGTGCGGCTGCCGACCGAGGCCGAATGGGAAGCCGCAGCGGCGACGTACGATCCGCTCGGCGGCAACCAGCTCGACACCGCAGGGCCGGTCGAGCCGCGCCCGTCGACTGGCGGTCCGGCCTTCTTCGGTGATGTTTGGGAATGGACCGGGAGCGCCTACCGCCCCTATCCGGGCTTCCGCGCGGTCGAGGGTGCGGTCGGCGAATATAACGGCAAGTTCATGAGCGGACAGTGCGTCCTGCGCGGCGGATCCTGCGCGACCCCGCGTGGCCATGCGCGCGCCTCCTACCGCAACTTCTTCTATCCGCATCAGCGCTGGCAGTTCACCGGCGTTCGGCTTGCCAAGGATCTCTAATGCTTAAGCCAGAAATCGAGGACGGTCAGGCGAGCCTGGCCGATCCGGCGTTCCGTCATGACGTGTTGCAGGGCTTCACCATCCGCCCACGCGCGATCCCGGCGCGGTGGTTCTACGACCGGCGCGGGTCCGAGCTGTTCGAGGCGATCACCGACTTGCCCGAATATTATCCGACCCGGACCGAGACCGCGATCCTGCGCGATTGCTGCGCCGACGTCGCGCGGATCGCAGGCACCGGACGCGCGGTGGTCGAATTCGGCTCGGGGTCCTCGACCAAGACGCCGATCCTGCTCAACGCGGTCAACCCTGCGGCCTATGTGCCGATCGACATCTCGGGCGACTTCCTCCGCGAATCCTCGGCGGATCTCTCCGCCGCGTTCCCCGGATTGCCGGTGCTGCCGGTCGAGGCAGACTTCCTCAAGCCGATCGATCTGCCGGGGCAAGTGATCGACACGCCGAAGCTCGGGTTCTTCCCCGGATCGACGATCGGCAACATGATCCCGCACGCCAGCGTCGATCTGCTCCGCGCGATGAAGATGTCGCTTGGCGAAGGCGCGATGCTGTTGATCGGGATGGACCGGATCAAGGATCAGGCGACGCTCGAAGCTGCGTATGACGATGCGCAGGGGGTGACGGCGGCGTTCAATCTCAATCTGCTCGAGCGGATCAACCGCGAACTGGGCGCGACGATCCCGGTCGATGCGTTCCGCCACCGCGCGATTTGGAACGATCCGCGCGCCCGGATCGAGATGCATCTCGAAGCGACCCGCGACGTGCGCTTCACGATCGAGGGGCGGCCGTTCGAGATGGCGGCGGGCGAGACGATCCACACCGAGAACAGCCACAAGTTTGGGCCACGCGACGCGCGGATCCTGCTTCGCGCGGGCGGGTGGAGGCCGGTCGGCGAATGGACCGACCCGGAAGGACGGTTTGCGGTGATCCTCGCGGAGGCACAGCCCGCGCGCCTCGCGCCGTAACCGACGCGCGGTGATTGCCGCCGCATCGCCTGATCCCTAAAGCGGCGGCAAAACGCAGTGAAGGACAGGATATGCAGACGGTAGGTGTCATCGGCGCAGGTCAGATGGGCGCGGGGATCGCACAGGTTTCGGCACAGGCGGGGTTCCACGTCCTGCTCAGCGACGTGTCGAAGGACCGTGCGGATGCAGGCAAGGCGGGGATCGCCAAGGCGCTCGACCGGCTCGTCACCAAAGAGAAAATTACTGCGGAGGCGCGCGATGCGGCGCTCGCGCTGATCGAGCCGGTCGAGGGCCTGTCCGCGATGGCGCCCGCGTTCCTCGTGATCGAGGCGGCGACCGAACGCGAGGAGATCAAGCGCGCGATCTTCGCTGAGGTCGGCAAGGTGCTCGCCTCGGACGCGATCCTCGCGTCGAACACCTCGTCGATCCCGATCACGCGGCTGGCGCAGGCATCGCCCGATGCGGCGCGGTTCATGGGGGTGCATTTCTTCAACCCCGTGCCCGTAATGGGACTGATCGAGCTGATCCGCGGGCTGGCGACATCGGACGCGACGGTGGCGGCGGTCGAGGCGTTCGGGCGCAAGCTTGGCAAGGAGATCGTCCATGCCAATGATGCGCCGGGGTTCATCGTCAACCGCGTGCTGATGCCGATGCTCAACGAAGCGTGTTTCGCGTTGGGGGAGGGCGTCGCGACGGTGCGCGATATCGACGTCGCGTGCCAGCTCGGGCTCAACCATCCGATGGGGCCGCTGACGCTCGCCGATTTCATCGGGCTCGATACGTGCCTGGAGATTACCCGCGTGTTGTTCGAGGGGACGGGGGATCCCAAGTTCCGGCCTGCGCCATTGTTGGTGAAGTATGTCGAGGCGGGGTGGTTCGGGCGTAAGACCAAGCGCGGGTTTTATGATTATTCCAGCGCGGAGCCTGTGCCTACGCGGTAGGTAGGGCGCTGGTAGCTCCCCTCCCCTTCAGGGGAGGGGCTGGGGGTGGGGCAGTCCAGATTACCGACGTTGGTTCTGCTGGACTGCCCCACCCCAACCCCTCCCCCGAGGGGGAGGGGCTTTAGGCTTTTAGATCAAATCCGGTGTTCGCCCTTGACCCAGCGCACCGTGCCAGAGCTCGCGCGCATCACGACGCTTTCGGTCGTCATGATCTTGCCCTTCCGCTTCACCCCCGCGAGCAGCGAGCCGTCGGTGACGCCCGTCGCCGCGAAGATGCAGTCGCCGCGCGCGAGTTCGGTCAGGTCATATTGCTTGTCGAGATCGGTCACGCCCCACTTGGCCGCGCGCGCGCGCTCGTCGTCGTTGCGGAACAAGAGCCGCCCCTTGAACTGCCCACCGACGCAGCGCAGCGCCGCCGCGGCGAGCACGCCTTCCGGAGCGCCACCGGCCCCCATGTAGATGTCGATCGTCGTGTCGGGGTTGGTCGTGGCGATCACGCCCGCGACGTCGCCGTCACCGATCAGCATGATCCCGCAGCCGAGATCGCGCAGTTCCGCGATCAGTTTCTGGTGGCGCGGACGATCGAGCACGCAGGCGATGATGTCCTTGGGGTCGACACCCTTCGCCGCCGCCAGCGCGCGGACGTTCTCGCTCGGCGACTTGTCGAGATCGATGATCCCCTCGGGATAGCCCGGGCCGCAGGCGATCTTGTCCATATAGACGTCGGGGGCGTTGAGCAGCCCGCCTTCCTCGGCGATCGCGAGCACGGCGAGGCTGTTGGGACCCGCGGTCGCGCAGATCGTCGTGCCTTCCAATGGGTCGAGCGCGATGTCGATCTTCGGGCCCTTGCCGATCGCCGAGCCGACCTTCTCGCCGATGAACAGCATCGGCGCTTCGTCGCGCTCGCCTTCGCCGATCACGACGGTGCCGTCCATGTAGAGTTCGTTGAGCGCGGCGCGCATCGCCTCGACCGCGGCGGCATCGGCCGCCTTCTCGTCACCGCGACCGGTAAGGGTCGATGCGGCAACCGCCGCTGCCTCGGTCACGCGGACCATTTCGAGCACGAGAACGCGGTCGAGCGTCTGGGAGCGGGTGGTGGTCATCTGGGATCCTCTTTGTCGTTTGTCGAGTGGACTAAGCGGGGAGGCAAAGGATGTCGAGTTTGGGAGCTTGTTGCTCCCCTCCCCTTTAGGGGAGGGGTAACCTTCTTTCTCCCCTCCCCTTCAGGGGAGGGGTTGGGGGTGGGGCTGTGCAGACGACCCAGCGTTGGTTCTGCTGGACTGCCCCACCCCAACCCCTCCCCCGAGGGGGAGGGGCTAATAGGTCAGTCGCGCAGCAATTCGTTGATGCTCGTCTTCGACCGCGTCTGTGCGTCGACACGTTTCACGATCACCGCGCAGTACAAGCTTGGCTTGCCGTCGCCGCCGCCCATGCTGCCGGGGACGACCACCGCGTACGGCGGCACTTCGCCGCGAAACACTTCGCCGGTCGCGCGGTCGACGATCTTGGTCGACGCGCCGAGATAGACCCCCATCGAGAGCACAGCGCCTTCACCAACGCGAACGCCCTCGGCGACTTCGCTACGCGCGCCGATGAACGCGCCGTCACCGATGATGACCGGATCCGCCTGCAGCGGCTCGAGCACGCCGCCGATCCCGGCGCCGCCCGAGATGTGAACGCCCTTGCCGATCTGCGCGCAGCTGCCGACCGTCGCCCAGGTGTCGATCATCGAATTCTCGCCGACATAGGCACCGAGGTTGACGAAGCTCGGCATCAGCACCGCGCCCTTGCCGATGAATGCACCACGCCGGACGATCGCGCCGGGAACGCTGCGGAACCCCGCCTGGCGGAATTCGGCCGAACCCCAGCCGTGGAACTTGGAGGGCACCTTGTCCCACCAGTTCGCGCCGTCCGGGCCGCCGGCGATCTCGGCCATGTCGTTGAGGCGGAAAGACAGTAGCACCGCCTTCTTGAGCCACTGGTTGACGCGCCAGCCGCCCGCGCCATCGGGCTCGGCGACGCGCACCGCGCCTGAATCGAGCTGGTTGAGCGCGTTTTCGACCGCGTCGCGGATATCGCCCTTGGTCTCGAAGCTTACCGTGTCGCGCGCATCCCAGGCTGCGTCGATCGTCGTCTGCAAGTCGCTCATAAATCCCCCATGATGTCGTGAAGCCACGCGGTCAGATCGGGCGTGGTGAAGTCGATGAAACTGCGGTCCTGCTCGGCGGCGGCCTGCTCGGAGCCATTGTCAATCCACACCGTCGTCATGCCGATCGCCTTGGCGGGCGCGAGGTTGCGCGCCATGTCCTCGACGAACAGCGATTCGGTCGGGTCGATGTCGAACGCCGCGCACAGCCCGGCATAGGCCGAGGCGTTGGGCTTGGGTTTGAGGTCCATCGCGTGGATGTCGTGGATCGCCTCGAAACTCTCGCCGAGGCCGAGCCGGTCGAGCACGCGCGTCGCATACGGCGTGTCGGCGTTGGTAAAGATGATCTTGCGCCCCGGCAGTCGCGCGATCGCGGCGGCGAGGGGGGCGTTCTGTTCGAGTACGTCCATCTCGATATCGTGAACGTCGGCGAGGAAATGATGCGGGTCGATCCCGTGCTCGGCCATCAGCCCGGCAAGCGTGGTGCCGTGATCGAAGAAATAGGCCTTCTGGATCCGCCGCGCCTCGACCAGGTCGACGCCCAGCGCGTTCGCGACATAGGCGGTCATCTTGACGTCCATCTGGTCGAACAGCCGCGCCGACGCCGGATACAGCGTGTTATCCAAATCGAAAACCCAATTGCGGATAAGGGCGAGGCGCGCGAGCATTGCGGGCGGGTCCTACGCGCAGGTCACGCGGGGGGCAAGGCAGGGATGACGCGAGGGCGACGCGGTCGGGACACGACGCGCGCCTCGCGGGACGAGAGTGGGGGCGAACGACGATGCGACCGCAGACGAAGAGACTTCTGGCCCGGACCACGGCGTTTGCGGGGGTGAGCCTGCTCGGCGCGTGTGGCGGGGGCGGGGGCGGCGTGGGGGGCATTCCTGCGCCCCCGCCCGCGACCACTCCGACTCCTACGCCGGTCCCCGCACCGGCCCCGACGCCTGCGCCGACCCCCACGCCCACCCCTACCGCGACGAATTACGATACCGCCGAATATCGCGCGACGGTGGGGGCGGTGTCGGCCAATGCGCTCGCTTTGTATCAGGCGGGGGCGACGGGCCGGAACATCACGGTCGGGATCGTCGACAGCGGCGTGGCGCTCGCCAGCGAAGAGTTCACCGGGCGCATCTCCTCGGCATCCGCCAATGTCGCGGGCGGGACGAGTGCGGCGGACGAGGACGGGCATGGCACCGCGGTCGCCTTCACGCTCGCCGGACGGCGCAACGATACCGGGACTCACGGCATCGCGTTCGAGGCGACGATCCTCGCCGCGCGCGCGGACGCGCCCGGATCGTGCGCGACGGCAGGAGGCGGGACCGACAATTGCACCTTCGCCGACAGCGCGATCGCGCGCGGGATCGACCTTGCGGTCAATAACGGGGCGCGGGTCATCAACATCTCGCTCGGCGGCGGGACTGCCGGAAACTCCGTGATCACCGCGGTCAACCGCGCGACCGCTGCGGGGATCGTGATCGTAATCGCTGCGGGCAACGATTTCGCGACCGACCCGACGAATGCGGTCAACCCCGACGGTTTCGCGCAAGTCGCCAACACCGCCGCTGCGCGCGGGCTCGTCATCATCGCAGGGTCGGTGGGGGCGAACGCCAGCCGGACCGCGGGCGGCGACACGATCTCCAGCTTCAGCAATCGTGCGGGCAATTCCGCCGCGCATTATCTGGCGGCGGTCGGCGAAGGCGTCCGCGCCCCCGATGCCACGGGCACGCCCTTCCTGTGGTCGGGCACGTCCTTCTCCGCGCCGCAGATCGCGGGCGCGGCGGCGTTGCTCGCGCAGGCGTTTCCCAATCTGACCGGCGCGCAGATCGTCGCGATCCTCTACGCCTCCGCGCGCGACGCGGGCGCGGCGGGCGAAGATGCGGTGTACGGCAAGGGCGTGCTGGACCTGACTCGCGCGTTCCAGCCGATCGGCGGGACGTCGGTGGCGGGGACGACATCCGCGGCATCGCTCGGATCGAATGCCGTCTTGTCCGCGCCGATGGGAGATGCGGCGCAAGGCGCGCTCGGCGCGGTGATCCTCGACGGGTTCAGCCGCGCGTTCGCAGTCGACCTCGCGCGGACGATCCACCGTGATGGCCCCGCACCGACGCTGCTCGGCCAGCTGCAATCGACCACGCGCAACATCACCACCAGCGTCGGCGGCACGATGAGCGTCGCGCTGACGGTCGCGCCGGTCGCGGGCGGCGGGGCGAGCGTGTCGCGGCTGATGCTGTCGCGCGGCAATGCCGACCAGGCGCGCGCCATTGCGGGGACGGTGACCAGCTGGATCGGCCCGCACGCCAGCTTCGCGATGGGGTTCGCGGAGGGCGGCGCGGTGCTGACCGCGCGCCTCGTCGGGCGCAGCGACCCGGCGTTCCTCGTCGCGCGCGATCCGCTGCAAGGCGCTGGCTTCGACAGCCGTGCGCGCGGGGCAAGCGCGGTTCGCCAGCAAGTCGGCGCGTTCGGGCTGACCGCGGCGGTCGAAAGCGGCGACGCCCTGGCGCGCGATCCCGACGCACTCGTCGCGCTGCGCAACCGCTATCGCCGCTATGGCTATGACCGCAGCGCGATTACGCTCGACCGCGCGTTCGGCGGCCTCAGCGTCGCGCTGACCGGCACACGGCTGGCGGAACGCGCGACCGTGCTGGGCGCACGGTTCGGTGATGCGCTTGGCGGTACGCGCGCGACGAGCTGGTTCCTCGACGGCGCGGCCCGTTTCGAGAATGAGGACGGGTGGAGCATCGGCGGATCGCTGCGCCAGGGCTGGACCAACGCGGACGTGCGCGGCGGGTTGAACGGGCGCGGAACCCTCCGCACCAATGCCTTCGCCGCGGATGTGGGCAAGGACCGGCTGTTTGGCCCGCGTGACAGTATCGGCTTGCGCGTCGCACAGCCATTGCGGGTCGCGCGCGGCGGAATCGATCTGACGCTGCCGACGGCCTATGATTACGACACGCTCGCCGTCACGCAGTGGACGGCACAGCGGATGAACCTCGCGCCAACCGGGCGCGAGATCGATCTGGAGGCGCGCTATGCGGTGCCGCTTGGGACGGGAATGCTCCAGACCAATCTGTTCCTCCGCCGCCAGCCGGGGAATTTCGTCGCGCTGGGGCAGGATCTTGGCGCAGCCACGCGGTGGTCGGTAGCATTCTGAAACGGGCTTCCCATATCGGGTCCATGACTGCTTATTCCCTGCTCGATCTCGTCCCCGTCGTCGAAGGCGGCAGCGTCGCCCAGGCGCTCCGCAACGCCGGCGATCTCGCCGCTCACGCCGAAAGCCTCGGCTTCTCGCGCTACTGGACCGCCGAACATCACGGCATGACCGGCATCGCGAGTGCCGCGACCTCGGTCGTGCTCGCGCATATCGGGCAGGCGACCTCGACGATCCGGATCGGGGCGGGCGGGATCATGCTCCCCAACCACGCGCCGCTCGCGATCGCCGAGCAGTTCGGGACGCTCGACGCCTTGTTCCCCGGGCGGATCGATCTCGGGCTCGGACGTGCGCCGGGCTCGGACCAGATCGTCGCGCGCGCGATGCGGCGCAGCCTCAACACCGATCCCAACGCCTTCCCCAACGACGTGCTCGAGCTGCAAAGCTATTTCGCGGGCGATGGCCAGACCGGCGTCCACGCGACCCCGGGGGCGGGAGCGGACGTGTCGCTGTGGATCCTCGGGTCGAGCACGTACGGCGCGCAACTCGCGGCAATGCTCGGGCTGCCCTATGCCTTCGCCTCGCACTTCGCGCCCGACGCGCTGATGAGTGCGATCGAGATCTACCGCCGCACCTTCCGTCCGTCGGCGGTGCTGGCCAAGCCGCATGTCATGGCGGGGTTCAACGTGTTCGCGGCCGACACCGATGCCGAGGGTGCGCTGATCGCGAGTTCGCAGGAACAGGCATTCGTCGCCTTGCGCACCGGCAACCCGCGCCAGCTGCCGCCGCCCGTCGAGGGCTATCGCGAAAGCCTCGGCGCGCAGGGCGGTGCGATCCTCGATCATGTGCTGTCCTGCTCGGCGGTCGGTGGCCCGGCCAAGGTCGCGCGCGAGATCGCCGCGTTCGTCGCGCGGACCGGGGTCGATGAACTGATGATCGCCAGTTCGATCTATGATCACGAAGCACGCAAGCGGAGCCTGACGATCACGGCGCAAGCGCTGCAGGAACTGGCGATCGCGGCCTGACCCGACGGTGCGCGGTGGCGGCTAAGCGTGTCTTCCCAAAGGGATAGACACCGTGCCGGATACAACCGGATTACCCGGAGTGTCGCTACCGCTTACACTGCAGAATTGGCTGAACGCAGCATGAATGGCACGCATTTGCGCCGTTTTGCAGGATCGGCCGATCGTCCCGATGCCACGCCCGAGCGCGCTGCATTAACGATAAGTTGCTGATTTCCCACAGCTGTCGCTGAACCTTACAGTTAAGCGTCACCGCCGACCGTTCCCCCTCGCGAATGCAGTTGGCACGGGCGTTGCATAACTCCGAACAAGTAGTTTTAGGAGTATGGAATGCGTACGAAGTTTCTGGCGGCAGCCGCCGCAACGACGATGGCTCTGGTTTCCTCGAACGCCTATGCGGCCGCCAACCTGACCAACGTGACGATCAATGGTCTCGGCAGCAGCTTTTCGTGGGACACGCTGAACGGCGCCAACAACACGGTCTTCGTCCAGCAGTTCACCGAAGACTTCGCCGGCATCGTCAATCCGCGCAGCGAAGCGATCAACATCGCGACCAGCGAAGGCCTCAACAGCTTCTCCACGCTCGGCGACGGCCAGCCCTTCGGTTTGACCGGCGAAGCCGCATCGGCTTACCAGATCGTCCTGAACTTCGCAGACGGCGCGACCATCGGCGCGATCTTCAGCACCGCTGACCCGCTTGGCACGCTGATCAGCACGTCCGACACCGTCGGCGGCACGACCTACGCGATGGGCGGCTTCAGCTGGGCGCGCGCGGTTCCGTCGAACGTCGTCAGCCAGAAGTTCGCTCGTCCCGGCGGCGACCTGAACGACTATAGCGGTCTGTTCTCGTTCACCGTGTCCGGCGCAGTTCCTGAGCCCACCACGTGGCTGATGATGCTTGCTGGCTTCGGCATGATCGGTGCCGGCCTCCGTTCGCGCGGCAAGGTCCGCACGAGCGTGACTTACGCCTGAACGCAACCGCGTTCACCGTTGACGGGAAAAGCCGTCGGTCCACCCGGACCGGCGGTTTTTCTTTTGTGCAGGGCGGGGGCAGACCGACGGGTCGTTCGGGTCCCACCACAGGGAGAGGTCAGTTCGCGGCGGGCAACCGCAGTCGCACCAGCAGGCCGCCGAGGTCCTCGCTCTCCTCGAGCGATACGGTGCCTTCGTAGATCTCCGCGACATCGCGGACGATCGCCATGCCCAGCCCGGTCCCCGGCTTGCCGGAGTCGAGCCGTACGCCGCGATCGAAGATGCGGATGCGTTCCTCCTCCGGAATGCCGACGCCGTCGTCCTCGATTAGGAATTCGACGAAGCCTGAATGCTTGGACACCGTGACGAACACGCTGCCCCCGCCATATTTGGCGGCATTCTCGATCAGGTTTCCGAGCATTTCATCGAGGTCCTGCCGTTCGACATGGACCTGCAGGTCGCGCGGGCCGGACGTGTCGATGCGGACGTGGCGATACAGCACGCCGACCGCACGCTCGACCGATTCCAGGCTTGGCCAGACGTCCGCGCGGCTGTGCGCCGACCCGCGCCGCCCGACCGCGCGCGCCCGCGCGAGGTGATGGTCGACCTGTCGCCGCATTGTCCGCGCCTCGCGCACCACCGTATCGCCCAGATCGTCCGCCTTGGCAGTCGCGGCGTTCATGATGACGGTCAGCGGCGTCTTGAGCGCATGCGCGAGGTTGCCGGCATGCCGCCGCGCTTCCTCCGCCTGACGTTCATTGTGTTCGATCAGCGCGTTGAGTTCCTCGACCAGCGGTGCCACCTCGATCGGCATCGGCCGCTCGACCTGCCGCGCCTTGCCCGCGCGCATTCGGGCGATCTCATCGCGGACCCGGCGCAGCGGCCACAGTCCGTAGAAGGTCTGCAACGCCGCCATCACGATCAGCCCGAAGGCGAGCAGCAGAAAGCTGCGCAGCAGTGTCTTGCGCAACACCCGGATCTGCGCGTCGAGCCCATCGCGCACCTGTGCGACCTGGAAACGCCACTGCAGCTTCGACCCGGGGAGCGTTACGTCACGCTCGACGATGCGCAGTCGCTCGGGAGGATCCGCCTTGGGATCGACGAACTGATCGCTGTCATACGCGTGGACGGTCAGATCGTTATGACGCGCGCCATAGGCCAGCTTGCGATCCCAGAGCGAGCGCGACGCATAGATTTCCTGCCCCGGCGCACTGACCTGATAATACAGCCCCGAATTGGGTTCGAGGAAACGCTGGTCGGCAGGCTCGCGGCTGTTGAGCACTTCGCCTTCGGGGCCGATCTCGGCCGAGACGATCAGCGCGGTCAGCACATATTCCAGCTGGTCGTCGAAATTGCGCGTGACCGCGGTGACGAGGATGCTGTCGAGCGCATAGCCGCCGCCGGTCAGCAACAGCAGGATCCACCCCGCCGCGATCAGGATCATCCGACGGCTGAGCGATCCCGTCGTCTTCACGCGCGGATTGATGCGCGGCTCCGCCTCGATCGGCGGGAGCGTTGCGGGCGAGGTCGTCTCAGTCATGGGCTCCGGCCCGATGCGGCTCAGGCATCGGGATCCTCGAGGCTATAGCCGAGACCGCGGATCGTGGTGATGACGTCCTGGCCCAGCTTCTTGCGGATGCGCGTGACGAACACTTCGATCGTGTTCGAATCGCGGTCGAAATCCTGGTCGTAGATATGTTCGATCAGCTCGGTGCGGCTAACCACCTTGCCCTTGTGGTGGAGCAGGTAGCTCAGCAGCTTATATTCCTGCGCGGTCATCTTTACCGATTCGCCGTTGAGCGTGACCTTGCCGCTGCGCGTGTCGAGCCGGACACCCCCTGCGGTCAGTTCGGACGAGGCATTACCCGAGGCGCGGCGGATCAGCGCGCGCAGCCGCGCGATCAGTTCCTCCGACTGGAACGGCTTGGCGACATAATCGTCCGCGCCCGCGTCGAGCCCGGCGACCTTGTCCGACCAGCTGTCGCGCGCTGTCAGCACCAGCACCGGGGCGGTGCGGCCTTCCTTCCGCCAGCGGTCGAGCACGGTCAGTCCGTCGATCTCGGGCAAGCCGAGATCGAGGATGATCGCGTCGTAATTCTCGGTCGAGCCGAGGAAATGGCCTTCCTCGCCGTCGGTCGCGAGGTCGATCGCATAGCCTGCGCCCTCGAGCGTGCTCTTCAGCTGCTGGCCGAGATTGGGTTCGTCCTCGACGATCAGAACGCGCATCGAAATTCTCCTTGAAGGCGCCGGTCGGTGGCTCAGTTGCCGGTGCGACCGAGGATCTGGCCTGAGCGGCCATCGACCTCGACCCAGATGACCGATCCATTGCGCAGGAACTTAAGTATGTAAATCCCGCCCTCCGGATCGAAGTCGAAGCCGAGATACTGTGCGCCGCGCATGGTCGGCACGACGCGCGCCTCGATATCCCTGGCCGACAGCAACCGCCCTTCACGCCGACCGCGCAGCGCCTCGCGCTGGTCGCTATGCTGCAGCAGGCCCGCGACCGGCGGCAGCGCGGGGGCAGGGGCCACGGCAAGTCCCATGAGAATGGCGGCGAGCATCGTCATGGGCTTGGCATAGCTATGGTGCGTTGAACAGCCTGTGAATGGTGCGGCTTACGGGATGAATCGAAGCCATTGCGATTCCGCCGCAACGGGTTGCCTTCGCGCCACACCGCTTGCTTGCAACGCCCCCGCAGCCTAACGCGCCCGTCATGGCTGCACCTATCCTAGCATATGAAAATCTCGGCATCATCCAGGGCTCGGGTTGGCTCTTTCGGGGGCTCGACATCCACGTCGGCCCGCGCGACCGGCTCGCGCTGATCGGGCGCAATGGTGCCGGCAAGACCACGCTGTTGAAATTGCTCGGTGGCAAGATCGATTCTGACGAAGGGCGTCGTACGATCGTCCCCGGCACGCGTGTGATCCAGCTCGAGCAAGAACCCGCGATGACCGGCTGCCATACGCTCGCGGACTATGTCCTCGGCGGCGACGATGCGCCGCAGCAATATGAAGCCGAGGCGATCGCCGACAAGCTCGGGATCGACCTCACGCGCGAAGCCGCCAAGGCGTCGGGCGGCGAGCGCCGTCGTGCCGCGATCGTGCGTGCGTTCGCGCAGAACCCCGACGTATTGCTGCTCGACGAGCCGACCAACCATCTCGACATCGGCGCGATCGAATGGATCGAGGAGTGGCTCCAGCGGTTCCGTGGCGCGTTCGTCGTCATCAGCCATGACCGCACCTTCCTGACCAAGCTGACCAAGCAGACGCTGTGGATGGACCGCGGCAATTTGCGGCGTGCCGAGATCGGTTTCGGCGGGTTCGATGCGTGGACCGAGCAGGTCTATGCCGACGAGCAGCGTAATGCGGAGAAGCTCGACGCCAAACTGAAGCTCGAGGAGCATTGGCTGCTGCGCGGGGTCACCGGGCGGCGCAAGCGCAACCAGGGCCGTCTGACCAAGCTGGTCGAGATGCGTGCCGAACGCGCGTCGATGGTCGGGCCGCAGGGCTCCGCCAATCTGACGATCGGCACCGACGATGCGCGCTCGAAGGTGGTGATCGATGCCAAGCACATTTCCAAGGCGTTCGGGGATCGCACGATCATCGGCGACCTGTCGCTGCGCGTGACGCGCAAGGACCGGATCGGCATCGTCGGCGCGAATGGTGCGGGCAAATCGACGCTGCTCAAGCTATTAACGGGCGAATTACAGCCCGACTCTGGCCAAATCCGGTTCGCAAAGACCATAGAACGGATCGTAATCGACCAGCAACGCAGCAAGATGGAACCCGACAAGACGATCCGCGACGTGCTCGCGGACGGCGGCGACTGGATTGAGGTGCAGGGCATCCGCAAGCATGTTGTCGGCTATCTCAAGGAGTTCCTGTTCGAGCCCGGCGTGTTGGACGCGAAGATCGGCACGCTGTCGGGCGGGGAACGCTCGCGGCTGTTGCTTGCGCGGGAATTCGCCAAGCCTTCCAATCTGTTAGTCCTGGACGAGCCGACCAACGACCTCGATCTGGAGACGCTCGATCTGCTCCAGGATGTGATCGGCGACTATGACGGCACCGTGCTCATCGTAAGCCACGATCGCGACTTTCTGGACCGCACCGTGACGATCACGCTCGGCCTCGACGGGTCGGGCACGGTCGATGTCGTCGCGGGCGGCTACGAGGATTGGGAACGCCGCCGCAAGGCCGCCGCCCCAACCAAGCGCGGCGCGATCGCCAAGAATGCGACCTCCGCTCCGCCGGTTACTGGCGGGGCGGCACCCGGCAAGATCAAGCTGACCTATAAGGACCAGCGCGATTACGAGATGCTGCCCAAGCGGATCGAGACGCTCGACGCGGCGATCATGCGTGATCAGGAATTGCTGTCCGATCCCGAGCTGTACATCCGCGATCCCGACCGGTTCGAGAAGCTGATGGAAGCGATCGGCCAGGCGCAAGCGGACAAGGACGCGGCCGAGTTGCGCTGGCTCGAACTGGCGGAAATGGTCGAGGGGCAGGGGTGAGCGACGACGCCTAGAAGCGGAAGCCGCGCGCGAAGGCGACCGCGATCAGCGCGGCGCCGCCCGCGCCGAGCACGGCTTTCCACAGCCACGGCCGGGCTTGGTCCGAAGCCTGTGCCGCGGCATCGGGCGTACGGCTGCGGCCGGTGATCATCTGGGCGGTCAGGTTCTTGCCGCGGACCAGGTAGAAGACGATCGCCAGCAGATGCAAAGCGACCAGCCCGAGCAGCACGTTGAAGACAAACCCGTGGATTTCGGCGGCAACCCGTCCCTGCTCGAAGCTGACGTAATCCGCCAGCGGCCCGGATTCGAGCCCATCCACGTCGACTGCGAACAACCCCGCCGTGACCATCGTGAACAGCACCACGAGCATCGCGACGACGCTCCACCCGCCGAGCGGATTGTGGCCCGGCGCAGGCGTGCTGTCCTTGCCCCGCACATACGCCAGCACCGCACCCGGACCGCGCACGAACCGCGCAAAACGGGCAGTGGGGCTACCCACCAGCCCCCAGTACAGCCGGAACAGCAATAGCGCGAGGATCGTCAGCCCCGAAAGCCGATGCCAGTCGATCAGATGCTCTTCCCCGCTCCACCAGGAGAAACCAAGCAACGCGACGAGAAGCCAGTGGAACATCCGTATTGGGAGATCCCACAGGCTTGCGCCCCGGCTGGTCGGGGAAGATGCCATGCCGATCAGTCTTCCGCGCGGAACTTGCGATGGCATCCGCCGCAGACCGCTCCGGTCGCCTTCGCTTGCGCGCCGATGGCCGCCGCGTCGCCACTATTGGTGACGGCGACGAGCTTGTCGGCTTCGACCACCAGCTTGGCCATCTGCGCATCGAAGGTGGCGCGATCGGTCCAGATGTTGGGCAAGGCGTCGGTCTTGACCCCGGGGGCGGGGCCGCTGCCCGCGGGGAACAGCTTGCCCTGTCCGCGAGCGGTCGTCGCGATCGTTTGCGCCGCCGCCACCATCGTGGCCTTTGCCGGCGCGCCGCTCTTAAGCTGATCGCCGAGCGCTTTCATCGCGCCGCCCATCTTCTTGAAGCCCGCGACCCGCGTCGCGATGACCGCATCAGCGGTTGGGGCAGCATTCGCCGCGATCGAACCCGTCAGGACGGTTGCCGAAAGGACAAACGCCCCAAGGGAGAATGATTTGAAGGTAGCGAGTCCAGGCATCACACAATCCCTCGTGGTGGCGGCAATGCCGCGTTTGTCTCGCATCCGCGAACAATGTGCCAGCCCGTTTTGCAAAAGCACTGCGAGATTCTCGCGCTTCCGATCGATCGCAGGCGCCGCCGAAGCGCGCCCACTTGCCCCTTTGAAGCAAACCCCATCGCCAAACAGCCCATGTAATTTATTAAGAAATTTTACGAAACTTATGTTGCACCACGGAACCGTTTCGATTTATGCTCGCCAAAAGCGGTAGTTAAGGCGGATTGAGCGCCCGACCGCATAAAGGGGAGATACTCATGCGGCGACTTTTCAACATTCGGATCCTGCGCACGACGCTCGCGGCATCGACCATGCTGGCGACGCCCGCGTTCGCACAGGTTGCGCCAACCGTCCCTGCGCCGGCACCGGTTGCGCCTGCGACAACCTCCCCTGCTGCGGAAGCTCCCCCCGTTGAAACGGCAGCACCCGCCCCGGATGCCGCACCGGCCCCCGTCCAGAGCGACATCGTCGTTACCGGATCGCGCATCACCTCGTCGGGCTTCTCGGCACCGACGCCGACGCAGGTCCTGAGCTACGACGCGATCACCAAGAACGCGCAGCCGAACATCTTCCAGACCGTGCAGCAGTTGCCTTCGCTGCAGGGCAGCACCGGCTCGTCGGTCGGGTCGAACGGCACATCGACAGGCGTCCAGGGGCTCAGCACCCTCAGCTTGCGCGGCCTGCAGCCGATCCGCACGCTGACGCTGCTTGACGGCCAGCGCGTCGTCGGTGCGAACGTGACCGGCGTCGCGGACGTCAGCCTGTTCCCGCAGTTGCTGATCGAGCGAGTCGACGTGGTGACCGGCGGTGCGTCCGCGTCCTACGGCTCGGATGCGGTCGGCGGTGTCGTCAACTTCATCACCAACACCAAGTTCCAGGGTTTCCGCGCGAACATCCAGTCGGGCATCAGCACCTACGGCGACGACGCCAATTACACGGCGCAAGCCGCGTTCGGTAAGGCGTTCCTCAACGATCGGCTGCACGTCATCGGCAGCGGTGAATACAGCCAGGAAGACGGGATCGGATCGGCCGGGTTCGGTGTTGGCAACGACCCGAACGGCAGCGGCCCTGGTGGGCGCACGTGGATGATCTCGCGCAATCTGATCAACCGCGGCATCACCAACGACGGTCTGCCGCAATATCTCGACCGCAGCTTCACCCAGTCCAACCAGAGCAGCCTGTACGGCCTGATCACCGCTGGCCCGCTGCAGGGCACCGCGTTCGATTACAACGGCAATCCGTTCCCGTTCCAATATGGCTCGAACGGTGTTCCGGCGCGGGATGCGTCGGGCGCGGTCATTGGGTGCTTCAACGGCGTTTGCGAAGGCGGCGACCGGTCGGGCAACGTCACCAATGGCAACAGCCTGAAGTCGTCGCTCCAGCGGCTCAACGGCTATGGCCGGGTCGGCTTCGATATCGATCCAGACAACGAGATCTATGCCACCGCCAACATCGCGCGGGTCCGCTCGAGCAACACGCCAAACCCAGGTTCGGCGCAGTTCGGCAACCTGACGATGCAGTGCTCAAACCCGTATGTGCCGGCATCGGTCCAGGCGGCCTGCACCGCCAACGGGATCACGAGCTTTCGCTACGGTGTCGACAACGCGCTGTTCCCGGATTTCATCGACGTCGATACCGAGCGCAAGCAGTATCGCTTCGTCGCCGGCGCCAAGGGCAAGGTCAACGTGTTCGGCACGGCATGGCGCTATGACGGCTATTACGAGCATGGCCTCGAACTGACCGACATCAACGTCAGCAACATCCCGTTGATGCCGCGGTATAATGCGGCGATCCAGGCGGTGCGGCAGCCGGACGGCACGATAACCTGCGCGAACCCGGCGGCGGTCGCGAGTGGGTGTCAGCCGATCAACATCTTCGGTGGCCAGACGCCGAGCGCCGCGGCGCTCGCTTATGTCTTGCCGGAAAACGGACCCTATCAGCACACGCGCCAGACGCAGGACGTGGCGAGCTTCTCGGTCAGCGGCGAGCCGTTCAGCCTGCCCGCAGGGCCGCTCGCGATCGCATTCGGCGGCGAATATCGTCACGAATTCTACCAGGTGAACGCCGATCCGTACGGTAATGGCAACGTTACCAGCGCGAATACCGCCGATTATCCCGCGGACCCGCTGCTCAACACCAACGGCGGCAACTGGTATGCGGGCAATTACCGGAACGGTACGGGCGCCTATAGCGTGTACGAAGGGTTCCTCGAACTCAACGCCCCGCTGTTCAACTCCGACGCGATCGGCAAGGCGAACCTGAACGTCGCTGGCCGTGGCACGCATTACAGCACGTCGGGTACGGTCTACACCTGGAAGGTTGGCGGGACCTGGGATACGCCGTTCGACGGTATCCGCCTGCGTGCCGTCACCTCGCGTGACATTCGCGCGCCGAACCTGAGCGAGCTGTTCGCGGCCCCCGTCACCAGCAACCGCACCGGCACGATCGATCCGTTCACCAACACGTCGCTGACCGTGTTGCAGACGACCACCGGCAACCCCAATCTGCGTCCGGAAATCGCCCGCAACACCGAGGCGGGCATCGTCCTGTCGCGGCCGAGCTGGGCCCCGGGCCTCAACATCTCGTTCGATTACTACCGGATCAAGATCAACAGCGCGATCTCGGCGCTGGATGCGCAGCAGCAGATCAACCTGTGCTTCTCGGGCGTCCAGTTCACCTGCGGCAGCTTCGACCTGAGCAACGTGAACAGCGCGTTTGTTACGGTCCAGCCGTTCAACTTCGCGTCGATCTTCACCGACGGGTTCGACATCGAAGCCAGCTACCAGACCAACCTCGATGGCGTCGGTCTGCCCGGCAAGCTCGCGCTGCGGTCGTTCGCGACGCATATCAAGAACTACATCTCGGATCGCGGCCTGCCCAACACCATCCCGGTGCAGGGTGCGGGCGTGAACATCGGCGGCAATGCGACGCCGAAGTGGAAGGTGCTTGCCGGACAGGACTACAGCCTCGGTAACCTGACCGTCACCGCGCAGGAGCGGTGGATCAGCGCGGGGGTGATCTCGAACGAGTTCATCGTCTGTCAGACCAACTGCCCGGTTTCGACCGTCAACAATCCGACGGTCGATCACAACCGGATCGCCGGTGCGTTGTACGTCGATTTCGGTGCCGCGTATAAGTTCACCAAGGCGGTGCAGGGCTACATCAAGATCGACAATGCGTTCAACAAGGACGCGGCGAACGTTCCCGCGGATAGCACGACGCCGAGCCTTTACGACGTTTCCGGGCGCGTCTTCCGGGTCGGTATGCGCGCGAACTTCTAAGCGCATGGAGCCGGCGCGCCATATGGCGTGACCGGCTCCACCTTATCCTGCACTATTTCGGGGAACGCTGATGCTGCCATTCCTGTTGATGGCCGCCGATGTGCCACCCGCCTCCGAGACCATCGATCGTACGATCGCCACGATGACACTCGAGGAGAAAGCCGCGCAGCTTGGCAGCAGCGCGCCCGCGCTGCCCAAGGCGGGTTTGCCGGGTTACGATTACTGGAGCGAGGGGCTCCACGGCTTCGCACGCGACGGGATCGCGACCGTCTTCCCCCAGGCGATCGGGCTTGCCGCCACTTGGGACACCGACCTGCTCCATCAGGTCGGGGACGTCGTCTCGACCGAGGCACGCGCGAAATACAATGCCAGGCCAAAGACCAGCGACCGGCGTCGCTTCTCGGGGCTCCATATCTGGTCGCCCAACGTCAACATTTTCCGCGATCCGCGCTGGGGGCGGGGGCAGGAGACGTATGGCGAGGATCCGTATCTGACCGGCACGCTCGGCGTCGCGTTCGTGCGAGGGGTTCAGGGGCCGGACCCCGACCACCCCAAGGCGATCGCCACCCCCAAACATTATGCCGCGCATTCAGGGCCGGAGGCCGGGCGCAACAGCTTCGATGCGGACGTGTCGCCGCGCGACATGGCGGAAACCTATACCCCCGCCTTCCGCCGCACGGTGATCGAGGGCGGCGCACGATCGATCATGTGCGCGTACAATTCGTTGCACGGCACGCCGGCGTGCGCGTCAGCCGCGCTGCTCAACAACCGCGCGCGCGGTGACTGGAATTTCCGCGGGATGGTCGTGTCGGACTGCGACGCGGTCGGCTACATCACCACCTTCCATTACTACAAGCCCGACCTGCCCGGCGCTGCCGCAGCGGCGCTGTCGGCGGGCACCGATCTCGATTGCGGGCCGAGCTACGATGCGCTGCCCCCAGCGGTCCGCCAGGGCCTCGTTCCCGAAGCCACCGTCGATGCCGCCTTGCACCGGGTGCTGTCGTCGCGCGCGGCGCTCGGGATCGCTTTCGGACAACGCAGTCCGTGGGATCGGATCAAGCCGTCGCAGGTCGATACGAAGGCGCACCGCGCGTTGGCACAAACCGCGGCGGAAAAGTCGCTGGTGCTGCTCACCAACGAGGACCGTCTTCCGCTCAAGCCCGGTCTCAAGATCGCTGTGATCGGGCCGAATGCGGACTCGCTCGACGTGCTCGAGGCGAATTATCATGGCACCGCTGCTGCCCCGGTCACCCCGCTGGAGGGGATCCGCACGCGTTTCGGCGCGGCGCAGGTCCGCTATGCGCAGGGTAGCGGCCTTGCCGAAGGTGTGCCGTTGCCCGTGCCCGAGACCGCTTTGTCGGCAGGCGGCAAGCCCGGGCTGAAAGGCGAGTATTTCCGGACCAGCGCGATGACCGGGGCGGCCTCGGTCACCCGGCAGGACCGCAAGATCGACTTCGACTGGGACCGCGCGCCGCCTGCACCGGGGTTGGCGGAAAAGGGCTACGGAGTCCGCTGGACCGGGCAGCTCACGCCGCCCGCGCCGGGACGCTATCGCCTACGGCTGGACGTCGCGCGCTGCTTCGATTGCGACGGCCATGATCCGGTGCAGCTATGGCTCGACGACAAGGCGATCATCACCGATGTCGGCGATGACAGCGCGGTCGAGGCGAGCGTCGACCTCGACGACGCGAGGCCGCACGCGATCCGCATCGAATATCGCCATGTCAGCGAAGACGGCGGGATCGGATTGCGCTGGGTCGCGCCCGATGCCGCGCAACGCGAGGAAGCGCTGGCCGTCGCGCGCGCGGCGGACGTGGTGGTGGTGTTCGCGGGGCTCTCCCCGACGCTGGAGGGCGAGGCATTGCGGCTCGACGTGCCCGGGTTCATCGGTGGCGATCGCACCGCGATCGAACTCCCGCAGCCGCAACGTGCGCTGCTGGAAACGCTTGCGACCGCGGGGAAACCGCTGGTCGTGGTGCAGATGACCGGCTCGGCGATTGCCGACGCATGGAGCAAGCAGAACGCCGATGCGGTGGTCGCGGCCTGGTATCCCGGCCAGTCGGGCGGGACGGCGATCGCGCGGATGCTGGCGGGGGATATCAATCCCGGTGGGCGGCTGCCGGTGACGGTCTATGCGCAGACGCGCGATATGCCTGCGTACATCGACTATAGCATGAAGAACCGGACCTACCGCTTCTTTGCCGGCACGCCGCTGTATCCGTTCGGCCACGGGCTCAGCTACACGCGCTTTGCGTATGACGCGGTCTCGCCCGCGACGATCAGCATCGTGGCGGGGCAGCCGCTGGTCGTCACGGTCGGTCTTCGCAATGTCGGTAAGGTCGCGGGCGACGAGGTCGTACAGGCCTATCTCGCGCCGACCGCACCGCAGGAACAGGGCCGCACTACGCCCGTGCTGCAGCGGCAACTCGTCGGGTTCAGCCGGACGACGCTGCGCGCCGGCGAACGCCGCACGGTGGCGCTCACGATCGAACCGCGCAGCCTCAGCCTGGTCGAGCGTGACGGTACGCGCGCGATCGTTCCAGGGCATTACCGGCTGTTCGTGGCAGGCGGGCAACCCGGGGATCCCGCGGCAGCAGACCAAGGGGTGTGGACCGACGTGACGATCACGGGCGACCGCATCGTCCTGCCGAAATGACGATCACCCGATTTGAACGAAAGGCCCCGCACATGCGCAAAGTCACGAGCTACGCAGCGCTGTTGTTGACCGGTGCCGCGGTGGCGCAGGTTTCGGCGCAACAGGTCGATTGGCCATCGACGCGCATCGCGCATCCGAAGCAGCCGGTCATCGGGCCGTACAATGCCGTGTTCCTGTCGGGATCGGACGGGATCGAGCGTCCGGCGCAGGGCTATGCCGCGGGCGAAACGATGCCTGCGATGCCGCAATGGACGCTTCGTGCCTGGATCAAGCCTTCGGCAATACCAACCGGCCTCGTGCCCGTTGCCGCGATCGGCAAGCCCGGCAGTGCAACCGCGCGCACTTTCGCGCTGGAGGATGGCCGGCCCCGGTTCACGTTGGCGGGCAAGACGGTCAAGGCCGGTGGCGCGATCACCCCGGATCGCTGGCACCTGCTCGTCGCAACCGGTGATGGCGCAACCGTGCGGTTCTATGTCGACGGACGTGCGGCGGGGACGATGCAGGCGGAGGCCGCACCCCCCGCCGCGATCGTCGCGCTTGGGCCGCGGCTGGCGGGGTTGCCCGGTTTTGCGGGGCGGATCGCTGGCGTGACGCTCGAACCGAAAATGCTGCCGGCGTCGCAGATCGCGGCGCTCGGCAAGACCGCGCCGGACGAAGCGTTGACCCGGTTCGAGGACGCGAGCCCGTCCTGGCCGTTGCAGGTCAAAACGCAATATGGGCTGACCACGCCGCAACCGACGTGGGAATTGCCGACGAGCAAGGCGCCGTTCCCGCAGTCGCGCGCCAAGCCGGTGTCGACCCTGCCCGCGCTGCAACCGACGCGCGAAGGCCATTATGCGGTCAACGCGTGGCGGCTGATCGATGCGCCCGCGGTTCAGGCGGGCGGTGCGACGATCTCGCAGCCCGGGTTCGATGCGGTGCGCTGGCATGCGGCGACGGTTCCGGGGACCGTGCTGACGACGCTGGTCGATCGCGGGGTCTATCCCGATCCGATGATCGGGCTCAACAACATGGCGATCCCGGAAAGCCTGTCGCGGCAAGCCTATTGGTATCGCACCGAATTCACGCTTCCGGAGACGCCTGCGAAACGGCTGACGCTGACCTTTGACGGGATCAACTACGCCGCGCAGGTGTGGGTCAACGGCAGTCCGGTCGGCGACGTGAAGGGTGCGTTCATCCGCGGCACGTTCGACGTGACCGATCGGCTGCGGCCCGGCCAGCGCAACAGCGTCGCGGTGCTGATTTCGCCGCCGCCGCATCCCGGGATCGCGCACGAACAGTCGCTTGCGGGCGGACGCGGCGACAATGGCGGCGCATTGATGAGCGATGGCCCGACCTTCGGCGCAAGCGAGGGATGGGACTGGATTCCGGGCGTGCGTGACCGCAACATGGGGTTGTGGCAAGGCGTCGACCTGGCGGCGACGGGGATCGTCACGATCGGTGATCCGGCGGTCTCGACGCGCCTGCCGCGCCCCGACAATTCGGTCGCTGACGTCTCGATCGACGTGCCCGTCACCAACCACGGCAGCACCCCGACCACAGCGACGGTGCGCGCCGCGTTCGACGACGTCGCGGTGGAACAGAGCGTCACGCTCCCGGCGGGCGCGACGCAGGTCGTCCGCTTTACCCCAGCCAGTTTCCCGCAACTTGCGTTGCAGAAGCCGAAATTGTGGTGGCCCAACGGCTATGGCGACCCTGCGCTCCACACGCTGAACCTGTCGGTCGCGAGTGATCAAGCGGTATCGGACCGTCGCAGCCTCGATTTCGGGATGCGCAGCGTGACCTACGAACTGTCGTCGCTCGATACCGCGGGTGCGCTGCGACGCGTGCTGGTCGACAGTGCGCTGGCGCATGATCTGGGCAAGCCCGTCATCGATGAACGCCATCCTGCGCTGCGCAAGGTGCGCGGCGGCTGGGCGAATTCGCTGATGCCGGGGGCGGAGACGTCGCCTGCGGTGCAAAGCCTGCCCGAGGACCCGCTGTCACCGCAGATGGTACTTCGCGTCAACGGCGTGCGGATCGCGGCGCGCGGCGGCAATTGGGGGATGGATGACATGATGAAGCGTGTCGGCACCGACCGGCTCGCGCCCTATTTCCGGCTGCACCGCGAGGCGGGGATGAACATCATCCGCAACTGGATGGGGCAGAGCACGGAGGAGGCGTTCTATGCGCTCGCCGATCGCAACGGATTGATGGTGCTCAACGATTTCTGGGAATCGACGCAGGACAATGACGCCGAGGCACAGGACGTGCCGTTGTTCGTCGCCAATGCGCGCGATGTCGTGCGGCGGTATCGTACGCATCCCTCGATCGTGCTTTGGTTCGGGCGCAACGAAGGCGTGCCGCAGCCGGTGCTCCAGACCGCGTTGCAGGACATGGTGTGGCAGGAAGACGGCACGCGGATCTACAAGGGCAATTCGCGCGTGATCAACCTCGGCGGATCGGGTCCGTATGAATGGCATCCGCCAGAGGATTATTTCACCAGCTATCCGCACGGCTTCGCGATCGAAGTCGGCACGTCTAGTTTTCCGACGCTCGAATCCTGGCAGCGCACGGTGCCCGCGGCGGATCGCTGGCCGATCAGCGACACTTGGGTCTACCACGACTGGCATCAGGAGCGCGGCGTATCGATGGCGAGCTTTATGAAGGCGTTGGAGACCGAATTCGGCGCACCGCGCGATCTCGCCGATTTCGAGCGCAAGGCCCAGATGCTCAACTACGAATCGTATCGGGCGATCTTCGAGGGGTTCACCGCGGGGCTGTGGACCACCAACAGCGCGCGGATGCTGTGGATGACGCACCCGGCGTGGCCGTCGAGCGATTTCCAGATTTACTCGTCGGACTATGACACCCACGCGGCCTTCTACGGGACCAAGAAGGGGGCAGAACCGGTCCACGTCCAGATGAACCAGCCCGACCGGACGGTGGTGATGGCGAACACGACGCAGGCGATGCTGCGCGGCGTGACGGTCCGCGCGCGGGTGACCGATCTGGCGGGGACACTCGTTGCGACGCGCGAGCAGACCATCGACGTGCCTGCGAACCAGCCCGTTTCGACCTTCCAGCTCGCGCTCGATCCGGCTCTGGCCAAGGGACCGGTGCTGGTGCGGGTCGAGGCGATGGGTGCCGACGGCGGGCGGTTGTCGGAGAACTTCTACTGGCAGGCGGCAAAGCCGGCGGACCTGCGGGCGATGGAAGCGATGCCCAAGGTGGCCCTCAAGGCCGATGCACAGGCGGGGAGCGCTGCGAATGGGGAGCGGACCGTCACGGTTGCGCTGTCCAACCCGAGCAAGACACCTGCGCTCCAGGCCAAGCTCACGCTATTCGATGCGAAGGGGGTGCAGGTTCTGCCCGCCTATTTCAGCGACAATTACGTGTCGTTACTGCCGGGTGAATCGCGCACGGTGACGGTGCGCTATCCGGGCAATCGCGGTGCCACCACGGTGCGGCTGCGCGGGTGGAACGTGGTGGAAGCAAGCGTGAGGGGCACGCGATAACCGCAGGCGGTATGGGCTCGTCAGACCACCAGCGACAGGGCCAGCGTCAGAACCAGCCCGATGACCGAGATCAGCGTCTCGCACACCGTCCAGCTGCGGATTGTGTCGGCGACGCTGAGCCCAAAGTATTCCTTCACCAGCCAGAAGCCGCCGTCGTTGACGTGGCTCAGGATCACCGATCCCGCACCCGTCGCTAGCACAAGCAATTCGGGGCGAATCCCCGGATTGGCGGCGGCGAGCGGCGCGATGATTCCGGCGGCGGTGGCCATCGATACCGTCGCCGATCCGGTCGCCACGCGCATCAGGGCCGCGATCAGCCAGGCAAGCAGGACGATCGGCAGATGGACGCTGGTCGCGGCGGCGACGATCGCGTCGGACACGCCGCTGTCGATCAGCACCCGCCCGAACCCCGCGCCGACGCCGACCACCAGCGTGATCATTGCGGTGGGCGCGAGGCAGTCGTTGGTGAATTTCTGGATCGTCCCGAGGTTCATCCCGCGCGCGAGGCCAAGCGTCCAATAGCTCACCAGCACTGCGGCGAGCAGCGCGACCACGGGGGTTCCGATGAAGCGCAAGATGCCATCAAGGGTCGATCCCGGCACTGCCACTGCGGTTGCCAGGCTGCCAGCCATCATCAGCACGACTGGAAGCAGCAAGGTCGCGAGCGTTATCCCGAAGCCGGGGAGCACCCGGTCGTCATGTTCGTCCGCAACCGGGACAGGCGCGATCGGCAAGGGCGCCAGCCGTGGGACGATCAGCCGCCCGTAGAGCGGTCCGGCAATCGCCGCCGTCGGGATTCCGACGATCAGCGCGAACAGCACGGTCAGGCCGACGTCGGCATTATACGCCTGTGTCGCGAGCAAAGCGGCGGGATGCGGCGGGACCATCGCATGAACCACCGACAGGCCAGCCGCCATCGGTAACCCCATCCGCATCGGATGCTGCCCAAGCCGCCGCGCGAGTGTGAAGACGATCGGCACGAGCAGGACGAACCCGACCTCGAAGAAGACGGGCAAGCCTACGATCAGCGCGACCGTCATCATCGCCCAGTCAGCGCGCGCGGGCCCGAAGAAACCGATGACGGTATCCGCGATCCGCTCGGCCCCGCCCGATTCGACCATCATCTTGCCGAGGATGGTGCCGAGCCCGACGACGAGCGCGATATGGCCGAGCGCGCCGCCGACCCCTGCCTCGAAACTCTTGACGATCCCGCCGAGCGGGATCCCGACGACCAGCGCCAGCCCGAGCGAGACGAGGGTAAGCGCGATGAACGGGCTCAGTCGAACCCGGACAATCAGCACGATGAGCAGGGCGACCGCGACCCCCGCCTCGATCAGGAGCAGGCCGCCCGGCGCCATCTTAGGGCTTCTTCCAGGCGATGCAGTCGACCTCGACCTTGCAGTCGACGACCATCTGCGAAACGACGCAGGCGCGCGCCGGCGGGTTTGCCCCGAAATATTCCTTGAATACGCGATTGAACGACATGAAGTCGCGCGCGTCGTCGATCCACACGCCGCAACGGACGACATGTTCGGGGCCGTAGCCGGCTTCTTCCAGGATCTTCAGAACGTTGCGGATCGCCTGGTGGGTCTGCGGGATGATCCCGCCGTCGATCACTTCGCCATCGACCATCGGGACCTGGCCCGACACGTAGAGCCAGCCATCGGCCTGCACCGCGCGCGCGAACGGGAGATGCTGGCCACCGGTGCCGCTGCCGCCTTCGACGCCGTAGCGCTTGAGTTCGTCGGTCATGTCTTCAAAGTCCTTTGGTGGTGGGATGGGTTGGACGCCGCAGCATCCGGCCGCCGCGTGCGCCGGTCGGGCCCGCAAGCGTCAGGGTCGCGATGCCGTTGACCCACACGCCGACGATCCCGGCGGCGGGAACGGTCGGATCGTCGTAGGTGGCGCGGTCGCCGATTTGCCCGGGATCGAACAGCACGAGATCCGCTGCCAGCCCTTCGCGCACATAGCCGCGGTCGCTCAGGCCGAAGCGGTCGGCGGGAAGGCCGGTCATCTTGCGGATCGCGGTTGCCATCGAAAACAGCCCGCGGTCGCGTGCATAATGGCCGATTACGCGCGGGAAGCTGCCCCACAGGCGGGGATGCGGGCGCGGATCGCACGGCAGGCCGTCCGACCCGACCATCGTCAGGTCGTGTGCGAGGATCCGGTCGACGTCGCTGTCGGTCATGCAGTGGTAGACGGCGCCCGCCGGTTGCAGCCGCTCGGCGGCCGTCCGAAGATCGGTGCCCCAGTCCGCCGCGATGTCGGCGAGCATCCGGCCGGCTTGCGCAGGCTCGGCTTCGGACCAGGTGATCTTGATCGGGGTTTCGGGGACGACCTGCTTCAGGTCGAGCATCGAGGAGCTGGCGGTGTACGGGTAGCAGTCACACCCGACCGGCTGCGCCAACGCGGCCGTTTCCAGCATCGCGAGGATTTCGCCGCTGCGGCCATATTGCGGCGCGCCCGCGCATTTGAGATGCGAGACCACCACCGGCGCGGCGGCGTGTCGACCGATCGCGAACGCCTCGTCGAGCGCGGCGACGATCTCGCCCGCTTCGCTCCGCAAGTGCGTGCAATAGAGTGCATTGGTGTCGCGCAGCGCCTCTGCGAGCGTCATCACCTCTTCGGTCGATGCCGCGTTGGCGTTGGCATAAGCGAGTCCCGTGGAAAACCCGAACGCGCCGGCATCGAGCGCGGTCGTCAGATCGGCGCGCATCGCCGTGCGCTCAGCTCCCGTCGCATCGCGGTCGAGCGCGTCCATATGCCGCGCGCGCAGCGCGGTATGTCCCACCAGCGCGACCACATTGGTCGCCGGGCCTGCGCGATCCACCGCCTGGGCATAAGCGGCAAAATCGTCGTACCGGAATGCGTCCGCACCACCCAACAGCACGAGCGGATCGGGGAGATCACCGTGCGCCGTGACGTTCATGCCGCCGCTGATGCCGCAATTGCCGACGACGACGGTGGTCACGCCTTGCGTCACCTTGGCGGTCATGGCGGGCGCGGCGATTACTGCGAAATCGTCATGGGTGTGCGCATCGATGAAGCCCGGCGCGAGCACCAGCCCACGTCCATCGATGGAATCGGTCGGGGGATGGCTGGCGGCCGGGCGGATGCTCGCGATGATATCGTCGCGAATTTCGACATCCGCGCCGTAAGCTGGGGTGCCGGTACCGTCGTACACGCTCACCCCGGCGATGATCGTCCGTGTCATTCCACTATCCCCGACGCTTCCGGTCACAACGGCGTTGTCACCTTGGCGGGTAATAATGTAAACAATTTTCTTTAACGAGGAGCAGGCGCGTGGACGATCAGAAGCTGGAGCTTCACAAGGGGATAGGCGTCGTGGACGCAGATCCGTGGAACCTGCTGAGGGGCGATGTCAGCTTCCCGGCGGCCGTGCTCAACGAGCGGCGGATGCAGCATAATCTCGACTGGATGCGGTCGTTCATCCACGCCTATGGCGTCTCGCTCGCGCCGCACGGCAAGACGACGATGGCCCCCAAGCTGTTCCAGCGGCAGATCGCGCACGGCGCGTGGGGCATCACGGTCGCCACAAGCCAGCAGGCACAGGTCGCCGCCGCGCACGGAGTCCGTCGGATCCTGATCGCGAACCAGATCGTCGGAAAGGCGAATGTCGCGGCGGTCGTCGGTCTGCTGGCGATCCCCGACCAGCACGTGATCTGCATCGTCGATTCCGCAGCGGGCGTGGCGTTGCTGGGCGAGGGATGCCGGTCGGCGGGCGTGGTGCTCGATGTGCTGATCGAACTGGCGCCGGAGCCCGATCAGCCCGGGTATCGTGCCGGGGTTCGTGACGAAGCGGGGCTTGCGGACGTTCTCGCCGCGCTCGATGCATGGCGCGATCATCTTAGGCTCGGCGGTGTGGAATTCTACGAAGGCGTGCTTCCCGACGAAGCCCATGTCCGGCGGTTCGTTCGCCGCGCGGTCGAGGTGACGAAACGGCTGATCGCGGACGATCGGATCGACCGGACGCCTGCGATCCTGTCGGGGGCGGGGTCCGCCTGGTATGACATCGTCGCCGACGAAACCGCATCGATGGCGAAGGCGGGCGAGGTCGAGGTCGTGCTGCGTCCGGGCTGCTACATCAGCCATGACGACGGACTGTACCGCGTCGCGCAGGAAGCGATCCTTAAGCGCAATGCCGTCGCCCCGACGTTCGGCGAGGCGTTGTTGCCCGCGCTGCGGATCTGGGCGGTGGTGCAGTCGATCCCCGACCTGACGCGTGCGATCATCGCGATGGGGAAGCGCGACGTCGCGTTCGATGCGGGGCTGCCGCGCCCTGCGACGCTGTTCCGCCCCGACCGCGACGATCGTCCCGCCGAAGCACCGGTCCATTGGGAAGTCACCGGTCTGATGGACCAGCATGCGTATCTGACGATCGCGCCGGGCGACGACATCGCGGTCGGCGACGTGATCGCGTTCGACATATCGCACCCGTGCCTGACCTTCGACAAATGGCGCAAGATTCTTGTGGTCGATGACGATTTCACGGTGATCGACGTCGTGGAGACATTCTTCTGAACGCGGGCGGGGGGCGACCCCCGCCCGGTTTCGTCAGGCGCGTGGTGCGGACGGCGGACGATCCGCGACCCCTGCGCCAAAGCGCGACGGCTTCGCGCCCATCGTGAACTCGAGCTCCCCGCCGCCGATGATGTCGGCGTGGGCGATCCAGTTCTTCGTCCACGGCTTGCCATTCCAGCGTACCGACTGGACGTAGGGCCGGTCGGGCGCGTTGTTGATCGCGCGGACGCGCAAGGTCTTGCCCGCACCGACGCGCAGTTCCGCGGTGTCGAACAGCGGTGATCCCAGCACGTAGATCCCCGTCGTGGGATCGACCGGATAGAAGCCGAGCGACGACAGGATGAACCACGCGCTCATCTGCCCGCAATCGTCGTTGCCGATCACGCCGTCCGGATCGTTCTTGTACATCTCGGCGCACAGCCGCCGAACCATCGCCTGCGTCTTCCACGGCGCGCCGACATAGGCATAGAGATAGGCGACGTGGTGCCCGGGTTCGTTCCCGTGCGCATATTGCCCGACCAGCCCGGCAATATCGGGTGGCGCATTGTCGGGAAGGGTGGACGGCGCGTTGAAGAAGGAATCGACCTTCGCCTCATACGCCGTGTCGCCGCCCATGTGCGCGATCATGCCGTAGATGTCATGCTGGTTGAGGAACGTCGCCTGCCAGCCGTTCGCCTCGGTATAATCGCGCCAGCGCGGCTGCGGCATGTGACCGAGCGTGACCGGATCGTACGTCGCCCACCAGCTTCCGTCGGCAAAGCGCGGGCGCGCGAAACCGATCTTGGGGTCGATCACGTTGCGCCAGTTGCCGCTGCGCTTGCGCAGGGCGGCCGCATCGCTGCGTTCGCCGATTGCGTCCGCCAGTGCCGCCATGGCGTGATCGTCATACGCATATTCCTGCGTACGGCTGACCGACTCCTTGATCTTGTCCGCCGGAATATAGCCGAGCTTCATGTAATGGTCGCGCCCGAGCGTCGCGAGGCTGTCCTTGTAGCTTGCATCGAATGCGCGCTTGCGGATGTTGGGCCATGCCGCCGCGTAATCGGCCTTGATCCCCTTGGCGTGCGCTTCGGCGAGCACGACGACCGAATGCCAGCCGTTCATGCAGCCCGTCTCGTACCCCTGAAGCGGCCAGGTCGGCGGGCCGTACGGGCTTTGCTGCGTCTGGCGGATCAGGTCGTGGACGAAGCGTTCGGCCATGTCGGGGCGCACCAGCGTCATCAGCGGATGCAGCGCGCGATAGGTGTCCCACAGCGAATAGGCGCTGTACGCACGCTCGCTGGCGGCGAGCGTATGGACTTGCTGATCGAGCCCCATGTAGCGCCCGTCACGGTCGCTGAACAACGTCGGCCCCATCAGCGTATGGTACAGTGCGCTCGACAGGATCGTGCGCTGCGCAGGCGTGCCGCCGGACACGCGCAGGATGTCGAGTTCCTTTGCCCAGGTCCGGCGTGCGGCGGTGCTGGCGCGATCGAATGCCCAGCCCGGCGCTTCCGCCAGCGCACCGTGCGCGCCAGCGACGTCGACCCCCGAGATCCCGGTCTTGACGAGGATCGGTGCAGCGCCCGCATCGTCGTAGAACAGCGCGACCTTGAGCCGGTGGCCGGTCACGCCCTTCGCACCCGGCGCCACGGGGCGATCGTCGTCGCCATAGAATTGCACGCGGTCCGGCTTGCGCGAAAGCTGCATTGCGAAGTGGATCCGGCGTCCTTCGGCCCAGCGGAAGACCTGCCGGCTGCCGGTCAGCGTCCCATCGTCGCTGAGGGCTAGCGAGGCATCCTCGATCCGGATCAGCTCTGCCTCGGTCTCCTGCTTGCAATGCGTGAAGTCGATCAGGATGTGTCCCGGCCCCTTGGCGAAGGTGTAGCGGTGCAATCCGGTCCGTTCGGTCACGGTCAATTCCGCGACGACACCCGATTCAAGCTTCACGCGGTAATAGCCGGGCTCGGCATGTTCCTCGCTATAGCGTTGGCGATAGCCCAAGGACGGGTTCTCGCGCGATCCGGGGACGAGCTTCAACGGTGCGCGCGTCGGCACGACCAGCACATCGAGCATGTCGCCGATCCCGGTTCCCGACAGATGGGTATGCGAGAAGCCCATGATCGAGCGATCCGACTGGTGATAGCCCGAGCAGGCATCCCAGCCGAAATTGTTGGTGTCGGGGGACAGCTGCACCATCCCGAACGGCATGGTCGCGCCGGGGAAGGTGTGGCCGTGCCCGCCGGTGCCGACGAACAGATTGGGGGCTGTGTTCTGGACCGCCGCCCTGGACGATTGCGCCGAAGCGATGGACGGCAAGGCGGTGCCGAGTGCGGCAAGGGCAGAGCCTGCGAGCAACTGGCGACGGTTGGCGCGGATCAAGCGATACTCTCCTGAATCGGGGACGGTGCGGGGAAGCAGGTCAGAAACGTTCGGCCAGCAAAGCGGGGCGACGCCGCTCGAGATCGAGGATCAGGTCGCCGAACAGACCGTTCGCCCAGGCGAACCACGGGCGCGAGAAGCGCGCCGGATCGTCCTTGTCGAACGATTCATGGATGAAGCCGGTGCCCGCATCGGTCGTCTTCAGCCACTTGAGGCACTGGCGGATCTCGGTATCGTCATCACTGGTCATCGCGCGGACGATGATCGACATCGGCCAGATCATGCCGAGGCCCTTGTGCGGGCCGCCGATCCCGTCGGCGGCGGTGCCGGTGAAGAAATACGGATTGCGCGTGCTCCAGGCAAGCGCGCGGGTGCGGCGATACAGCGGATCGGTCCGCGGGGCGGCGCCCAGCAACGGCAGCGCGGACAGGCTCGGTACATTCGCGTCGTCCATGAAGATCGCATTGCCGAACCCGTCGACCTCGAACGCCCAGACCTTGCTGCCCTTGCCGTCGTCCATCTGGCCATGCGCCTTGAGCGCGGCATCGACTTCGTCCGCCAGCGCGATGCAATCTGCGGCGGCGGCGGTATCGTGGCGCGCCTCGGCGTGGATCTTCGCCAGCATCCGCAGCGCGGCGACCGCGAACAGGTTGGACGGGATCAGGAACGGCAGCGTGCAGGCATCGTCGGACGGCCGGAACATCGAATGGATCAACCCGACCTTGCTCGTCGGCGCGCCGATGCCCTTCAGCATCAGCGTCTCGGTCGCATGGCGATTGACGCGCTCGAACTTATACGGTCCGTCGTTCGTCTTGCGCTGCTGTTCGCGCATCGTCGCAACGGCGCGCGCCATCGCCTTTGCCCACAAGCCATCGAACGGAACGGTGTCCTTCGTCTCGCTCCAATAGGCGTGCGCCAGCCGCATCGGATAGCAGAGGGAGTCGAGTTCCCACTTTCGCTCGGCGACGCCCGGCCGCATCTCGGTCATGTCGGTGATCGCGCCGAGGTTCGACTTGGCGGTGGGGTCCGCCATGAACGCGTTGGCGTAGGAGTCGATCAGGATGCAGCGCGCCTGCCGCTGGATCACGCCCTGGAACAACCGGCGCAGGGCAGGGTCCTGGCGGCACAGATGGACGTAGGTCTGGAGTTGCGCCGAACTGTCGCGCAGCCACATCGCCTCGATGTCGCCGGTGATGACGAACGTGTCGGGCTTGCCGTCGATGGTGCTGGTGAAGACGGTGGTGTCGAGCGTGTTCGGGTAGCAATTCTCGAACAGTTGCGCGAGGCCGGGGTCCGCGATGCGCGCCTTGACCCGGCTGATCTCGCGTTCGACCGCGGGGCTGACGAAACGTCGCTGGTTGCGCGGGGGACGTCGGCTGGCCGTCGCTTCGCCCGGCGCGAGGGTGGCGGCAAAAGCGGTTCCGGGGAAGGCAAGGAGCGAAGCACTGCTTGCCCCGGCGATCAGCAGATCGCGGCGACCGAGCGAAGCGGACGGACGATCAGTCATGCCGACGTGCCGAGGGCATCAATACCGATGCTGTCAGGCCTGATGGAATTGGCGTGCGAACCGCCACGATCTTTCTCCCGATCCACCTGGCGCATTCCTGCGACCAATGCGGCGTATCTTGTTGTTATGGCGGGCAGGTCAGTCGCCTGCCGTTGAAGCAACCGAAAGCTAAGGCAGGGGCGCGGCCCGAGCAAGCAATTTAATAAATTTAATTTTGTTACTTCCCAGCGGTACGGTCGCGCGTGACACCGCCCCATGCCCGCGGGTACGAGATTGCGAACGGGGCGGATGACGGGTTACCCATGATCCTTATGCCCATCGTTGAAAGGCAGGATGATGACCGTTGAACCCGTTCGAGAGCCGCGCGGTGCGCGGTTGGCCGTGTCCTTGTCGGGCACCAATCTCGCGCGTGCCAGCGATTATAACCAGCGCGTCGTTCTTCAGGTCATCCGCAACAGCGAGGAAACCACGCGGGTCGACCTGTGCCGCACCACCGGGCTGACCGCGCCGACGATCGCCAACATCACGCGCCGGTTGATGGATGCGGGACTGGTCAAGGAGATCGGTCGTCTGCAGGGGCCGCGCGGGCAACCCGCGATCCGCCTTACGATCGAGCCGCTGGGGTGTGTCGCGATCGGCCTCAACATCGATCGCGATCATTTGACACTGGTCGCGCTGGATCTGGCCGGGCAGGTCCGTGCGCGGATCGCCAACGATATCCCGTTCGCGCTTCCCGCGGATGTGGTCGCCTTCGTAACCGCGTCGCTCGATCCGTTGCTGGCCGAGGCGAAGGTCGGACGCGACCGCGTGCTTGGCGTCGGGGTCGCGGTACCGGACGATCTGGGGAACATCGCGCTCCCCGGCCGCCCGGAGCGGTATAGCGACTGGGTCAACCTATCGATCCCGGATCTGTTGTCCCCCGTGCTGCCGTGGCCGGTGCTCGTCGACAACGACGCGGCGGCGGCGGCGATCGGGGAGGCGCAGTCGGGCATGGGCCGTTCGGAGCCGAGCTTCTTCTACATCCTGATCAATTCCGGGCTCGGCGGCGGATTGATGATCGATCGCCATTATGTCGAGGGCGCGAACCGGCGCAGCGCGGAACTAGGGCTGCTTCCCGATCCGACCAGCGCGGTCGCTGGCGCGGTGGTCCAGGATATCGTCTCGCTGTCAGCGTTGATGCAGGCGCTGGAAACGGCAGGCATCCGGGTTGCCAGCCCGGCGGACATCGATGCGAGCGACCCGGCGGTACGCGACGTTCTGGATCGCTGGGTCGATGCGGCATCGCGTGCGTTGATCGCGCCGCTCGTCAGCATCAATTGCCTGATCGACCCGCATACCATCATCATCGGCGGGCGCCTGTCCGAGCCGCTGGTGGATGCGCTGATCGAGCGGCTCCACATACTGCTCGGCGAGATGCCCTTGCCGACGATGGCCCCGATCGTACGGGCTGCGCTGGGCGGTGACGCGCCGGTCATCGGCGCCGCCCTGTTGCCCTTCCTCGACCAGTTGCTGCCCTCGGACGCAGCCCTGATGCAGGTCGGGCGGGGCGTCTAGCAGCGGCGTCGGTTGCTCAGTGGGCGGGCGCTTTCTTGCCGAACACTGCCATCACGCGCGGCACGATCAGCGCGAGAACGCTGCCTGCGACGAGCCCGACCAAGGCTGATGCGAGCGCGAAGCCGAACCAGTGGCCGACACCGGGGGCAAAGGGCAGCAGGCGGGCAAAGAACGCTGCAATACCCTCGGCGACGTGCGGGATCGTGACGAGGTGGAACTCTTCCAGTCCGTGCACCAGGATTCCCCCGCCGACCCACAGCATCGCCACCGTCCCGATCTTCGCCAGCGCGCCGAGCACGACCGGCATCGCCGCAACCATCCCGCGGCCGATCGCGCGCGAAGTGGCGTTCGAGCGCTGCGCCAGATGAAGGCCGATATCGTCCATCTTCACGATCAGCCCAACCACGCCGTAAACACCGGCGGTGATCAGCAACGACACCGCGATGAGCGCGGCCGCCTGCGTCAGGATCGGCTGGTCCGACACTTCGGACAAGGCGATCGCCATGATCTCGGCGGACAGGATCAGGTCGGTGCGGACCGCGCCCGCGACCTTGGTGTTCTCGATCGCGGTGGCGTCCTGCCCTTCCAGCGCGGCGTCTTCGGCATGCGCATCGTGGCCGAGCAGCGCACCGAGGATCTTCTCCGCGCCTTCGAAGGCGAGATACAGGCCGCCGACCATCAGGATCGGCGTGATGATCCACGGCAGGAACGCGCTGAACAACAGCGCAGCCGGCAACAGGAACAGCAATTTGTTGCGCAGCGACCCCTTGGCGATCCGCCAGATGATCGGAAGCTCGCGCGCCGGGGTCAGCCCGGAGACGTATTTCGGCGTGACCGCGGCATCGTCCACCACCACGCCGACTGCCTTGGACGATGCCTTGAATGAAGCGGCCGCGACATCGTCGACCGACGCGGCGGCAAGGCGCGCGATCGCGGCGACGTCGTCGAGCAGGGCGACCAGACCAGAGGGCATGTGAAGGCTTTCGATTGGACGAGACGGGCGCCGAGACGTCCGGTCTCAAGGGAACACCGCTGCCTGCTTATCGATCCGTACGCCCCGTGCAACACTCCGGCAGGATGGGCGATGCAGCCGCGCCCGAAATGGGATACAATCGAGACAGGCCGTCATGGCCGGGGGAGAAGACGATGCGGACGATGTGGACGGGTCTTGTTGCAACCGGATTGATCGCGGGGGCCGTGGTATCGGTTAACGCCAATGCCGCGTCGGTGGCGGTCGCCTCCAAGCACAATCCCAAGGAGACGCAACGCGCAGTCGCCAAGGCCCTGGCCGATCCGGCGCGCGCCGATGCGCAGGGCGACGATGCGCGGCGCAAGGCGGCGGACGTGCTTGCGTTCGCGGGTGTCGGGCCGGGGGACGAGGTGGTCGATTTCTTCCCGGGTGCCGGATATTGGACGCGGATCCTGTCGGGCACGGTGGGCAAGGCCGGGCACGTCTATGCGATCTGGCCCGCGGCGGGCGCCAAATATGCCGAGAAAACGCTTCCCGCGCTGGAGGCACGGCATCTCTCGAACACTTCGCTGACGGTCATGTCGGGACCGAGCATCCGCGCGTCCGAGCCGGTCGACCTGTTCTGGACCGTGCAGAACTACCACGACGTCGCCAACACGCCTGCGGGCGAAGCGGCGATTGACGCGTTCAACAAGCAGGTGTTCGCGGCGCTGAAGCCCGGCGGCACCTATGTCGTGATCGACCATGCCGACGCGCCCGGCAGCGGGCTCGCGGGCACGTCGACCAAACACCGGATCGATCCCGCCGCGGTCAAGGCGGAGGTCGTCAAGGCGGGCTTCGTGTTCGACGGCGAAAGTGATGCGCTGCGCAACCCGGCCGATGACCATAATGCGGCGGTGTTCGATCCGGCGATCCGCGGAAAGACCGACCAGTTCGTTTATCGTTTCCGTAAACCGCGCTAAGTCGGTCCGGACTGCGCGATCCCGCCGTGGCCGTCAGGCGGCGACGGCGTGGTCGTCCTGCAGAAACGATACGAACCGATCGGTCGACCGCAGCAGGTCGCGCGCGCTGACGGCGAGTTCGCCCGCGCTTTTGCTGACGTCGGCAGAGAGCGACGATGCGGTGCCCCCGGCGCGGGCGACGTCGGTGATCCGCCGTTCCACCTCGTCCGCGGTCGATGCCGCGCGGTCCGCGCCGGCGTCGACGTCTTCTGCCGTGGAGCGCTGTTCGGCGACCGCCGTCGCGATCCCGGATGCCGCCAGCGAGACCTGCCGGATCGCGCCGTTGACGCTGTTGAGCTTGGTGCTGGTATCCGCGACGCCCTCGCGAATGCCGGAAATGAGGTTGCCGATGCGGTCGCTCGCACGCGTCGTATCGGCGGACAGCGCCTTCACCTCGCCCGCGACAACCGCGAAGCCGCGGCCTGCGTCACCAGCGCGTGCGGCCTCGATCGTCGCGTTGAGCGCGAGCAAATTGGTCTTCGCGGCGATTTTGCGAATGTCGTCGAGGAAGCCTTCGATCTGGACCGCGTGCCCCTCCAGCATCGCGACGGTCTCGACGCTTCGCTTGGCCTCCGCGCTGGCGGTCTCGGTCAGGACCGACTGACGATCCGCGGCAATCGCAATGGTCTGGACGGATTGCGACAGCGTGCGGATCGACGCCGCGACCTGTGCGATGTCCACCGCCGCGCGCCCGGCCCCCGCCGCGGCTTCGTCCGCATCGTGCGTCGTGCTGTCGGTCAGATCCTCGAGCTTTACCGCCGACTGTTCGAGCCGCTGGGTCGAATCGCCGATCATTTTGATGACGGACGTTACCGACCGTTCGAATTCGTTCGCGATGGTGACGAGTTCGGCGCGGCGTTCCTGCGCGGTGCGGCGCGCCTCTTCTTCGCGGTGCTGGCGTTCGCGGGCGGCATCGGCGGCGGCGAAGCGCGCTTGCTGCATCGCGTGTTCGGTCTGGCGCTGGCCATCCTCGGCAGTCCTGGTCAGCTCGCGCGCGCGCTGGAGCGCGGCTTGTTGCCCAAGGATCAGTCGCTCAAGCTGGATCGTCAGCGCGGCGAGAACGCCGAATTGCAGGCCGACCGCAACGACGTGAAACAGGATCCGCCCGATATTGCCCGTCCCCGAAAACACATATTGCGGCGCAAGCCATTCCAGCGACACGTGGTGCAGCGCGGCCAGCACCGTCGCGAGTGCAATCGGGCGCCAGTCGGCCAGAATAACCAACGCCGCCATGCCGACGAAGAAATACATGTGCGCGTCCATCTGCCAGGCATGGCCCTTCAGCAGGAAGACGAGCATCGCGGGAAGGATCGCCGCGGTCGACCCCATCAGTGTCCGCGCCGGTGCATCATATCGCCCCCGCAGAGCGACCAGTGTCGGGGCGATATTGATCGCCACGCCGATGACGATCAGCGGCAACCCGGCTCCCGCGCCGAGCGCGCTATTGCCGATCAGCAGCAGGGCAAGCGAGAGCCACCCGATCAAGGCCCAGATCCGTACGCCACGGCGCCGCATGGTATCGAGCGGATTGCCGGGGATGGCATCGCCGGTGAAGGTCGAGAGCCTGGTCATCATCGTGGACAAGCGGTTCATGCCAAGGTCTCCAGAACGCTCGCGTCACCACACCCTGTCGGCAGGCTGGCGAGGATCAGCACGTCGCCGGTCGGAATGTGACGGGCAATTTGCGCGCGATTGCCGACCACCACGAGCGAGCCGGGAAACGGCCCCTTGCCCAGCAGCATTGCGCCACCCGCGCGCGCAAGCGTTGCGACCGACGCGACGTTTTGATGAAGCGGCACCAGCATCATCGCACCCGATCGAGGCGGCCACAACGCCATGCCGAGCAGCGATGCGCTAATCGCCGTCACGTGAAGCGAAAGGACAATGGCGGTCGAGGAATGGCGCATCCGACCGAATTACGGTGTCGCGGTTAATAGCAGGTAAGTCAGGCGGCAACATCGCCTGAGACTTTAGTTGGAGCGCCGCCGATATCTTCGATTTGTCAGTCGCGCGTCGCGCGCAAGGTCGCGCGGACGCCTGTGCCGATGCTGTCATATTCGACGATCGTTTGCAGGCTCTGCGCCATCGCGCGGATCAGCTTTGTCCCGACGCCCGTGCCTTGCGGCGTGGCGTCTGGCCCCATGCCAACCCCGTCGTCTTCCACGGCGAGCCAGAAATGCGCCTCGCCATCCCCCCGGAGAGATACCCGGACTTCGCCGCCGCCGGTCGGATAGGCATATTTGCACGCATTGCTGACGAGTTCGGTGACGATCACCCCAAGTGACACCGCACGATCGGTGGCAAGCCGGATCGGTTCCGCAAACAGCGACAGCACGCGCGGTGCGGTCGGCGTTGACCAGGTTTCCCCGAGTTCGTCGACCAGCGCCTTCAGATATTCGCGCATGTCGACCTGTTCGACATCGTTGCTGGTATAGAGACGGCGGTGGACCTGCGCGATCGCGGCGATCCGGCGCTGCGTATCCTCCAACGCGAGACGCGCACCGTCATCCTGCAAGGCAGCGGATTGCATCCGCACCATCGCAGACACGATCTGCAGACTGTTGGCGACGCGGTGGTTGACCTCGCGCAGCAGCGCCTCGAGCCGCGCGTTGCTCGCGCGCAACTGGTCCTCGGCCGCGGCCTTGTCACGCTCGAGCGCAGCGCGTTCGAGCACCTGTTCGAACGCGCTGGCCAGCAGGTCGAAGAAGTCGCTGCCGATCGTCTTGACGACATAGTCGGACGCGCCTGCCTTGAGCGCGGCGACCGCGATGCGACCTTCCTCCGACCCGGTGACGTAGACGACCGGCGGCGAGACCGGGAGTTTGCGGATCGCCTCCAGCGTCTCGATCCCGTCCATGCCCGGCATGTAATGGTCAACCGCGATCAGATCAAAGGCGTGTTGCTGCGCGAGGGCAAGCCCTTCGGCACCGCCCTCGGCAACGGTGACGATGAAGCCATGTCGCGACAAGGAACGCGCCGCGAGCCGGCGCAGGCCCGCGTCGTCATCGATGTAAAGGACCGCCGGTCCGGTGCCAGGTTCGGCGGTTGCGATCACCCGTGGCCCTCGGCGTCGGGAACCTGGATCACCGACAGGAACAGGCCGAGCTGGCGGATCGCCTGGGCGAAGCTTTCGTAATTGACCGGCTTGGTGATGTAGACGTTACAGCCCAGATCATAGCAGCGCTGGATCTCGACCTTGTCGTCGGTGGTGGTGAGCACCACGACGGGGGTGCGCTTGAGCGGACCGTCCGACCCCTTGATCCGCGCGAGAATGTCGATCCCGCCCATGTCGGGCAGGTTGAGATCGAGCAGCACCAGCGCCGGGCCACCGCGCCCCGGGCCGTTGTCGGCGTTGAACAGATATTCGAGCGCGCTGGTGCCGTCGGTGAAATGCTGGATTTCGTTCAGGATGCCTGCACGGCGGATGTTCTTCTCGATCAACCGGGCGTGACCTTCGTCATCCTCGATCATGATGATGCTGACGGTCTGGTGGTCGGTCATGTCAACGTCCTCGGGTGTCGGTCTTGGGTTCGGCATAGGTTGCCGGCAGTATCAGGCGGAAGGTTGCACCACGTCCCAATTCGGACGCGACGTCGATCACCCCGCCGAGGCGATACGCCAACGCACGGACATGCGCGAGTCCGATCCCTTCACCGGGCTGGTCCTGCGTCCCGGAGCGGCGGAACAGGTCGAAGACGCGGCTGTGGTCCGACGGGGCAATGCCGCGGCCATTGTCCTCGATCTCATAGTGGATGCGCTTGCCGTCACGCTTCCCGCGCACGACGATCCGGCCCGGGCGCTTGGGATCGAGATATTTCACCGCATTTTCGATCAGGTTGGAGAAGATCTGCTCTACCGCCAATCGGTCGCTGACCAGATCCGGCAGCGGTTGCTCGATCGTCAGGATGGTGTCGCGTTGTTCCATCTGCTGAGTCAGGCTCGCGCCGATCCCGTCGATCAGCGTTGTCATGTCGAGCTGTTCGGCGGCAATCACGCGGCGGCCCTGGCGCGACAGCTTGAGGATCGCGTTGATGAGACGGTCCATCTTCTGCGTTGAGGTGCGGATGAAACGAATCGCCTCGGGCAGATCCTCGCGGGCGGCAAAGCGGACGTCCTCGGTCACAAGCTCGGGGGCGCGTTCCTCGGCGCGATCGATCAGTTCGCCGATCGTGCCCGTCGCCGCCTCGAGTTCAGCCGTGAACCCCATGACGTTGACCAGCGGGCTCCGGAGGTCGTGGCTGACGATATAGGCGAAACGCTGGATCTCCTCGTTCGCACGGCTCAGGTCGGCGGTGCGTTCCTCGACCAGATCCTCAAGCGTATCGGCAAAATCGCGGATCGCGTCGCGCGACGTGGCCAGCTCTCGTGTGTAGCGCAACAGCGTCACGAGCGTGATGATCGCGACCAGGACCAGCAGCAGGCCGGCACAGATCAACGTGATGTAGAAGACCCGGACGCTCGCCTGCTGTGCGGCGTCGCGGATCGCCAGCAAGCGCTGTTCTTCCGCGATCATCCCGTCTGCGAGCGTCCGTACCGCGCGCATCCGGCGGATACTCGTCTCCTGCTGAAATTGGACGAGCGCTGCCGACTGGTCGCCGCGCACCGACAGGCTGATCGTGCGCTCGCGGTGCTGCTCAAGATCGGCGATCTGCCGGCGCAGCGTGGCGACCTTGGACTGTTGTCCCGGGTTGTCTGCGGTAAGCGCAGCGATCCGCCCGATCGCGCCGGGGAGGGCGGCCATGACGGTGCGATAGGATTGCAGATACGCCGTGTCGCCGGTCAGCAGGAACCCGCGTCGGGCCGTTTCGCTTTGCTCGATCAGTACGCGCGCACGGTTGATCGCGATCTCGACCTGATAGGTGTGGCCGACATCGGCGGTGTGCTGCTCATTCTGCGCGGTTGACCATGCCGCGGCGACTCCGGCGACAATCAATGCGAAGAACCCCAGTGCCATACAGGTCACCAGGAAACGGCCCATGCGCCCTTCACTGACGCTGAAACCGGGAAGCAACCGCCTGTACATGCGGTCGTCCTTACGCATCGGCAACGATAAACACCAGTACCGCCGCACTAACGCCGATCAAGCAACTTGCGGCTTTAGAGCAACTTCCCTTGCGGCGAAGGTCGACCCACGACACCACCGCCACGCCGCCGGGCTAGCTCGGTCTCGGCGGTGAAGCGAACGTCCATGTCGCGGTCGCCCAGCATGATCGAAAGCGAATCGTCGCTGATCTCCTGCCAGCTCTTGCCGCGATCCGGCCCGGGACGAATCACGCGCGGTAGCAGGCCAGGGACCGCCGACCAGGCGAGCAGTTGCTCTGGGCCGACCTCGTTGAGCATGTCGCGAAGGTGGAACGCGGTGACATATGCGTCGGGGAAGGCACGATGCGCGGGCAGGCCGCGTTCATGGATCATCCCTTCGGGTTTGCGCCAGTAGCGTAGCATCTGGTTAGAGAAGCTCGGCGTGTCGGGCCACAACCGCAGCGCGCATTTCCAAGTGCAGATCCACGGCGCGCCGCGCGTCAGCGGGGTCGTGCAGAACTTCTGTTCGTAATCCGCGCGGTGCGCCGCGAGCGCGATCCGGCGCGGATAGGGGTCGAGTACCCCGCGTGCGACGTCATGCCAGAACGGTGCGTCGGCGACCTGTTCGTCGAGGATGTGGTGGATCGCCTGGGTGAGCGGCGGGATCGGGCGACCGGGGTTGACGAGGCGCGCGCCGCCTTCGCCTTCGATCTCCCAGCGGCCGTCCTTCTGGAGCGCGACGTCCTGCCAGCCGATTTCGCACACGCCGTGGATCGGCGGGCCTTCGCCGGTGGTCTCTAGGTCGATGACGCGGATGATCTGGGGAGCGGGGGGAGGCATTGCGCCTAAGTGGCGTGTTTAGCCGAGGATTGCGAGGGGCGTATCCGTCACCCCGGGACGAACCCGGGGTGACGGTCCAACGCTTAGTGCGCTGCCTGCGGGCCGCGCTGCAGGCCGCTCTTCTCGAGCTGGTCGTCAATCATCGCGAGCAGGCGGTCGAGCGCAGGCTGGTCCTTGGCCTCGGCGCGGGCAACGAGCACGTCCTGCGTGTTCGATGCACGGAGCAGCCACCAGCCGTCGGGCGTGTTGACGCGCGCGCCGTCGGTGCGGTCGACTTCGGCACCGTCGGCCTCGAGCCGTGCGAGCACTTCCTCGACCACCGCGAACTTCCGGCTCTCGTCGACCTGGAACCGCATTTCCGGCGTGTTGACCAGCGCGGGCATCGCACCGCGCAGTTCGGTGACCGACTTGCCGATCATGTGCGCCGCACGGATGAAACGGACGGCGGCGTATTGCGCGTCGTCGAACCCGTAATATTCATGCGCGAAGAAGATGTGGCCGCTCATCTCGCCCGCGAGCGGGCTGTTGGTTTCCTTCATCTTCATCTTGATCAGGCTGTGCCCGGTCTTCCACATCAGCGGCTTGCCACCCAGTTCCTCGACCCGGTCGTAAAGCATCTGCGACGCCTTGACGTCGGCGATGATCGTCGCGCCCGGAAGCTCCTTGAGGACAGGTTCGGCCAGAATGGAGAGGATCTGGTCACCCCAGATCACGCGACCTTCGCCGTCGATCGCGCCGATCCGGTCGCCGTCGCCATCGAAGGCCAAACCGAAATCGAGGTTCTTCTCCGCGACGAGCCGCTTGAGATCGACCAGATTGGCTTCATCGGTAGGATCGGGATGATGGTTGGGAAAATTGCCGTCGACATCGGTGAACAGCAGGTGATGCTCACCTGGCAGGAACTTGACGAGCTTCTCGATGATCGGGCCCGAGACGCCGTTACCGGCGTCCCAACCGATCTTGTAGGTGCCGCCCGCGAAACCCGCGACCAGACGACCGACATATTCGTCCTCGATATCGGCGGTCGAGACGGTACCCTCGCCGGTTTCCCAATCGCCCTCGGCGGCCATCCGGCCGAGCTCCTGAATGTCCGCGCCAAAGAACGGCTTGTGCTGGAGCACCATCTTGAAGCCGTTGTAGTCGGAGGGATTATGGCTGCCGGTTATCTCGATGCCGCCATCCACTTCTAGCGTGGCTTCGGCGTAATAGAGCATCGGGGTCGGCCCCATGCCGATCCGCACGACGTCGACGCCCGATGCGATGAGACCGCCGATCAGGGCCGCCTCCAGCTCGGGCGAGGACAGGCGGCCGTCATAGCCGACCGCAACCCGCGTGCCGCCAGCGCGGCGAACGCGCGTGCCGAAGCCGCGACCGATCGCGTCCGCATCGGCGGTGCCAAGCGTTTTGCCGACGATGCCGCGGATGTCATACTCGCGGAGCGAAGTCGGGTCGAAACGATGGGTCATGTTTGTCCTCCTGGGGTCTGTGCACGGGTCAATCGACCAAACGTGCGAAAGTTCAAAGACTATGGTTTGAGCAATGTGTCGCGCGCCGCGTTGATACGGCGGGTAAGTTCGGCAGATCCGCCCTTATCGGGATGCAGCGCAGTGACAAGACGGCGATGTGCCGCGCGGATATCCGCGGCATTCGCGCGTGGGCCAACCCCCAGCACCGCGCGCGCCTCGGTCTCCTCCGGGGGCTGGATCCGCGTGGCCTTGGGTTTGGGGCGCAGCAGCAACCACACACCTACGATCAGCGCGACGAAGAGGAGGACCTTGGTCATCAAGCGACCTGCGGCAACACGGTGTCGGGCAGCGCGAGCGCGCCCATCATCTCGCGCAGTTCCTGGCGCGCGGCGACATGCGCCAGCCCCATCGCGCCGAATTCGCCTGCGTCGAGCATCGTGAGTCCGGCGGGGAACAGCTCACGGTAGATCACGCGCTCGCCCAGTCCCGGCACGATGCGGAAACCGACGCGCTTGGCAAGCTGGTCGAGTGCGTCGGACACGCGACGCATGTTGCGTGCCTCGATATGCTGGACGCGGTTGCGCAGCACGACCCAGTCGATCGTCGATCCATCCGCGCGCGCGCGCGCCTTGCGGGCGTCCCAGATCATCTCGGCATAAAAGCTCGGGCGTGTGACCTTGTAGGTTTCGGGATGGACTTGACCGATAAGGTCGAAGTCGACGAAACTGTCGTTCATCGGCGTCACCAGCGTGTCCGCGCGTGCGGCCGACAGACGCCCGAACCGATCGTCACGGCCCGGCGTGTCGATCACCAGAAAATCGGTATCGTGTGCGAGATCGGCGAACAGCTCCTCGAACCGTGCGTCCGTCTCCCCGTCGTGCGTCGCGTGGCGCGGGATCGGCAAGGCGCGCCCGGTGCGCTGAACCGTGGCGGCGCGATTGTCGAAATAGCGCCCCATGGTCCGCTGGCGATGGTCGAGATCGAAAGCGGCAACCTTGGCCCCACGCGCCGCCAATGCGATCGCGACATGCACCGCGGTCGTCGATTTGCCGGTGCCGCCCTTTTCGTTGGCGAAAACGATAATGTGTGGTTTTCGCGCAGCACTTGCCAACGGGATGGTATCCTACGTCTTGTTCGGTCGGGCCCGCCCCCATAGAAGGCCGTTCCGTCCTTACCGAAGGCCCAACCCGCGTGCAAACCATCCGTACACTCGAAGCGCTTCGCGCCGCGATCGCCGACTTCCGCAGTGCCGGGTCAGACATCGCGCTGGTCCCCACGATGGGGGCGCTGCACTCCGGCCACATCGCGTTGATCGAGACCGCGCGGCGGCAGGGGCGGAAAGTCGTCGCGTCGATCTTCGTCAATCCCAAGCAGTTCGGCCCCACTGAGGATCTCGCGCGCTACCCCCGGCGTGAGGCGGCGGACGCGCGGATGCTGACCGAGGCGGGGTGCGACCTGCTGTGGTTGCCCCCGGTGGACGTGATGTATCCCGCGGGCTTCGCAACCAACATTTCGGTGGCAGGGGTCAGCGAAGGACTCGATGGGGCGGCTCGACCAGGCCATTTCGACGGCGTCGCGACGGTGGTGGCGAAGTTGTTCAACCAGGTGCGTCCGGACATCGCGCTGTTCGGCGAGAAGGATTTCCAGCAACTTGCGGTGATTCGTCGGATGGTCGCGGACTTGGATTTCGGGATCGAAATCGAAGGTGTGCCGACCCAGCGCGATGATGACGGCCTCGCGCTGTCATCGCGCAACGTCTATCTCGACGACGAACAGCGCGCAGCGGCAGTGGCGCTACCCCGCGCCTTGGGAGAGGCCGCGCGGGCCATTCTGCGCGGCGACGCGCCGGACGATGTCCTGGCATCGGCACGGGACTCGCTGACGACCGCAGGTTTTGTGGTTGATTATGTCGAGCTGGTCGATGCAGCGACGTTGGCCGCGGATACGGATCCGTCCCGCCCACGCCGGTTGCTTGCGGCGGCGCGGCTCGGGACCACGCGTCTGATCGACAATCTCGACGTACCGGCTACCGTCTAACCCATTGGTCGTACGCCTAAAGTTCAATGCCGCCGTTAACCTTTATTTGACTCGGTCCGACGCAATGTCGGCCGCAGAGAATGGTTAACCGGGACGGATCGACATGGGCACGAGCCTGAAAAATGCGCAATTTCTGATCGACAGTCGTTTGGCGGAAGCGGCGTGCGGCGATGCCGATGCCTGCTACGAACTCGGCATGGTGTATTCGAGCGGCGCGGCGGGGATCGCCGTCGATCTGATCGAGGCGCACAAATGGTTCAATCTGGCGGCGGTGGCCGGTAGCGAGGCTGGTATGGTCAGCCGTGGCGAGATCGCCGAGGACATGACCGCGCGCGAGATCGCGACGGCTCAGGGTGCGGCCCGCGCCTGGCTGCGCGCGACACAGCGTCGCGCCGCCTGAAACGCCGTCGTGCAGGTGCGTGAACGGCGCCTGTGCGCGGACTGTTCTGCACCGGGGATCGACCCGGTCTTGCAGGAGTTGGGCCTTACGATAGCGAGAACGTGTCGGGGTCCGTCATGAAGGCGGAACCCCGTCGCGGGATCCCGTAACGGTCGCTTCGGCGGGTCGCAGAGAAAGTCAGGCCATTGAGCGTCCGAAGTATCGCGAAGGGGATCGGCACGGCGCTGCTTTGGGTGGTGATCGTCCTGTGCCTGCTGATCACGATCGTCCCGCGCTTTTTCGACGCACGCTACTACAGTGGGCCACCCGGCGGCCATTTCGACGGGCAACGGTTCTTCAATCCTGACGGCGAACAGGATGATCTGGCGGGCACGGCCGGCAATCGCGGCAGCTTCCTGTTGCGCTATCTCACCCGCAGCGACGGGCGTCCGGCATGGCCCGATCACGTCCCGGTCCACGCCATTGCTCCGCCCGCGCGGGTGGACGGTCGATCGATGACGGCGACCTGGGTCGGGCACGCCACGGTGCTTGTGCAGACGCAGGGGCTCAATATCCTGACCGATCCGGTGTGGAGCCGGACTTCCGGGCCGCTTGGGGTTGGGCCTGCCCGCGTTGCGGAGCCAGGTATCGCGTTCGAGAAGCTTCCGAAGATCGATGTCGTGCTGATCAGCCACAACCATTACGATCATCTCGACCTGGAAACGTTGCAGCGGCTGTGGAAGCGCGATCATCCGTTGATCGTCACCAGTTTGGGCAATGACAGCGTCATCGCGCAAGCCGGGGTTCCGTCGCATGCGCTCGACTGGGGTGGGCGGATCGCGGTCAAGCCGAACGTCGAGGTCGTCGTCACGCGCAACCACCATTGGGGCAGCCGCTGGTTCACCGACCGCAACCGGGCCTTGTGGTCGAGCTTCGTCGTGCGGCTGCCGGGCGGCAACGTCTTCTTTGCGGGCGATACCGGGCCGGGCGATCTGACCTGGGCGGATTCGGCGGCGAGTTATGGTCCTGTCCGGCTGGCGCTGATCCCGATCGGCGCGTTCCGCTTTGTGCCCGGCCAGATGGTGTCGGGAAGCCATATCGGACCGATCGATGCCGCAGAGGTCTATCGCCGGCTGGGCGCATCGGCCGGGATTGGCATCCACTGGGGGACGTTCCATCTGTCGGCGGAAGCGTACGACACGCCGCCGCGGTTACTGGCGGCAGTCAATCGCGTTGCAGGGCTCCGTGGGTTCGGGACTGTCGCGTTGGGAAAACCGAGTGTCATCCCGCTCTATGTCGCACGCACGCGTCCCGCACCGATTGACCGGATCGAGATCGTCGGACGGTTGCCTGCTGCGGCGCGCACATTGCCCTAACGGGATGTCGTCCCGGCGTGAGAAGCCGTGCCCCAACCCGTCCGGCGCTAGCGCTTCGCCGCTGGCGTTGTCGCGGGGGTTGCGGGCGGGGTGATGTCGCCGGGCTTGCATGGCCCGCTTCGGATCGCATGGACGCGCATTTCCATGACGCCTTCCTTGGCGCCCTTCGCGGTGAAACCTTCCGACTTCATTGTCAGGTTGCGGTCCCCGGTCGCGTTGGTGCCGGTCACGTTGAGTTTGACCACGCCGCCACCGGGTTGCGGGCAAGCCGCACTGAGGCCGATGGTCGGACCGGTGTCGTCATGCTTGTCGACCGTGCAATTCTGCCCGCGCGTGCCGATCTGCTGCATCGTTTCGGCCAGATTTTCTTTCGCGGCGGCGTCTGGCGTCAGGCACATCGACATGCCTGCCATCGCATCGAACATCGCCTGCATCTGCGCCTTGACCTGCGGCGTCGCGCCCTTGCCCTCCAGTTGCAGGATTTCGACCTTCTGCGTCCAGCTGCCCGGCTCGCGTTTGATGACTTGCTCGGGGGAGCAAGCGACGATCGTCAGTAACGGCAGGGCCAGGCCAAGCTGCGCGATGCGATGAAACGCCATGATCTTTAACCCCGATTGACCCGCAACCGAGGCGTCGGGCACGATTGTCTGTTGCCGCATCCCTTCCCATATTGCTGCGTGATGGCAATCCAGATTCGCACCACGCTCGATGAACCCGAAACCGGGGTCAGCTTCGTCCCCCACCGCCCGGCGCGTCCGCCCAAGGCGGAAGGGGGCAAAAGGTTCAAGCTCGTCTCGGACTATACCGCGGCGGGCGACCAGCCGACCGCGATCGCCGAGCTCGTCGCGCAGACCGAGGCGGGCGAGCGCGACCAGGTGCTGCTGGGCGTCACGGGTTCGGGCAAGACCTTCACCATGGCCAAGGTGATCGAGGCGGTGCAGCGGCCTGCTTTGATCCTCGCCCCCAACAAAATCCTCGCGGCGCAGCTTTATGGGGAAATGAAGTCGTTCTTCCCCGAGAATGCGGTCGAGTATTTCGTCAGTTACTATGATTACTACCAGCCCGAGGCCTATGTCGCGCGGTCGGACACGTACATCGAGAAGGAAAGCTCGACCAACGAGGCGATCGACCGGATGCGCCACGCCGCGACCCGATCGCTGCTCGAACGCGACGACGTGATCATCGTCGCGTCGGTGTCGTGCCTGTACGGCATCGGCTCGGTCGAGACCTATTCGGCGATGATCTTCGACCTCAAGAAGGGCCAGACCGTCGATCAGCGCGAGATCGTGCGCAAGCTCGTAGCGCTCCAGTACAAGCGCAACGACGCGGCGTTCCAGCGCGGCAATTTCCGTGTGCGCGGCGATGCGCTCGAGATCTTCCCGTCGCATTATGACGACACCGCGTGGCGCGTGTCGTTCTTCGGCGACGAGATCGAGGATATCGTCGAGTTCGATCCGCTGACCGGCAAGAAGGTCGCGAGCCTCGGCTATATCCGCATCTACGCCAATTCGCACTACGTGACGCCGGGGCCGACGCTCAAGCAGGCGATGGAAGCGATCAAGTTCGAGTTGCAGGAGCGGCTCAAGGAGCTGGTGCCCGAGGGCAAGTTGCTCGAGGCGCAGCGGCTGGAGCAGCGGACAAATTTCGATCTCGAGATGATCGCGGCGACCGGCAGTTGCGCGGGGATCGAGAATTACTCGCGCTTCCTCACCGGGCGGATGCCCGGCGAGCCGCCGCCCACTTTGTTCGAATATCTTCCCGAGAATTCGCTGCTGTTCGTCGACGAGAGCCACCAGACGATCGGCCAGATCAACGGCATGTCGCGCGGCGATCACCGCCGTAAGCTGACGCTCGCAGAATATGGCTTCCGCCTGCCGTCGGCGATCGACAACCGACCGCTGCGCTTCAACGAATGGGAGGCGATGCGCCCGCAGACGACCTATGTCTCGGCGACGCCGGGTGCATGGGAAATGGAGCAGACCGGCGGCGTGTTCGCCGAGCAGGTCATTCGCCCGACCGGGCTGATCGATCCTCCCATTGAGATCAAGCCGGTCGAGGAGCAGGTGCAGGACCTGATCGTCGAGGCGCGCAAGACCGCCGAGCTCGGCTATCGCACGCTGGTGACGACGCTGACCAAGCGGATGGCGGAGGATCTGACCGAGTTCATGCACGAGGCGGGCCTGCGCGTTCGCTACATGCACAGCGACGTCGAGACGCTGGAGCGTATCGAGCTGATCCGCGACTTGCGGCTTGGCGTGTACGACGTGCTGATCGGGATCAACCTGTTGCGCGAGGGGCTCGATATTCCGGAGTGCGGGCTGGTCGCGATTCTGGACGCGGACAAGGAAGGCTTCCTGCGCTCCGAAACCTCGCTGATCCAGACGATCGGTCGCGCGGCGCGTAACGTCGACGGGCGCGTGATCCTCTATGCCGACCGCATCACGGGCTCGATGGAGCGCGCGATGAACGAGACCGAGCGCCGTCGCGAAAAGCAGCGCGCGTATAACGAAGAACACGGCATCACGCCGACCACGATCAAGCGCAACATCGGCGACATCATCCAGGACGTGTCGAGCCGCGATCAGGTTACGGTCGAGATCGACGAGGATCGACCGCACATGGTCGGCCACAACCTGCGCGCCTACATCGAGGATCTCGAGAAAAAGATGCGCGCGGCGGCGTCGGATCTCGAGTTCGAGACTGCGGGCCGTTTGCGCGACGAGATCCGGCAGCTCGAGCAGGAGGAGCTTGGGCTTCCGGTCGAGCAGCAGAAGGCGCCGATCATGGGACGCTCGAACGAGGGCAAACCAGGCACGCGCAAGACGCGCTATGGCAAGAGTCAGAAGATGCGAGCTGGAATGGCGGGGAGTTCGCGGCGGGCGCGATGATTGGGGAACGCAAAATTGAAATGATGGCTCTATCTGGTATCTCGATCCTACGTCGAACCCAGTGACCTCCGACTGAGACGGGAGCGTATCCGACGCCACTTCTGATGGAGGTCGTTGTGATACGTAACTTCAAGGACGAAGAGACTGCTAAAATCGCGAACGGCGAGCGCAGTCGTAAGCGACCAATAGAGATACAGGCCAAAGCATACCGATTGCTTCGCATCATGGCGCGCATCGATGACTGGAACGACTTGCGCTACCCGCCGGGAAACAAGCTTCACGCGCTCGCTGGAAATCGCGCCGGGCAATATGCTATATGGATCAACCAGCAATGGCGCATCGCGTTTACCCCGATCGACGGAATGATGACAGATGTCGAAATTACCGACTATCATTGAGCCAGATGGGGATACCCATGGCGAGTGGTTGCCCAACCCGCATGCCGGCGAGATGCTAGCGCTTGAGTTCATGCAACCTTTGGGGTTGTCTGCGCACGACCTCGCGAAGAAAATCGAGGTAAGCGAGACTACGCTGCGAGATACGATCGCCGGCGCGACGCGAATGACCGGAGATCTCGATTTGCGGCTCGCCCGCTACTTCCGAATGACCCCGGGCTTTTTCCTGGGTCTGCAAAGCGATTATGAAATCGTCGAGGCTAAGCGCGCCCTCAATGGCGCGCTTGACCGGATCGTCCCCCGCGCGGCTTAATCGAGCGAAAGATCCTCAACCGCCACATCGTAATATTTCGATACGCGGTCCGCGTAGGCCTGGTCGAAGGTCGGCGCGTTGCTTGCCCAGCTCGGGCCGCCTTCAAGGACACGGCGGTCGATCGTCACGATGTAGGTGTCGTTGACGGGGTCGAACTGGAGCAGCGAGAAGGGGATCGGGTAATAGGCCTTGCCCATGCCGAGGAACCCGCCGATCGTCAGCACCGCGTAGATCGTCTGACCGGTCCGCTTGTTGACCATCAACGACAGCACTGAGCCGATCTTGTCGCCGTCGCGGCTTCGGACCTGCATCGCGTCGCTCTTGTTCGACTGGAGCAGCAACTGGGTGGGTTCGGTCTGGGACATGGCACACTTCCTTCGGTTCGCGATCGTAACGGCGATGGGGGGTTCCCGGTTCCGCACGCTTACCGGCTGGATCGGTGGAAAAACGCGCGGCGACGTGGCCACTGCGGTTGAGCGCTCGGACGGCTTCGCGCATAGACGCTGGATGCGTAACACTATCCCCTTGTTTGCTATGGTCGTTCTCACCGGGGCCGTTCTGGCGGGGTGCGTGGGAAAGCCGGTTGCACCGGCCCGCGCGCCCGCAGCCGCACCGGCTGCGCGTCCCGCGGTGGTTCCGCGACCTGTTCCGCCGAAGGGTAGTGACTGGCGGGATTGGCCCGTTACCGCAGGGGACTGGGCATATCGGCAGGATCAGGGCGGATCGACCGCGTTGTTCGGTGCGGGCGGTGGCAATGCGGTGCTGACACTACGCTGCGACGCCGCCAGCGCGACGCTGTATCTGTCTCGCCAGGGGAGTGCGGCAACACCGCTCATGATCCGTACATCGACGGTAGCGCGGAGCCTTCCGGTCCAGCCGACCAGTCCCGGGCCAGCCGGATCGCCGACCTATGTCGCGACGCGTCTCGCGGCGCGGGATCCGTTGCTCGATGCGATCGTGTACAGCCGCGGACGCTTTATCGTGGAACAGGCCGGGGCGGCGACGCTGGTGGTGCCCGCCTGGGCCGAGATCGCGCGTGTAACCGAGGATTGTCGGCGCTGAACGCCACTTCGACCGGCTTTGCGCAGGCGAAAGAGAATCGTGGATTCCGACCAACATTACAAGACTTGTTTCGCGTGAATATCTGATTCACACAGGTGTCGTGACCACCGCAGGTCACGCCGTTTCAACTAGCGAAAGGAGGTGATCCGATGTCTCATGGTTCAGCAATGGGGTCGGTTCAGTTCGTTCGGGGGACGCACCGCTAGGCCTTCGGGGAAACCCGTTCGATCCGCAGGGCGGAGGGTATGGTCCCTCAGTCAACGCCGTAACCGGATCGAGGCACTGGCGGTTCGCATGGTCTCCCAAGCTGGAGCTTCCGGCCGCTGACCATGTCAGGAGGTTGCCGGGGTGTCGTGAAGACCCCCGGCAGCCTCTTTTCATTTGGGGGTATCGCACTGGGAATGCTTGTCGTTCCGACGCGATCGCCGCATGATCCGGGCAGGGTATGACCGGGGAGAATATGGGATGATGATCCGAACTGCAGCGGCGGCCTTGCTGATGTTGCCGACCGCGCTGGCGGCGCAGGATGCTTCCAACGTTCCGGTGCAGGTCGAGGAACAATCGATCGACGCGTTGCGCGCGCAGATGGCGCAGGGGACGAGCAGCGTCGCGATCACCCAGGCCTATCTCGCGCGGATCGCGGCGATGGATCGCACCGGGCCGACGCTGCGTGCGGTCATCGCGACCAATCCCGATGCGGTCGCACAGGCCAAGGCAAGCGACGCGCGCCGCAAGGCGGGCAAGCCGCTCGGCGCGCTCGACGGGATCCCGGTTCTGATCAAGGACAATATCGAGACCAGGGATCCGATCGCCACGACCGCGGGCAGCCTCGCGCTCAAGGACAATGTCACGCGGCGCGATGCACCCGTGGTGGCGGCGTTGCGCAAGCAGGGCGCGGTGATCCTCGGCAAGACCAACCTCAGCGAATGGGCCAACATCCGCTCGACCCATTCGATCAGCGGGTGGAGCGCGGTCGGCGGGCTGGTGCGCAATCCCTATGCGCTCGACCGGACCTCGTGCGGATCGTCGAGCGGGTCGGGGGCGGCGGTCGCGGCGAGCTATGCTGCGGTCGCGATCGGGACCGAGACTGACGGATCGGTCGTCTGTCCGTCGTCGATGAACGGACTGGTCGGACTGAAGCCGACACTGGGCATGGTCAGCCGCACGCATGTCGTCCCGATCAGCCACAGCCAGGACACGCCGGGCCCGATGGCGCGGAGCGTGCGCGACGCCGCCCTGCTGTTCAACGCAATGGTCGGCGTCGATCCCGCGGACCCCGCGACCCGCGAGAGCCAGGGGCATATCCACGATTTCGCCGCCCCGCTGGCGGCGGCATCGCTGAAGGGCGTGCGGGTTGCGGTGTTGCGCCCCGACATGCCCGATGCCCTCAAGCGTCACTATGAAACGACGCTTGAGGTGCTCAAGGCGCAGGGCGCGATCCTGGTCGATGCGGACATGCCCAAGCTCGACGGGATCGGCGAGGCGGAACTGCTCGTCCTGCAAACCGAACTCAAGGCGGACCTCGACACCTATCTTGCGACGACGCCCAAGACCGTGACCACCCGGACGCTCGATCAGGTCATTGCGTTCAACGCCGCCAATGCCGCCACCGAAATGCCGTTCTTCGAGCAGGAGACCTTCGTCGCCGCCGCGAAGACGCGCGGCCTTGCCGATCCGGAATATCTCGGCGCGCGCGCCAAGTCGCTGCGGCTCGCGCGTGCCGAAGGGATCGATGCGGTGCTGACCAAGGCACAGGCGACGCTGATTGTCGCGCCGACCTACGGGATGCCGTGGTTGTCGGACACGGTCTACGGGGACAATTTCAACGGGCCGAGCGCGAGTGAACTGCCCGCCATTTCAGGCTATCCGCATCTGACCGTGCCGATGGGGCTGGTGCGCGGCGTGCCGGTCGGCCTGTCGTTCATCGCGACTCGCTGGGCGGACCAGGCGGTGCTCAATGCGGGTTATGTGTTCGAGCAGGCGGCCAAGGCGCGCGTCGTCCCGAAATATCTGCCGACCAACGACGCCGGACCGGGGCTCGGGGGCGCGCGGTAACGCGCGTCCCGACGCTTATTCGAGCAATTCCGGTCGGATGTGGATCGCGATCAGCGACATGCGCACTTCGATCAGGAAGGAGATGAGCGAGGCGATCAGCAGCCCCATCGCGAGAATGAACGACAGCGCGACGACGGTGCCGATGTGCAGCTTGACCAGTTCGGCAACGAACAGCAGCGCGACAACGAGGCACGTCATCACCGCGCTCGACACGGCGAGGACGAGCGATGCGTTGATGACGGTCATCCGCTTGTCGAGCAGGCGCAATTCCCACACGTGGCGGTCATGTTCGGGCCCCTGCGACGCAGGATGCAGCGCCTCAAGCGCACGCGCGCGATCCACGACGCGCGACAGCCGCCCAGCGAGCACATTGAGCAGTGCCCCGATTCCCGCCAGCATGAAGACGGGCGACAGGGACAGCTGGATCGTCTGTGCGATCGTCGTAACGGCGGGATAGGGATTCATCCCGGGTGTTGTGCGCAATGCGCCGGGCCGACGCAAGCCGCACGGAGCCGACGCCGCAGTTCCGCGTTGACGCGTGATGACCGAACTCGATCGTCTTCAGGAACAAATGGAAGCTGCTGCTTCCGCTCTGGATTTTGAGGAGGCGCGGCGGCTGCGCGACCGCATCAGCCTGTTGCGTGGTGGAGCCGAAGCCGACGACGCGGCGGCGGCCGACACGGCTGGTCTGGTGCGGCAACAGCCCGGCGCGATGGGGCTTGGGTCGAGCCAGCAACGGATGACCCCGCCCGCCGGCTGGACCCCACCGCGCAAGCCCAACCCGATGACGCGCGGCAGATCGCGCAAGCGATAAGCGTTACACGCGCAGGTAGCGGAAGTACCACACCTCGCGGCCCTGCCGCCGTGCCTTGCGTTCGTAGCGCGTCTCCGGCCAGTCGTCCGGCCGGGTGAAGAAATCGGCAGGGCCACGCGCGGTCCATTCGAAATCGCGGCGTTGCCCCATCACCATCATCGCCCAGCGGCAATAGGTCGGGTCGTCGGTGCCGAGCCGGAATTCGCAGCCGGGCTTGAGCTTCGCCGCGATCAGATCGAGCGGGCCGTGGTTGACCATCCGCCGCTTGGCGTGGCGCGCCTTGCGCCACGGATCGGGATGCAGAAGATACAGCCGCGACAGCGACGCATCGGGGAGCCGTTCGACCACGTCGAGCGCGTCGCCCATGTGGATGCGGACATTGTCGAGCGCGTCGTCGCGGATGTGCGCGAGCGCGCCGACCACGCCGTTGAGGAACGGCTCGCACCCGATGAAGCCGGTATCAGGGCGCATCGCTGCCTGTCCTGCGAGATGCTCGCCTGCGCCGAACCCGATCTCGACCTCGAGCGGGCGGTCCGCGCCGAACAGCGTCGTCGCATCCAGCGGGCCATCGGTCGGCACGCTGATCTGCGGGAGCAGCGTTTCTACCAGATCGGCCTGGCCCAGCCGCAATTTGTGCCCCTGTCGCCGGCCATAGAGGCGGCGTGTCGTCATCGGATCGGTCATCCCGCGGGCGTGTAGCGCGGGATCGTGGCGGAGCAAAGGGCCCCAGCGGTCGTTACACTGCTACAACGACGGGATGATGGGAATGATCGAGCGAGGCCGCGCGGACGAGGCTGGCGACCGGCCGGGGGATATGGCAGGGAACGGCGACGTGGAGGCGATCAAGGCCGCCAATGCGCAGGAACTTCACCGCGCGGTGCGCGAGTCCGGCGCGGAAGAACTCGAACGCCCGGTTTCCGCGCTGTTCTGGTCGGGTCTGGCGGCGGGCCTGGCAGTGACCGCGTCCCTAGTCGCGGAGGGGGCGATCGCGGCGCATGTACCCGCCGGGCCATCCCGCGCGCTGATCATCGCGCTCGGCTATCCGATCGGTTTCGTGATGGTGATCCTAGGGCGGATGCAGCTGTTCACCGAAAGCACGGTGACCGCGATGCTGCCGCTTGTCACCACGCCGTCGTGGGACGCGCTGGGGCGGACGCTGCGGTTGTGGGCGGTCGTGCTCTGCGCGAATTGCATCGGGACCGCCATGGCAGCGGGCGCCTTCGCGGGAATGGCACTGGGCGATTCCACGCTCGACGCTGGGATGATCGAAGTGTCAATGGCGATTACCCACCACGGCGCGATCGAAACCTTCTTCAACGCGGTGCCGGCGGGGTTCCTCATCGCAATTGTAGCCTGGTCGCTGCCCAACGCGCGCGAACATGCTTTGCTGGTGATCTTCGGCATCGTCTATGTCGTCGCGATCGGCGGGTTCAGCCATTCGATCGTTGGATCGAGCGAAGCCTTCCTGCTGTTGTGGACGGGCAAGATCGGGATCGGCGGCGTGCTCGGCTTCCTTGTTCCCGCGGTACTCGGCAATCTGCTGGGCGGGGCAGGGCTGTTTGCGGTGCTCGCGCACGGGCAGGTACAGGAGGACGGGGAATGATCATGTCCGCAATGGACCGATTTCCCCGGTTCGCCCGTTCGGCGCTACACATTGGGAGACGCGGACGATGAGCAAAGTGACCAAGGCAGCGAAGGAATTGGTGCGGATGGACCGCAAGGTGGCGCACGACGCTGCCAAGCACCGCGACAAGCCCAGCGTCAAACTGCTTGGAAAGCTCAGTGAGGGTGCGGATCAACCGCCGTTGCTGCTGCTGGGGGCGGGGACGCTCGTGGTCGGTGCGTTGTTGCGCCAGCCGACGATCCTGCGCACCGGCGCCCGGATGCTCGCAAGCGAGATCGTCGCGACCGGCATGAAGACGGTGATCAAGCGTTCGGTCGATCGCACGCGCCCCAAGAAGGCGATCGAGACAGGCAAGCACAAGTTCGAAGCAGGCGACAGCAAGGAGCATGACCAGAGCTCCTTCCCGTCGGGGCATACCGCGGGCGCAGTCGCCGTGGCGGGGGCTCTGGCGCAGGGTGCCCCGGTAAGGGGAGCTGCGGCCTATGCCTTGGCCGGCGGGGTCGCGGCGATGCAGTTGCCGCGCGGGAAACACTATCTGCTCGATACCGTCGCCGGAGCCGCGATCGGCTTCGTCGCGCAACGCGCGGCGAGCGCTGCCGTCCGCGTGACGGAACGAGTCATCGTGCGCGCGCTCGAACGACGGCGCTGACGACGGCGCCGTTTTTGCGGTGCCAATTCTCGCGCATGAGATGCTGACTGGGTAGGGTGCTCAGCGTTTCAAGGTAGCGGGTATCCCGGGCGCGGCATAAGCCGCGCCCGGTGCAGGATCAGGCGACGGCAGCCTTGAGCGCGTCGACCAGATCGGTCTTTTCCCAAGTGAAGCCATCCGCATCGGGCTCGCGCCCGAAGTGTCCGTAGGCTGCAGTGCGCTTGTAGATCGGCGCGTTGAGCTTGAGGTGCTCGCGGATGCCCTTTGGCGTCAGGCGGACGAGCTGCGGGAGCACTTCCTCGATCTTCGCCTCAGAAACGGTCCCGGTGCCATGCAGGTCGACATAAAGCGACAGCGGCTCGGCAATGCCGATCGCATAGCTCAGCTGGATCGTGCAACGGCGCGCGAGGCCCGCCGCGACGACGTTCTTCGCGAGATAGCGCGAAACATACGCCGCCGAGCGATCGACCTTCGTCGGATCCTTGCCCGAGAACGCGCCGCCGCCATGCGGGGCCGCACCGCCGTAGGTGTCGACGATGATCTTGCGCCCGGTGACGCCAGCGTCGCCGTCCGGACCGCCGATTTCGAACGCGCCGGTCGGGTTGATGTAGATTTTGGTCGCGTCGGTCACGAAGCCCTCAGGCAACGTGTCCTTCATCACGCCGGCGACGTAGCTGCGCAGTTCTTCGTACAGCGCCGGGTTGGCGTTGTCGCCCTGGAGGCAATAACCCGCCTTGTGCTGGGTCGAGACGACCAGCGCGGTCGCGCGGACCGGCTTCTCGTCGCGATATTCAAGCGTGACCTGGCTCTTGGCGTCGGGCTCGAGGAACGGGGCGGCGCCCGAATGACGGTCTGCGGCCATCCGCTCGAGGATCTTGTGGCTGTAGTAGAGCGTCGCGGGCATCAGGCCCGGGGTCTCATCGGTCGCGTAGCCGAACATGATGCCCTGGTCGCCGGCACCCTCGTCCTTGTTCGCGCCTTCGTCGACGCCCATTGCGATTTCGGCGGACTGGCCGTGGAGGTTGTTCTCGAAACGGAAGTTTTCCCAGTGGAAGCCCGACTGCTCATAGCCGATCTCGCGAACGGTGTTGCGCACCGCAGCCTCGATCTCGGCGAGCGCGCCATCGGCCCATGCGCCGTTCTCGTACACGCCCTTGCAGCGGATCTCGCCCGCGAGGACGACGAGGTTGGTCGTGGTCAGCGTCTCGCACGCGATGCGCGCCTGGGAATCCTTGCTCAGGAACAGATCGACGACAGTGTCCGAAATCTGGTCGGCAACCTTGTCGGGATGACCTTCCGAGACGGACTCGGAGGTGAAGAGAAACGAAGCGCGCATTGATGAAACCCTCGTCTGGGCGCGAACCGGGATGACCGGAACACGCATATAAAGCTTTCCTTATATGTGCTCCTATCGTGCCAACCGGCGGATGGCAATTGCCGTTAACGCCAGCACGACCCCGCACAGGAGCGCCATCAGGTTGCCCATACGCGCGAACAGGGTTGGCGGTGCCGCGCGCGGGATCGGAAGTTCGATCGCCCCGCGGGTCTCCCATGGGATCGCCGCAAGCACTCGCCCGCGCGCATCGATGATCGCGGAGATGCCGGTCGGGGTCGCGCGGATGATCGGCAGGCCTTCCTCGATCGCGCGCATCCGCGCCTGCGCCAGATGTTGCGCAGGGCCCCAACTGCCGTACCAACTGTCGTTGGATGGATTGAAGATTAGGGCAGGACGGTGGCGGTGGTCGACGATCGAGCCCGAGAAGATCATCTCGTAGCAGATCGCGAACCCGACACGCCCGATGCCGGGCAGGTCGACGCCGTCCGGCCCCTTGCCGGGGGCAAAGTCGAAGTCACCGGGGACGAGTCGCGACAGCCCGATCGCGGACAGCAGCGGTCGCAGTGGGAGATACTCGCCGAACGGCACCAAATGCGCCTTGTCGTAGCGGGTGACGATCCGCTTCTGCGCGTCGATCGCGAAGATCGCGTTGGTCGCGGCGGTGACGTCCCCCGCGGAGTCGAACAGCAGCGCGTTGCCCCCGGTCAGCACGACATCGCGCGAGCCGAGCAGCGCCGCGATCCGCGCGCGGGTCAGGAACGGGGCGGAGTCGCCGTAATATCCGGGCGGATAGCCATCCTCGGGCAGAAAGCGCAGCGCGCCCTCGGGCCAGACGATCAGGCGGGGCGCGCTATGCGGCGTGCCGCTGAGGCCCGCCAGCGTGCGCAGGTTCGTCTCGGCATAATCGTCGCGCGGGCGTTGCTCCTGGTCGAGATCGGGCTGGACGACGCGGACGCGGGGGGCATCGGCTGCGAAGGGTGCGGCGGGAGTCGTGTCGATCGCGGTCAACGCGAGCACCGCGACCACGCCGGCCACCGCGACGGGAAACCGCCACGCCCGCCGGGCCGCGAGCAGGATCGCACCCGCCGACAGCACCGCGATCCCCGATAGCGCATAGGTGCCGAGGAAGCGCCCGCTTGCCGCGACCGGGGTCGGCAGCCACAGTTCGGACAGCGGATTCCATGGATAGCCGGTCAGCAGCGTCCCGCGCAGATATTCGGTCGCGATCCACGCTGTGGCAAAGATCAGGACATAGCTCGCGTCCAGCACCGGGCGCCGGAGCTTCCATGCGACCCCTGCCGCGAGCATCGGGAAGATTGCGAGATACAGCGACAGCAACGCAGGCGCGAACCAACCGAGCGCATGCGGCATTGCGTCCTGGAAACTGAAGGCCTTGGCGATCCAGTTGTTGCCGATCGTGAAATGCGCAAAGCCGAACAGCCACCCGCGCCACAGCGTCGCGCGTCGTGTCGGGGCCTGGTGTACCAGCCATATCCAGGCGGCGAAACAGCCGAGCGTGACGGGCCACAGCGCGAGCGGCGCGAAACCGACCGCGGCGATCCCGCCGAGCAGGAAGGAGAAAAGGGCAGGGCGCTGGGTCATCGGGTGGCTATCGCGTGATCGAGGAGGGGACGCAACGGCGGAGCGATCTTACCTCTTTGTGCTGCTTCCCCTCTTTGCGCTTCCCCGGCGAAGGCCGGGGCCCAGGAGCGATGGCCGACGTAACGAAGCGCAGCAGCCGCAATCTTCTGTTCCTCTCTGGGGCCCCGCCTGCGCCGGGGAAGCGCCAGTGGTTTGGAGGTGGCGCCCAACAGGTTGAAGGTGACGCGCTCCCACGTCGCGGTTATCATGCCGGCATGACCCGCCCCTTCCATCTCGCCTTCCCCGTCCACGACCTCGCCGCCGCGCGCGCCTTCTACGGCGAGACGCTCGGGTGCACCGAGGGGCGGAGTTCGGACCAGTGGATCGATTTCGATCTCTACGGCCATCAGATTGTCGCGCATCTCGACCCCGCCGCAAAGCCCGTCGCGGTGTCGAACGCGGTTGACGGCCACGCGGTGCCGGTGCCGCATTTCGGCGTCGTGCTGACGATGCCCGACTGGCAGGCGCTCGCCGAACGGCTGACTGCGGCCGGAACGCGCTTCGGGATCGAACCGCACACGCGCTTCGTCGGGCAGCCGGGCGAGCAGGCAACGATGTTCTTTTATGACCCGAGCGGCAACGCGCTCGAGTTCAAGGCGTTTGCCGACGACGCGATGATCTTCGCGCAATGATACGCCGAGGCGTGAAGGACCTGACATGAGTGAACCGATCGTCGTCGAAATTCCCCACAAGCTCGGGCTCGCGGGGGCGCGTGCGCGCGTCGATGGCGGGATCGGCAAGCTTGCAGGGATGTTTCCGGGCGGCGCTGCGGTCGATCATCGCTGGGAAGGCGACACGATGTTCTTCACCGTCGCGGCGATGGGGCAGCGTGTAGCGAGCAAGCTGACGGTTGCGGAAAGCTTGGTCCGTGCCGAGGTCGACCTGCCACCGTTCCTCGCGCTGTTTGCCGACAAGATCCGTGCGAAGCTGGCGAAGGAAGCGCCCAAGATGCTGGAATAACGCCTATTACTGGCGTCATGCTGAACTCGTTTCAGCATCCACTGGTGAGCGCATCCAGCACTGGCTGGGCAGGACCACGGTGGATGCTGAAACGAGTTCAGCATGACGGCGGTTCAGGGGCAGGGCGGCGCGCGCTACTTCGCGCTCACTCGCCACACCGTGTTACCAACGTCATCCGCGACCAGAAGTGCACCCGCGCGATCGAATGTCACCCCGACCGGTCGTCCCTGCGCCTCGCCCTTGGCGTTGAGGAAGCCGGTCAGCACGTCGACCGGCTTGGCACCCTTCTTGGGGAAACCGAGATCCCCGAACGGCACGAACGCTACCTTATAGCCCGACACCGGCACGCGGTTCCACGAGCCATGCTCGCCGACGAACGCGCCATTGCTGTAGGTCGCCCCCAGCTTCGCGTCGGACGCGAAGGCCAGCCCCAGTGCCGCCACGTGTGGCCCCATCGCGAAGTCGGGGCGCTTGGAATATTCCTGCAAGGCCGGGTTCTCGGGCTTCACGCGCGTGTCGGGATAGCCACCCCAATAATACCAAGGCCAGCCGAAGTTATCCCCCAGCCCGACGCGCGTGATGTAATCGGGGACGATATCCGACCCCAGCATGTCGCGCTCGTTGACCGCGACCCACAGCGCGTTCGACTTCGGCTCGAACGCCATGCCTTGCGGATTGCGCAGGCCCGCGCCGAACACGCGATAGTTCTTGGCCTGCGGATCGACCTGAAGGATGTTCGCGCGGTAGCGTTCCGCACCCATGCCGTTCTCGGCGATATTCGACGACGAACCGACACCAACATACAGATACTTGCCGTTCGGGTCCGCGATCAGCGTGCGCGCCCAATGGTTGCCGCCGCCGTTGAGCGGTATGATCCGCTCGGGCTTGGCGTCGATCTTGGTCTGGCCGGGCTTGAACGGCACGCGGACGAGCGCGTCGGTGTTGGCGATGTAAAGATAGTCGCCGAGCAGCGCCATGCCGGTCGGCGAGTTGAGTCCGCCGATCAGCACGGTCTTCTGTTCCGCCACCCCGTCGCCGTTGGCGTCGCGCAGCAGCGTGATGCGATTGGCCGAGGGAACGCCAGCGCCAGCGCGTCCGAGCAGGTAGCGCATCACCGTGTCGGTGATGCTGCGGCCCTTGCGTGGCGGCGAATTGGTTTCGGCAACCAGCACGTCGCCATTGGGGAGGCGATAGAGCCAGCGTGGATGCTCGAGTCCTTGCGCAAACGCGGCAACCTTGAGCCCCGCTGCGGCGACCGGAGTCGCGCCTGCGGGCCAGCCGACCGCCTTGGCCACCTTGGTCGTCGGGATCGTCTGTTCGCGCGGCGCCGAGATGGTCGGGCGCTCGCCTTCGACCTGAGCAATCGGGAGCCGGGCGGGCTCGGGCTGGAACATCCACCAGAGGACCGCGACCCCGACGATCGCGAAGATGCCGAGGATGATGAGAATGTGTTTGCGCATAGCTGCTTGATAGGGCGCAGCGGCGCTTGGTGGAAGGGCTAGAGTTGGCGGTGCGTCATCCTCGCAGCCGGGGGAGGGGGAATCCTCCGATGTACAAAAATGGCGGTGGCGCTAGCGCCACCGCCATTTCGTATACAGCAGGTTCTCCCGCGAAAGCGGGAGCCCAGGGTTACCGGCGTTGCCCGTAACACTGGGCTCCTGCCTGCGCAGGAGCACGGTCGACGTTACGCGACCGCAGGCTCGCCTTCGACATGGCCCGACGCGACGTCGAACCGGTCCGCGTTCATCACCTTGACCCACGCATCGACGAAGTCCTTGACGAACTTGTCGCCCGCATCCGCCGAGGCATAAACTTCCGCAATCGTGCGAAGCTGCGAGTTGGCGCCGAACACCAGATCGGTGCGCGAGGCGGTCCACTTCTGCTCCCCAGTCTCGCGCAACGTGCCGAGATATTCCTCGTCGCTTTCGTCGCTGATCTGCTTCCACGCCGTCTGCATGTCGAGCAGGTTGACGAAATAGTCGTTGGTCAGCTGACCCTTGCGGTCGGTGAACACGCCGTGGTTCTCGGCCTTGGGGTGGTTCGCGCCGAGGACACGAAGCCCGCCGAGCAGCACCGCCATCTGCGGGCCGCTAAGCCCCAGCAACTGCGCCTTGTCGACCAGCAGTTCCTCGGTCGGAACGCTGAACTTGACCGACAGATAGTTTCGGAAGCCGTCCGCCTTGGGCTCGAGCACGTCGAAGCTCTCGGCATCGGTCTGCTCGGCCGACGCATCGGTCCGACCCGGCAGGAACGGCACTTCGATCGTCTTGCCGGCCGCCTTCGCCGCCGCCTCGATCCCGACCGAACCGCCGAGCACGATCAGATCCGCGATCGAGACCTTCTTGCTACCGTGACCGTCGAACTCGGCCTTGATGCCTTCATAGACGCCAAGCACCTTGGCGAGCTGCTCGGGCTGGTTGACCTCCCAGTCCTTCTGCGGGGCCAAGCGGATACGGCCGCCATTCGCACCACCACGGTGGTCCGACTGACGATAGGTCGAGGCCGACGCCCAGGCGGTCGTCACCAGCTCGGCTACCGTAAGCCCCGAATTGGCGATCGCCTGCTTGAGGCCACCGACATCCCCCGCGTCGATCTGCGGATAGTCCGCCTTGGGGATCGGGTCCTGCCAGATCAGGTCCTCGGCCGGAACGTCGGGTCCGAGATAGCGGACCTTCGGCCCCATGTCGCGGTGGGTCAGCTTGAACCAGGCGCGCGCGAAGGCATCGGCGAACGCCGCCGGATCCTTCTGGAAGCGCTTGCTGATCTCGAGGTAGGCCGGGTCCTTCTTGAGCGCCATGTCGGCGGTCGTCATCATCGTCGGGACCTTGACGCCCGGCGTATGCGCCTTCGGGGCGAGCGTTTCCTCGGGGTTGCCGATCGGCTGCCACTGGTGTGCGCCCGCCGGGCTCTTCACGAGTTCATACTCGTGATCGAGCAGCATGTCCCAATAGGTCTGGTCCCAGGTGATCGGCGTCGGCGTCCAGGCGCCTTCGATCCCCGAGGTGATCGTGTCGTCGCCCATGCCGGTACCGTGCGTCGACACCCAGCCCATGCCCTGCGTTGCGATGTCTGCGCCTTCCGGCTCGACGCCGACGAGCGATGCGTCACCCGCGCCGTGCGCCTTGCCGAAGGTATGGCCACCCGCGGTCAGCGCAACGGTTTCCTCGTCGTTCATCCCCATGCGCGCGAACGTCTCGCGCATATCGCGCGCCGAGCCCATCGGGTTCGGGCAGCCGCCGGGGCCTTCCGGGTTGACGTAGATGAGGCCGAGCTGGATCGCGGCGAGCGGGTTCTCGAGCGCCTTGCCCGATTCCTCGTCGATGCGGGTCTGGCCGAGCCACTCTTCCTCGGTGCCCCAGTAAATGTCCTTCATCGGCTCGAACACGTCCTCGCGCCCGCCACCGAAGCCGAACACAGGGCCGCCCATCGATTCGATCGCGACGTTGCCCGCCATGATGAACAGATCGGCCCAGCTCAGCTGCTTGCCGTACTTGGACTTGATCGGCCACAACAGGCGACGCGCCTTGTCGAGGTTGCCGTTGTCCGGCCAGGAGTTCAGCGGCGCAAACCGCTGCGAGCCCGACGATGAGCCACCGCGCCCGTCACCGGTGCGATAGGTGCCGGCGGAATGCCACGCCATGCGGATGAAGAACGGGCCATAATGCCCGTAATCGGCCGGCCACCACGGCTGGCTGTCAGTCATCAGCGCGGTCAGGTCGCGCTTTACGGCGGCGTAATCGAGTGCGTTGAACGCTTCGGCATAATCGAAGTCGTCGCCCATCGGGTTTGCCGACAAGCCGTTCTGCTGGAGGATTTCGAGGCTCAGCTGGTTCGGCCACCAATCGCGGTTGGTGCGGCCGAGCAGCGTGCGCATTGCGGCGGGTTCCTTGCTCGGATCGCTCAGCGGGCTGCCGGATGTAATTGCGTCCATGGGTCTCTCCATTCGACTCTTCTAAACTCAGTCGGGAGTTTGCCATGATCCGGGCGATCGATGAAATGCATTAATCCGAAGATAGTGATCGGTTGGGTGATATTTGGAGTGCGGTGGTGCGCGAAGTGTGATGACGGCATCCGGAAACCGTTGGAGCTCGTTGAAACCATACGCTTCCCCGGCGAAGGCCGGGGCCCAGTAGCAATGGCCGAAGTAACAAAGCGCTGTCCTCACCTTTAGCGTTCCGCTCCTGGGCCCCGGCCTTCGCCGGGGAAGCGACGACTGGGGAAGGGGAGCCCGCTTAGTCGTCCCGCCCCTCAGGCTCCGGGCGTGGCGGATGCAGCCGCAGGCTCAGCACGCGGCGCGTATCCGCTGCGACCACCTCTAGTGTCCAGCCGCTGTCATGCACGATGCAATCGCCAACCTTGGGAACATGCCCCGCCAGCACCGCGGCCAAGCCGCCGATCGTGTCGATATCGCCATCGACCTCGGCCAGCCGCTCGTCGATCGTCTCGCCGACATCCTCGAGCTCGGCGCGCGCATCGACATCCCACGCACCGCCATCGAGCGGGACGAGCAGCGCGGTGGGTGCGTCGTCATGCTCGTCCTCGATATCGCCGACGATTTCCTCGATCAGATCCTCGATCGTGACGAGGCCCTCGGTCCCGAAATATTCATCGAGCACGATCGCGAGATGAACGCGTTTCTGCCGCATATCGGCAAGCAGATCGAGCGCGCCGCGCGACATCGGCACGTATAGCGGTTCGCGAATCAGCGGCGCGATGCTTGTCGGATGTTCCGCGCCGGTCGCGAGGATCTGGAACACGTCCTTGATGTGGACCATGCCGATGATCGTATCGAGCTTCTCGCGGTACACCGGCAGGCGGCTGTGCCCCGCTTCCGCGAACAGCGCGACGAGGTTGGCGAAGCTGGTCGCTTCCTCGACCGCGATGATGTCCGCGCGCGGCACGCCGACGTCGCCGGCATCACGCTCACCGAAGTGGAGCAGGTTGCGAACCATCGTCCGTTCGAGCGGGGAAAGGTCGCCCTTGGCGTCGGGGCCGGGATCGTCCTCATGCGCATCGATCGCTTCTTCAAGCGTCGCGCGGAGTGATTCGTCGCCAGAATGGCCCGAGATCCAGCTGCGGAACGACCGCCAGATACTGTTTTCATGCCCCGCGGGAGCATGGGTGACACCGCCGTTATGGTTGGCGGTGCCGGTGGTACTTTGGCCGTCGGGCATGGGGTTACGTCAGTCCTCAGCGATCATATACGGGTCGGCGATGCCAAGTGCGGAGAGGGCCGCGATCTCGATCGCTTCCATCGCCCCCGCCTCGTCATCGTCCATGTGGTCATACCCTAGCAAATGCAGCGTGCCATGCACGATCAAATGCGTCGTGTGGGTTTCGACGGTCACGCCTTTTTCCGCCGCCTCACGCGCGCATGTCTCATAGGCGAGGACGATATCGCCGAGCAGCACCTCGCCATCGTCCGAATTCTGCGTGATCGTGTCGAGCAGATCGGCCTGCACCATCGGGAAGGACAGGACGTTGGTCGGCTTGTCCTTGTGGCGATATTGCGCGTTGAGCGTCTGGACTTCGGCATCGTCGGTGAGACGCACCGAAATCTCGACCGTCGCCGCGCCGGTAGCGAGCTGACCGTGCGGGGTGCGCTCGATCGCAGCGGCGGCGGCGCGGGTGGCAAGTGCCTCCCAGTCGTGCTCGGGCCAGATGTCTTCGTGGGAGAGGGCAATTTCAAGCATCAGGCAAGATCCGTATGGAGGAAGTCGTCGCCCTTGTAGAGCAGGGTCGCGGCGTTGGTCTTGGCGCAGGCGTACGCAAAACAGTCGCCCATGTTGAGTTTGGCGGGATGACCGGTGCCCTTGTCGTAACGATGATACGCTTCGACCGCGACGCGGCTCTCGGCGGCGGCGATCGGAACCAGACGGATCGCGAAGTCGGCGACGAAGCTCTCAATTTCGGAAGACGCGAGCGGGATGGGAACGGTTCGAACCTTGGCGACGGCGCGCGCCGTCGCCCACAGCGCGATCGCCGAACATAATATCTCGTCAGCCGCGCCGATCGTTCCTCCAGTGCAGGTGACCCCGGCTCCCCGGTCATCATCGCGACCATCGCGGATGCATCGAGAAAGAGGATCAATCCTCGTCCTCGTCATTCAGCGAATCGTAAAACGCCTTGTCGGCGTCGAGACCGGTCGGTTCGCCGAGCGGATGGGCTGCACGCCACGCTTCGAGCCGATCGTGGATGCTGCCGCTCCGTTCGGCCTGCAGGGCCCGTTTGCGATGTTCAAGCGCGTCGTGGACGGCCGCCGTCTTGCTGGTCCCCAGCAACGCGGCGACCTCTCGCGCCAGGTCTGCGGTGTCCTGGTTCTTGATATAGAGCGATGCCATCGCAGCCTCCGGGATATCCCAAATATACGTTCGGGATTTCCCCACCGTCAATCCGACTTGCCTTCATACGCCTCGACGATCCGCCCGACGATCGGATGGCGCACCACGTCGCCCGACCCGAAGCGACAGATCGACAGCCCTTCGACCCCCTCCAACCGCCCGACCGCATCGTTCAAGCCCGAAGCGTTCATGCCTCCGGGAAGATCGGTCTGCTTTGGATCGCCGCAGATCACCATCCGGCTGTTCTCGCCGAAGCGGGTCAGGAACATCTTCATCTGCGCCGGCGTGGTGTTCTGCGCCTCGTCGAGGATGATGAACGCGTCCGCCAGCGTCCGCCCGCGCATGAACGCGATCGGTGCGATCTCGATTTCGCCGCTCGCGATGCGCCGCTCGACCTGCTCGGCGGGGAGGCAGTCGTTGAGCGCATCGTACAGCGGGCGGAGATAGGGATCGACCTTCTCCTTCATGTCGCCGGGGAGGAAGCCCAATTTCTCGCCCGCTTCAACCGCGGGGCGCGACAGGATCAGCCGCTGGACGCTGCCGGTGATGAGCTGTGCGACGGCTTGCGCGACCGCGATATAGGTCTTGCCGGTGCCCGCTGGCCCGAGCGCGAAGATTATGTCGTTGTTGAGAAGTTGGCGCATGTAATGCGCCTGGGCGATCGTACGCGGGACGATCGTCTTCTTGCGCGTGCGGATCATGATCTGTGGCACCGCGCCGCCGCCCGAATCCGCCTGGAGGATCCCCGCGAGCGTCGGCTCGCTCGACATCGCAATCACCGCGTCGATCAGCCCTGTGTCGACCACTTCGCCGCGCGCGATGCGGTTGTACAGACCGTGCAGGACGTCGCGCGCCTGCGCGACCGCCTCCGCGGTCCCCTCAAGCCCGACCTTGTTGCCCCGCGCGGTAATATAGACACCGAGCTTGTTCTCGAGCGCGAGCAGGTTCTGGTCGAATTCACCGAACAGCTGCGCCATCAGTTGCGGACGGTCGAACAGGACTTCGGTGCGGCTACGATCGCCGGATTGCGCGGGGACTGGCTTGCGGCTCATGCAATTCCTTTGCTGGGACAGCGCAGACGGTGGACGCCACGAGAATGGGCGCTGAACGGAACGCGAACATGGGGAGCGATGGCGATCCCGGCAAGGACGGCGGCACGCTGCATGGCGGTATCCTGAAGATGTCTTTGCCATCGCCGATCGAGTCGCGGCACAACGGAGCGCGGACCTATCGGCGCGCGGGTGGGACGCCGCTGCAGTTTCAGCGCCGCAGGCCGAGGCGGATCAGCACGACTTCTGCTCCGGACAGGAGGATTCGCCCGACACCCAGCAGGATGTAGGCCCACAGCGCCGGTGGATTCGGCTTCCACTGGCCGGGTGCAAGTTCCAGGGGGGCGGGGTCGGGGAACATTGTTCGCATGCTGCTAGAAATCGGCATGTTTGTCGAGGAAATGTGTACGCGGCTGTCGTCGCAGGCGTCGCGTCGTCGCCGGCCCAGGCCGATGCGGATACAGCCTGCAGGCTGCCGGCTGCGGGGTGTTACCTCCACTACCGACCAACCCGCGTTACGAAATCTTAGGACTCCGCTGTCAAAGATGCCGCTCTCGGAGAACGGCATATGGTTATGACTGCACAACTGTTTCTGCAGGAAGATGATGCCCAGCAAGCGCAGGGTCCCAGCGGTCGTCAGGCGCCGCGTCAGCCGATCGTGGCGGGTGCCACGGTGCGCGACGAAAGCGCCCGGCCGATCGACGCCAAGGTCCTCGACATGTCGGCCACCGGCTGCCTGATCGTCGTAGACGGCGTGATCGCGGTGCCGTCGAACATCAGCATCGGGATCGCCGGGATCGGCAGGGTTTCCGCACAGATCGTGCGCCGTAACGGCTCGCGCTACGGGTGTGCGTTCGATGAGCGGCTGAGCGATGCCGCGATCCTTGCGGCACGCGCGGTCGAAACCGTTGTACCCTTCGCAACCTCCGCCGACCCGCTTCCCACTGGCGCCGACATGACCGAAACGCTTCCCGAATTCCAGCGCCTGCCGCTGCGCACACGTGCGCTCGTCATCGTCGGCGCGTCGCTCGCCTTGTGGGGCGTGGTCGTGACCGGCGTCGTCGCCGCGGCTGCCGCGCTTAGCTGACGTCGGTCAGCACGGGTTCGGCACCCGAAACCGAATTGGGTCCGGCCTGTGTGATGTCCACCGTCACGAGATCGCCGATCGCGGCATCCGTGACCAAGTGGACCGACTGCAACCACGGCGACTTGCCGAGCATCTGGCCGGGCAACTTGCCCTTGCGCTCGATCAGCACCGCACACCGCCGCCCGACGCTTGCCGCGTTGAACGCCGCCTGATCGCGATTAAGCGCCGCTTGCAGCCGCTGCAGCCGTTCGTCCATCACCTCGGCGGGCACCTGATCGCCCATCGTCGCGGCAGGCGTGCCGGGACGCGGCGAATACTTGAAGCTGAACGCCTGTGCATAGCCAACCGCATCGACCAGGCTCAGCGTTTCCGCGAAGTCTGCTTCGGTCTCGCCCGGAAACCCGACGATGAAATCGCCCGACAGCGCGATATCAGGACGCGCAGCACGAACGCGATCGAGAATGCGCAGGTAGGAATCGCGACTGTGACTGCGGTTCATCGCCTTGAGGATGCGGTCGCTGCCCGCCTGCACCGGCAGGTGGAGGAACGGCATCAACTTGTCGATGTCGCGGTGCGCGTCGATCAGCCCCTGCGTCATGTCGTTGGGATGGCTGGTGGTGTAGCGGATCCGCGCGAGGTCCGGGATTTCGGCAAGCGTTGCTACCAGATGCTGCAACCCGCGCGTATCGTCGGTCCACGCGTTGACGTTCTGCCCCAGCAACGTGATCTCGCGGGCGCCCGCATCAACCAGCGACTTGGCTTCGTCGACGATCTGCGTGAACCCGCGGCTGACTTCTGCACCGCGCGTATAGGGCACGACGCAATAGGTGCAGAACTTGTCGCACCCTTCCTGCACGGTCAGAAACGCACTTGGTGGGACCCGACGGCGCGCCGGCAAATGCCCGAACTTCATGTCGACCGGCATGTCGGTGTCGAGCGCGGATTCCCCCCGCGCCGCCTTCGCGACCAACTCCGGCAGATTGTGATAGGCTTGCGGCCCGACCACGACATCGACCTTCGCCCGGCGGACGATCTCCGCCCCCTCAGCCTGCGCGACGCACCCGGCGACCGCGATCATCGGGTCGTTGCCGTGTTTGCGCAGGCGACCGATGTCCGAATAGACTTTTTCGGTCGCGCGTTCGCGGATGTGGCAGGTGTTGAGCACGACCAGGTCGGCTTCGGCGGGATCGGCCTGGGTCAGCCCTTGCGCCGCCATCAGTTCAGCCATGCGATCGCCGTCATAGACGTTCATCTGGCAGCCGAACGATTTGACCGCGAAGGTCCGCGGCGCCTTGTGGGGAAGTTTTGGGTCCGGTGTCATGATCGGCGCGGCTATAGGCGTAATTGCGCTGCGACTGAACCCCTAGCCGTTGGGCGCGCGCACATGATCCTTGATGTCGATCGCGGCGGGAAGGGTCGGGCCTTTGCCGGCCCATACGTCATGCCCGATGAACGGCGGCACCGGGCCGCACATCACGACCGACAGGGCTGCCTCGATACGACGCTTGCTCTCCGCCGCAATCGCCTTGCGGCCCGGAAAGTCGCGCGGGTAAAACGGTTCAAGGAAGTGCACCGCGACGCGGAACCCGTCCTTGCGTGCGAGCAGGCGCATCGCATTGGCCTTGCCGCTCTCCTCCCCGATCCAAGCGATGTCCGCGCCGACCGGGCCATAATCGAGCAACACCGGCTGGACCATCACCCCCGGCGGCGGCGGCTCGAGCACCTTGAGCATCGATGTCTTGAACGGCAGCAGCGACCGCCCGTCGGTGGTCGTGCCTTCGGGAAACACGGTCACCGACCAATTCTCCGCCAGCGTCTCGCGCAATGCGTTGATCTGTTCCGCGACCCCAAGCCGGTCCTCGCGCGCGACGAACACGGTACGGTTGAGCGTCGCCAGCCAGCCGACCACCGGGGCTTCGCGGATTTCCGCCTTGGCGACGAATGCCGTGCCGCTGGCGCCGGCAATCGCGCAGATGTCGACCCAGCTGACATGGTTGGAAACATAGAAGACGTCGCGCTTGAGCGGAACGCCGACCACACGGACCCGCGCGCCACAGATGCGCGCCGCCGTCCCAAGAAACAGGCGCGGCCACGGCGACGAAAGGCGAACGAAACGCCACAGATAATGCAGCGGGATCGCGAACAGGAGAGAAACCGCGAGCAACGCCACGCGCGTCCACAGCCGCATCCAGCCGAGCCGATTGATCGGGGGTGGCCGTCCGGCCGCCGCATCGGCGCGCGCAGCCACGCGCGCGGCAGCGGCTTCAGCCCTTGCGGTCAAGCGCGACGCCGTACAGTTCCATGCGGTGGTCGACCAGCCGGAACCCCAGCCGCTCGGCGATCGCCTTCTGCAACTGTTCCAATTCGGGATCGACGAACTCGATGACCTTGCCGCTCTCGACATCGATCAGGTGATCGTGATGCGCTTCGGGCGCAGGCTCGTAGCGTGCGCGGCCGTCGCCGAAATCATGACGATCGAGGATACCCGCTTCTTCGAACAGGCGGACGGTGCGGTACACGGTGGCGATCGAAATACCCGGGTCGATCGCAGATGCGCGTTCGTACACCTTCTCGACATCCGGATGGTCTTCGGCATCGGACAGGACGCGCGCAATGACCCGACGCTGGTCGGTGATGCGCAGGCCCTTTTCGGCACACAGGGCTTCTAGATCGATATGACGCGGCATGACGCCGATGTAGGCGTCTTCGATTTATTGCGAAAGAGGATAGTGACTCGCAACAAGCCCTTCCCCGCAGCGGGGAAGGGCCTGTCGCCGAAAGTCAGCGACCGACCGGCTTGCGGCGCTTGGTGCCGAGCCCGATCTTCTTGGCAAGAGTCCGGCGCTGTTCCGCATAGTTGGGAGCAACCATCGGATAGTCAGCCGGAAGGTTCCACTTGGCGCGATACTGTTCGGGGGTCATCTGATAATGGGTCATCAGGTGACGCTTGAGCATCTTGAGCTTCTTGCCGTCCTCGAGGCACACGATGAAATCGGGCTTGATCGACGAACGGACCGACACCGCCGGCTCCTGGCGCACTTCGGCGACGGGGGCAGGGCCACCAAGCGTCGTCAAGGCGCCATGCACATTGGCGATGAGCACAGGCAGGTCAGAAACCGCGACGCTATTATTGCTGACGTGGGCCGCGACGATGTCAGCGGTAAGCGTGATCAGGGTGTCCTGAAGCTCGCTGTTGATGTCCATTGGAATCCTTTCAACTCAATTGCACACGATTACAGTCCGTGGCAGTGGCGGGCTATCGTCCTGCACTCAATCGAATGCAAGGATCAATTACGAAGTTAACGTAATCGGTATTATAGATTGCGTCGATATGTCAGGGCATCGAATGCCTGACCGTCCCGGCCTCGATAGTATTGATGACGTTCGCCGACCTTTTCGAACCCTACTGATCGGTACAAACTGATCGCATCGTTACCACTTCGCACTTCCAGGTGCAGCGTTAGTGCGCCCTGACTTGCCGAGTCCGTAATGACCGAGCGCAGCAACGCTCCCGCTACGCCGCGACGACGAAACGTCGGGACGGTCGCCAACAACAACAGTTCCGCTTCATCCAGAATACGCCGCGACAGCGCAAATCCCGCCGCGTCCCCGTCGATCGTCGCGATCGTCAGCCAGACGCCCGGCATGGCGAGCAGTCCCAGCACCTGATTGTGCGTCCACGCTTCTCCGAAGCGGGGTTCGAACGCGGCCTGCATCATCTGGTCGACGATTTTCAGGTCGCTTGCTGCGCCGTTGCGCAGGTCGACCCGCACCATCGTGCTCATGCGATGGATCCGGCGATGCCCGCCTTTGGCACGGCGGGCTTGGCATCCGGCGCACGACCGTAGATCGGCACCGGGGGCAATGCAGCGAATTCGGGCGGAAGCAGTACCGCATCCGCGGCATCGGGCAGAACGTCGTCAGCGGTACGTAGGGGATCGAGCGCGGTGATGAAGCGGACTCCGTTGCCGACCAGTGCAAGCTCCGGCAACAAGGCGTCGAGCGCCGCTTCCGGTCGAAGCGAAGCAAAGGGAGCGGTCGCGCGGAGCGGGGCGGCGAAACCTTGCATGAAGACTTCGCCATGCCCGCCTTCCAGCACCACCGCAAGATCGGAACATGCCGGATTTCTGCCGAATGCGGCCGCCGCAAGCAACGCAAGCGAGGAATAGCCCGACAACGCCGCGCCCCAGCCGAGCGCGAGGCCACGCGCAGCGGCGATCCCGACGCGGATGCCGGTGAAACTGCCCGGGCCGCAATCCACAAGGATGCGCCCGGCCCGCCCGCCATCGGGCAGTTCGGCGATCATCGCGATCAGGCGTTCGGCATGGCCACGCCCGACGACTTCGTGCCGACGCGCGATCACGCGATCATGGTCGATCAGCGCAACCGAGCACGCGGCGGTCGCGGTTTCGATGACGAGCGTGCGCATCTGCTCAGACGATCGTATTGAACATCTCGAAGTCCGGCCGGGGCGAACGATCATGGATCGTCGCGGGGTCGCCGTGGCCGAGTGTGGAAATGAAATTGACGCTCACCGATGGCGTATCCGTAAAGAACGCCTTGTCGATCTTGCCGCCGTCGAAACCCGACATTGGCCCGGTATCGAGCCCGAGCGCACGCGCCGCGATGATGAAATACGCCCCCTGCAATGACGAATTGCGAAACGCCGAAGCCGCGCGCAGTTCGGCGTTACCATCGAACCAGGCTTTCGCATCGACATGCGGGAACAGCATCGGGAGATGCTCGTGAAATTCGCGATCCATCCCGATGATGACGCTGACTGGGGCCTTGAGGATCTTGGGCGCATTCTGCGCGGAAACGCATTCCGCGAGCTTCGCCTTGGATTCATCTGTCGTGCACCACAGCAGCCGCGCAGGAAGCTGATTGGCCGAGGTCGGACCCCATTTCATCAGGTCCCAGATCGCGCGCAGTTCGTCTTCGCCAACCGGTGTGTCGGTATAGCCGTTATAGGTGCGCGCGGTGCGGAAGATCCGGTCGAGCGCGGCATCATCGAGCCTGTCCATCAGATCGCCCGTACTTCGGTGACTTCTGGAACGTAATAGCGCAGCAACTGCTCGATCCCGTTCTTGAGCGTCGCGCTCGACGATGGGCAGCCTGCGCAGGCACCCTGCATGGCGAGGTAAACCTTGCCCTTCTCGAACCCGCGATAAACGATGTCGCCACCGTCATTCGCGACCGCCGGTCGGATCCGCGTCTCGATCAAGTCCTTGATCTGCGCAACGATGTCCGCGTCCTCGGGATCATCAGCAAAACCGGTGTCGCTCGCGACGCTGATCTCGCCAGCGCTGCCGGGACGGAACAGCGGCATGTCCGCGCTGAAATGGTCGAGCAGGATGCCGAGCACGTCGGGTTTGAGCGAGGCCCAGTCGGTGCCCGCCGCCGCCGTCACCGACACGAAATCGCTGCCGAAAAACACGCCGGTCACGTCGCCCAGGCCAAACAGCGCGTCCGCCAGCGGCGAAGCTTCGGCGTCCTCGGGCGTTGCAAAGTCCCGCGTGCCGGCTGCCATGACCGTGCGGTTGGGCAGGAATTTGAGGGTCGCCGGGTTGGGCGTCAGTTCGGTTTCGATAAGCATAACCGTCATGTGGCGCGCAGGGGCGGGGATCGCAAGGGATCATCGCCGGGATGCCGCGTAGCGGCTACCAAGCCCCAATGCTGGCGGTCGCGGGATTTCCCCGCTATTGTCAGGACATGACTTCGCTCCAGCGCAAGATGCGCCTCGCCCTATTGTCGTCCCTCATCATCGGTGCCGCGCCCCAGCAGAATCCTCCTGCGGGGACCGCCCCGCCGCCCGCCACGACTCCTTCGGCGACCCAACCCGTATCCGCGGCGGCGATCGCGCAGGCAGGGGACGCGGCGATCGCGAACCGCGACGCGTGGCTGTACAAGGGCAGCGACATCACCCCCGACGCGGAGTGGAAGTTCGGGACGCTCAAGAACGGCCTGCGCTATGCGGTCCGCAAGAACGGCGTGCCCCCCGGCCAGATCGCAGTGCGCGTGCGGATGGACGTCGGTTCGCTGTACGAAACCGATTCCGAACGCGGCTATGCGCACATGATCGAACATCTGTCGTTCCGTGGATCGCAATATGTCCCCGACGGTGAGGCGAAGCGCATCTGGCAGCGGATGGGGACGACCTTCGGGTCCGACACCAATGCGCAGACCACCACGACGCAGACCGTCTACAAGCTCGATTTGCCGAGCGCGACGCCCGCCGGGATCGACGAAAGCCTCAAGATCCTGTCGGGCATGGTGTCGCGCCCCAACATCACGCAGGCCGCGCTCGGCGCGGAGCGTCCCGCGGTGCTTGCCGAACAGCGCGAAGCGCCGGGGCCGCAGGTGCGTTTCATCAACGCCCTCAACGCGACCTTCTTCGCGGGCCAGCCGCTCGCCGATCGCTCGCCGATCGGGCATGTGAAGGAACTCGAGGCCGCGACGGCTGAAAGCGTGAAGGCCTTCCACGATCGCTGGTATCGCCCCGAACGCGCGGTCGTCGTCGTCGCGGGCGATTACGATCCTGCGCAACTCGAGGCGATGGTCGCCAAGAATTTCGGCGACTGGCGCGGAAGTGGCGAAGCGCCCAAGGACCCCGATTTCGGCAAGCCCGACCCCAAGCAGTCGACCGCCAAGGCGGTCGTCGAACCGGGCATCGCATCGCGGATCGAAATGGCGATCCTGCGGCCGTGGCAGTACAATGACGATACGGTGATCTTCAACCAGAAGCGCCTCGTGGACTTCCTCGGGCTCGCGATCGTCAACCGCCGTCTGGAAACGCTCGCGCGCTCGGGCGGCAGCTTCATTGCTGCAGCGGTGCGCCTCGACGATCCGTCGCGTTCGGCGAACGGCACCTTCGTCACGATCCTGCCGGTCGGCAATGCGTGGGAGCCTGCGTTGAAGGACGTCCGCGCGGTGATCGCCGATGCGCAGAAGTCGCCCCCGACCAAGGCCGAGATCGAACGCGAGCTCGCCGAGCAGCGCGTCCAGTTCCGCACCCAAGTCGACACCTATCGCGCCGAAGCTGGCGCCAAGGAAGCCGACGACATGGTCCAGGCGGTCGATATCCGCGAAACGACGACCTCGCCGGCGGTGATCCAGAAGGTGTTCGAGGATGCGGTGGCAAAGGGCTTCTTCGCGCCCGCCAAGATTCTCGAATCGACCCGCCGTCTGTTCGAAGGCACACCGCCGCGCGCGCTCATCTCGACGCCGACCGCGGAGCAGGGGATCGAGACCTCGCTCGCCAATGCGTTGAAGGCCAACGTCAAGGCGCTCCCCAGCACGCGCCGTCGCCAGGGCGCGGTATCGTTCGACAAGCTGCCCAAGCTCGGCGCGCCCGCTACGATCGCCTCGACAACGCCGATCAAGCCGTTCGACATGCAGGAATATACGCTGTCGAACGGGGTGCGCGTGCTGGTGTATCCGACCACGTCCGAGGATAGCCGCGTCTATGTCCGCGTGCGCTTCGGCAATGGCTACAATGCGTTGCCGGTGGACAAGGAATCGCCCGCCTGGGCCGCCGACCTCGCGCTGACCGCGGGGGGTATCGGCAAGCTCAACCAGGGTGATCTCGATGCGTTGACGACGGGGCGGCGGATCGGCCTCGATTTCGGGGTCGACGAGGATGCCTTCACCTACAATGCGCTGACCTCACCGACCGATTTGCCCGATCAGTTGCGGATCATGGCGGCCGCGATCTCCGCACCGGGCTGGGACCCCGCACCTGTCGCGCGCGCGCGCAGCGTCGCGGTCTCCGCCTATCCCGGATACAGTTCGTCCCCCGACGGCGTTTTGCAGCGCGATCTGGAACGGCTGCTCCACGATGGCGACCCTCGCTGGGGAACCCCGAGCCTCGCCGCGATTCAGGGAACGACTCCTGCCAACTTCCGCGCCTTGTGGGAGCCGTTGCTCAAGACCGGGCCGGTCGAGGTGATGGTGTTCGGCGACATCAAGGCCGACGTCGCGGTCGCAGCGGTGCAGAAGACGCTGGGATCGCTCCCGCCGCGTCCCGCCACGCCCAATTTCGTCGCGCCGCCGGTCCGCTTCCCCGCGCACAACCAGACTCCGGTGGTCCGCACCCATGACGGCCCGGAAAACCAGGCGGCGGCGGTGATCGCTTGGCCGACCGGCAGCGGGGTCGCCGGGTTGACCGATGCGCGGCGGCTCGACGTGCTCGCCGCGATCTTCAGCGACCGTCTGTTCGACCGGCTGCGCTCACAGGCAGGCGCAAGCTACAGCCCGAACGTGTCGAGCAGCTGGCCGGTGGGTCAGCCGGGCGGCGGGCGCATTCTCGCGATCGGGCAGGTCGCACCGTCGAACGTCCCGTTGTTCTTCAAGCTGTCGCGCGAAATCGCCGCCGAACTGGTGTCCAAGCCGATCGACGAGGACGAGCTGAAGCGCACGATCGGGCCGATGCAGCAATCGATCATGCGTCAGTCGACGGGCAACCAGTTCTGGATGAACCAGCTCGACGGCGCGACCTACGATCCGGCGCGGATCATCGCGTTGACGCATTTGTACAGCGACATTTCGTCGATGACCGCTGCGCAGTTGCAGGAAACCGCGGCGAAATATCTGCGGCCGGAGCGTGACTGGACGATGCAGGTGGTGCCCAAGGGGAAGTAAGCTTGGGGCGTTCACCCGCCCCCTTCCGTCATGCTGAACTGGTTTCAGCATCCACCGCGCGACGGGCACGGACCAGACTCGTGACGCGGTGGACCCTGAAACGAGTTCAGGGTGACGCTGGCAACAAGTTCAACCTTCGCGGAGCGGGCCGCTACCCCCGTGCGGTCGCCGATTTCACCAGCGGCACCCGCATTACGCGGTCGTTCCCGGTCAGGAACAACGTCTTTCCGCCCTCGCCGAATGCCCCGTTGGCGATCGGGCCGCCGTGCGCGAAGCGGGCGATCGGCTCGGCCTCGGGGGTCATCAGGTAGAAGCCGCCGGGTGCGCTGCAGAACAGGGTCCCGTCCGCGGCGACCTTCATTCCGTCGGGCAGGCCGGGTCCCTTGAGGGTCGACGCATCGAGGAACACCCGCCGCTTGAGCGGCAGTCCGCGCGTATCGAGATCATACACCATGATCCGCGGTGCCTTGTCATCCGACACCGAGACATAAAGCTTGCGCTCATCGGGCGAGAGCGCGATTCCGTTGGGATAGCTCAGCGTGCCGTCGATCAGCACCACCTCTCCCCCCGGCGTCCAGCGATACACCCCGTTGTGCGGCAGTTCGCGCAGCGGCGAGGTCGCGCCGTCGACGAGGCCATAGGGTGGATCGGTGAAAAAGATCGCGCCGTTCCGCGCGATGTGGAGGTCGTTGGGGCTGTTGAACCGTTTGCCCTGATAGCGATCGACCAGCGCCGCGCGTTTCTTGGCTACGAAGTCGTAGCGCATCACCGCGCGGTTGCCGCTGTCGGCGATGACCAGCGCGCCGTCGCGGCCGAGCGCGAGGCCGTTCGATCCCGCCTCGCGGAACAGCTTCGGGTCGGGATTGGCGAGGCCCGATGGCGTCAGGAACGGCGTAACGCCGCCTGCGCGAGTCCAGCAACGGATCAGGTTGGCGGGAGGATCGGAGAACAACAGCGCGTTGCTCGCGGGAATCCACACCGGACCTTCGGCCCAGCGGATCCCGCTCGCAATCGTCTCGATCCTGGTGCCCGGCGCAAGGAAGCGGTCCGCCAGCGGGGACAGCCGTTCGAGTGTCGGTTCGGTGCTCGCGGCCGCCGCTGTGCCCGACCAGACGGGGGTCGTGGCTAGCGCGGCCATGCCGCCGATCATCGTGCGGCGGGTGGGGTGCGTCGGCGCGTGTTCGGCAGGGTCGGGCAGGGAAGGCTGATACGACACGATGGGCGATGTCCGGATATAGCGGATGGTGGCGGCATCCTCGCATCCACCTCGCCTTGCGTCCAGCCGTCACCGGTGCTCAGACGAAAACACCTACATCTCAGTATTCTAGGACTTGTACAGTCCCTCGAGCCGCGCGCCATATACCTGTTTCAACACGTGCCGCCGGATCTTGAGCGACGGGGTCAGCTGCTCGTTCTCGATCCCGAACGGTTCGTCCGCCAGCACGAAGCGCCGGATCCGCTCGGTCAGCGACAGTTCGGCATTGACGCGTTCGACCGCGTGACCGAGCGCTGTGCGATATTCGCTGTTTTCGGCCAGCCGCGCGAAGTTGCACGCATCACCGTTCCGCGCGCACCATTGCTGGGTCCATTCGGGATCGGGGACGATCACCGCGACCATATACGGCCGCCGGTCCCCGAACAGCATCGCCTGCGAAATCTCGGGTTGCAGCGTCAGCATCCCCTCGACCTTCTGCGGGGCGACATTCTCGCCCTTATCGTTGACGATGATGTCCTTCTTGCGATCGGTGATCTGGATCCGCCCCTTGGCGTCGATCACCCCGATGTCGCCGGTGTGCAACCAGAGTCCCTTGTCGTCGGGCTCGCGCCCGTTGGCCTTCAGCACCCGCGCGGTCTCGGCGTCGTTGCGCCAATAGCCCTTCATCACCAGCTCGCCGCGCACGAGGATCTCGCCGTCTTCGGCAATGCGCACCTCGGTGTTGGGGAGCGGCGGGCCGACCGTGTCCATCTTGATCCCGACCTTGGGGCGGTTGCACGAAATGACCGGCGCGGACTCGGTCTGGCCATAGCCCTGCAGTACCGTGATCCCGATCGCGTCGAAGAAGGTGCCCACCTCGGGCGTCAGCGGCGCGCCGCCCGAGACCATCGCCTTGATCCGCCCGCCGAAGCGCTTCTGGATCTTGGGCCGGAGCGTCGCCGCCAGCAGCAAGTCCATCGGCTTGTCGAGCAGCCCGGCGTTGCCCGCCGCCCGCTTGCTCCCGAGTGCCTCGGCCCGCCCGAGCAGATAGGTCGAGAGCTTGCCCTGTTTCTCGACCGCCTTGGAGATGCGCGCGCGGAGCAGTTCGAACAGCCGCGGCACGACCACCATCATCGTCGGGCGAACTTCCTCGATATTCGAGGCGAGCTTGTCGAGGCCTTCCGAATAATAGATCTGCGACCCCAGCGCGATCGGGAAGAACTGCCCGCCGCTATGCTCATAGGCGTGGCTCAGCGGCAGGAACGACAGGAAGATCTCGTCGTCCCAGCCGAAATCCTCCGAGATGATCGTGCAGCAGCCGAACACATTGTGGAGGATCGCGCCGTGATGCTGCATCACCCCGCGCGGCGCACCGCCGGTGCCGCTGGTGTAGATGATGCACGCGGTATCGTCGCGCGTCGCGGTGGTGCGGATCGTCGACGGTTCGGCGGCATGGTCCGCGAGCAACGTGTCCCAATGGTGGAATTCGAGCGCGCCCTGCTGGCCGCTGCGCAGATCCTCGATGCTGATCACGATCTTGGCGGTGGATGCGCGGATCGCGGCCGGGAGAAGCGTTTTGGCAAGTTTCGCGGTCGAGACGATCACCGCCTTCGCGCCCGAATTCTCGATGATGTGGGTGTGGTCGCGCTCGGTATTGGTCGTGTAGGTCGGCACGGTGATGCACCCCGCCGCCATGATCGCGAGATCGGCGATGCACCATTCGGGGCGGTTCTCGCTGACCAGCATGACGCGGTCGCCCGGCACCAGCCCGATCGCCTTCAGCGCCGCCGACAGGCTGGCGACTTCACGCGCGGTCTGGGTCCAGCTGCGCGAGCGCCAGGCACCGCCCGCTTTGTGCCACAGGAACGGCGCGTCGCCTTGCTCGCTCACACGCGCAAGGAACATCGCAACGAGGTTGGGGAAGGTTTCCAGAGTACGCATCGGTCTCTCCCTTTAGCGCGTCGTGTTCGACTGCGCGTGAGTCTTCGGGCGGCTTATTCGGGCGGACGGTTGGCGAGCGCGCCGACCCGGACGATCTCGGTCATCCGCCCGTCCTCGCCGATCGCGACGCCTTCGCTGCGCGGATCGGCCGCACCGACCCAGCGGCCATCCACGCGTTCGATCGCATTCGCCTTCAGCCCGAGCGGCGTGCTCACCACGCGTTCACCGAGCGCGCGGAGCGCCGGGATCATCGCGTCGAGCTGCGTGCCCTTTTCCGCCGCCGCGGTCTGGCCCGGAGCATAGAGCAAACCGAGCCCGATCGCATCCTGTGCCGACATCTTCCAGTCGAGCACCGCGATCAGTGCCTTGGACACCTGCGCGATGATCGTCGAGCCGCCCGCCGCGCCGATCGCGATGCGGACCGAACCGTCGGGGTTGTAGACGATCGTCGGCGACATCGAGCTGCGCGGGCGCTTGCCCCCGGCGACGCGGTTGGCGACGAGGTTGCCGTTCTTTTCCGGCACGAAATCGAAGTCGGTCAGCTCGTTATTGAGCTGCACGCCATCGACCGAGAGTCCCGAGCCAAAATAGCTTTCGATCGTGGTGGTGACTTCGGCGACGTTGCCGCGCCGGTCGACCGTGACGAGATCGCTTGTGCCGGGGACGTCGGCATTGGGCGCGAGCTGGCGCGGCGGGGCGCCGGGGGGCGTGCCCGCGCTGACGCTCTGCATCGTGCGGTCGGCCGCAATCAGCGCAGAGCGCTCTGCGAGATAGGCCGGATCGAGCAGGCCCTTCGCGGGAACGTCGACCTTCTCGGGATCGCCGAGATACATGTCGCGATCGGCATAAGCGAGGCGTTCGGACTCGGCCAACAGATGCCACGCGACCGGGCTGGTCTTGCCGAGGCCCGCCATGTCGAAGCGTTCGAGCTGCTTGAGGATCATCAGCACGCCGATCCCGCCTGATCCCGGCGGACCCATGCCGCAAATCTTGTAGACACGGTACGTCCCGCAAATCGGCGCACGTTCCTTCGCGCGGTAACCGGCGAGGTCGGCGAGCGTCATTTTCGAGGGGTTGCGCGGCGAAGTGTTGACCGCCTTCACGATCCGCTGCGCGACCGGACCTTTGTAGAAGGCGTCGGGACCCTGCTTTGCGATCTTGGCGAACAGCGCGGCTTGCGCGGGGTTGCGGAAGATCGTGCCGACCGCGACGGGCTGGTTGCCGACGGGGAAGAAGCGCGCGTGCGCAGCGGGGTCGAGCCGGTCGCCGAAATTGGCGAGCCCGTTGTGGAGCCGCGGCGTGACCGTGAAGCCGAGCTGCGCGAGTTTGATCGCGGGCGCGAACAATCGTGCCCAGGGGAGCACCCCGTAACGCTTGTGCGCAAGCGCCATCATCCGCAAGTTGCCCGGCACGCCGACGCTGCGCCCGCCCGGCACGGCTTGCGTGAAGGGGAGGGGCTGGCCGTCCTTGCCATAGAACCAGCGCGCATCGGCGGCGGCGGGGGCGGCTTCGCGACCGTCGAAGCTGGTCGTCGCGTTGGCGGCGACATCGTGGTGGATCATGAAGCTGCCGCCGCCGATCCCCGAATTCTGCGGCTCGACCACGTTGAGCGCGAGCATCGTCGCGATCGCGGCATCGGTCGCGCTGCCGCCGGCTTTGAGGATCTCGACGCCCGCCGCGGCGGCGCGCGGGTCGGCGGCGCTGACCATGCCGGTGCCGACCTGGGCGGCGGCAGGCTTCGGATCGGTCCTCCGCGCGTCGAGCGCGGTGGGGGTGAGCAGGAGGAGAGCTAAGGTGACGAACGGCTTGTGCATCGTTGCGACCGTAGCGGCCTTTGTCGGGCAGGCAAGGTCGCGTGACGTCCAGATTGCGGGCTGTTTGCCCTTACGGCTGCGTCGCGAGCAGATACTCCTGGCGCAGCGAATCGATCGGCTTCAACCCTTCGCCGGTCTCGAAATGCCAATAGGTCCAGCCGTTGCACGACGGCGCGTTCTGCAGCGTCGCGCCGAGCTTGTGGATCGACCCCGTCGCGCCGCACGGGCTCTCGAGGCTGCCATCCGCACGGATCATCGCACGGTGCTTGCGCCTGGCGTCGACCACCATCCGACCAGGGGTGAGGAAGCCGTTCTCGACCAGCACGCCGAACGCGACCTTGGGCGCGGCCTTGGGGCTCTGCATCGTCTTGAGCAGGCTTTCATCGAGCGGGAGTGCGGCGGCAATGCGCTCCTCGGCGGCGGCGATGTAATCGGGCTCGCGCTCGATCCCGATCCAGCGTCGGCCGAGCCGCTTGGCGACCGCACCCGTGGTGCCGGTCCCGAAGAACGGGTCGAGCACCACGTCGCCGGGCTTGGTGCACGCCAGCAGGATGCGGTACAGCAACGCCTCGGGCTTCTGCGTCGGGTGGACCTTGATCCCGTCCTTCTTGAGTCGCTCGGGCCCGCCGCATACCGGGAATTCCCAGTCGCTGCGCATCTGAAGCTCGTCGTTGAGCGTCTTCATGCTGCGGTAATTGAAGGTGTAGCGTGCCTTCTCGCCCATCGACGCCCAGATCAGCGTCTCATGCGCGTTGGTGAAGCGCGTGCCCTTGAAATTGGGCATCGGGTTCGACTTGCGCCACACGATGTCGTTGAGGATCCAGTAGCCGAGATCCTGGATTGCGGCGCCGACCTTGAAGATGTTGTGATAGCTGCCGATCACCCAGATCGCGCCATTGTCCTTGAGGATCCGCTTGGCTTCCGCCAGCCACGCGCGGGTGAACGCGTCATAGGCGTCGAGGCTGTCGAACTTGTCCCACGCGTCGGTTACTGCGTCGACGTGGCTGCCGTCGGGGCGCGCAAGGTCGCCGCCGAGCTGTAGGTTGTAGGGCGGGTCGGCGAAGATCATGTCGACCGACTTGGCCGGAAGCGCGCGCATCGCCGCGATGCAGTCCGAGCGCAGGATCTGGTCGAGCGGAAGCTCCGCCATCGGCGTGATGGTCGGGCGCTTGCCGACCTTTATCTTTTCCAAAACGCCCATAACCGCCGCCCCTGATTCACTGTCGCGCGCATCCCTGCGAATCTGGGGACTCGCGTCAAGGGGCGATGCGTTAACCGGATTCGTCGCAGATTCGTTAGCCGTCCGGAACATTCCCGGGACGCGAGCTAGATGTTGAGTCCGTCGTGATCGGCGGACTCAAGCGATAGTGTGTGACGCAAAAGACTCAGAGCAGAAGATACGCGTCGGCGACGGGACGAAATGTGCGCCGGTGGAGCGGGGTTGGCCCATGTTCGCGCAAAGCCGCCAGATGCGCAGCGCATCCATAGCCCTTGTTCGAGTGCCATCCGTACTGCGGATACGATTCGGCATGGGCGAGCATGATCGTGTCGCGGGTGTGCTTGGCGATGATCGACGCGGCGGCGATCGACGTGCTGATCGCGTCGCCCGAAACGAGCGGTGTCGCGGCGTGCGTCCAGCGCGGCAAGCGGTTGCCATCGACCAGCACATGCCCCGGCGCGACGCCCAAAGCCTCGACCGCGAGCGTCATCGCCTTCATCGTCGCCCAGTAGATGTTGAGCACGTCGATCTCGTCCGCTTCGACGATCCCGATCCCGACTGTCGCGCAGTCTTGCAGCCGGTCGTGCAGCCGCAACCGCTCGGCGGCGGAAAGCTTCTTCGAATCGTTGATCCCGCGCGGGATGCCCTTGGGCGGCAGGATCACCGCGACCGCGACGACCGGCCCGGCAAGCGGACCGCGGCCGGCTTCGTCGACACCGGCGACGGGGGCGAGGCAGAGCTTTTCATGTTTGAGACTAGGCATCAGGCAACCGCCATGGCGGATAGCGGCGGTTCTCGCCAGCATGGTAGAGACAGACCCTATTGCCCGCAGGATCCCGCAGCCGCGCCTCGCGCCAGAGCCAGCGTTGGTAGGTCGGGAGCTGATCGAACACGATTCCGGTCGCCTCCAATCGCGCGACGGTGGCATCGAGGTCGTCGCATTCGAAGAACAGCGTTGTTTTCGCTGCTCGCTCGATCGACACCGTCGCGCCGCCCGCCGTCTCGAACCGAGCATAATGGTTGGCGCTGTCCACGATCTGGCGAAGCCCGAGAGCCGCATAGAAAGCGCGCGATGCTGCGTGATCGGTGCTGCCCACGGTAACCTGGTTGAGCCGCAGATCCGCGCCGAGGTCGAGCCGGACCGCCTGATGTCCCATCGGACCGTGCCCGCGCCCGAGCCCCGGCGCATCGCGCAACGCCAGCCGCACGAAGGTGCGCGCCGCCCCGACCGCTTGTGGTAGCGATCGTCCTTGCCCGAGCAGGGTGGCGATCGCCGAGGCGAGCGTGCAGCCGGTGCCATGCGTGCTCGTCGTCTCGATCCGGGGGGCGGACCAGTGCGCGATCTCTCCGTCCGGTCCGATCAGGCGGTCGACAACGTCGGCCCCTTCGACGTGGCCGCCCTTGGCGAGCAATCGGCAGCCATGCGCGAGGATCGCGGTTTCGCCACCCAGCGCCGCGAGTTCGGGCGTGTTGGGCGTGACCACCGTGGCGATCCGCATCAGCCGCGCGAACGCCGAAATCGTCGCCGGGTCGGCGAGCGTCGCGCCGCTGGTCGCGACCATCACCGGATCGAACACCACCGGCACGTCGAGCGTTTCGAGCCGGTCGGCGACCGCGTCAGCCGTCTCGGCCGACCCGATCATCCCGATCTTCACCGCATCCGCGCCGATGTCGGACAGGCAGGAATCGATCTGCGCGAGCACCATCTCCACGGGCACGGGCAGCACCGCCTGGACGCCGAGCGTATTCTGCGCGGTGATCGCGGTGATCGCGGTCATCGCGTGGCCGCCGAGCATCGTGACGGTCTTGATGTCCGCCTGGATGCCCGCACCGCCGCCCGAATCCGAGCCTGCGATGATGAGAATGCGCGGGGTCATGGCTGGTGGTGCAATCGGAAGGTTAGGGGAAAGTTAGGCGGAATCGGTTTGCAATCCTGCATCCCGCCGCCCGATCGCGGATTTTGCGCGGGGAGCGGGAGAGAGAAGCGGATCGACGGCATGGTTCGACGATCATCGCACGAAACTACGCCGGTAGGACAGGTCCTCCGCATCCGCTCTGGCGCGCCGTGGCTCAGCCCTTTCCGCGTGCCGCCGCCGGGCGATGATAGCGCACCGTCCCCGCCGGATGCCGCGCAAGCGCGTCGTCCACCCGCGCGGGGCGGTCCATCAGCTCGCCGCTGCAATTGGGGCAGCGGTCGTCGAGCGCTTCGGCGCAGGGTGCGCAAAAGGTGCATTCGAACGAACAGATGAACGCCCCTGCTTCGTCGGCAGGGAGGTCGGTACCGCAGCGTTCGCAGTCGGGGCGCATTTCAAGCATGACGCCGGTTTAGCGGGGGTTTGGTAGGACGTCACCCCGAGGATGTGGGGTCGTGGCATGATCAATGGGGGGCAGGAGCCCTCGTTCTCCCGCGAAGGCCAGAGTCCAGAGCCAAACAGAACAACGACTTACGGTTCTCGCGACTCTTGGACTCCCGCCTTCGCGGGAGAACAGTTGTGGTTTCGCGGCCATGCCTTTGTAGGAAGACGGGGATTGGCACGCCGTCAGTCCGCTCCGCCGGGCGAGATGTGGAAGATTGTCGCCTGGCGGATCGCGATCACCCAGCGGTCGCCGTCGGTGCGCCACAGATCGGTGAAACGCCGTGAGACGGTCGGCGGCGAGGACGTTCCGTCGCGGGGGACATAGGTCTCCTCGCCCATCACGAGCACATTCGGGCCATAGGGTTCGAGATGCTCGATGCGCTTGTGGTAATACGCGTAATCGATCTGCCCGCGCTCGAAGAAGTCGGCGATCTGCGCCTTGCCCGCGACCCGGTTGCCGGGGGTGTTGACGACGCAATCGTCCGCCAGTGTCGCGAGGAACGTCGCCTTGTCGCCGGTCACGATCGCCCGATCGACCGCATCGGAAGCGGCCAGCACCGCCGCCAGAGCGGGATGCGCCGCGATCGCCGTGTCCAGCGCTTCGCCGACCAACTCGCGCGTATTTCCACCGCGCGAGCCCGCCCGCGGATCGATCGTGTCCATATCCCTGCCCCCCCAGGCGGACTCGGGGCCGAGCCCGGCGGGCAGGGTATAGCAGATTACCCCGCAGCCGTCCGCACCGCGTCGCAGATGCGGTCGACCACCGCCTCGACTTGCGCAGCATCGTCGCCCTCGGCCATCACGCGGATGACGGGTTCGGTGCCCGAGGGGCGGATGACGAGGCGGCCCTTGCCCTTCAATTCGGCCTCGGCCTCGGCGATCACCGCCTTGACCGACTCCGCCTCGAGCGGCTTGCCGCCCGCGAACCGCACGTTCTTGAGCAATTGCGGGAGCGGCTCGAAACGGTGGAGCAATTCGCTCGCCGGCACCCCCGAGCGCGCGAGCTCGGCGAGGATCTGGAGCGCCGCGACCAATCCGTCGCCGGTCGTGGCGTAATCCGACAGGATGATGTGCCCGGACTGCTCGCCGCCGACATTATAGCCCTGCGCGCGCATCGCCTCGAGCACATGCCGGTCGCCGACCTTGGTGCGGATCAGCCCGATTCCCTGCGTCGCGAGATGGCGTTCCAGCCCGAGGTTGGACATGACCGTCGCGACCAGCCCGCCGCCTTTCAGACGTCCGGCGCGCGCCCAGCTGCTCGCGATCGTCGCCATCAACTGGTCGCCGTCGACGACATGGCCCTTTTCATCGACCACGATCAGCCGGTCCGCGTCGCCATCGAGCGCGATGCCGAGCTGCGCGCCGGTCTCGACCACTGTCTCGCACAGCGCCTTGGGTGCGGTCGACCCGACGCCGTCGTTGATGTTCTTGCCGTCGGGGTTGACGCCGATCGTCACCACGTTCGCGCCGAGTTCCCACAGTGCGGTGGGCGCAACGCGGTAGGCCGCCCCGTTCGCGCAATCGACCACGATCTTCATCCCGTCGAGCCGCAGGTTCTCCGGGAAGGTCGACTTGGCGAAATGGATGTAGCGCCCCTGCGCATCGTCGACTCGCCGCGCGCGCCCGATTTCGGGGGCGGGGCTGAGCGCGATGTCGCCGTCGATCAACGCCTCGATTGCAGCCTCGTCGGCGTCCGAGAGCTTGTAGCCGTCGGGGCCGAACAGTTTGATGCCGTTGTCGGCGTAGGGGTTGTGGCTCGCGGAAATCATCACGCCGAGGTCGGCGCGCATCGACTGAGTCAGCATCGCGACCGCAGGCGTCGGCATCGGGCCGAGCAGCACCACGTCCATGCCGACGCTGGTGAAGCCGGCAACCATCGCGGATTCAAGCATGTAGCCCGACAGTCGCGTGTCCTTGCCGATCACGACGCGGTGGCGGTGTTCGCCGCGATGGAAGTGCGCGCCTGCCGCCATGCCGACCTGCATTGCCATCGCCGCGGTCATCGGTGCGGTATTGGTCAGGCCGCGAATCCCGTCGGTACCGAAATATTTTCTTGCCATTACGCGCGCATCCGTTCGGTTATGTGCGTTGCACTCATAAGCGGCCAAAACGGGCCGTGCATCTGCAAAAGGGCCTGCATGTCGCAATCCAGTCGTATCCTGTTGTCGCTCGTCCTCGGGCTTGCCGTCGGTGCCGCCTTGGCGGGCTGGGCGCCGGGGGCGGTGCCGGTGACGGTCGAGATTGCCGGACCGATCGGGACTGCGTGGCTCAACGCGTTGCAGATGACGGTGTTGCCGCTGGTCTTCTCGCTGCTCGTCACCGGGATCGCAGCGACCGCCGAGGCCGCGCGCAGCGGTGCGGTGGCGGCCCGCGCGATTGCGATGATCGTGTCGGTGATGGTGTTCAGCGCGGTGATGGCCGCAATCCTGACGCCGCTGTTCCTCAGTCTCGCACCGATGCCTGCGGCTTCGGGCATCGCGCTGCGGGCCGCGTTGGCGGGGGCTGCCCCGGCGGGGCCGGTCCAGCCGCTTGGTGAATTCCTGGTCGGCATGGTGCCGAGCAACGTCGTCGCGGCGGCGGCGAACGGCGGGTTCCTGTCGCTAATCCTGTTCGCGCTGGTATTCGCCTTCGCGCTTGCGCAAATCGCACCCGAACCACGCGCGTTGCTAATCACTTTCTTCTCCGCGATCCGCGACACGATGCTGGTGGTGATCGGCTGGATCATCTGGATCGCGCCGATCGGAGTGTTCGCGCTGGCGATCACGGTTGCCGCCAAGACCGGGACCGCTGCGGTCGGCGCGCTGCTGCACTACATCGTCACGGTGTCGAGCGTCGGCGTGGTGGTGTCGCTGTTCGCTTTTCCGCTCGCGGTATTGGGCGGACGCATCGCGCTGACCCGGTTCGTGCGCGGTGCGGCGCCGGTGCTGGCGGTGGCGATGAGCACGCAATCCTCCCTCGCCAGCCTGCCCGCGATGTTGCGGAGTTCCGAGGACATGGGCGTGCCGGTGGCAACGTCTGGCGTCGTCCTGCCGATCGCGGTGGCGATGTTGCGCGCGACCGGCCCGGCGATGAACCTTGCGGTTGCGATCTATGTGGCGAACTGGTTCGGGGTGCACGTCAGCTTCGCCACGCTGTGCGCGGCCACCGCGATTGCGGTGCTGACCTCGCTCGGGTCGGTCAGCCTGCCCGGACAGATCAGCTTCATCGGCGCGATCGCGCCGATCGCGGTCACGCTGGGGGTGCCGGTCGCGCCGCTCGGCTTGCTCGTCGCAGTTGAGACGATCCCCGATATCTTCCGCACGATGGGCAATGTCGTGATGGACCTGGCGGTGACGCTCACGGTCTCCGCGCGCAGCGCGCTCGCGCCGACAAGCAGCGCGGATGCGTTGTTGCAGGATCGCGCGGGCTAGCGCCGCGTCGGGGAGCTAATTCCCGTCGTCCCGTCCCGTTCGGCTCGAGCGGGCAGGGGGCAGGGCATCAACAGCTAGCGGCTGGCCTGGTGCGGCGCGTCACTTCGCGCCGTATCCGTTGTACAGCAGCCCGAAGAAGTCGCCCTTGTTCCACCGTGGCCGCGCTTCGCCATCGGCGATCTCGCGCGCAATCGCGTAATTGGCATTCACGAAGCGGATGCCCTGCGCCCAGTCGATCGGCTGCGACAGGTCGTCGGATGGCTGGTGGTAGCGGTGCGCGAAGAACTCTGCCGTCGCCGCCTTGCCCGGTCCCTTTTGCCCCGGCCACAGGAACACCGAGGGCACCCCCTGCTGTACGAAGCGATAATGGTCCGACCGGACGAAGATCCCCTGCGCCGGGTCGGGGTCGGGCGACATCGTCACCCCGAGCGTGCCCACCGCCTTCGCGACGATCGGCCCCAGCGTCGAGCGATCCGCGCCGAACACGGTCATGTCCTCGAACGGATAGGACAGGATCGGCATGTCGAGATTGACGTCCGCAACGATGCTCTCGATCGGCACGGTCGGGTGCCGCGCGAAATAGTCCGAGCCGACCAGGCCCTTTTCCTCCGCGGTGACCGCGAGGAACAGGATCGAGCGGCGCGGCGGCTTGCGCGAGGCCTTGAAGCGTTTGGCTTCCTCGATCAGTGCGGCGATCCCGACCGCATTGTCCTCCGCGCCATTGTAGATCAGGTCGCCCTTGCCCTCGGCCTTGACCCCGAGATGGTCGAGATGTGCCGACAAGACGACGACTTCCTTACCGAGCACAGGGTCGCTGCCCTGAATCATGCCCGCGACGTTAGCGCTGGTGCCGGGCTCGAAGCTGGTCCGCAGCGCAACCGCGAGGCGCGCCCCGAGCGGTTCGGCGGCGAAGCGTGCTTCGGCGTCGGTGCCTTTGGCGAGGATCGCCTTCCACGGCACCTTCGCGCCAGCGAACAGCTTGGCCGCGCCGGTCGCGCTGAGCGTCGCCAGTTGCGGAACCCCCGCAATGTCACCGGTGCCGTCCGCCTTGGCCCAGGTCGTTCGCGCACGATCCCACGCGCCGCCCTCGGGTGGCAGCACGCCGCGCGTCAGCAGGATCGTGCCGACCGCCCCGTGTGCAGCGGCAATCGCGGCCTTTGTCGCGCCGCTCTGGAAATGCGCGCGTTCCTCGCTCTGGAAGCTTGCGGGCGCTCCGGCGAAGAAGGCGACGATCTTGCCGCGTACGTCGACGCCCGCATAATCGTCGCGTTTGTAGCGCGGCGCGACGATCCCGTGCCCGACGAACACGATCGGCGCGTCCAGCGTGGTCCGCGCCGCGCCCGCGACCGCACCGGGGGTAAAATCCTCGCCGAACAGCAGCGGTTGCGGGCCGGAGCCCTTGCGCGTCAGCACGACGTCGCCGTGGTCGGCGGCGCGATAGGCGACGAGCGGGACCTTCTGGAGATAGCCGCCGTCCTGCCCGGCGGGGACAAGGCCCGCCGCAAAGAACTGCGCCGCGACATATTCCGCAGCGATTGCATATTCGGGGCTCGCCGCCTCGCGCCCGCGCATCGCATCGGACGCGAGAAACAGGACGTGCGCCTTCATCTGTGCCTGATCGTCGGGCAAGGCGGCGGGTGCGGTTTGTGCGTGCGTGGCGGGAGCGAGGGCCAGCGTGGCGAGGACCGCGAGAAGGGCTTTGTGCATCATTCACCCCGGGTAGCAGCGAGGCTACGCGAGGCAAGTCGGTTGCACGCTCCGCGGCGATTTCGGTGGCATGGCGGCACCACGCTGCCTACATCTTCGTCATGCTCGATATCCAGACCAGCCTCGCCCAGCCGCACGTCACCCGTCGTGCGGATTACACCGCTCCGGACTGGCAGGTGCCGGAGATCGCACTCGATTTCGATCTGGACCCGGCGTGCACCCGCGTCAGCGCGCGCTTGCAGGTCGTGCGCGGGGATGCCCATCATCGCCCGCTGCGGCTGGACGGTGAAGGGCAGACGCTGGTTTCGCTCAAGGTCGATGGCGTGGCGATCAACGAATGGGTGATCGAGGACGGCGCGCTGGTGCTGCCGCTCACCGGATCGTCGCATGTCGTCGAGACGGTCGTCGAGATCGCGCCCGACCGCAACACGCAGTTGATGGGGCTGTACGCTTCGGGCGGAAACCTCTGCACCCAGTGCGAGGCGGAAGGGTTTCGTCGCATCACCTTCTTCCCTGACCGGCCCGACGTGCTGAGCCGCTACAGCGTGCGAATGACTGCGGACAAGGCGCGCTATCCGGTGCTGCTCGCGAACGGCGATCCGGTTGCGCAGGGCGATGCGGGCGACGGGCGGCATTGGGCGGAATGGAACGATCCGTTCCCCAAGCCGAGCTATCTGTTTGCGCTGGTCGCGGGTGATCTGTCGGTCAACCGCGGCACGTTCGTCACTGCCTCGGGCCGGACGGTCGAACTCGGCATCTGGGTTCGCGAGGGCGATCTGGAGCGCACGCATCATGCGCTCGACGCGCTCAAGACGTCGATGGCGTGGGACGAGCGGGTCTATGGCCGCGAATATGACCTCGACGTGTTCAACATCGTCGCGGTCGACGATTTCAACTTCGGCGCGATGGAGAACAAGGGGCTCAACATCTTCAACAGCCGCTATATCCTGGCGGACCCCGACACCGCGACCGATTATGATTATGACGCGATCGCAGCGGTGGTTGCGCACGAATATTTCCACAACTGGTCGGGCAACCGGGTCACCTGCCGCGACTGGTTCCAGCTGTCGCTGAAGGAAGGGTTCACGGTCTATCGCGACCAGACCTTCTCCGCCGACCAGGGTTCAGCCGCGGTCAAGCGGATCGAGGACGTGCGTGGGCTTCGCGCGGCGCAGTTTCCGGAGGATGCCGGGCCGCTCGCACACCCGATCCGGCCTGACGCCTATCAGGAAATCTCGAACTTCTACACCGCCACCATCTACAACAAGGGCGCCGAGATCATCCGCATGCTCGCGACGATGCTGGGCGCGGAGCGGTTCCGTTCGGGCACCGATCTGTATTTCGACCGGTTCGATGGGACGGCGGCAACATGCGAGGATTTCGTCGCAAGCCTCGAGGAGGCGAGCGGCGTCGATCTCAAGCAGTTCCGTCGCTGGTACGGTCAGGCGGGGACGCCGCGCGTAACGGCATCGCTGACGCATCATCTGGGGTCGGCGCGTGCGGAACTGGTGCTGACGCAGCGCACGCCGCCGACGCCGGGGCAGCCGGACAAGCTTCCGGTGGTGCTCCCGCTCAAGATCAAGCTGTTCGGCGCGGAAACCGGCCATGCGCTGACCGACGAACAGACGATCCTGCTGACCGATGCCGAGCAGACGATCGTATTCGAGACCGTCACCGAGCGGCCCATCCTGTCGATCAACCGCGGCTTCTCCTCGCCCGCGATCATCGCGACCGACCGGACCGCGGAGGACCTCGCCTTCCTCGGCGCGCAGGACGACGATCCGTTCGCGCGGTACGAAGCGCTCCAGCAGCTGATGCTCGACACGCTCGTCCAGGGCGCGTCGCAGGGCCGCGCCGATCATGCGGCGGTGGTCGCCGCGATACAGGGCACGCTTGCCGATGCCACGCTCGACGCGGCGTTCATCGCGGAAGCCGTGCTGCTCCCGTCGGAGAGCTTCATCGGCGACCAGCTCGCGATCGTCGACCCCGAGGCGATCTTTCGCGCACGCGAGTCGCTCCGCCGCGACATCGGGCAGGCGCTCGAAAGCGAATGGCGTTCGGCTTATGATCGCGCGCGCGCGAATACCGACGGCGGCTATGTCTATTCGCCCGACGCCAAGGGCCAGCGGCGGCTCAAGGCGGTCGCTTTGGGCTATATCGCGGCATCGGGCGCGTCGGACGCGGGCGACCTCGCGTTTGCGCAATTCGAGGCGGCGGACAATATGACCGACCGGCAAAGCGCGCTGGCGACGCTGGTCGGCGGGGACGCGCCGCAGCGCGAGCCCGCGCTCGACATGTTCTACAAGCGCTACAGCGACAATGCGCTGGTGCTCGACAAATGGTTCTCGGTCCAGGCGATGGCCCCGCGCGACGATACCGGTGCCGCGGTCGAGGCGCTGTCGCGGCACCGCGATTTCACCTTGTCCAACCCCAACCGCGCACGCGCGCTGGTCGGCGCGTTCGGGGTCAACCAGCGCGCGTTCAATGCGGTGTCGGGGGCGGGGTATCGCTTCCTTGCGGACCAGCTGATCGCACTCGACAAGCTCAACCCGCAGACCGCGGCGAAGCTGATCCCGCCGCTCGGGCGCTGGCGGCGATTCGATTCGGTGCGGGCGGGGTTGATGCGCGCTGAACTGGAGCGGATCGTGGCGACGCCGGGGCTGTCGAAGGACATGTTCGAACAGGCGTCGCGGAGTTTGGAAGGGTAGGGAAGGCGGGCTGCTGCGCTTCCCCGGCGAAGGCCGGGGCCCAGGGGCGCACCGGATCGCGGCAAGCCGCTACGCGCTGTTACCTCTGCCATCACGACTGGGCCCGGCCTTCGCCGGGGAAGCGGTTAGCAGTTAGCGGGCAGAGTGCCGCCTCAGCGCGTCGCCTCGATCTGTGGGCGGGTAGCCGCATGCGCGCCTTCGACCGGATGCAGCGTCACCAGTGCAATCGCGCCCAGCGCGAAGCCGCCAACGAACTGCCAGACGAAATCCGATTTGAAGATGCGACGCATCACGATACCTCTTTGCCCTGGCAGGAATGCCAAATGCCGTAGCGCCAATCGTCCTGATTGTGCGCTGCGGCAAGAGACATTTCGCAAACTCTGCGTTGCCAAAAGCTGAACGATCGTTTCGGCTCCGGTTCAGCGAAGCGCGGCGCACGCCTCTTGGATCCGCGTGCACGCCGACGTCAGCAAAGCATCCGACGTCGCATAGGAGATGCGCATCGCCGGCGACAGGCCGAACGCCGCGCCCTGGACCGCCGCGACCTTTGCGTCGTCGAGCAGATAGGCGACCATCGCCTCGTCCGAGTCGATCAGCTTGCCCGACGGGGTCGACGTGCCGATCAGCGCGGAAAACTCCGGATAGACGTAGAATGCGCCGTCGGGCTTGGGGCAGGTGATGCCCTCCGCCGCGTTGAGCATCCCGACCACCAGGTCGCGCCGCACCTGGAACGCCGCCGCGCGATCCTTGAGGAACGACTGGTCACCGTTGAGCGCCGCGACCGACGCCGCCTGCGCGATCGAGCAGGGGTTGCTGGTCGATTGCGACTGGAGCTTGGCCATCGCCTTGATCAGCCACGATGCGCCGCCCGCGAAACCGATTCGCCAGCCGGTCATCGCATAGGCCTTGGAGCAGCCGTTGACGGTCAGCGTGCGCTCGTAGAGCGACGGGCAGACCTGCGCGATCGTCGCGAATTTGAAGCCGTCGTACAGGATGTGCTCGTACATATCGTCCGAGAAGATCCACACGTGCGGATGCCGTTCGAGGACGTCGCCCAATGCCTTGAGCTCGGCGGCGGTATAGGCAGCACCAGTCGGGTTGGACGGCGAATTGAGGATCACCCACTTGGTCCGGGGCGTGATCGCCGCCTCGAGCTGCTCGGGGAGCAGCTTGTAGCCCTGCTCAGGGCCGGCCGCAACGAACACGGGCGTGCCGCCCGCGAACAGCACGACGTCCGGATAGCTCACCCAATAAGGCGCAGGGACGATGACTTCATCGCCCGCCTCGACCGTCGCGACGATTGCGTTGAACAGGGTGTGCTTCCCGCCGACGTTCACGCTGATCTGGTCGGGCGTATAGGTCAGGCCGTTGTCGCGCGTGAACTTCGCGGCGATCGCCGCCTTCAGTTCGGGCGTGCCGTCGACGTTGGTATATTTGGTCTGGCCGTCGCGGATCGCCTTGATCGCGGCTTCCTTGACGAAATCGGGCGTATCGAAATCGGGTTCGCCCGCGCCTAGGCCGATCACGTCGACGCCCGCGCGCTTCAGCTCCTGGACCCGCGACGTGATGGCAAGCGTCGGCGACGGCTTGATACGGTTGAGCGCGGCGGAGGGGTTCATAGTGAAGAGCCTTGGTCGGATGACGAATGGACGCGCGAGCGCTTATCGTGCGACGGGCGACGCCGCAACCGCCCGTCGCGCACGAATCAATCCGCGAAGCGCATTGCCGATGAAAAATTCGTGCGCAAGGTCCGCTTCGGTGAGATGTCCTTCGACTGCGCGCCCGCTTGCCAGCAGGTCTGCGCGCAACACGCCGGGCAACAATCCGTCGGTTATCGGGGGTGTTATCAGCATATCGCCGCGCGGTACGAACAGCGACGTGAAGCTGCCTTCGGTCAACCGGCCGTCAGGGCGTTCGAACACGACCTCGAAACATCCCGATCCCTGTCGCGCGGTATCGTAAAAGGTCCGGTCGCTCGTCTTGTGGCGCAGCCGGATGTCGGCAGCGGTGACCGGCAGTGGCACGATCCCCACCTCTACCGGTTCAGTGGCAGGCGCGGGCATTTCCCCAATTTCGACCGCGACCGCCCCGCTGGGTGCAAGCAACAGCCGCACGCGCGCCGCAGTCCGCAAGCGGAAGGTCGCGGCCTGGAGTTCGTTGCGGACGGTGTGGCGGTCGAACACGAAGTCGAACGCCTGTGCGCTGGCGGACAAGCGCGCAATGTGTGTCTCGAGCAGCAGGAGGCCGTGGTGGGGGTCGAACGCCATCGTCTCGATCAGATCGAAGCGACGCACGTCATGCGTCAGGAACGCAAGCTTGGCCTTCGCCTCGTCCCATTCCGCCGCCGGGTCCGAATCCGCAACGATCCCGCCGCCTGCGCCGAGCCACGCCGTCTCGGTGTCCTTCGGCCAGACCAGCGTGCGGATCGCGACATTCGCCATCGCGTCGCCGTTCGCATCGAACCGCGCGATTGTGCCGGTATAGAGTGCGCGCGGGCTGGCTTCGATCCGTGCGATCGCCTGCATCGCGGCGATCTTGGGTGCGCCTGTGATCGACCCGCACGGAAACAGCGCGGTGAGCACGTCGATCGCGTCCAGTCCGGGGGCGAGGTCGGCGGTGACGGTGGATACCATCTGATGCACCGTCGGATAGCTTTCGACCGCGAACAGCCTCGGCACCGCGACCGACCCGGCGCGGGCGACGCGTGCAAGGTCGTTCCGCATCAGGTCGACGATCATCAGATTCTCGGCGCGCTGCTTTGGGTCCTGCGCAAGTGTGGCAACCGCGGCCGCATCCGCCACCGGATCGGGGTCTCGGCGCGCGGTGCCCTTCATCGGGCGACAGGTCAGCCGATCGCCGTCCAGCGCGAAGAACAATTCGGGGGACAGCGACAGGATCGTCGCGTCGCCCGTATCGATCAGCGCGCCAAATCCTGCGTCCGCCTGGGTGCGCAGTCGGGCATAAAGCGACAGCGGATCGCCGTGCACCTTCATCTGCGCGCGATAGGTCAGGTTTGCCTGATACAGTCCGCCTGCGACGATCTCCGCCTGCACGGCGGCGAATTGCGTGTCGTAGGTCGAGAGCGCGATATCGGGTTCGGGCGCGGCGTTCCACGCACCTGCGGGACTGGGCAGCAGGGCGGGAACATCGCCCGGCGCGATTGTGCGATAGCCCGCAAACACGCCGAACCAAGCCAGCGGTAGCGAAGGAGCTGCATCCGGCTGTGCGTGTTCGTCGATGTCTGGAGCGGCGTGCCCAAGTGCAGGCTCGAACGCGGCGGCGGCATCGTACGCAAGATAGCCGACCACATCGTGCCCGGCATCGCGCGCGGCGCGCACCGCTGCCAGCACCACATCGATCTCGCCGATCGTATGCGCGGTCAGGATGCAGACCGGATCGAGATACAAGCGTGCGGACGCTCCGTCCGCGCGGGCATCGTCCAGCAGGACGAACGGCTTGGTCTGGTTGCTGAGCATCACTGGCGGTCAGATGCCCCGCTTGAGGCCCCCGGGGCAACCCCGCAGTGTCCGTTTGCACCGCGAAACCCGATCCTTGCCCGACCCGCCGTGGCATTCTATCCAAGGCGTATGAGCATACCGCCCCTTCGCGCCGCAATTATCCCGGTGACGCCGCTGCAACAGAATTGCACCTTGCTATGGTGTACCGCGACGATGCGCGGTGCGTTCGTCGATCCCGGTGGCGACCTTCCCCAATTGCGCGCGGCGGCGGCGCAGCACGGCGTGACGATCGAGAAGATCATCCTCACGCACGGCCATATCGACCATTGCGGCGAGGCGAAGCCGCTTGCCGACGACTATGGCGTGCAGATCGAGGGGCCGCACGAGGAGGACCGCTTCCTCACCTCCACCCTGTCCGAGAGCGGCGCGCAATATGGCATTCCGGGGATCAATTTCGAACCGGACCGCTGGCTGGTCGAGGGCGACACTGTGACCGTCGGCGATCTCGTGCTCGACGTCTATGAAACCCCGGGGCACACGCCCGGGCATGTCATCTTCCACCATGCGCCGTCGAAACTGGCGATCGTCGGCGACGTGCTGTTCGCCGGGTCGGTTGGCCGGACTGATTTTCCGCGGGGTAACCACCCGCAACTGATCGACTCGATCGTCACCAAATTATGGCCGTTGGGCGACGACACGACCTTCCTCCCCGGGCACGGTCCGGCAAGCACCTTCGCGCACGAGCGCGCGACCAACATGTTCGTCAGCGACTCGGCGCTGGCTGCGTAAGCGGCGCTGAGGCCAGCCCGTCTCACCGATCATCGTCGACGGTGAGACGGGGCTTCGACTTCGCTCAGCCCGAACAGTGCGGTAATTGGATCGGGCAGAACCTCATCAGCCCGCTGGCGCAACGCTCGGCGCGACGACGCCTGCCGTGGAATGCCCGAGCAACGGCACCACAATGGCGTAACCGCCAAGCCCGAGCAGTAGCACGAAGGTCAGGATCGTGCCGACCATTCGCCCGATCTTGAAGCCGTCCATCCCCAGGGCGTGCAGGATGCGCGCGACGACAAACGCGGCGCTCGCGCCCCACAGCCACCACGAGCTTCCGCTCGTGAATTCTATCAGCGCGATCAGGATCAGGATGAAGGGGGCATATTCGACGAAATTGGCATGCGCGCGCATCCGGCGAATCAGCATTTCATTGCCGCCGTCGCCGACCAGAATCTTGGCCTTGGTTCGAACGGCGCCGATGCGAATTGCCAGCCACAGATTGATGATCGCCGCCGCACCCGCGGTTGCAAGCGAGATTGCCATGTCAGAACCGGTTATCATCGAAAATCGTCCCTTTATTCGTTGATCGACCCCGTCGCACGGGCGCGCAATGCTTGCAACGCCGCGCAGAATCGCTATAGCCCGCCATCTTCGCGAGATGTCTGGCTGCCGGTGCCGCTTGCGCGGTCGACCTTGTGTCGATTGCGTCGTAACTGGTTCGGGCTTATCGCACCGGTTTAGACAAGTATAAGGTTTCGCCGAAATGGCCGTCCCAAAAAGAAAAACCACGCCTTCCAAGCGCGGCATGCGTCGTGCGCACGACTCGCTGACTGTTGCGTCGTTCCAGGAATGCCCGAACTGTGGCGAACTGAAGCGTCCGCACAACCTCTGCACGTCGTGCGGCCACTATAACGGCCGCGAGATCGTCTCGGTCGAAGGCTGATCCCCAAGGGATCGGCAGCGGATCGTGCCATCGGGCGTGTACAGGGAGCGGCCAGCGTGACGAACAGCTCCCGTATCGCGGTCGACGCGATGGGTGGCGATGAAGGGCTGGCAGTAGTGCTGGCCGGAGTCGCCCGTGCGCGGCAACGATTCACGGACATGCAGTTCATCCTCGTCGGCGACGAGGATGCAATCGCTGCCGAACTCAAGCGGCATCCGGACCTGATCCCGCACGCCGAGATCGTTCATGCCCCCGAAGTCGTCGGATCGAGCGAAAAGCCTACCCAGGCGATTCGCCGATCCAAGAAGACGTCGATGGGCATCGCGATCGATATGGTGAAGCAGGGTCGCGCTGCCGCGTGCGTCTCCGCCGGGAATACCGGCGCGATGATGGCGATGGCAAAGCTGTCGCTGCGGATGATCCCCGGAATCGATCGTCCCGCGCTCGCCGGCTTGATGCCGACGCTCGGGGACAACGATACAGTCGTGCTCGACCTCGGTGCCAATACCGAGTGCGATGCGCGCAACCTGATCCAGTTCGCGGTGATGGGCGCTGCCTACGCGCGCACCACGCTCGAGCTTGCGCGCCCGCGAGTCGCGCTGCTCAACATCGGCAGCGAAGACCAGAAGGGCACCGATGTGATTCGCGACGCAGCCGCGGCGTTGCGTCACGCGTCGCATCTGCCGCTGCAGTTTACCGGCTTCATCGAAGGCGACAAATTGTCGCGCGGCGATGTCGACGTGATCGTCTGCGACGGCTTCTCGGGCAACATCGCGCTCAAGACCGCCGAGGGCACCGCACGGTTCGTCGCGGATCTGCTCAAGCGCGCATTCCGATCCTCGACGCGCTCGAAGATCGGCTTCCTCATTTCAAAGCCCGCGACCGATCTGTTGCGGCATCATCTCGACCCCAACAATCATAACGGCGCGGTCTTCCTCGGCCTCAACGGGCTGGTGGTCAAAAGCCACGGCAGTGCCAATGCGATCGGCGTGGCGACTGCGATCGCTGCCGCTGCGAAGATGGTGCGGGATGACCTGACTCGGCGAATCGCCGAGGATCTGCGTGAATTCGAGGCGAAGGCAGCATGATTCGTTCGGTAATCGTCGGCACCGGGTCGGCACTCCCCGCGCGACGCGTATCGAATGCCGAACTGGCCGAGACCGTCGATACGACGGACGAATGGATCGTCGAACGCACCGGTATCCGCTTCCGCCACATCGCAGCCCCCGACGAGACGACCGCGACGCTTGCGGCCGACGCGTGCCGCGCTGCGCTGGGATCGGCGGGCCTGTCGGCGCAGGACATCGACCTGATCGTGCTCGCGACCGCGACGCCTGACCAGACCTTCCCGTCGAGCGCGACCAAGGTCCAGGCGAGCCTCGGGATCAACGACTGCGTCGCGTTCGATGTGGCCGCGGTATGCTCGGGCTTCCTCTATGCCTTGCAGGTCGCCGACAGCATGATCCGCGCAGGGTCGGCGCGCCGTGCGCTGGTGATCGGGTCGGAGACGTTCAGCCGCATTCTCGATTGGGAAGACCGCACCACCTGTGTTCTGTTCGGCGACGGTGCCGGTGCCATCGTTCTGGAAGGCCAGGAAAACAACGACACCGGCGCGGAGGGGCGGGGGATCCTGTCGACTCGCCTGCACGCCGACGGTCGCCACAACGAGCTGCTGTATGTCGATGGCGGCCCCTCCACCACGGGCACGGTGGGCAAGGTTCGCATGAAGGGCCGCGAGGTGTTCCGCCACGCCGTCGTCAATTTGGCGGGTGTGATGACCGAGACACTCGCGGCCAGCGGGCTGTCGGCAGAAGACGTCGATTGGGTCGTCCCGCATCAGGCCAATGCCCGTATCCTCGATGCGACCGCGCGCAAGTTGGGCCTGTCCCCGGACAAGGTCGTCGTGACCGTCGATCAACACGCCAATACTTCCGCGGCGTCGGTTCCACTCGCGCTCGACACCGCAGTAAAGGACGGCCGGATCAAGCGCGGCGACCTCATCGTGCTCGAAGCAATGGGTGGTGGTTTCACTTGGGGCGCCGCAGTTGTCCGCTTTTAGGGCAACCATTGTTACGCTTCTGTAACTAGCACTTTCCGTTATCGCCTTCTGTGTGTTAGACCAACGTCTTGCCGCTTGGGGAGGGATACCGGAATGGCACCTGCAGGAACGTTGACACGGGCAGATCTTGCCGAAGCACTACATCATCAGGTCGGACTGTCCCGCGCGGACTCGTCGCGACTGGTCGAACAGATTTTGTCGCACATGTGCGGCTCGCTCGCGAAGGGCGACAATGTGAAGATTTCGGGGTTCGGCACATTCGTTCTTCGCGACAAGGGAGAGCGTGTCGGGCGCAACCCCAAGACCGGAATCGAGGTTCCGATCGCGCCGCGCCGTGTGCTCACGTTCCGGGCAAGCCAGATGATGCGTGACCGCATCGTCGAAGCCGACTGAGCAGCACCATGGCAACACTACCGACACCGCCCGTCAAGGCGGAAGGCGCCTATCGCACGATCGGGGAACTGTCGCGCGATACGGGATTGCCGCAGCACATCCTGCGCTATTGGGAAACGCGTTTCCCGCAACTGCGGCCGCTGCAACGCGCCGGTAACCGGCGTTATTACCGACCGGCCGACGTGGCGCTGGTGCAGCGCATCGCCAAGATGCTCAACGAGGATGGCTATACCATCCGCGGGGTGCAGCAGGCGTTGATGGCGGAGCGCAAGCGCCCCGTCGCCAGCGCGCCGTTGCCAGCCGCAAGCTACGGCACGATCCTCGCCGTGCGCGAGGCGCTGGTAGAGGCGTTGGAGCAGGACGCTGCGGCCTAGGACTTGGCGCGGCTAAACCCCATCCGTTCGGCTGAGCGAAGTCGACGGCCCTTGCGTTGCGCTGGCGGCTTCGACTTCGCTCAGCCCGAACGGGGGGGCGGGACGCAAGCTCAAATACCCCCTGTTCGTCTCAAGCATAGTCAGGCGCTGGAACAGGACGCTTTGTCCTGAGTGGGTACGTCGGAGCACCCACCCATCCGTTCGGCCTGAGCGAAGTCGAAGGCCCCTGCGGTGTGTGTGGGGCTTCGACTGCGCTCAGCCCGAACGGGGGACGGGACTCAGGCTAAAATCCTTCGCCCTCGCTCTCGCTCAGCGTTCGCGCGTCGCCGCGAACGTCACCTTGGGGTAGCGATCCGCGACATAACCGACGTCCCACGCGGTCTTCGCCATATAGACCGGGTTGTTGTCGCGATCCTTCGCCATCGACGTGCGGTTCAAGTCCATGAACGCCTTGAGATCCGCCGGATCCGCCGCCGAGACCCAGCGCGCGGTGTCATACGGCGCCATTTCGAGCCCCGCATCGACCTTATACTCCGCCTCGAGCCGCGATAGCAGCACTTCGAGCTGAAGCTGCCCGACCACGCCGATGATCCAGTTCGACCCGATCTCGGGATAGAACACCTGCGTCACGCCCTCTTCGGCCATGTCGTCGAGCGCCTTGCGCAACTGCTTGGTTTTGGTCGGGTCCTTCAATGCGACGCGGCGCAGGATTTCGGGCGCGAAATTGGGCAGCCCGGTAAAGCGCACGTCCGCGCGCTCGGACAAAGTATCCCCCACCCGCAGCGTGCCGTGGTTGGGGATGCCGATGATGTCACCCGGAAACGCCTCGTCCGCCAGCTCGCGCTCGCGCGCGAAGAACAGGATCGGCGAGTGAATCGCGATCGGCTTGCCGTGGCCGGTCGGCGTCAGCTTCATGCCGCGCTTGAACGTCCCCGAACACAGCCGCATGAACGCGATGCGATCGCGGTGGTTGGGATCCATGTTCGCCTGGACCTTGAACACGAAGCCGGTGACGTCGGCACGTTCGGGCAGCACCTGCTCGGGCTCCGCGGGCTGCGGGCGCGGACCCGGCGCATGGCGGCCGAGTGCGTCGATCAACTCGGCGACGCCGAACTCCTTCAGCGCCGAGCCGAAATAGACCGGAGTCTGGTCGCCGCCGCGATACGCCTCGACATCGAACGCGCCGTAACCGCCGAGTGCGAGCTCGGATTCGTCCTGGAGCAACTGCAGCCCCGCCGGGCTCAGCGTGGTGGCGAGCGCGGGGTCGTCGAGCCCGGTGAAGCTCAGCGCCTTGCCGAGGAACTCGCGGCTCGGCCCCTCGGGCTGGCTCAAGCTATTGGCGTGGAGATCGTACACCCCCTCGAAATCGCTCCCCATGCCGACCGGCCAGCTCATCGGCGTGACGTCGAGCTGGAGCATCTCGGCGATCTCGTCGAGCAGTTCGAACGGGGGGCGCCCCTCGCGGTCGACCTTGTTGACGAAGGTGATAATCGGCACCGAGCGCAACCGGCAGACTTCGAACAGCTTGCGCGTCTGCGCCTCGATCCCGCGCGCAGCGTCGATCACCATGACCGCCGAGTCGACTGCGGTCAGCGTGCGATAGGTGTCTTCGGAAAAGTCCTCGTGGCCCGGCGTGTCGAGCAGGTTGAAGGTGAGCCCGTTGCGTTCGAACGTCATCACCGACGACGTCACCGAGATCCCGCGCTGCTGCTCGATCTTCATCCAGTCCGAGCGCGCGCGGCGGTTCTGCCCGCGTGCCTTGACCTCGCCGGCAAGATGGATCGCGCCGCCGAACAGCAGCAGCTTTTCGGTCAGCGTGGTCTTGCCGGCGTCAGGGTGGGAGATGATCGCAAAAGTGCGGCGGTCGGACGTGTGATTCATCGCTGCGCTGTAGCGCCTCAGCCCTCCAACGTCACCTGCAACCCACAGGTCAGCGTAGCGCCGGGCGCGATCTCGACGATGCCCGGTTTCTCGCGGATGTCGCCCGCGAAGCCCGTCGGGTCGGCGATGCCGTGCCACGGCTCGATACAGATGAACGCGGCACCCGGCTTGGTCCAGATCCCGAGCATCGGCATGTCGGGGAAATCGACGCGAAGCTGCGGCCCGGTCGGCGCACCATAAAGCACGCTGCGCGAGCGGACCGAATCCCAGATCAGCGCATCGCGTTCGAACAAGGCATCATCGAGCGCGAGCGTGCGACCGTCGAGGGGAGACGGACGGCGTTGTTCGATGATCGCGTTGCCCGCGAGTTCGCGCAAGTCATCGGGTTCGTCCTCCGCGAAGACGATCCGGTGCTCGCCGCGCGGCAGGCCGTAGGGTAAAGGCCAGGCGAAGGCGGGGTGGAAGCCGAAGCTCGCGGGGAGGCTGGTGTCGTTGCGGTTCTCGATCGCCACCGAAATCGCCAGCGTCGCGTCGGTGATCGTGTAGGTTACGCGCAACGCGAAAGCGAAGGGATAGGCGGTGCGGGTTTCCGCATTGTCCTCGAGGAGGAACACCGCGCGGCTCGCATCGTGCTCGATCAGCGTGAAAAGGCTGCGGCGGGCGAAGCCATGCTGCTTCATTGGATAGGCAGTGCCGTTGACGTGCAGCTCGTCGCCGTTCAATCGCCCGACGATCGGGAACAGCAACGGCGCATGGCCCGCCCAGAAGGCTGGATCGGCGTTGGTCATCAATTCGCGGCCATCCGCATCGTGGAGATGCGTCAGTTCCGCGCCGATCGGATTGATCGCGGCGGACAGATGCGGCGTGGCGATGTGGATGAGTTCGGGTGCAGACATCGGACCATTCCTTCGAAGCGGATCAACGCGCCCTATCCATCGGGCTGGGGTCACGCCAGCGCATCGGTGGGTTCGGACCAGATTTCAAACCAATGGCAGCAACGTTGATCAGCCGTCGACGCCAACCGCAGCCGCCACATTTGTAAAGCCGTCGCGCTCGAGCGCCGTCGCCAGGCCATGCGTGATCCTTCGTGCCAGGCCCGGCCCGCGATAGACCAGCGCGCTGTACAGTTGGACCAGGCTCGCACCTGCGCGAATGCGGGCATAGGCTTCGTCCGCGCTGTCGATCCCGCCCGCCGAGATCAGCGGCATCGCGCCCCCGGTCGCGTTGCGGAAATCGCGCAACCGCTGGCGTGCGAGCGGCGCAAGCGGCGCACCCGACAGGCCGCCCGTCTCGCCCGCATTGGCTGAGCGCAAATCGGGGCGCGAGATCGTCGTGTTGCTGACGATCAGCGCATCGACATGATGGTCGTTCGCCGCACGCGCGATCGCGTCGATCGCGGACGCGTCGAGATCGGGGGCGACCTTGAGGAACAGGCGGGGTGTCGTGCCGATCCGGCGCGCATCGTCTGCGGCGGCGAGCAGGTCGGTCAGTTCGCGGCCATGCTGGAGATCGCGTAGGCCAGGCGTGTTGGGGGACGAGATGTTGACCGTAACATAATCCGCGATCGGCGCCGCCGCCGCGACGCCGTGGGCGTAATCCGCGATCCGGTCGGGCGCATCCTTGTTCGCCCCGACGTTGATGCCGAGCACCCCGCGCCGCTTCGCCGCTTTCGCACGCGGGAGGGCGGCGTGGATGCCGCCGTTGTTGAACCCCATGCGGTTGATGACGGCTTCGTCCTCTTGCAAGCGGAACAGCCGCGGGCGCGGGTTGCCCGCTTGCGGGAGCGGGGTCAGCGTGCCGATCTCGACGCTGCCGAAGCCCAGCCCGAAAAAGCCGTCGATCGCCTCGCCATTCTTGTCGACCCCGGCGGCGAGTCCGAGCGGGTTGGCGAAATCGAGCCCGGCGACGGTGGTCCGCAGGATCGGAGCGCTTTTTGGCGCGGAGCCTGGGAAGCGCGCCAGCAACTTGATCGTCAGGCCGTGTGCCTGTTCGGCATCCAGCGCGAACAGCGCGGGGCGGAGGAGGGGGAAGAGCATGGCGCCTGATGACACTGGTGCAGGCCTGCGTCAAAGCGCCCTTCTCCGTCACCCTGAACTTGTTTCAGGGTCCACTGCGCCGCAAGTCCGGTCCGTGCCTGCTGCACAGTGGACCCTGAACTGCGTTCAGGGTGACTGAAAAATGAGCGGCGGCGTTGTCACCCACAGGGGTTGACCGACTCACCCCGCACCCCCATTTGCAATCCTACCAGATCAGTCCGATTGGAGCTTATGCGTCTTTCCAGCCTTGCCGACTATGCCGTCGTGATGATGTCCGCCGCCGCGCGACATTGCGGTTCGTCGGGTCGGCTCAACGCGACGCAACTCGCCGAGGAGACGGGACTTCCATTGCCGACCGTGCAGAAGCTCGTCAGTCGTCTGTCCGCGGGCGGGCTGATCGAGAGCACGCGCGGCACCGGTGGTGGTTTCCGCCTCGCGCGCCCCGCCGCGGCGATCTCGCTTGCCGAGATCATCGAGGCGGTCGAGGGGCCGATCGCAATGACGACGTGCGTCGACGAGGGCCGTCACGATTGCGCGCTTGAAGGCGATTGCCGGGTCAAGCCGCACTGGAACGTCGTCAACGGCGCCGTCCGCGGCGCGCTCGACGGTGTTTCGCTGGCCAGCCTGTCGAGGGCGCCGGCATGACCGCTCAGCGCGAAGCGCCTTCAACCCCCTTCTTCCTTTGCGGCTTTGCGTCTTTGCGTGAGTCAGACTTTCTCACGCAAAGACGCAAAGCCACGAAAAGTTTTAGAGATTCATCAAGCCGCTGCGCGGCGAGGATTTGACGATGGCTACCAAGAATGCGCAGGCCTATGAGGCCGTCAACAAGACCTATGAGTGGGGCTTCCACTCCGACATCGAACAGGACTTCGCGCCCAAGGGGCTGAGCGAGGACACCGTCCGGTTCATCTCCGCCAAGAAGGGCGAGCCGCAGTGGATGCTCGACTGGCGGCTCAAGGCGTTCCGCTTGTGGCAGACGCTCGAATCGCCTGATTGGGCGAAGCTCAATCTCGAACCGATCGATTATCAGGACGCGTTCTACTACGCCGAGCCCAAGCCGAAGCCCAAGCTCGGCTCGCTCGACGAGGTCGATCCAGAGATCCTGCGCGTCTATGAGAAGCTCGGCATCCCGATCGCCGAGCAGAAGATGCTCGCGGGTGTCGAGGAGCTTGGCGAGGACGGCCAGCCCAAGCGTCGCGTCGCCGTGGACGCCGTGTTCGACTCGGTCTCGGTCGCTACCACGTTCCGCAAGGAGCTCGAGGCCGCGGGCGTCATCTTCCGCAGCATTTCGGAAGCGATCAAGGAATATCCCGAGCTCGTCCGCAAGTGGCTCGGCCGCGTCGTGCCGATGACCGACAATTATTTCGCCACGCTCAACGCCGCGGTGTTCAGCGACGGGACCTTCGTCTACATCCCCGAGGGCGTCCGCTGCCCGATGGAGCTGTCGACCTATTTTCGCATCAACGCCGAGAATACCGGCCAGTTCGAGCGCACGCTGATCGTCGCCGACAAGGGGTCGTACGTCTCGTATCTCGAGGGCTGCACCGCCCCGATGCGCGACGAGAACCAGCTTCACGCCGCGGTGGTCGAGCTGGTCGCGCTGGACGATGCCGAGATCAAATATTCGACCGTCCAGAACTGGTATCCGGGCGACGAGAACGGCAAGGGCGGGATCTACAATTTCGTCACCAAGCGTGCGCTTTGTCAGGGAAAAAACTCGAAGGTGTCGTGGACGCAGGTTGAGACCGGCAGCGCGATCACGTGGAAATACCCGTCATGCGTGCTCAATGGCGAGAATTCCGTCGGCGAATTCTATTCGGTCGCGGTCACCAACAACCGCCAGCAGGCGGATACCGGCACCAAGATGATCCACAACGGCAAGGGATCGCGCTCGACGATCGTGTCGAAGGGGATTTCGGCGGGGCGTTCGGACAACACCTATCGCGGGCTGGTGCGCGTCGCGCCGGGTGCGGAGGGCGTGCGCAACTTCACCCAGTGCGATTCGCTGCTGCTGGGCGATCAGTGCGGCGCGCATACCGTGCCGTATATCGAGGTGCGCAACCCGTCGGCGCAGATCGAGCATGAGGCGACCACCTCGAAGATCAGCGACGACCAGATGTTCTACGCGATGCAGCGCGGGCTCGATTCGGAGAGCGCGGTGGCGTTGATCGTCAACGGGTTCGCCAAGGAAGTGCTGCAGCAGCTGCCGATGGAATTCGCGGTCGAGGCGCAGAAGTTGCTGGGGATCTCGCTCGAAGGCTCGGTGGGGTGAACCCCACCACACACCGGCGTGACGCTGGAAATATTGATACGAATTTGCGGAAGACAGATGCTTAAAATCACCGACCTCCACGCCGAAATCGACGGCAAGGAAATCCTCAAGGGCCTTTCGCTCACCGTCAACGCGGGCGAAGTCCATGCGATCATGGGCCCGAACGGCGCGGGCAAGTCGACGCTCGGCTATGTCCTCGGCGGACGGCCTGGCTATGAAGTGACATCGGGTTCGGTGGAATTTGCCGGGCAGGATCTGCTCGAGATGGAGCCGCACCAGCGTGCTGCGGCGGGGCTGTTCCTCGGCTTCCAGTATCCGGTGGAAATTCCCGGTGTTTCCAACGTCCAGTTCCTGCGCGAAGCCTTGAACGCGCAGCGCCGCGGTCGTGACGAAAAGCCGTTGTCGGGTGCCGAGTTCCTCAAGCTCGCGCGCGAGCAGGCGGCGGCGTTGTCGATGGATGCCGAAATGCTCAAGCGCCCTGTAAACGTCGGTTTTTCCGGCGGCGAGAAGAAGCGCAACGAGATGGTCCAGATGGGAATCGTTGATCCCAAGCTCGCGATTCTCGACGAGACTGACAGCGGGCTCGACATCGATGCACTGCGGATCGTTGGCGACGGCATCAACAGAATCATGCGGAAACCAGACAAAGCGGTCATCCTCATTACCCACTACGAGCGACTTTTGAGCTATGTTGCGCCCGATTTCGTCCATGTTTTGTCGGCCGGGCGCATCATCCGCTCGGGCGGACCGGAACTCGCGGCCGAGCTCGAGCGCGAAGGCTATGCCGGGGTGGTTGCGTGAGCCGCTTGCGCATCAGCAAGCCCCTCCCCCTCGGGGGAGGGGTTGGGGTGGGGCTGTCACAAGCGCTGCTCTCCGTGAGACACTTCCCCACCCCCAGCCCCTCCCCTGAAGGGGAGGGGAGATGAGCGTGCTCGCCGTCCCAACCCGCCGCGATGAGACGTGGCATTATAGCAACCTCGAAGCGGTGGCTTCGGTCTGGCCCGTCCAGACCGAAGTGATCGACGTGCCTGCAGGCGAGTCGATCGCGCGCGTGATCGTGCAGGACGCCGCGACCGACATCGTCGCGATCCGCGATTACCGCGTGATCCTGCGGGAAGGCGCAACCGCGACGTTTCATGTGCTCAACACCGGCGGCAGCTTCGGGCGTATTGCGATCGATGTGACATGCCACTCGGGCTCGCATTTCGAACTCGGCGGCGCGATGCTGGGGACGGGGGAGCAGACGCTCGAGATCGTCACCACGCTCAATCATATCGAGCCCAATGCCACCTCCAACCAGGTGGTGCGTACAGTGCTCGGCGGGCGCGCGACGGGGTCGTATCTGGGCAAGGTCGCGGTCGCGCGGCATGCGCAGAAGACCGATGCGTCGCAGAGCGTGAAGGCGATGCTGCTCAGCCGTACCGCGACCGCGAATGCGAAGCCTGAACTCGAGATCTACGCCGACGACGTGAAGTGCGCGCATGGCGCGACCGTGGGTGAGCTGGATGCGAATGCGCTATTCTATCTTGCATCGCGCGGGATTGCGCCGGCGCAGGCCAAGGTGATGCTGTTGGGCGCGTTCATCGGGTCGGTGTTCGACGGGATCGACGATCCGGCCGAGCGTGTGCGCGTCGAGGCGGCGGCGCAGGCGGCGTTGGAGCGGTTGTTGTGAGCGCGCGCGACCTGCTCCCCTCCCTGCAAGGGAGGGGCCGGGGGTGGGTTGGCCCGTTGGACGGGCCGCGTTCACCCCTCATGCCGACCCACCCCCGACCCCTCCCTTCCAGGGAGGGGAGGAGATGAACGTGATGACTGAAACCCGCACCGCCGCGCTGGACCATGTCGCGGATTTTCCCGCGATCCCCGCTGGCTGGGCGTATCTCGATACCGCCGCCACCGCACAGAAACCGCAGCCGGTGATCGACGCGATCACCCGCGCCTATGACTCGTCCTACGCGACCGTGCACCGCGGCGTGTACCAGCGCTCCGCCGACATGACGCTCGCCTATGAGGCTGCGCGGCGAAAAGTCGCGAGCTTCCTGGGCGCAGGCAGCGCGGACGAGATCGTCTTCGTCCGCGGCGCAACCGAGGGGATCAACCTCGTCGCACACAGCTGGGCGGGGACGCAGCTCAAGGCGGGCGACCGCATCCTGCTGTCGCAGCTCGAGCATCACAGCAACATCGTGCCGTGGCAGATGGTCGCCGAGCGCGTCGGTGCGCATATCGACGTGCTCCCGCTGACCACGGATCACCGGATCGACCTCGACGCGATGGCGGCGATGATCACGCCGCAGCACAAGCTCGTAGCGCTCGCGCATGTCTCGAACGTGCTCGGCTCAGTGCTCGACGGCAAGCGCGCGGCGGAGATCGCGCATTCGGTAGGCGCGAAGATCCTGCTCGACGGGTGCCAGTCGGTCCCGCGGATGCGCGTCGACATGGCCGCGCTCGATTGCGATTTCTTCGTCTTCTCGGCGCACAAGCTGTACGGCCCGACCGGGATCGGCGTGTTGTGGGCGCGACCCGAATTGCTCGACGTGATGCCGCCCTATCAGGGTGGCGGATCGATGATCGATAGCGTCAGCTTCGAACGCACGACCTACGCGCCGCCCCCGGGCCGGTTCGAGGCGGGAACGCCGCACATCGTCGGCGCGCTAGGGCTGCATGCCGCGATCGACTATGTCGAATCGATCGGGCTCGACAAGATCCACGCGCACGAAACCGCGCTCGTCACGATGACGCGCGAGGCGCTGTCGCAGATCAACTCGCTGACGCTGTTCGGGCCTGAGGATTCCGCTGGAATCGTTAGCTTTTCGATTCAGGGGGTGCATCCGCACGACATCGGCACCATCTTGGACGAAGCGAAGGTGGCGGTACGCGCCGGCCACCACTGCGCACAGCCGCTGATGGCATCGCTCGGCGTCGATGCGACGGCCCGCGCAAGCTTCGGTGTCTACAACACCGCCGCAGACGTCGAGGCGCTGGTCCGTGGGATCGAGCGCGTGACGCGAATTTTTGGGTAGGACTTTCACATGAGTGACCGGATCGAGATCGAAGAGGTGACGGGCGTCGAGCAGCCCCCGCGCGCCCGCGTCGAAGCCGCAACCGAGACGTTCGAGCGCAAGCGCGATTATCTCGAGGGCTTCCTCACGCAAAAGCCGCAGGTCGAAGCGGCGGGTGCGCCCGGCGGCGCGGTGTACGAAGGCGTGATCGAAGCGCTCAAGGACATTTACGACCCGGAAATCCCGGTCAACATCTACGACCTGGGCCTGATCTACGCCGTCGAGGTAACCGAGGCCGGACACGCCGTCGTGATGATGACGCTCACCACGCCGAATTGCCCGGTCGCGGAATCGATGCCGGGCGAAGTCGAACTTCGTGTCGGGTCGGTCCCCGGGGTCGGCTCGGCCGAGGTCAACCTCATCTGGGATCCGCCATGGGATCCCGCGAAGATGTCGGACGACGCGAAACTCGAACTGGGGATGCTGTAATGGCGACGATCGCCCGCCCGCGGCCTGCCGCGCTCAACCTGACCCCTACGGCCGAAGCGCGCATCGCTGACCTGATGCAGCGCGCGCCGGCGGATGCGATCGGCGTCAAGCTGTCGACCCCCAAGCGCGGTTGCTCGGGCCTCGCTTATTCGGTCGATTATGTGAGCGAGGCGAAACCGTTCGATGAGCGGATCGATACCGCCGGCGGGACATTGTTCGTCGACGGCGGCTCGATCTTGTATCTTATTGGGTCAACGATGAATTGGGTGGAAGACGACTTTACCGCCGGGTTCGTCTTCAACAACCCGAATGCCAAGGGCGCATGCGGTTGTGGCGAGAGTTTTACCGTATAAGCAGCCGGACCGGCATATTGTCGGGGTCAACGCCCTTTAAATTCGTGTTGCGGCGCGGTAACGCCTTCGGGGATTAATACGTTCTCGAAGGAATATTGCGATGGCCATTAAACCTCTGCGCAAGGCTGTTTTCCCGGTTGGCGGACTGGGCACGCGATTCCTTCCGGCGACGAAGGCCGTGCCGAAGGAAATGCTCCCGGTCGTCGATCGTCCGCTGATCCAGTACGCGGTCGACGAAGCGATCGAAGCCGGCATCGAGCAGATGATCTTCGTCACCGGTCGCGGCAAGTCCGCGATCGAGGACCATTTCGACATCGCGTATGAGCTCGAAGCGACGATGTCCGCCCGCGGCAAGTCGCTCAAGCTGCTCGAGCAGACCCGCCTTGCACCCGGCGCGGTGGCCTATGTCCGCCAGCAGGAGCCGATGGGGCTTGGCCATGCGGTGTGGTGCGCGCGCGATATCATCGGCGACGAGCCGTTCGCCGTGCTGCTTGCAGACGATTTCATGGTCGGCGAGCCGGGCTGCCTCAAGCAGATGGTCGCTGCTTATGAAAAGACCGGCGGCAACATCATCTGTGCGCAGGAAGTCCCCGACGACATGACGCACATGTACGGCGTCATCACACCGGGCACGCGCGACGGCGCGCTGACCGAGGTCAAGGGCCTGGTCGAGAAGCCCGCCGCGGGCACCTCGCCGTCGAACCTGGCGGTGATCGGGCGCTACATCCTCCAGCCCGAGGTAATGCGCATCCTCGAGACGCAGGGCAAGGGCGCCGGCGGCGAGATCCAGCTGACCGACGCGATGGCGCGGATGATCGGCGACCAGCCGTTCCACGGGCTGACCTTCCAGGGCAAGCGGTACGATTGCGGCGACAAGGCGGGCTACATGACCGCCAACCTTGCGGTCGCGCTGACCCGGCCCGAGATCGCCGAGACGGTCCGCATCTTCGCGGTCGACTTGCTGAAGTAAGCCGAGCGGGCGGTACGGGGTAGTTGAGGCGAGACGCCGATTGCTCTGTACCGCCGGCTTCCCCGGCGAAGGCCGGGGCCCAGTCGTGATGGCCAATGTAACGATGCGCAGCGCGCGGATTACGATCGGCTCGCTCCTTGGCCCCGGCCTTTGCCGGGGAAGGGCCTTAGGGAAGCGCTTGAACGGAACGCCGGTCGGCCGCTACCGGCGTGGCACTGCCCCTGTCGTTCAGCCGGGCCGCTGTGCGGTGATATAGCGGCGCTCGGTCCCCTCCAGACAGATTGCGGTCAAGATGCCGCTGGCATAGGCGCCGGTGTCGATCCCGATCCGGTTGTCGCGTTCGTCCGGTGTCGTGCTGATCGTGTGCCCGTGAATGACGAACGCCGGATGGTGCACGCGGCTGTCGAGAAACGCCTCGCGGATCCAGCGCATGTCCGCGGCTTTCTGGTCTTCCAGCGCAATGCCCGGCTTGATCCCGGCGTGGACGAACAGATAATCCCCGAAGCGGAACGAGTCCTCGAAGCGTGCGACGAAGGCGAGGTCGCGTTCGGGGACGACTGCGCGGATCATGCGCGCCACGGTCGCAGCGTCCGCGGTCTCGAACGCATCGACATCGATCCCATAGCTTTCGGCGAATTCATACCCGCCGAAGCTCAGCCAGTCGAAAATGCTTTCCTGATCGGTCCCGAGCACGCGCAGCAGCATTTCCTCGTGATTGCCCATCAGGAACACCGGATCGGGGAGATGGGCCTGATTGCGCGCGAGCAGTTGCAGGACGCCACAGGAATGCGGACCGCGATCGATCAGGTCGCCGAGGAAGACGACCCGCTCGTTCGTGCAGGGACGCGACCGTCGATCCGCTTCGATCCGGGCGAGCAGGTCCAGCAGCAGGTCGAGCCGGCCGTGCACGTCCCCGATCGCATAGACGCGGCTGTCGGGTGGCGTGGTCGGCGGGATGCGCTCGGTCTTGAAGGGGTTTCGAAACAATCGCACGGTCGGCCTTCTGTCGCGGATAGGACGGGACGACGCGCCCGCCGCGGTATCGCGCTAGAGGAAGAAGACGCCCTCCAGCACCGTCACGCACCGGCCGCCGAGCACGACCCGGTCGCCGTCGAGCCGACACGTCAGATGCCCGCCGCGCGCGCTAGCCTGATAGGCGGTGAAACGGTCGCGGCCCAGCCGCTGCGTCCAATAGGGGGTCATCACCGCATGCGCCGATCCCGTCACCGGATCCTCGTCGATCCCCGCGCCGGGGGCGAAGACACGGCTGATGATGTCGGTGTCGTCGCCGGGTGCGGTGACGATCGTCAGCACGTCGGGTTCGGCGCTGCCCGAAACCGTAGGGTCCGCTTCCGACGGGCGGCCGAGCGCGCGGAAGTCGGGGTCCAAGGCGCGGATCTGCGCGGCATTCTCGAGGACGATCAGTGCATAGCGATGCGGGTGCCACAGCGTTTCGACCGCTGAGCTCAGGCCCAGCGCAGCGACGATGTGCGGCAGCGGGCTGGGTTCGGCGGCCCAGGCGGGGAGCGCGAGTTCATAGCCGTCGCCCACCCGCGTCACCGACAGGATCCCCGCCTTGCGCGTGCGGAACCGCACCGTCGTGAGGGCAGGGTCGCTGCTCAGGACATGATGCCCGCTCGCCAGCGTCGCATGGCCGCACAGCACGACCTCCGACGTCGGGGTGAACCAGCGGAGTTCGAACTCGCTCACGCCGGTCGTGTCGGGAACGATGAAGGCGGTCTCGCTGAGGTTGTTTTCCGCAGCGACCGCCTGGAGCACCGCGTCGTCGAGCCATTCGGTCAGCGGCATGACCGCTGCAGGATTGCCCTCGAACGGCTTCGTCGCGAACGCGTCGATCTGTGCGATGGGGAGCTTCATACCCGTTTTCCAAACCAGTGCGGGGTGACGTCGGCTTCGACCAGTGGGTTGTCGGTGTCGACATGGCCTTCGGGGTCGAGATGGATCAGCACCTCAACCTTGGGGAAGGCACGGCGAAGGGCGACCTCGACATTCTCGACCACGTGATGGGCCTCGGCGACGGTCATGTCGCGCGCGACCTCCATGTGGAATTGCGCGAAGTCATGCGCGCCCGAATGCCGCGTGCGAAAATCGTGGATGCCCTTGATGCCGGGCTGGCGCGCGGCGACCTCGATGAAGTCGCGGCGCATGTCCTCGGGCCATTCCTTGTCCATCAGCTGATCGATCGCGTTGGACGAGGCGCGGAACGCGCCATAGGCGAGCCATAGCGCGATCACGATGCCGAAGATCGGATCCGCGCTGCGCCAGCCGAGATACTGGTCGAGCACGAGCGCGATGATGACCGAGCCGTTCAGCAGCACGTCGGACTGGTAATGGACGTTGTCCGCGACGATCGCGACCGACCCGGTCTGGCGGATGACGGAGCGCTGATAGGCGAGCAGGCCCATCGTCGCGACGATCGCGATAATGGAGACGCCGATGCCGAATTCGGCCCCCTTGGTCGGCTCGTTGCTCCCGAACGCGAGCACCGCGCGCCAGCCGATCCCGGCGGCGGATGCGGTGATCAGCATGACCTGGAACAAAGCGGCGAGCGCCTCCGCCTTGCCGTGGCCGAAGCGGTGGTCGTGATCGGCGGGCTGCGCCGCCAGCCGCACGCCGTACAGCGTGACGAGGCTGGCGAGCAGGTCGAGCCCCGAATCCGCGAGGCTGCCGAGCATCGCGACCGATCCGGTCGTCCAGGCGGCATAGGTCTTGAGCGCGATCAGCCCGCACGCCATCGCCACGCTCGCAAGCGCGGCGCGGACAGTATGCGGGATCGCGAGACGTTGTTCCTCGGTCATGGGAAAAGCAGTCCTTCCGACCAGTTGCCGTCGGCGTCGGGGGTAAACAGGCGGCGCTCGTGGAGCCGGTGCGCGCGGTCCTGCCAGAATTCGATGCGGTCGGGGACGACGCGGTAGCCGCCCCAATGCGGCGGGCGCGGGACATCGCCGCCCGCGAACCGTTCGGTCATTGCGGTAAACGCGGCCTCGAACGTGTCGCGCGTGTCGAGCGGGCGCGATTGCTCGCTTGCCCACGCGCCGAGTTGTGAATCTCGACCGCGAGAGGCGAAATAGGCGTCGGACTCGGCGTCGCTGACAGGTGCGAGCGCGCCTTCGATGCGGATCTGGCGGCGCAGCGATTTCCAGTGGAAGAGCAGCGCGACCTGCGGGTTCTCCGCGATCGCACGCGCCTTGCGGCTTTCGCGGTTGGTGTAGAAGACGAAGCCGTCGCGGCCATGCCCCTTGAGCAGCACCATCCGCGACGACGGCCGCCCCGCCGCATCGGCGGTGGACAGCGTCATCGCGTTGGAGTCGTTGATCTCGCTCGCGCGCGCCTCGGCATACCAGGCGTCGAACAGGGGGAAGGGGTCGCTGGACATGGGTGCGCTCTACCGCGTGACGGCGCGCGCGTCACCTGTGGCGTGACGGCGGCCCCCCTGCTATGATGAGACCAACAGGAGACGCGTCATGGCCAGCAGGGTCAATCTCGGCGAACCGCTCGACAACTATGTCGATCAGCTTGTCGATTCCGGTCGCTTCGCATCGCGCACCGAGGTGCTGCGCGAGGGGGTTCGTCTGGTGAAGGAGCGCGAGACGTTCCAGGAGTATGTCGACGAGCGAGTCGCGGCGGGGATTGCTGCGGACGATGCAGACGATGTCGTCGATGGCGAAGCCTTTTTCGAAGAGCTTCTCGCCAAATATGCAGCCCTGAAAAACCCCGCTTGAAACTCGTCTTCTCGCGTCCTGCGGTCGATGACCTTCGCGAGATTGATCATTGGATCGCGTACGACGATCCTTCCCGCGCAAAGACGTTCGTCCAGGAGTTACGGGCGACCTGCCGCGATCTGCTGGCGTTCCCGCAAGCCTATCCAATCGATCCGCGGTATCTGCCGATCGAAATCCATCGTCGTCCGTATGGCCGATACATCATCTTCTATCGTGTCGGTCGTGGCCGCGTGACGATCATCGGCATCGTCCATTCTGCCAGGGACATCGGTCCGACCCTCGACCAACGATTGCGCTGACCGGAACATCTGCCCCGCCCGCGGATTGAATCGGTTTCGCAACGAAGGGACCAATCGCAATGGCTGCACGCGCCTATTGGCAAGGACAGATCCGGCTCGCGCTGGTGTCGATTCCGGTCGAGATCTACAGCGCGACCAAATCGGGCGCGCAGGTCAGTTTCAAGCAAATCCATGAGCCGAGCGGCAAGCCAATCCATTACGACAAGGTCGTCACCGGGGTCGGCCCAGTCGACACCGACGAGATCATGAAGGGCTTCGAATATGAGAAGGGCTCCTACGTCCTGCTCGAGCAGGACGAGATCGACGCGGTAAAACTCGAATCGAAGAAGACGCTCGAACTGACGCAGTTCGTCGATGCGAGCGAGATCGATGTGCTCTATTACGAGAAGCCATATTTCGTGGTGCCCGCCGATGACCTTGCGGAGGAGGCGTTCATCGTGCTGCGCGAGGCGCTGCGGCGGACCAAGAAGGTCGGGCTAGGACAACTTGCGATGCGCGGGCGGGAATATGTCGTGAGCTTGAAGCCGTGCGGGCGCGGGATGGTGCTCGAGACGCTGCGCTATGCGGACGAGGTCAACAAGGCGCAGGGCTATTTCCGCGACATTCCCGACGACGAGCCCGACGCCGACCTGATGGATCTGGCCGAAGCGCTGATCGAGAAGAAGAGCGGGGCGTTCCATCCGCAGGATTTCCACGACCGCTATGTCGATGCGCTGCGCGACCTGATCGAGCGCAAGCGCAAGTCGAAGGGGCGCAAGATCATCGAGGAGAAGGACGACGATGCTTCGGCCAAGGGGTCGAACGTGGTTGATCTGATGGCAGCGCTCAAGAAGTCGATGGGGGCTAGCGCGGCGAAGGCCGAGGACAAGCCGGCGGCGAAGAAGGCCCCTGCCAAGCGCGCACCGGCGAAGAAGCGTGCGTAACGTGTGTCATTCTCCCCTCCCTGGAAGGGAGGGGGTAGGGGGTGGGTCGGCCCGCGGTGGAACGGGTCGCCTCTTTCAGAGCGACCCACCCCCAACCCCTCCCTTCCAGGGAGGGGAGAAGGTAGGTGCGTCCGCCCGTCAGCGTGAGGGAATCTTATGACCCTCGATCCGCTCGAAAAGTACAATTCCAAACGGGACTTCGCGAAGACCGCGGAGCCCGCCGGGACGCTCGCGCCCGGAAACGGCAACCGCTTCATCGTGCAGAAGCACGACGCCAGCCGCTTGCACTGGGACTTTCGGATCGAGGTCGACGGCGTGCTCAAGAGCTGGGCGGTCACGCGGGGCCCCAGCATCGATCCCGACCAGAAGCGGCTTGCGGTCAGGACCGAGGATCATCCGATGTCCTATGCCGAGTTCGAGGGGACGATTCCCAAGGGCGAATATGGCGGCGGCACGGTGATGCTGTGGGACAGCGGCACCTGGTCACCGATCGCGGGCAAGAGCGCGAAGGATCTCGAGCACGGCCACCTCCACTTCGTCCTCGACGGCGCGCGGATGAAGGGCGAGTGGATGCTGATCCGCCTGAAGCCGCGCGGCAAGGAGAAGGGCGAGAGCTGGCTGCTCCGCAAGGTCGGCGATGCCGAAGCGGGCGGGACCGACGTGCTGGTCGAGACCGCACTGACGAGTGTTTCGACCGGGCGGACGATGGTGGAGATTGCCGAGGGGAAGCCGTCCAAATCCTCCCCGGCACGGGGAGGGGGACCATCTGCTCCTTCAGCAGATGGTGGAGGGGGCGGGAAGGCAGCGCCGCGCTCGCGGAAGGACCCCTCCACCACCCGGCTGAAGAAGCCGGGCGGTTCCCCTCCCCGTTCCGGGGAGGAATTGAAGTTTCAGGAGCCGCAGCTTTGCACGCTGGTCGATTCTGTCCCGACCGGGAACCAGTGGCTCCACGAGGTAAAATACGACGGCTATCGTGCGCTGATCGTCGTCGCCAAAGGCAAGGCAAAGGTGTTCACCCGCTCCGGTCTCGACTGGACCGACAAGTTCCAGAAGATAGCGGATGCCGCCGCCAGGCTCCCTGTCGACACCGCGCTGCTCGATGGCGAGATCGTCGCGTTCAAGGACGGCAAGCCGGATTTCTCGACCTTGAAGAACGCGATCTCGGCGGGCGGCGATATGACCTTCTTCGCGTTCGATCTGCTGAGCATAGACGGCGAGGACCTCACCGCACTCGCCAACAGCGCGCGCAAGGACCGGCTCCAACCGCTCATCGATGGCAAAGACGCGCGGATCCAATATTCGGATCATGTTATCGGGCAGGGCGAGGCGCTGTTCGAAACGATGTGCCGCGAAGGCTATGAAGGCGTCGTCTCCAAACGCGCGGACGCGCCGTATCGCGGCAAGCGGACGCAGGCGTGGCTCAAGATCAAATGCATCCAGCGGCAGGAGTTCGTCATCGTCGGCTGGACCCCGAGCGCCAAGACGCGCGGGTTCGCGTCGTTGCTGCTGGGCGTCAACGGTCCGGACGGAATGGTCTATGCGGGCAAGGTCGGGACCGGCTTCGATACCGCGACGATGCTCGACCTGCGCGAGCGGCTGGAGAAGATCGAGCGCAAGACCCCGACGGTCGAGGCGCCGCGCGCGGTGGTGAAGGGCGCGCATTGGGTCACTCCCAAGCTCGTTGCCGAAGTTGCCTTCGCCGAGACGACGCCCGACGGCGTGCTGCGCCATTCGAGCTTCCTGGGGCTACGCGAGGACAAGAAGGCATCCGAAGTCGTCGCGGAAAAGCCCGTCGAAACCCCCGTCGAAACCGGCGAAGTCCCCAAGATCAACGTCAAGGTCAGCAACCGTGACCGCGTGATCTTCCCCGAATCGAACGTCACCAAGGGGCAGCTCGCGGATTATTACGCCAAGGTCGCGGGCATTATGCTGCCCTTCGCGGGCAACCGGCCGATCAGCCTCGTTCGCTGTCCGCAGGGTCGCGCGAAACAATGCTTTTTCCAGAAGCATGACGCGGGCAGCTTCAAGGAGGATCAGGTCCACAAGGTGCCGATCCTCGAGAAGGACGGGTCGACCGAGGAATATCTCTACGTCGACGATGCCGATGGGCTGGTCGCCTGCGTCCAGATGGGGACGATCGAATTCCACGGCTGGGGATCGTCGATCGCCACGCTCGAAAAACCCGACCGGCTGGTGTTCGATCTCGACCCGGACGAGGACCTTGGGTTTGACGTGGTCAAGAAGGCCGCCGAGGATTTGAAGGAACATCTCGCCGAACTCGGGCTGGTCAGCTTCGCGCTCCTGTCGGGGGGCAAGGGCGTCCATGTCGTCGTGCCGCTGACGCCCGAGGCCGAATGGCCCGCGGTCAAGGACTTTGCGGATCGCTTCGCGCGGGCGCTGGGCGAGGCGGAGCCCGCGCGGTTCGTCGCGACCATGTCCAAGGCGAAGCGGAAAGGGCGGATCTTCATCGACTGGCTCCGCAACCAGCGCGGCGCGACCGCGGTGATGCCCTATGTCGGACGCGCGCGGGCCGGGGCGCCGGTGGCGGCGCCTGTTTCGTGGACCGAATTACGGGGTCTGGATCGCGCGAACCGTTGGAGCGTTGGGGATGCGGACGAATTGATCGTCCGCGCGGCCTCCCCCGATCTTGCTGGCTGGGGAATTGCGAATCAGGTTCTTCCCGATCTTTGATTGGCGTGTTGCACATGCGAGGGACTTGTGGCCAAGTCCTCCGGGGATCAAAGGGGCCCGAGTGATCGTCACGCCATTCTTCTGCCGCACCCATGCGTCGGCGGGCGCACCGCGCCGGGCAGCCGCTCGCGTCGACTGTGCGGGGCCGCGTCGGCACCGTCGTACAACCGAACAGCGAGCAAACTGATGGCAACCGCCCCAGCCCCCTCGCTGCTCGACGCCGGAACGCATGCCGCGCGCTGGATCGCGGAATATCGCGCCCGCGCGACGTCGGGCGATGTGCTGTGCGTGCAGCCAGACCCCGCGTGGAGCGGGATGTTCGAGGAACTCGCCGCCATCGCGGGCGACGATCTTGGCCAGGCGCGCGACCGGGTGCAGCGCCATGCCGAAGATATCGGCACGGGCTTCCGCATCATCGGCGAAAGCGAGGAACGGCCGTGGCCGCTTTCCCCGGTGCCGCTGCTGATCGATCATGACGAATGGCGGCATATCGAGGCGGGGATTGTCCAGCGCGCCGATCTGCTCGAATCGATCACTGCGGACCTTTACGGCGACGCCAGCCTCGTCACGCGTGGGCTTCTGCCCGCCGCGCTGGTCGGCGGATCGCCGCATTTTCTACGCCCGATGGCAGGGCTGGTTCCGCCGGGCGGCCATCACCTGCATTTCGTCGCGATCGATCTCGGGCGTGGACCGACGGGTGAATGGCGCGTGCTGGCGGATCATCTGCGCGCGCCCGCGGGCGCTGGCTATGCGCTTGAGAATCGGCTCGCGATCGCGCGGACGCTCGGCGGGTTGCAGGCGCGGCTCAACGTCCAGCGGCACGCGCCGTTCTTCGCTGCCTTCCGCGACGGACTGGCGGCGGCATGTCGCCGGGTCGAGCCGCGGATCGGGCTGCTCACGCCGGGGCGGTATAGCGCGAGCTATGCCGAACAGGCGCATCTCGCGCGTTATCTCGGGTTCCTGCTGGTCGAGGGGGCGGATCTCGCTGCGCTCGAGGACAAGCTGTACGTCCGCACGATCGGCGGCCTCAAACGAGTCGATGCGCTGTGGAACCGGGTCGACCCGCGGTTGCTCGATCCGCTCGCGTTCGATTCGCATTCGCGGATCGGGGTCGCAGGGCTGATCGATGCGGCGGCGGCGGGGAATCTCGTCATTGCCAACGCCCCCGGCGCGGGCGTGCTCGAATCGCCCGCGTTCGGCGCATTTCTGCCGCGGATCGCCGCGCGCGAGACCGGGCGCGACCTGATCCTCCCCAATATCGCGACCTGGTGGTGTGGCCAGGATGCCGCACGCGCCTGCGTGACTGAGGATTTCGACACGATGCTGATCGGCTCGGCGTTCGGGGTCGCGCCGCTTGGCTTGCCCGACGGGATCGCCCGGCCGGGGTCGGAGATCACCGGCCCGGAACGCGCCGCGCTGCTCGCGGATATGGAGCGGCGCCCGCAGGATTATGTCGGGCAGGAAATCGTCCGCCTGTCGACCATGCCGGTCGTCACCGACAGCGGGCTGGCTGCGCGCCCGTTCACGGTGCGCGTCTTTGCCGCGCGCGGCGGGGATGGCGGCTGGACGGTCCTGCCCGGCGGATTCGCGCGGATCGCGGAACATCCCGATCCGCGTGCGTCGGTGATGGGGCAGGGGACATGGTCCGCCGATGTGGTCGTCCACGGGGGTGAGGCGGTGCCGCCGGTGTCGCTGCTGCAACCTACCGATACGATCCATGTCCGGCGCAATCCGGGGACGCTTCCGAGCCGCGTTGCGGACAATTTCTTCTGGCTCGGGCGCTATCTCGAGCGCGGCGAGGCGTTGCTCGGGATCATCCGCGTGATGCTGGGCAATTCGATCGACGCCGATGCGGGTGCGGCGCTGGGGGCGGAAACGGTCGGCGGGCTGGTGTCGCTGGTCGTCAACGGCGGTGGCGCACCGCAGCCCCCGACGCTGCGCCGCGCGGACCTGTCCGCGTTCGCGCGCACCGCGCTCGAGGATGGCGACTGGCACAGCGTCCGCACGATCAACCGGCTCGCGCGCGGGATCGGGCAGGGGTCGCGCGACCGGCTTGCCGCCGACGTGATCCGCTTGCTCGACGCGCCCTTCCCGAGCCGGGGCGGAATGCTCGACCGTGCGGGGTCGCTCCAGCGGCGCTATGCGGCGCTGTCGGGGCTGTCCGCCGAGCATATGGGGCGCACCGCATCGTGGCGGTTCCATGATCTCGGGCGGCGGCTCGAACGGGCGACGGGCATGACGCGCGCGGTCCGCGCGTTCGGACTGGCGCGCGCGAGCGGGGACGATCTGTCGACGCTGCTCGATCTTGCCGACAGCCAAATCAGCTATCGCCAGCGCTATCTGACGGGGCTCGCGCGCGTGCCGGTGGTGGACCTGGTCGCGCTCGACCCCAACAACCCGCGTTCGCTGGCGTATCAGATCGTGCGGATCTGCGAGCATCTCGGGCAATTGCCGGTTCTGGAAGACGACGGGATGGAAGAACCACAACAGGCGCAGGGCACCGTGTTGCAGGCGATCATCACGACCGCGACCGCGGCCGCGCTCGATGACGATATCCTAGGCGATGTCGAGCGGCGGCTGTTCCAATTGTCCGAGGCGATCGCGCGGCGCTATTTCCTGCAAGGCGCGGAGCCGCTGCGCGCGGCGGGGATGGTGCTCGCGTGATCTACGACATTCGCCACATCACGCGGTTCGACTACGGCGGGAACGTCAAGTTCGCGCGGTGCAACCTCCGGCTTAAGCCGATCCACTGGTCGGGGCAGACGCTGCTCGATTACGACCTGCGCATTTCCCCCGCGGGCCGCATTGCTCCCGCGCGCGCCGAAGCGGGGCTCGCCAACGTCGTCCGGCTGGTGGTCGACGAGCCCGTCCGGCATCTGGTGATCGAGAGCATCTCGCGGATCGACATCGACCGCCCGATCCCGATGCCGTCGGACGGGTCACCCCGGCTGCACGATATCGCCGCAGCGGCGCGCGCCAGTCGCGATGCGTCGCCGGCGGGGCCCGCGAGCTATCTCTTCCCGTCGCCATTGATCCCGCTCGACCGGGACATTGCGGACTATTGCGCGGTCGATCTCGACCCTGATCGCCCCGCGCTCGATGCCGCGATCGCGCTGGCGCAACGCATCCAGAACGACTTCGCGTTCGATCCGCATGCGACGCTGGTCGACACACCCCCGCACGAGGCGTTCGTCAAGCGCGGCGGCGTTTGCCAGGATTTCGCGCAGATCATGATCACGGGGTTGCGCGCGGCGGGGCTGCCCGCGGCCTATGCCTCGGGCTATATTCGCACGCTCCCGCCACCGGGCCAGCCGCGGCTGGTCGGTGCGGATGCGACGCATGCGTGGGTGCTGCTGTGGTGTGGTGCCGAGCTTGGCTGGGTCGGGGTCGATCCGACCAACGGGATCTGGATGGCGGGCGACCATATCGTCATGGCGATCGGACGCGATTATGGTGAAATCGCACCGATCGATGGGGTCGTGCTCGGGTCGAGCGCGCAGAAGATGGATGTCAGCGTCGACGTCGCACCTGTGCTAGAAGCTGCCGTCTGAGATTTGCGGCCGGTATTTGCGCTGGGCGTAATGACTCCCCAACTAGGGGGAAAGACCAACACCGGGGATAGAAGTGGCCGATCCGTACACGACATTGGGCGTCGAACGCACCGCGAGCGAAGCGGACATCAAGAAGGCGTATCGCAAGCTCGCCAAGGAGCTCCATCCCGACCGCAACAAGGACAATCCCAAGGCCAGCGACCGCTTCGGCAAGGTGACGCAAGCCTATGATATCCTGAACGACAAGGACAAGCGCGCGCGCTTCGACCGCGGCGAGATCGACGGTGAGGGCAACCCCGCGTCGCCGTTCGGTTTCGGCGGTCCGGGCGGCGGGGGCGGCGGGTTTCGCCCCGGCCCGGGCGGGCAGGGGTTTCAGGCGGACGGTCCCGACCTCAGCGACATCTTCGAGGGCATGTTCTCGGGCGGCGGTCGCGGTGGCGGATTCTCGGGCGGGTTCGGCGGCTTCGGCCGTGGGCGCGAGCAGCCCAAGGGCGCGAACGTCCTCTACAAGCTTGACGTGTCGTTTGCCGATGCCGCCGCCGCCAAGCCGCAGCGGATCACACTCGCGGACGGCAAGACGATCGACCTCAAGATCCCCGCCGGACTCGAAAGCGGCGCGCAGATGCGGCTTGCGGGCAAGGGTCAGCCGGGGCCGGGGGGCAATGGCGACGGGATCGTCACGATCGAGATCCAGCCGCACCGCTTCTTCGAACGCGATGGCGACAACGTCTTGCTCGACCTGCCGATCAGCCTGTCGGAAGCCGTACTGGGCGCGAGCGTCCGCGTGCCCACCGTCGAAGGCGCGGTGATGCTGACGGTCCCCAAGGGCTCCTCCTCGGGCAAGATGCTGCGGCTGCGTGGGCGGGGATTTTACCGCAAGGACGGCACGCGCGGGGACCAGCTGGTGACGCTGATGGTCGACCTGCCGGTCGGCGACGACGCGTTGATCGAGTTCGTACAAGGCTGGAAAGACCGCGACTTAGGGAACCCTCGGGGTGATATGGGCGTCTAACGCCGAATGAGTGACGTTTCCCCCGCCTCCCCCGAAGAGCGTGCGCTGCGTGGAGGGGCGGGCAACCACCTCAAAACCGCAGCGGGACGCGCCAATATCCTGGCCCGCGCGTGGGAGGTGACCAAGCGCGCGTTGATCGGCGTTTTTACCGATGGCTTCATCCACGCGGGCAACCTCGCCTATCTCGCACTGCTGACGGTCTTCCCCTTCTTTATCCTAGCCGCCGCAATCGCCTCGCTGATTGGTCAAAGCGAAGAGACGCAGCGTGCGGTCGCCTCGTTCCTCCACGTGCTACCGCGCAATGTTGCCGAACTGCTCGAGAAGCCGATTCACGACGTGCTGCTCGCGCGGACCGGTTCGCTGCTGTGGATCGGTGCGCTGGTCGCCTTGTGGTCGGTCGGAAGTTTCGTCGAGACGATCCGCGACATCTTCCGCCGCGCGTACGGCGTCAAATCAAGCAAGCCGTTCTGGCATTATCGGTTGAGCTCGATGCTGGTGATCATCGCGTCGGTCGTGCTCGCATTGCTATCGTTCCTGATCCAGGGCGTACTGACCGCGGCAGAGCGCTTCATCTATGCGCTGTTGCCGTTTGCCGAGGACATCGCGGGCTGGGTCGGCCTGTCGCGTGCCGTGCCGGGCGTCGTCATGTTCGGTGCGCTGTACATGCTGTTCCTGTCGGTGACGCCGTCCAAATACCGCCTGAGCAAATGCCCCAAATGGCCCGGCGCGATGTTTACCACCGTCTGGTGGATCAGCATCACCGCGCTGCTCCCGCTCGTGCTGTCGCAGCTGGGCAGTTATGACCTTACCTACGGCAGTCTTGCGGGTGTGATCGTCGCCTTGTTGTTCTTCTTTCTGGTCGGTTTGGGGATCGTGTTTGGCGCGCATCTCAATGCAGCACTGGCGGAACCGACCGAACACGGGGTAGAGAGCGGAGCAGACCAACAGGAGGCGGTAGCGGCGTGACGGAATTGATGGCGGGCAAACGCGGTTTGATCATGGGTTTGGCCAATGATCGTTCGCTTGCTTGGGGAATTGCCAAGAAGCTGAGCGAAGCTGGTGCGGAAATCGCATTCAGCTATCAGGGCGAAGCGATGGAAAAACGCGTGCGGCCGCTGGCGGAGCAGCTCGGTGTGGCGCGGCTGTTCAACTGCGATGTGTCGGACATGGACGCGCTCGACGCGACCTTCGCCGATCTCGCGAAGGAATGGCCGACGATCGATTTCGTCGTCCATGCGATCGGCTTCTCGGACAAGAACGAGCTGCGTGGCGGCTATGTCGATACGTCGCTCGACAACTTCCTGATGACGATGAACATCTCGGTCTACTCGTTCGTCGCGGTCGCCAAGCGCGCGGCGGCGATGATGCCCAACGGCGGATCGCTGCTCACGCTCAGCTATTATGGCGCGGAGAAGGTCATCCCGCATTACAACGTGATGGGCGTCGCCAAGGCTGCGCTCGAGACGAGCGTGCAATATCTCGCGGTCGATCTCGGGCGTGACAATATCCGCGTCAACGCGATCTCGGCCGGGCCGATCAAGACGCTCGCCGCCTCGGGGATCGGCGACTTCCGCCTGATCCTCAAGTGGAACGAGCTCAACTCGCCGCTCAAGCGCAACGTCACGATCGAGGACGTCGGCGGGGCCGGGCTGTACCTGCTGAGCGATCTGGCGAGCGGTGTGACCGGTGAGACGCATCATGTCGACGCAGGCTATCACGTGATCGGGATGAAAGCCGAGGACGCACCGGACATCGCGCTGGCGTAATGGCGTTCGCGCTGGACCACGTGCAGATCGCGATCCCGCCGGGTAGCGAGAACGTGGCGCGTGCCTTTTACGGTACGTTGCTCGGCCTGCGCGAACTCGACCGTCCCGCGAGTCTGGCGGGGCGGAGCGGGTGCTGGTACGATCTCGGCCTCCACCAGCTTCATCTCGGCGCGGACGCTGATTTCCACCCTGCACGCAAGGCGCATGTCGCGCTGACGACCGACGATCTTGGCGCGCTGCGTGGACGACTGGTGGATGCGGGGTGCCCGATCGGGGAAGACGTACCGATCCCCGGGCGCACGCGGTTCTTTACCGAGGATCCGTTCGGCAACCGCCTGGAACTGATCCAGCTGGGGTGAGCCGCAGTTGTGCGCATTGGTCAGTATCTTATGTCCGGCAGATAAAGCGGACGGTCTGATGACGCCCAGTTGCGGACGTTGACGATGCCTCGGAGTGGCCGTCATAAGCGGGTATGCGGATCGAACTTGAGGACGGCTGGAGCCAAGAAGCGCTGAACCTTGTGGTAACGGTTGGCAACACTTCCTTCCGCCTCAACGGTTGTTACAAAGACCATCTGCCCTACGAGCTAACTGAGTTCGCAAATGCGTTAGAACGTGGCGAACAGTTTGCTCCTGAACTTGGTTACGAGCCAGCTTTCAATGTTGGCTTCGTCAGTCGCAACTATCGAGCGTCGTTGTTCAAACCTCGGTTCCGTAGCCGTTGGCTTTGGTGGATGGGTTCAACAAAGGTCCAATCCGAGCTAGAACCAGTAGAAGGTGCGGTCAGCTATCTGCGTGAGTTAGCGGATCGGCTGAGCGGCAGCTAACCACCATCTCGCGACATAGCCGCCCGATCGCAACCGCCCAGTTGCGGACATCCTGTAGATGCCGCAAACTCCAGCCATGACATCCTTTGCCGAAGTTGATCCGATCATTGACGCTTGGGCAGCGGCGACCGCGAAAAAGCTCTTCATAGAATGGGCAGGCCGACCTGCAAGGTTTGCCTATTTGCCCGGTTTACGCCCATTCGAATGCTTTCAAATCTCGATTGACCAACCTCTTAGCGGTCGTGTCGCCGTGCTTGCTCGATCCGTCGATACCGACGACGAAAGCGAGTTTGAACAGCGCTGGGAAGGCGCAACCGAGACCCTCCCCGCCATGCTCGAAGAGGCTACAGATCGGGTTCGGACATGGGTGAACCGATCACCGGCGAACGGCAGCTGACCGCCAATTTTCGCCGTTTAGCCTGATGCGTCGGTGGCCGACATTTGAGGGGGCACGGCCACCCCCCTTCCGTCATCCCCCCGACGGCGGGGATCCATACTGGCTGACTGCGCAGCACAGGACGGACGGTGCTAATGGATTCCCGCCTGCGCGGGAATGACGGACAGGTTGCAGGACATTCCGCTCCCCCATCGTCATCCCCGCGACGGCAGCGCACCACCCAAAGTCGGACGTTCAACCGAGCGGATCAACGATCGAACGGAGTGCTGATACAGCCCGATGGCTTGACCCGCACGCACAGGCGGATGACAGGGAGGGGATGAGCTTCAACACTTTTGGCCACGTCTTCCGCTTCACCACCTGGGGGGAATCCCACGGTCCCGCGATTGGCGCGGTGGTCGACGGGTGCCCGCCGGGGATCCCGCTCACCGAGGCGGACATCCAGCCGTGGCTCGACCAGCGTCGCCCGGGCACCTCGCGCTTCACCACGCAGCGGCAGGAGCCCGATCGGGTCCGCATCCTCTCGGGTGTGTTCGAGGGGCGCACGACGGGGACGCCGATCAGCCTGATGATCGAGAATGTCGACCAACGTTCGAAGGACTATTCCGAGGTCGCCAAGGCGTATCGCCCCGGCCATGCCGATTATGCCTATGACGCGAAATACGGCTTCCGCGATTTTCGCGGCGGCGGGCGGTCGTCTGCGCGCGAGACTGCGTCGCGGGTCGCGGCGGGGGCGGTGGCGCGGCTGGTCGTCAGCGAAGTGACGATCATTGCCTGGGTCGAGGCGATCGGTGGCGACGCGATCGATCCGGCCAATTTCGACGTGGACGAGATCGGCCGCAACCCGTTCTTCTGCCCCGATGCGCAGGCGGCGGCGCGCTGGGAGACGCTGGTCGACGCTGCGCGCAAGTCCGGATCGTCGCTGGGGGCAGTGGTCGCCTGCGCGGCGACGGGCGTTCCCGCGGGCTGGGGCGCGCCGCTCTACGCCAAGCTCGACGCCGAGCTCGCCGCGGCGTGCATGGGGATCAACGCGGTCAAGGGCGTCGAAATCGGCGACGGCTTTGCCGCAGCGACGTTGCGCGGGGAGGATAATGCCGATCCGATGCGCCCGGGCACGGATGGCCCGGAGTTTCTGGCCAACCATGCTGGCGGGATCGCGGGCGGGATCGCCACCGGCCAGCCCGTGACCCTGCGCGTTGCGTTCAAGCCGACGAGTTCGATTCTGACCCCGGTGGCGACGATTTCGCCCGACGGAGAAGCCGCCGAAATCGCCACCAAGGGGCGCCACGATCCGTGCGTGGGCATTCGGGGCGTACCCGTGGTGGCGGCGATGGTGGCGCTCGTGCTGGCTGACCAGAAACTGCTGCACATAGCGCAATGCGGGGCCAAAAACGGTTAATAAACTGATAGGTTGGTTAAAATCGGCGACGGAAAGAGGGACCAAAACGCAAGTCGGGCGTTATTACCCCGACCCATTCGAAGGTCATGTCACAGAAGAGGACCAGACCCATGCGTATCGCAATTTTGGCAGCAATTGCCGCACTTGGACTTTCCACCGCAGCTGTCTCGCAGATGACGCCAGCCCCCGGCGGCGCGCAGACGGGTGCCCCCGGTTCGATGCCAGGCGCACCGTCGACCATGCCGGGTGATCCATCTGCAATGCCGGGCGCACCAGCAGGCTCGGCACAGGCCGATCCGTCCATGCAACCAAGCACGCCGACCGCCCCGACGACTGCGGATCCCGCAACGTCGACCGATTCGGCGATGACGACCGGTAGCTCGACGGACACCACGACGACGACCAAGTCGAAGCGCACCAAGAAGCGCCCGATGTAATCATTCTGCCGTCAAGGTAGATAGCAAAGGCCCCGATTGCGAAAGCAGTCGGGGCCTTTTGCATGTCAGTCCGAGAAGGGGTCGCGAACGAGGATCGTGTCGTCACGCTCGGGGCTGGTCGAAACCAATGCGACCGGGCATTTGATCAGTTCCTCGATCCGGCGGATGTACTTGATCGCCTGTGCGGGCAGATCCGCCCAGCTGCGCGCGCCCGCCGTCGTCTCCTGCCAACCGGGCATGCTCTCATAGACCGGCTCGACTTCGGCCTGATCCGCGGCGTGCGCGGGGAAATAATCGAGCGTCTCGCCCCGAAGCTTATAGCCGGTGCAGATCTTCACTTCGTCGAACCCGTCGAGCACGTCGATCTTGGTCAGTGCGATCCCGGTGATGCCACCAACCGCAGCCGACTGCCGCACCAGCACCGAATCGAACCAGCCGCAGCGACGCTTGCGCCCGGTGACGGTGCCGAACTCGTGCCCGCGCTCGCCGAGCCGTGCGCCGGTCTCGTCCTCGAGCTCGGTCGGGAACGGGCCCGAGCCGACGCGCGTGGTATAGGCCTTGGCGATCCCCAGCACGAAACCGACCGCGCTCGGGCCGAGGCCGGAGCCGCCCGCCGCGGTGCCCGAGATCGTGTTCGACGAAGTGACGAACGGATAGGTGCCGTGGTCGACGTCGAGCAGCACGCCCTGCGCGCCCTCGAACAGGATCCGCTTGCCACGCGACCGTGCGTCGTTGAGCACGCGCCACGTCGGCTTGGCGAAGGACAGGACGAAATCGGCGATCTCGCGCAGTTCCTGCACCAAAGCGGCGCGATCGATCGGCGGTTCGCCGAACCCTGCCCGCAGCGCGTCGTGATGCGCGGTCAGCCGGTCGAGCTGCGCATCGAGCGAATCGAGATGCGCCAGGTCGCACACGCGGATCGCGCGGCGGCCGACCTTGTCCTCATAGGCAGGACCAATCCCGCGCCGCGTCGTGCCGATCTTGCCGGCCCCGCTCGCATCCTCGCGCAGCGCGTCGAGATCGCGGTGGAACGGCAGGATCAGCGCGCAGGTGTCCGCGAGCATCAGCGTGTCGGGCGTGATCGTCACGCCCTGGCCGCGCAGCTTCTCGACTTCGGCCTTGAGCGCCCACGGATCGAGCACCACGCCATTGCCGATCACCGACGGCGTGCCGCGCACGATCCCCGAGGGGAGCAGCGACAGCTTGTAGACGCTCTCGCCCACGACGAGCGTATGACCGGCATTGTGCCCGCCCTGGAAGCGCACGACGACATCGGCGCGCTCGGCGAGCCAGTCGACGATCTTGCCCTTGCCCTCATCGCCCCATTGAGCGCCGATTACTGCTACGTTTCCCACGGCCTGTTCCACACATCGTCTGTGACAAAGCGTGCAGCCCTAATGCGGGCGGGGCGGGGGGTCCATCTGTAATGCGTGGCGGATTTTACGACTCGGCGGCGTTCCCGCCATTCTCCAGCGCGGTCTGCATGTTGTGCCGGGCGAGTTCGAGTGTCGCGTCGATCGCCCCCGGTGCTCCCATCGCGATTCCCGCGGATGCGGTCACGATCCCGATCCATTCACCGGTCCCGCGCAACTTGAACCGCCGCGCCGAAAACGACGACAGCACATCCTCGGCCACGAGCCGCGCCGCAGCGAAGGACAAGTCCGCCGTCGCGACGATGAACCGGTTGCCGCTCCAGCGGATGACGTCGCTGCTGGCGAAGGTCTGGCGGAGCGTGGTGGCGAGTGCGTTGAGGATATTGTCCCCCACTGCGCGGCCATAGCGGGCGTTGATCGGATCGAGCGTGTCGATCCCGAACATCACGAGGATGAAGGGGCCTTCGCTTGCCAGCTTGTCCAGCACCGGGCCACCGCCGTTGCGGTTCAGGAGGCGAGTCAGGCTGTCATGGTCGAGGTCTTCCTCGCCACCCGGCGTCGCGACGACATCGTCGCGCAATTTCGCGAATTCGGCTCGCAACTCGGACAGATCGCGCTCGGCATCCGACAGCCGAACGACGAGATCCTCGGTGCTGGGCCAGTTGTCCGCCTGTTTCGCCAGCGCGGTCACATCGTGTCCGAGCGTGCGGGTGATGTCCTGCGCGTCCGACGTCAGCGTGTTGAGGCGCGATGCCCGGCGCTCGACCGAGCGTTCGCGCGTCGCGACGTCGGTGGCACGATGCGCGCGGTCGAACCGCGTATGAAGCTTTGCCAGGATTTCCGGTGTCAGCCGCACGCCGGCGTCGATCTCCTCCGCGATCGCGCGGGCAAAATCCGTCGTCGGGTTCGCGGTGATGTCATACGCGATCTCGAAAGTTTCTCCCCGTGGTTCAAGATCGTGAACTTCAAGAAAAGCAACGGCCATGCGTGCGTTTGCATAGATTGATTTCATATCGTTCCGAATACCAAGCGGGAAATCTCGCTACAACACTGCGCAAGGCAATGATAAGTAATAAATGACTCTTGTTTGATGCCGCGAAAATGACGGCGGGATGTCAAATTGCGCCCGTTCGCAGGATTGCTCCGCCCTCCGCGCGACCTTGCCGCGGAGGATATGCCAAGTTGCCCGATGCGAACAGGCTAGGTGCGACGGGGAACGTATTGCGCAGCCCGCCCCCGGGATCCGATGCGACCGGCAGCCTCGTTCGACAGGGCTATCGCACAAGGGTGGTTGCACCGCCGCGCGTTCTCGCCTAGCAGCGCCCCATTCGTAAGGACCCGGTGAAAACCCGGGTGGCTATTCCGGCCGCCGATCCGCCGGACAACGCAATCCGCCATTTCAAACAACCGCGTGTCGCAGGTAAGCGACGCGTGTCGGCGGTCAATGCGGACCTCATTTTCATGAATACACTGTCTCTTTCGCGCTACCGCGCCGAATGGTTCACCGATCTTACCGGCGCGCGGCGCGATGTCCTCGCCGGCATGGTGGGGACGTTCGCGCTTATTCCCGAAGTCATCGCTTTCTCCTTCGTCGCCGGGATCGACCCGCAAGTCGGGCTGTTCGCCTCCTTCGTCATCGGCATCGTCATCGCCTTCGCGGGCGGGCGTCCGGCGATGATCTCGGGTGCGGCGGGGTCGGTCGCGCTGGTCGCCGCTGCGCTCGTCCATGCGCATGGCCTGCAATATCTGCTCGCCGCGACGTTGCTCGCAGGCGTGCTGCAAATCGTGTTCGGGCTGTTGAAGCTCGACGTGCTGATGCGCTTCGTCTCGCGCTCGGTGCGGACCGGGTTCGTCAACGCGCTCGCGATCCTGATCTTCTCGGCGCAGGTGCCGCAGATGCTGGGCGTCAGCTGGCATACCTATGCGATGATCGCGCTGGGGCTGGCGATCATCTATCTCGTCCCACGCGTGACGACCGCGATCCCGTCGCCGCTGATCTGCATCGTCGTGCTGACCGCGATCAGCATCGCGTTTCCGATGCCGGTCCATGTCGTGGCGGATCTCGGGAAGCTGCCCGCGTCGTTGCCGACGTTTGCGCTGCCGAACCTGCCGTTCACGTGGGAAACGCTGACGATCATCGCGCCCTACGCGGTGGCGATGGCGGCGGTCGGGCTGCTCGAATCGATGATGACCGCAACCGTGGTCGACGACCTGACCGAGACCAAGAGCGACAAGGCGCGCGAATCGACCGGGCTCGGCCTCGCCAATTTTGCCGCAGGGCTGTTCGGCGGGATCGCCGGGTGCGGGATGGTCGGGCAGACCGTCGGCAACGTCCGCTATGGCGGGCGCGGGCGGCTGTCGACGCTGGCGGCGGGCGTGTTCCTGCTGGTGGTGATGGTGCCGCTGCGTCCGTGGATCGCGCAAGTGCCGGTCGCGGCGCTGGTGGCGATCATGATCATGGTGTCGATCAGCACCTTCTCCTGGGGTTCGCTGCGCGATCTCGCGCGGCATCCAAAGGTGTCGGGCGTGGTGATGCTCGCGACCGTCGTGGTCACGGTGCTGACGCACGACCTGTCGATGGGGGTTGTCGTCGGGGTCTTGCTCAGCGGGGTGTTCTTCGCGTTCAAGGTCACGCGGCTGATGGACGTCGCGGTCGCTTATGACGAAGCGAGCGACACCCGGTTGTACGACGTGACGGGGCAGGTGTTCTTCGCGAGTGCGGACATCTTCGCGGACCGGTTCGACGTGGCGGATACCGCGCGCAACGCCCGGATCGATCTCACGCGTGCGCATCTGTGGGACATTACCGCGGTCGGCGCGCTCGAGGACGTCGTGTTCAAGATGCGGCGGCATGACATCGCGGTGGAGGTGATCGGGCTTAACGCCGCGAGTGCGACGCTGGTCGACCGGCACGCGCCGTTGCTGCGCGAACCGGCGCTGTAAGGGGTTGCGGCTCGGGCGGTGCATCGACACCGCCCGAGCCGGCCTGCATCAGTCGCGGTCGCGGTAGAAGTCCTGGACGACGTCCCAGCCTTCTTCCGCGGTCTCGACGAAGGTGAAGATCGACAGATCCTTGGCACTGACCACGCCTTCCTCGACGAGCGCGTCGAAATTGACGACCCGGTTCCAGAAGTCGCGGCCGTAGAGCAGCACCGGGATCGGCGCGATCTTGCCGGTCTGGATCAGCGTCAGCAGCTCGAACAGTTCGTCGAACGTGCCGAACCCACCCGGGAACGCCGCAAGCGCGCGCGCGTGGAGCAGGAAGTGCATCTTGCGCAGCGCGAAATAGTGGAACTGCATCGACAGCGCCGGGGTGACGTACGGATTGGGGGCTTGTTCGTGCGGGAGTACGATGTTGAGCCCGATCGATTCATGCCCGCTTTCCGCGGCACCGCGATTGGCGGCTTCCATGATCGAGGGTCCGCCGCCCGAGCATACGACGAAGTGGCGCTTGCCTTCGGTATCGAGCGGAAAACCGCTTGCCAGTTGCGCGAGTTCTCGTGCGACGTCGTAATATTTGGACTTCTCGACCAGCCGCTCGGCGATACGAATTGCCTGCTCGCGATTGTCGACCGCCGCATGGGCGAGATCGAGCACCGCCTGCGCCTTGGCGGGCTCGGGGATGCGTGCGGAGCCGTACATCACGAAGGTCGAGGCGATGTTGGCCTCGTCCATGATGAGTTGGGGCTTGAGCAATTCGAGCTGGAAACGGATCGGGCGGAGATCCTCGCGCAGCAGGAAATCCATGTCCTGGAAGGCGAGGCGATACGCCGGGGTTTCGGTCTGCGGGGTGCTGACACCGGTCTTGGCCTGTTCGGCATCGGTGCGGGCGGCGGGGAATACGCGCGAGGGAACGTGCGTGTCGTGCTTGGGGGACTGACTCATCTGCGCCAAATAGGCCTTTCGGTGGCGGATTTGAAGGCAAGACGTGCCACCGTCACCGGCAGAACCCCGCGCGATCGTCCTCGATATGGAGGTGGTTATAGTGCGCGGTATTGTAATCCGGGCTCAATACCGTGCCGAACCGCCGGCACGCCGACGCCCGGATCGTGCGCAGGAACGCGCGGATGTTGGGATCGGGGTTGTTCCATCCACCCTGGATCGTGATCCGCCGCCCGTCCTGGAGCACGAACCCCGAGATATCGACCGCATTGGCGGTGGCATGGCCGGACCGGCGCGCGGCATAGGCCGCCTTGGTGCCGACGACGTTGCGGCAGGCATAGGTGCCCATGCTTTCGATCCGCACCAGATCGCTCCCCAGCATTTGATGCGCGGCGGGGACGACCGCATGTTCGACCCAGCCCGAAAAACTCTTGGCAAGCCCGCACCGCATCGCGCGCAGGTTGGTGACCGGAATGCCGATGTCGAGCAGTTGCAGCGCGCCGACGATCTGGCATCCGCCGCCATAGTCGCGATCGGGCAGGGGGGAGTAGCGCACCTCGGCGCGCGACAGGTCGGCAAAGCACGCCTTGGTCTCGCGGCTGGTCGGCAGGTCGAGCGTAACCGGCCGCGCCCCCGCAGGACGCTGCGGCGCTTGCGCGTTACGTCGGTCTCCCGATGCGCAGGCGGCGAGCGAAAGCGTCAGCAGAACAACGGCAAGGCTACGAAACATGCCAGACCGTTAGCGTCTTCCCGTGCCCGGATCGCTATCCAAAAATCTGTGCTTCGACGCGCGCACGGTGATTTGCGCCGAGCCGACGGATCAGGACGATCAGCAGCACCGCCATCGGCACGTCGATCACGAACGTCAGGATGTTGAGCGCTCCGCTGATCCCGATGTCGAGGAGGTTCCTGACGTTGGCGATGACCTGGTAATTGGCATTGCTCAGACCGACGCGTACCAGCCACAGGCCCCACCAGATTCGCATCCCGACCGGCACGGGTACGATACCGGTGGCATTCGGCGCGATACTGGCCTGCCAGATCTCGCGCATCGCCTGGAACGGTTTGAACAGGTTGACGATCGGTATGAAATAAGAACCGATTGCCCAGCCCGGCGAGATCGTCATCCCGCCGGAAAACAAGTGTGCCCGTTTGGTTGCGTTGTGGATCCAGCGGGCGAAGCACACCACGGACAAGGCGAACGCAATCATCGAACAGGTGTTGGTCGCGATGCTGAAACGCTTGACGAAGTCCAGCGCCGGCGGGGACCAGATGTCGCCGAAACCCCCGAGGCTGACGATGAGCAGTGCGCCGGACACTGCAACCCCCAGATCCGTGACAAGCCACAAGACGATGGAATACACCGCAGCGGGTTCGCGCGGATCGATGATCTTCATATGATTACCCCCCGGTAAGACTCGCATGCTGAACGATCGTTGCGCGCGTGTCGACCGAAACGACTTGACGTTGCGCGGCATGGCTCTAGGAGCGGCGACGGGCCACGCGGTCCCAACGCCGCGCGTGCTCTCTGTAAGGAGAGACTACATGACTGAACTGCCTGCGCGTCCTGCGCACCTGCCTGCACGCCCGTATTTTTCCTCGGGCCCGTGCGCCAAGCCTCCGGGCTGGTCCGCCGCCACTCTCGCCACCGACTCGCTGGGGCGCTCGCACCGCTCGAAGATCGGCAAGACGCGGCTGCAATATTCGATCGACCTGATGCGCGAGCTGTTGAAGCTCCCCGATACGCATCGCATCGGGATCGTCCCCGGCTCCGACACCGGTGCCTATGAAATGGCGATGTGGACGATGCTGGGCGCCAAGCCCGTCACCGCGCTCGCCTGGGAAAGCTTCGGCGAAGGCTGGGTCACCGACGCGGTCAAACAGCTCAAGATCGATCCCACCGTGGTCCGCGCCGATTATGGCCAGCTGCCCGATCTGGGCGCGGTCGACTGGTCGAACGACGTGCTGTTCACCTGGAACGGCACCACCTCGGGCGTCCGCGTTCCCAACGCCGACTGGATCCCCGCCGACCGCGAAGGCCTGTCCTTCGCCGACGCGACCAGCGCGGTGTTCGCCTATGACATCGACTGGGACAAGATCGACGTCGCGACCTTCTCCTGGCAGAAAGTGCTGGGCGGCGAGGGCGGGCACGGCGTGCTGATCCTCGGGCCGCGTGCGGTCGAGCGGCTGGAAAGCTACACCCCCGCCTGGCCGCTGCCAAAGGTGTTCCGCCTGGTCTCCAAGGGCAAGCTGACCGAAGGCGTGTTCAAGGGCGAGACGATCAACACGCCGTCGATGCTCGCGGTCGAGGACTGTATCGCAGCGCTCGAATGGGCGAAGACGGTCGGCGGCGCGGACGGGCTGATCGCCCGCAGCGACGCCAATGCAGCTGCCCTCGACCAGATCGTCGCGGAGCGGCCGTGGCTCGGGCATCTCGCGGTGGACGAAGCGACGCGCTCGAAGACCAGCGTCTGCCTGACGGTCGAGGGTGCGGACGAAGCGATGATCAAGGCGTTCGCCGGGCTGCTCGAGAAGGAAAAGGCGGCCTATGACATCGCGGGCTACCGCGATGCACCGCCGGGCCTGCGGATCTGGTGCGGCGCGACCGTCGACACCGCGGATATCGTCGCGCTCGGGCCGTGGCTCGACTGGGCCTATGCGAGCGTGAAGGCCGCGTAACCGCTTCTCCCTCTCCCCTCAGGGGAGAGGGCTGGGGAGAGGGGCAGTCCAGCACGCCACCTCCCCCTAATTGCCCACTTCCCCTCTCCCCGACCCTCTCCCCTGAAGGGGAGAGGGAGCAGAAGGAAAAATCATGCCAAAAGTCCTCATTTCCGACAAAATGGACCCCAAAGCCGCGCAGATCTTCCGTGAACGCGGCGTCGAAGTCGACGAGATCACCGGCAAGACCCCGGAAGAAGTCATCGCGATCATCGGCGAGTATGACGGCCTCGCGATCCGCAGCTCGACCAAGGTGACCAAGGCGATCCTGGCGGCGGCGACCAACCTCAAGGTCATCGGCCGCGCCGGCATCGGCGTCGACAATGTCGATATCCCCGCGGCTAGCGCGCAGGGCGTAGTCGTCATGAATACGCCGTTCGGCAATTCGATCACCACCGCCGAACACGCCATCGCGCTGATGTTCGCGCTCGCGCGCCAGCTTCCGGAAGCCGACGCCAGCACGCAGGCGGGCAAGTGGGAGAAGAACCGCTTCATGGGGGTCGAGCTGACCGCCAAGACGCTCGGCCTGATCGGTGCGGGCAACATCGGCGGGATCGTCGCGGATCGCGCGCTCGGGCTGCGGATGAAGGTCGTCGCCTACGATCCGTTCCTTTCGCCCGAACGCGCGGTCGAACTCGGCGTCGAGAAGGTCGAGCTCGACGAGCTGCTCGCCCGCGCCGACTTCATCACGCTCCACACCCCGCTCACCGACCAGACGCGCAACATCCTGTCGGCGGAGAATCTCGCCAAGACCAAGAAGGGCGTGCGCATCATCAACTGCGCGCGCGGCGGCCTGATCGACGAGGCGGCGCTCAAGGCGGGGCTCGATTCGGGTCACATCGGCGGCGCGGCGCTCGACGTGTTCGTGACCGAGCCCGCCAAGGACTCGCCTTTGTTCGGCACGCCCAACTTCGTCTCGACGCCGCATCTCGGCGCCTCGACCGACGAAGCGCAGGTCAATGTCGCGATCCAGGTCGCCGAGCAGATGTCGGATTATCTGATGTCGGGCGGGATCACCAACGCGCTCAACGTGCCGTCGCTCTCCGCCGAGGAAGCGCCGCGCCTCAAGCCGTACATGGCGCTTGCCGAGAAGCTCGGGTCGCTGGTGGGTCAGCTCACCACGGGCTCGATCGCACGGATCTCGATCCACAGCGAGGGCGCTGCCGCCGAGCTCAACCAGAAGCCGATGGTGTCGGCGGTGCTTGCCGGGTTCCTGCGGACGCAGACCGATACGGTCAACATGGTCAACGCGCCATTGCTCGCCAAGGAGCGCGGGATGGAAGTCCGCGAAGTCCGCACCGAGCGTGAAGGCGATTACCACACGCTGCTGCGCGTTTCGGTCAAGACCGATGCGGGCGAGCGCTCGGTCGCGGGCACGCTGTTCGGCGATGCCGCGCCGCGGCTGGTCGAACTGTTCGGGATCAAGGTCGAGGCCGATCTCGCGGGCCACATGCTGTACGTCGTCAACGAGGATGCGCCTGGGTTCATCGGGCGCCTCGGGACGCTGCTCGGCACGGGCGGGGTCAACATCGGGACGTTCCACCTTGGTCGGCGTACTGCCGGTGGCGAGGCGGTGCTGCTGCTGTCGATCGACGAGGCGCTGACCCCGGAACTGCTCGCACAGGTCCGCGCGCTGCCGGGCGTGGTGACCGCGATGGGTCTGGCGTTCTAGAACCAGAGCGGTACCCTCTTCTTCTCCCTCTCCCCTCCGGGGAGAGGGCCGGGGAGAGGGGCCGTGCCACAAACCAACAAGCTGTTGCTAGCGCGTGCCAAACACATGCGCAGCAACCCCACCCCCGCAGAAGCGCGCCTCTGGTACAATCTCCGCGCCAAGCGATTCGCGGCGGTCAAGTTCACCCACCAGGTCGTGATTGGCCCGTTCATCGCCGACTTCGTCGCGCGTTCCCGAAAATTCGTGATCGAGCTTGACGGCGACACCCACGCCGACGACGAGAGCGCCGACGCCCGCCGCACCGCGTGGCTCGAACGACAAGGGTATCGCGTGATCCGCTTCGACAATGCCGATGTGATGGGAAACCTCGACGGCGTGCTCGAGACGATCGGCGCTGCGCTTGCGGCTGCCCCTCTCCCCGGCCCTCTCCCCGCAGGGGAGAGGGAGAAGGACATTTGATGACCACCGCGCTCCTCCCGACCGGCTTTCGTGACCGGCTCCCCCCCTTCGCCGATGCCGCCGCCAGGCTCGAGGCCGCTGCGCTCGCCGCGGCCTATGCGTACGGCTACGAACGCGCCGACCCCGCGCTTGCGGAGTTCGAGGCGGGCCTTGCCGGTCGCCTCAAATCCGCGCGCGCGCAGGATGCGGTGCGCTTCGTCGATCCGGTCAGCCAGGCGACGCTCGCGATTCGCCCCGACATGACCGCGCAGATCGGCCGGATCGCCGCCACCCGCATGGCGCATCACCCGCGCCCGGTGCGGCTGTCCTATGCCGGCCCGGTACTCAAGCTGCGCGCCTCGCAACTCGCGCCTGAGCGCGAACTCCGCCAGATCGGCTGCGAGCTGATCGGGCTCGATACCGTGGCGGCGGCGCGCGAAGTGGTCGAGGTCGCGGTCGCCGCGCTAGAGGCGGCTGGCGTCACCAATATCTCGATCGACTTCACGCTCCCCGACCTGATCGACGTGCTCGCGGGCGGCCCGTTCCCGATCGACGCGGCGCAGATCGATGCCTTGCGCGACCGGCTCGATGCCAAGGACGCGGGTGGGGTCGCGGCGATCGCGCCCGCCTATCTCCCGCTGATCGAAGCCGCCGGCCCGTTCGAGACCGCGCACGATCGGCTCTGCGCGTTCGACGCGCGCGGTGCGCTGACCTCGCGGCTCGATGCGCTGTGGAAGATCGCGGACGGCCTCAAGGGCCGCGTCGCGCTGACGCTCGACCCGACCGAGCGGCATGGCTTCGAATATCAGAGCTGGCTCGGTTTCTCGATCTTCGCGGGCGGCGTGCGCGGCGAGATCGGGCGTGGCGGCACCTATACGATCATGCACGAAGGTGGTGCCGAGGAGTCCGCGGTCGGATTCTCGCTTTACGCCGATGCGATCGTCGCGGCTGGGCTCGCCGAGGTCGACCGGCGGCGGCTGTTCGTGCCGATGGGGACCGATCCCGCAGTGGCGGCGCAGATGCGTGCGGCGGGCTGGGTCACGGTTGCTGCGCTGGAGGCAGGGGATACGCCCGAGGCGCAGCTCTGCACGCACTTCCTCGCCGAGGGTGAACCGCGCGCGCTCTAGCGGGTGATGCCGTCCCCTCCGCCCGTTCGTTTCGCGAGAACGGGGGAGGGGGGCGTAAGCGGATTACTTCCCCGCGGCTGCGGGAACCGTGGTGTTGCCAAGCCCCTCGACGCTCGGCGATGCCTTGCCACCCGGATCAGCCTCACCTGCGGCGGGCGGTGCCTTCGCATCGGTTGCGGTCGGCGCGCCCGCGGGGGGCGGTGGCAGCGGCACGTTCGAGCCCTGCTGGTTGAGATACAGGATCACGTCGGCGCGATCCTTGCCAGCGGTCAGCCCGGCGAAGGTCATCTTGGTCCCCGCGGCATAGCCACGTGGCGAGGTCAGCCACTTGTTGAGCTCCTCGAAGTCCCACTTCTTGCCAGCGCCCGCCTTCTTGAGCGCATCCGAGAAGGCATAGCCGCCCTTGCCCTGCGCGATTCCCTCGCCGACCGTCCCGTACAGGTTCGGCCCGATCCCGTTCGCGCCGCCTTGCGCGACCGAGTGGCAGGCGGTGCACTTCTTGAACACTTCGGCACCGTGCGCGGCGTCGGCTTTTGCGAGCAATGCGGCGATCGGTTCCTCGGCAGCGGCGGCACCGCCTTCGCCACCCTCGGCGGGGGCTTCGATCGGATAGCCTTCCTTTTCGGAGGCGATCGGCTTGACGAGCATGTTGCCGCCGATCGTCAGCGCGAGCGCCAGGCCCATCGTGCCGAGCACCCAGCCTGCGATCGTATTGGTCCGGTTGTCCATGTCGTGCCGCTACCCCTGCCGATGTTCGGCCCTCAGTGGAGCCGCGATAATCCTACCGTGCATAGATTCGCCGGACGCGCATCGCAAGCCGCGCGTTTTCCACCGCTTGCTGTTCCGATGCGAGCCGGGTACGCGCCGGGGCCGTATGGACAATTTTGCCGCCCCCGCCCGCGCGCTCGTCGAACAGATGACCAACGCCGCCGCCGCCCAGCCGTCCCGCGCGGTCGCCTTTCAGGGCGCACCGGGGGCGAACTCGCATATCGCGGCGCTTCAGGCGTTTCCGGAAGGGCTGCCGCTGCCGTGTTTCGACTTCGCCGACGCGATCGACGCGGTGCGCGATTTCCGCGCGGACTGCGCGATCATCCCGATCGAGAATTCGCTCCACGGGCGGGTTGCCGACATGCATTTCCTGCTGCCGGAATCGGGGCTGATCATCACCGGCGAGCATTTCCTCGCGATCCGCTACGCGCTGATGGGGACGGGGCCGTTGTCCGAAGTGCGCGAGGCGATGAGCCATCCGCAGGCGCTCGGGCAATGCCGCCTGTGGCTACGCGACCGCGGCATCCTGCCGGTCGCCTATCCCGATACCGCAGGAGCCGCGGCGGTGGCGGCGGAGCGTGCCGACCCGACGCTCGCCGCGCTTGCGCCCCCTGGCGCGGCGGCGCTGTACGGGCTGGAGACGCTCGCGAGCGATATCGCCGACGCCGAGCACAACACTACCCGCTTCGTCGTGCTCGCCCGCGAGGGGCATGAGCCGATCGGCGACGGGCCGTGGATGACGACGCTGATTTTCGAGGTGAACAACGTTCCCGCCGCCTTGTACAAGGCGATGGGCGGTTTCGCGACCAACGGCGTCAACATGACCAAGCTCGAAAGCTACCAGCGCGGCGGCAGCTTCGCGGCGACCGAATTCTACGCCGACGTCGAGGGGCGTCCGGGCGATCCGGGGTTGGGGCGTGCACTGGCGGAACTGGCGTTCCATTCGAAGTGGGTGCGCGTGCTGGGGACGTATCAACAGGCGCGTGCGCGGGGGTAGCGTGCGCTGCGTTGCTCCCCTCCCTGGAAGGGAGGGGCTGGGGGTGGGTCGGTCCGCTGTTCGGATGTCGCCTGTTCCGGAGAGCGACCCACCCCCGACCCCTCCCTTCCAGGGAGGGGAGAAGAAGTTACCCCTCCGCCCAGGCCGTCAGCAGTGTGAACGCGATCGCATAAGCGGGCGGCGGCAGGAACGGCCCGTCACCCCCGGCCAACACCGCGCGCACATCCTCGCGCGAGACCCAGATCGCGTCTTCCAACTCGTTGGTGTCGAGGGTGATCGTGTCATTCTCCGCCATGCCGACGCACGCCACCATCAGCGAGGACGGAAACGGCCACGGCTGGCTCGCGATGTAGCGCACGTCGCACACGCGGACGCCCGCTTCCTCCATGATCTCGCGCGCAACCGCTTCCTCGATCGATTCGCCGGGCTCGAGGAACCCCGCGAGTGCCGAATAGCGACCGGGCGGAAACGCCGGTTGCCGCCCAAGCAACGCGCGCCCGTCATGCTCCGCGATCATGATGACGACCGGATCGACTCGCGGGAAATGCTCGGCCTTGCAACTTGGGCACCGCCGCCCCCAGCCTGCGCGGAACATCTCGGTCTGGTGCCCGCAGTTCGCACAGAACTGATGGCGGCTGTGCCAGTCGAGCACGCTGCGCGCAGCGGCATAGGTCGCGGCCTCGCCCGGTGCGAATTGGCCGAGCAACCCGAACAGCCGGGGCGAGCGCCCCGGCGGCGCGCGCATCCCCGGCACATAGGCCGCGAAATGCCCGCGCCCGTTCTCGTCGAGCCCGAGCAGCACCAGCTCGGCCCCGTCCGGCACGTCGGCAAGCGTCGTCCACCCCAGCGTCCCGTCGCCCATCAGCACGGGGTCGAACCCGTCGAGCCGGAGCAGCCGCGAGCGCCAGTCCGACGTCAGCGCGGCAAGCCCCGCCTCGTCGTGGCGCAGCGCGTCCGCCCGGTCGAGCGTCCCGCCGGTAAAGCCCGGAGCGATCATCGCTTGGTCAGGACCGGTGCGAGGTCGGCGTAGATCGACTTGGTCGAATCGGTGCGGAGCGGGTATTTGTCGCTCGGCAGGTAGTTGACCATGACGGTCGCGCGGACCTTGTTGGTCGGATCGACCCAGGCGATCGTGCCCGCGGCCCCGCCCCAGCTATAGGTGCCCTTACCCGGACCGCCCGGCGTATCGTACAACGTCACCGAACCGCCCGCGCCGAACCCCTGCGCATTGGTCGTGCCGCCCGTCGCCGAGACCGACCCCGGATAGACCACGCCGAGCGGCAGCAGATCGGACATGGCGAGCTGAACCGTCGCGGGCTTGAGGACGCGCTTGCCATCGAGCGTGCCGCCATTCTGGAGCATGTGGAGGAAGCGATCGTAATCGCGCGCCGACATTACCAGCCCGGCGCCACCGTAGGGGAAGCTCGGCTTCTGGAGGTAGACCGAGGTTGCCGCCGGATCGAGCGGAACGCGGTTGTCGCCGACGATCGCATAGCCCGTCGCGAGACGGCGGACTTCCGATTGCGGCACGGTGAAATAGGTCGAGTTCATCTTGAGCGGCTTGAAGATCCGCGTCTGGAGGAAGCGGTCGAACGGCATCTTGCTTGCGACCTCGATCACGCGGCCCATCACGTCGAGCCCGATCGAATAGCTCCAGCGCGTGCCGGGTTCGGCGATCAGCGGCAGCGTCGCGACCTTGTTGGCGAAGGCCTCCAGCGTTGCGGGACGCTTGAGCCGCATTTGCGCCTCGCTCTTCACGTCGGCGGTGAAGGGGGTGATCCCTGCCTCTTCATACGCCTTGAGCAATGGCCCCTTCGTGATGATGGTATAGCCGAGCCCCGCGGTGTGCGTCAGCAGCTGGCGCACCGTGATCGCGTGCGTCGCGGGCAGCGAAGTCATCGAATCCGGGCTGACCTGGACCTTCATATATTTGAACGCGGGGATGAAATCGCTGACCTTCTGGTCGAGGCCGATCTTGCCGTCCTCGATCAGCATCATCGCCGCCATCGCTGTGATCGGCTTGGTCATCGAATAGACGCGCCACAGGCTGTCGGCGTCGGTCATGGCAGCGCCGGGCTCGTCACCGAGCTTGCCGTTGGCGATCACTGCGGGCGGTGCATCGCCATGCCCGATCACGCCGACGATGCCAGGCATCTTGTTGGCGGCGATATAGTCGGCGAACAGCTTCTGCGTGGCGGGGAGCGACGGCGTGCCGGTCTGCGGCTGTGCGGCCATCTGGGGGGCCATGCGCGGTGCAGGCTGTTGCGCAACGACGACGCCTGCGGTGAGGGCGGCGAGGGCGCTTCCCAAAATCAGATACCGTTTCATCATCTTCTCCTGTTTGCCACCCGAACCGCCGTCGCCGCCTTGGCGAAGACCGTCGGCAGCCCCGCCGAGTCGAGCTCGGCGATGGGCCACCATTCACCCGAATCGCCATGCCCACCGCCGTGCGCCACGGCAAGCGACAGTTCGAGCCGGAAGTGCGTGAAGACGTGCGCGACCGTTTGCGGAAGCGAGCACCATTCGGCGGCGACCGGCGGATCGGCGAGCCCCGGCGGCGCGTCTGCCCACGCCCCCGTCGGTAGCGCACGCATCCCGCCGAGCAGCCCGCGCGGCGGACGGCGGACGAGCAGCACGCGGTCGTCCCGCTCGAGCCAGAAGATCGTGCCGTAGCGTTGCGGCTTGACCGGCTTGGCCAGCTTGATCGGGAAGCCTTCGGGATTTCCCTGCGCATAGGCCATGCAGTCGGCGGACAGCGGGCAGGCGAGGCAGCGCGGGGTGCGCGGGGTACAGACGCTCGATCCGAGATCCATCATCGCCTGCGCGAAATCGCCCGATCGCGTGTCCGGCGTGATCGTGTCGGTCGCGGCGCGAATTTTGGCCAAGCCATTGGGAAGTGGGGTTTCTATCGCAAACAGCCGCGCGACGACGCGTGCAACGTTTGCATCGATCACGACCGCGCGCTCCCCGAACGCGATCGCCGCGATTGCCGCCGCGGTATAGGCACCGACCCCGGGCAGTGTGAGCAGTCCCGCCTCGGTGGTGGGAAACCCGCCCGCCGCAACCACCGCCCGCGCGCAGGCATGGAGGTTGCGGGCCCGCGCATAATAGCCGAGCCCGGCCCACGCCGCCATCAGATCGGCCTCGGGCGCGGCGGCGAGCGCCTCGACGCTCGGCCAGCGCGCGATAAACTCCGCGAAGCGCGGGGTGACCGCCGCGACGGTCGTCTGCTGGAGCATGATCTCGGACAGCCACACGCGATACGGGTCGGGCGCATTACTCCCGGGCGCGGCGCGCCAAGGCAACGTGCGTGCATGCGCATCGTACCAGCTGAGCAAATGGGTGGCGATTTGGGAAGGACGCTTGGCGGACACGGCATCGCTATGGCATGGACGGCGGGATGAGCACCAGCGGCACCAAAGCCCCCCCCAAGACCAAGTTACCCCCTGCGCAGCCCGAGCATCGCCGCGGCGGTCGCGCGCGTTCGGTCGCCGAACTCCTGCCCGATGCCGGACGCGCGGCATTCCGCCGTTTCGGCTTCGTCCAGAGCGCGGTCGTGACGCGCTGGGGCGAGATCGTCGGCCCGCGCTACGCCAATGTTTCTGCACCCGAATCGATCAAGTTCCCGCATGGCGAGCGGACCGGCGGGACGCTCAACCTCGTCGTGCGCGGCGCGCATGCGACGATGATGCAGCATATCGCGCCCGAGATCATCGAACGGGTCAATCGCTTCTTCGGCTATGCCGCAATCGCCAAGGTGCAGATTCGGCAAGGCGACGTGATTGCGCGGGCCAAGCGCACGCCGCCGCCCGCGCTCCCGCCCGCCCCGCCCGAACTGGGCGAAAGCCTGCGGACGATCGCGGATCCGGAATTGAAGGCAGTGCTCGAGGCGCTGGCCGCAGGGGTGGCCGCATCGCGCGGCGTGCCGGTGATCGGGGAACGGAAAGCATGACGCGGAGACTGGGGTTGGTCGCGCTCGTGGCGAGCGCGGCGCTGGTCGCGCCGGCGGGGGCTGCGCCGGTACAGCGCAAACCTGCGGTACGCCCAGTGGCGGTCGACTGGACTCGCACCTTGGTGCGGACGCCCGAAGGTGGCGTGCGGATGGGCAACCCCGACGCCAAGGTCAAACTGATCGAATATGGCGCGCGCACTTGCCCGACCTGCGCACAATTCGCGGTCGAGGGGGAACCCAAGCTGGTCGCGGGCTATGTCGCGAACGGGCGCGTCAGCTACGAATATCGCGATTACCCGGTGCATGGCGCGCTCGACCTCGGTCCGATCCTGCTGGGCGATTGCGTACCGCTGCCGCACTTCTTCCGCGTGATGGAAGCGATGATGGCGCAGCAGAAGAGCCTGGTCGGCCGGCCCGCCGAGGTTCCCGAGGCGAAGGGCAAGGAGCTTGAGAAAGCCACCCCCAACGTCGTTGCAGCCTATCTGGCGGATTTCTATGGCTATACCGATCTGGTCGTGAAGATGGGCCTGCCGCGGCCGCGCGCTGCGGCGTGTCTGGCGGACCCCAAGGCGATCGATACGATCGTCTCGCGCGCCAACATCGGCCAGTCGACCTACAAAATCAGCGGGACGCCGAGCTTCATCCTTGACGGGAAAGTCATCCCGAACGTGTTCGCCTGGGATACGCTCGAGCCTGTGCTGAAGACCGCGCTTGCCGCTAAATAACGTCCGATACCTAGGAGCTAGCTTGAGATGACCAACCGTATCCTGGCGCTTGCGCTGCCCGCTCTGCTCATTGCCGGCTGTGGCGACAACAGCAAGGGCACCGGCACCACCACCGCTGCCAGTGCCCCCGTCGCAGGCAAGGCCGCACCCGCTGGCCAGAGCTGGACCGACACGGTCGTCAAGACCGCCGACTATGGCTATCGCATGGGCAACCCCGATGCGCCGATCAAGCTGGTCGAATATGGCTCGCGCGCCTGCCCGTTCTGCGCACAGTTCGAGGCGGAAGGCTTCCCACTGCTCAAGTCGCAGTACATCGCGAGCGGCAAGGTCTCGTACGAGTTCCGCGATTACCCGATCCACGGCGCGCTCGACATCGCGCCGATCCTGCTTGGCCATTGCGTCGACGATGCCGCGTTCTTCCCGCTGCTCGAGGCGATGATGGCGAACCAGCAGACGCTGCTCGCCAAGGAGCAGGAAGTCGCGCAGAAGGTGCAGGGAATGCAGGGCGCATCGCCACAGACGATCGCGGCGACCTTCGCGCAGGATCTGGGCTATCTCGATTTCGTCAAACAGCGCGGTGTGCCCGATGCCAAGGCGCGCGCCTGCCTTGCGGATTCGACCCAACTTGATGCGCTGACCAAGGCGACCGCCAAAGCCAACGCCGATCACAACGTGACGAGCACGCCAACCTTCCTGATCAACAACGAGGCGGTTGCGCTCGAGCCGACCGGTGGTGCCTGGCCGCAGCTCGAACAGGCGCTCAAGCGCGCCGGCGGCTGACCCGGACAGGTCCGGGGGGATGCAGATCAAGCGGCTCAGGCTGTCGGGGTTCAAGAGCTTCGTCGACGCCGCCGATCTGCGGATCGAACCCGGGCTGACCGGAATCGTCGGGCCCAACGGCTGCGGCAAGTCCAATCTGCTCGAAGCATTGCGCTGGACGATGGGGGAGACGTCCGCGCGGTCGTTGCGCGGGGCGGGGATGGACGACGTGATCTTCGCGGGCACGTCGACGCGGCCAGCGCGCGATTTCGCCGAAGTCTCGATGCTGATCGAGACGCCGGGGTCGGCCGGGCCTGAGGAAAGCGAAGTCGTCCGCCGGATCGAACGGGGCACGGGTTCCGCTTACCGGATCGACGGGCGCGACGTGCGGGCCAAGGACGTGGCGCTGCTGTTCGCGGATTCGGCAACCGGCGCGCATTCGCCCGCTTTGGTCAGCCAGGGGCGGATCGGCGCGATCATCGCCGCCAAGCCCGCCGAGCGCCGCGCGATGCTTGAGGAAGCCGCCGGGATCGCGGGCCTCCACGTCCGCCGCCGCGATGCCGAGCAGAAATTGCGCGCGACCGAGGCCAATCTCGCGCGGCTCGACGAACTGATTTCCGACCAGGATGCGCGCGCCGCCGCGCTTCGGCGGCAGGCGAAGCAGGCCGAACGCTATCGGTCGCTGTCCGACCAGATCCGGGTGGCGGAGGCGCGGATGATCTACGCGCGCTGGCGCGATGCGCAGGCGGCGGCGGATGCGGCGAAAGCCGAGGCGGCGACCTGCGAGGCGCGTGTCTCGGATGCCGCCGAGGCGCAGCGTGCGGCGGCGGCCTATGCGCTTGCCGCGACCGAGGCGCTGGCGACAGCGCGTGCCGCCGCCCAGGCGCTGCGCGATGCCGCTAGCGAGGCGGCGCATCGACTGGCGACCTTGCGCGGCGAGCAGGCGGCGGCGGTGCGGCGACGTGACGAACTGGCCTCGGCGCGCACCCGGTTGGCGGAGGACCGCCTGCGCGAGGGCGCGCTTGCGCATGACGCCGCGGAGGCGATTGCGCGGCTGAGCGACGAAACGCGGACCACCGAGGCGCGGCTGGCGGAGATGACCGCGCGCGTTCCCGCGCTCGAAGCACGCCAGGCCGAGACTGAGCGCGCCGGGCGCGATGCCGAGGTCGCGCTCGCGCAGGGGCTGGCCGCGCAGGCGACCGAAGCGGCGGATGCGCGCGTCGCCGAGGCGGCGCTTGCGGCGGCGCGCGCGCGGGCGGACCGCAGCGCGCGCGATCTCGCGCGGGTGACGGCGGAAGCGGCGGCGCTGGGTGATGCAGCGCCATTGCTCAAGGACCGCACTGCTGCGCAGGAGGCACGCGCGCAGGCATTGCAACATGGGGAGGATGCGCGCGCCGGGCTGGCGCGCGCCGATGCCGACGAGCGCGGCGCGCGCGACCAGCGCGACCGGGCGCAGGCGGCGCGATCGGGCGCGCATGCCGATCTGGCAGCGCTCGACAGCGAGGCGGCGGCGCTGACGCGCGCGACCAAGCGCGACGGGCGCGACCGTGTGCTCGACCGGATGCGGCCCGATCCGGGGTATGAACGCGCGCTTGCGGCGGCACTGGGGGATGATCTGGAGGCTGGGCTCGATCCGGCGGGCGAGCGGTTCTGGGCAGGCGCCGATGCGCTCCTCGAAGATCCGCCTGCGCCCTCGGGCGCGGTGCCGCTCGCCAGCCATGTCGTCGCCCCGCCCGCACTGGGGCGGCGGTTGTCGCAGATATTCGTGGTGGATGCCGATGACGGCGTCGCGCTGGCGGTCGGGCAGCGGCTGGTGACGTTGCGCGGAAGCGTGCGGCGGTGGGACGGCTATGTCGCGAAATCGGGCGGAGCGGCGGCGGCCGAGCGGCTCGAACGGATGAACCGGTTGCGCGCGATCGAGGATCAGCGCCCCGCCGCGGTGCGTGCGGTCGAATCCGCCGATGCAGACCTCGCGCGGATCGACGCTGCGATCGCAGACGCGCGCAGCGCGGCGGTGGCGGCACGACGGTTGCTCGAAAGCGCGGAGACGCGCGCGCGCGATGCGGCGCGCGCCGAGGACCGCGCGACCGCCGCGATCGAGCGGATCGAAGCGCAGCGGAGCGATCTCGCCGGCCGGCGGGAGCGGATCGAGGCGGATCATGCCGAAGCCGCCGCCGAAGTGACTCGCGCGACCGCGACGCACGCCGCGCTTCCCGACGGCAGCGCGACCCGTGCGCGCGTCGCCGAACTGTCGCGCGCGGCGGAGCATCGTCGCGCCGAGATCGCCACCGCGCGCGCCGACCGCGCCGGGGTCGACCGCGACCTCGGCAGCGCGCGCGACCGGCTTGCGGCGATGGCGGCGGAGGCGAAGGGCTGGCGCACGCGCGCCGGCGAGGCGGCCAAGCGGATCGCGGACATGGACAAACGCGACGCCGCGCTCGCGCTGGAGGCGGAGGCGCTGGCGGGTCGGCCCGAGGCGCTCGCCGCCGAAGTCGTTACGCTGGAGGCGACCCATGCCACCGCACGCGCCGATGCGGATGCCGCGCAAGCCGCTGAACGCGCGGCGGATATTGCGCTCCGCGCCGCCGAGACGACCGCCGCTGCCGCCGCCGAAACACTTGCGCAGGCGCGCGAGGCACGGGCGGGTGCGGCGGCGCGGGCGGAGAATCAGGAAATGCGCCGGGTCGAGACGAACCGGCTTGCGGGCGAACGCTTCCAGTGCCCCTCGGTGTTGCTCCCCGAACGCGTCGGTTTCGACGGTGCGTCGGTGCGCGCCCCCGCGGAAGAATCCGCCATACATGAGAAACTTACCGTCGACCGCGAGCGGATCGGGCCGGTCAATCTGGTCGCCGAAACCGAACTCGCCGAGCTTGAGTCGGCGTCGCAGGGGAATGCCGCCGAGCGCGAGGAACTGGGGCTGGCGGTCAATCGGCTGCGCGGGTCGATCGGGACGCTCAACCGTGAGGGGCGGCAGCGGTTGCTCGCCGCGTTCGAGGCGGTCGACGGGCATTTCCGGCGGCTTTTCACCACGTTGTTCAATGGCGGCGCGGCGCATCTGGAGCTGGTCGACTCGGACGACCCGCTTGAGGCGGGGCTCGAGATCATGGCGCAGCCGCCGGGAAAGAAGCTCCAATCGCTCACGCTGCTGTCGGGCGGCGAGCAGGCGTTGACCGCCGTTGCACTCATTTTTGGCCTGTTTTTGACCAACCCGGCACCCATTTGTGTCCTGGATGAAGTCGATGCGCCGCTGGATGACGCCAATATTGAGCGGTTTTGCGACCTTTTGGACGTGATGACGCGCGAGACCGAGACGCGCTACCTGATCGTCACGCACAATGCGGTGACGATGAGCCGGATGCACCGGCTGTTCGGCGTGACGATGATCGAACAGGGGGTCAGCCGGCTGGTCTCGGTCGATCTGAGCGCGGCGGAGACGTTGCTCGCGGCGGAATGAAGCAGTCGGGGCGGCTTTTCGGGTAGCATCTGTCCCGCAAACGGCGACATAGGGTTCGATGCGCGATCCCCTCCACCTCCGCCCGGTCCAGTTCGTCGACACCCCCGTCGGCCGTGATGGCGAGGTCGCTCGGCTCGCGGGCGGAATGCTGTGGTTCGCGGCCTATGAAGTGATCGAAGGCGGTCGCCGTCGCACCGTGCCGATCACCGCGCTGGCTGATCTGCTACAGGACGACCGCGCCGCACGGCTCCACGCCCGCATCACTGCGCCGCGCGCCGCGCTGACGCTCGGGGAGCGGACACTGCGGTTCGATCAGCCGTCGGTCGCCGCGATCCTCAACGTAACGCCCGACAGCTTCTCCGACGGCGGTACGCATGGCGGAGACCCGGCGGAGGCGGCGTCGGCTGGGGTTGCGATGGCCGCGGCGGGTGCCGCAATCATCGACGTGGGGGGCGAATCGACCCGCCCCGGTGCGCCGGTCGTCTGGGAAGGCGACGAGATCACGCGCGTCGTGCCCGTGATCGAACGGCTCGCGCGGAGCGGGACGCTGGTATCGATCGACACGCGCAAGGCCGGAGTGATGGAAGCCGCGCTCGCGGCAGGGGCGGGGATCGTCAACGATGTCGCGGCACTTATGTGGGACGATCGCGCGCTGGAGGTGGTAGCCCGCGCCGGGTGCCCGGTTGTCCTGATGCATTCGCCTGATCCGAAAAGCGGGGGGCACGGGTCACACGGTTACAGCGACGTGCTGACCGACGTGTTCGACTGGCTGGGAGCGCGGATCGATGCGGTGGTGGCGGGTGGCGTCGATCGTGCGCGGATCATCGTCGATCCCGGTATCGGGTTCGGCAAGACGCTGTCGGAGAATCTCGCCTTGCTCAACGGGCTGGCGATCTTCCACGGCCTGGGGTGCCCGATCCTGCTTGGCGCGAGCCGCAAGCGAATGATCGGCGCGCTATCGAACGAAGCGGCGGCGGATGCGCGACTGGGCGGATCGATCGCGCTCGCGCTGAAGGGCGTCGAGGCGGGCGCGCAACTGCTCCGCGTCCACGACGTGGCCGAAACGGTCCAGGCGGTGCGCGTGTGGCGCGGACTGCGCGATCAGGCACTGGTGGCCCGCTAAGCGTCTGGTCGACCGTATCGATCCGTTCGTCCCGCGCGACGATCCGTAGCGGAAAATAACACAATCGTTATACGTTCGACATGCGATGCCGCCTACCGGCAGCGCGCGGAGGACGTGCCGTTCGCGCAGTGCTTCCGTTCTGAACCTAATCGCAGCGCATTCGTATCGCACTGCAACATCGCAACGCCTGGAGGAAATTCATGATCATCGACGCAGTCCCGCGATATCGGCAGATCGTCGCCGAAGTGTGGCGGCCGCTGCTCGCGCTGTTCGTGTGGGACGTGATCGTCACGGTCACTTATTACATCTTGCCGTTCAAGGCGCCGTCGCTGCCGCTGACGCTGTTCGGTTCGGCGCTTGCGCTGTTCCTCGGGTTCCGCAGCACCTCGGCGTATGAACGCTGGTGGGAAGGGCGTGAACTGTGGGGCCGGATGATCAACGCGTCGCGCAGCCTGTCGCGTGCGGCGCGCAGCTACCTGCCCGATGAAGAAGGGCGCGACCTGCAACGCGCGATCATCCTGCGCCAGATCACCTATGTCCATGTGCTCCGTTGCCAGTTGCGCAAGCAGGACACGCGGGCGGAAGCGCTGCGGTTCCTGTCACCCGACGAGGCCAAGCCCCCGCTGGCGCGCAACAACGTCGCCAACGGCATCCTCGACGGCACCGGCCGCCGGGTCGATCAGGCGCGGCAGAAGGGGTGGATCGACACGATCCAGCAGGCGTCGATCGAGCGCGTGCTGGTCGACATCGCCAATGCCCAGGGCGGGATGGAGCGGCTGAAGAACACGCCGCTGCCCAACCAGTATCGCTTCTTCCCCGAATTCTTCGCGCGGCTGTTCTGCATCCTGCTCCCGATCGGACTGGTCGAGACGCTGGGGTTCGCGACGCCGATAGGATCGACGGTCGCTGGCCTGATGTTCCTCGCGGTCCTCAAGATCGGCGACGATCTGGTCGATCCGTTCGCCGACACCGTGCACGACGTGCCGCTGACCGCGATGTGCACCACGGTCGAGATCGACTTGCTGCAGGCTCTTGGCGAACCGGCGCCCGAGCCGGTGAAGCCGGTCAAGGGCATCCTCTGGTAAGACGCGATCAGGCGGCGGCGTTGTCGATCCCGAGCTCGCCGAGCTTGCGATACAGCGTCGACCGCCCGATCCCGAGCCGCCGGGCAACCTCGGTCATCCGCCCGCGATAATGGCCGATCGCGAGGCGGATGACGTCCGCCTCGATGTCATCGAGCGCGCGCAGATTGCCGTCCGCATGGAATAGCGTAATTCCGCCCGACGTGCCGAGCGGAGCTTGCGAGAGTGATGCGGGCCGTTTGCCGCCGAGCGCCGCGATCTGCGGAAAATCGGCCTGGGTCAATGCGTCGCCATCACACAGTACGGCTGCGCGGAAGAGCGCGTTCTGCAACTGGCGCACGTTCCCCGGCCAGTCATAGCGGCCGAGCAGCGCGAGCGCGTCGTCGGTGATGCCGAGCTGACGTAACCCCGGCTGTTGCGCGATCCGTGCCATCAGGTGCCGCGCGAGCGCAGGGATGTCGCCGGTGCGTTCGCGCAGCGGCGGGATCGTCACCTGGACGACGTTGAGCCGGTAATAAAGGTCTTCGCGGAAGCGTCCGGCCTCGACCTCGTCGGTCAGCCGCTTGTTGGTCGCGGCGATGACGCGGACGTCGACTTCGCGCACCTGCCGTGCGCCGAGCGGCTGGATTTCGCCCGACTGGAGCACGCGCAACAGCTTTACCTGCGCTTCGATCGGCATTTCGCCAATTTCGTCGAGGAACAGCGTCCCGCCGTCAGCCTCCTGGAAGCGACCGGTCTTGCGTTCGAATGCGCCGGTGAACGCGCCCTTTTCGTGGCCGAACAATTCGCTCTCGACGAGATTGGCCGGGATCGCACCGCAATTGACCGCGATCATTGGTTTCTTGCCGCGCGGCGAGGCGGCGTGGATCGCCTCGGCAACGACTTCTTTTCCGACGCCGCTTTCACCTTCGAGCAGAACCGGCACGCGTGCGCGCGCGGCCTTGGCGGCGATCGCAAGTGCCGCGCGGAAATCGGGGGCGGAGCCGACGATCTCGTCGAACGCCAGCAGTGCCGGAATCTTCTCGGTCAACGGACGCAATTCGCCCGCGACTTTGTCGGCGACCGCGGCATCGAGCGCGGCGAGCAGACGTTCGGGCGCGAGTGGCTTGACCAGGAAGTCGGTCGCGCCCGAGCGCATCGCATGGACGGCCTGCGCGACCGACCCGTTCGCGGTGAGCAGCAGCAGCGGCAGTGCGGGGCGACGCGTGCGGAATTCGGCGATCAGCGCGGTCGGGTCCGCCTCCGGCGCCCAATGGTCCATCAGGATCGCATCGAGCTGCAGGCCCTCCGGCGAGCTCAGCATCGCGATCGCGGTCTCACCGTCGTTGGCGAAGATCGCACGCCATCCGCGCCGCGCGGCGATCGCCGCGATCAGCCTGCGCTGCGCGGGTTCGTCGTCGATCAGCATCAGCAGGCGTTGGCCGTTTCGCGTCATGCTCTTCCCCGAATTCACTCTGTTTGGAGCGATTCTGTAACGGCAAGATGTAAAAGCCGCCTTAAACGACCCAGCCCGGGACGAACGAGACAGGCCGTGCCGAATAATTGCGGGGGTTGAGGGGTTGCGTGGCGCGAGCTAAGCACGGGAAGAACAAAAAGGTGAGGAACGAACCGATGGCGAACGAGGGCGATCTGCAAGTCCACCGCGCGACTTACACCAAGGTCATCGGGGTCCTCAAATATGGAGCGGTTGCCTGCTTCATCATCGCATTTGCGGTGGTGTGGCTGATCTCGGGCAAGTAGCGGTGAAGATCGCCGTTCTCCGCGAAACCGCCGAAGGCGAGCGCCGCGTCGCCGTCACCCCGGAAACGGTGAAAAAATTCATCGGTCTCGGCGCTACCGTGGCGATCGAGGCGGGTGCGGGCGGCACCGCGTCGATCGCCGATGCCGACTATGCCGCGGCCGGCGCGACCGTCGCGGATCGCGCCACGACGCTGGCGGGCGCGGATATCGTGCTTGCGGTCCAGGGTCCGGATGCGGCGTCGCTCGCAGGGGTCACGCAGGGGGCCTGGCTGGTCGCCGCGCTCAACCCGTTTGCGGATCGCACGCGGATCGACGGCTATGCCGCCGCGGGACTCGAGGCGCTGGCGATGGAGTTCATGCCGCGGATCACGCGCGCGCAGTCGATGGACATCCTGTCGTCTCAGTCGAACCTTGCGGGGTACAAGGCGGTGCTGGATGCGGCGGCGGCTTATGGCCGCGCGTTTCCAATGATGATGACCGCGGCGGGCACCGTCTCGGCGGCCCGCGTGTTCGTGATGGGGGTCGGCGTCGCCGGGCTCCAGGCGATCGCCACCGCCCGGCGTCTTGGCGCGCAAGTGTCCGCGACCGACGTCCGTTCGGCGACGCGCGAGCAGATCCAGAGCCTTGGCGCGAAACCGATCTTCGTCGAGAATGTCGCCGGGATCGAGGGCGAGGGCTCGGGCGGCTATGCTGGCGAGATGAGCCCTGAATATCAGGCGGCGCAGGCCGAGCTCGTGTCGGGCCATATCGCAAAGCAGGACATCGTCATCACCACCGCGCTGATCCCGGGGCGCCCCGCGCCGCGGCTGATCTCGGCGGCGCAGGTCGCGAGCATGCGGCCGGGCTCAGTGATCGTCGATCTCGCGGTCGAGAGCGGCGGTAACGTCGAGGGTTCGGTCGCGGGCGAGGCGGTGGTCGTTTCGGGCGTGACGATCGTCGGCTATCGCAATGTTGCGTCGCGGCTGGCGGCCGATGCCTCCGCATTGTTCTCGCGCAACCTGTTCAATTTCCTGAGCGCCTTCTGGGACAAGGAACAGGGCAAGCCGGTGCTCGACGAAGAGATCGGCGACGCGATCCGGCTGACGCAGGGCGGCAAGGTGGTGAACGCGCGGTTGCTCCCATGATCCTCCCCGGAACGGGGAGGGGGACCGCCGAAGGCGGTGGAGGGGGCGTGCCGCGCATGCTCCGGCCGGAAGTGGCGACCGCCCGCACATTGCGGCGGGACATGAGCTTGCCGGAGGTGCTGTTGTGGCAGAGACTGCGCGGCCACAAGGCCGGGCTGAAGTTTCGGCGGCAGCATCCGATCGGGCCCTATGTCGTGGACTTTTATTGTGCTGCCACGCGGTTCGTCGTCGAAATCGACGGTGAAGCGCATGACCGCGGCGACCGCCCCGCACGGGATGGCTCGCGCGACGCGTTTCTAGGCGAGAACGGCCACCGTATCTTACGCGTTTCGGCGCAGCGGATCCTGCATGATCCCGATGCCGCAGCCGATGCGATCGTCGCTCACGTTGCCCGCCCCCTCCACCATTTGCCGGAAGAGGCAAATGGTCCCCCTCCCCGTGCCGGGGAGGATTAAGGATTAGTCATGGACTTCATCTCGATCCTGTCGATCTTCGTCATGGCCTGCTTCGTCGGCTATTATGTCGTCTGGTCGGTCACGCCCGCGCTCCACACGCCGCTGATGGCGGTGACCAACGCGATCTCCTCGGTCATCATCGTCGGCGCGTTGATCGCGTCGGCGGCGGAAGGATCGGTCTGGTCGAAATGGCTCGGGCTGCTCGCGGTGGTGCTGGCGAGCGTCAACATCTTCGGCGGGTTCGCGGTGACGCAACGGATGCTTGCGATGTACAAGAAAAAGGAACGGCCGGTCGCGAAGTGACGCGGCATGGACGGCATAGCGGGCGGGCAGGGGGTTAAGCGATGGAACATACGGCACCGGTAAATCCCTGGGTCGCGCTGGCGTATCTCGTCGCGGGGGTGTGCTTCATCCTCGCGCTGCGTGGCCTGTCGTCGCCCGCGACCGCGCAGCGTGGCAACCGGCTTGGCATGATCGGCATGGCGCTGGCGGTCGGCACGACGCTGTTCGCGCATCACCTCGCCTCGCCGTTCGAGATCGGGATCGCGATGGCGATCGGTGCCGCGATCGGGATCGTCACCGCACGGCGGATCGCGATGACCGACATGCCGCAGCTCGTCGCGGCGTTCCATTCGCTCGTCGGCATGGCGGCGGTGCTGGTCGCGGCAGCAGCCTATCTCAACCCCGGCGCGTTCGGGATTCTGGGTGACGACGGGCAGATCCTGACCGTCTCGCGGATCGAGATGGGGCTTGGCATCGCGATCGGTGCGATCACTTTCTCCGGCTCGGTGATCGCGTTCCTCAAGCTCAACGGCAACATGTCGGGCAAGCCGATCATGCTGCCGGGACGCCATGTCATCAACATCGCGGTGCTCGCGGCGATCCTCGGGCTCGTCGGCTATTTCACGCAGGACCAGAGTGCCTGGGTGTTCTGGACGATTACCGCGCTCAGCTTCATCATCGGCTTCCTGCTGATCGTGCCGATCGGCGGCGCGGATATGCCGGTCGTCGTATCGATGCTCAACAGCTATTCGGGCTGGGCGGCGGCGGCGATGGGGTTCACGCTCCATAACAGCGCGATGATCATCACTGGCGCGCTGGTCGGATCGTCCGGCGCGATCCTCAGCTACATCATGTGCAAGGCGATGAACCGCAGCTTCATCAGCGTCATCGCGGGCGGCTTCGGCGGCGACAGCGCGGCGGCGGGCGGCGAGGCGAAGGAACAGCGCCCGTGGAAGCGCGGCTCGGCCGACGACGCGGCGTTCCTGCTCGGCCAGGCGGAGCAGGTCATCATCGTCCCCGGCTACGGCATGGCGGTCAGCCAGGCGCAGCACGCGCTGCGCGAGATGGGCGACAAGCTCAAGGAACACGGCGTCCGCGTGAAATACGCGATCCATCCGGTCGCTGGCCGGATGCCCGGGCACATGAACGTGCTGCTTGCCGAAGCCAACGTGCCGTATGACGACGTTTTCGAGCTCGAGGACATCAACAGTGAATTCTCGCAGACCGACATCGCCTTCGTCATCGGCGCGAACGACGTGACCAACCCCGCGGCCAAGACCGACAAGACTTCGCCGATCTACGGCATGCCGGTGCTCGACGTCGAAAAGGCCAAGACGGTGCTGTTCATCAAGCGCTCGATGGGCGGGGTCGGCTATGCTGGCGTCGACAACGATGTGTTCTATATGGACAACACGATGATGCTGCTGGGTGACGCCAAGAAGATGGTCGAGGAAATCGTCAAGTCACTCGACTGATGGCGTCTTGTCACCAAATTCCCGACGGGTGGCACCAACTGTTGACGGCTAACTGACGCTGAAACTTGCTCCACTTCGGTGCTAATAACGCTCCGCTGCGTCTTTGATCGCGTGACGACCGCCGAAATGGCGCGGATTTTGCTGTTTCGTTGTGGTGTAATGCGTATTTTACGTAAAGCAGGGGCCGAGAAGCCTTCAGCTTGGGGGAGCGCACGCATGACCGAACCGTCGGCCTTCGACGACGTTGGGCGATCCGCGCACGGTCCGGCGTCGCTCGACCGTCCATCCGTTCTGCTGATCGCGGAAGAGCGTTCGGCGGGGGCAGATGCGATCCAGGCCTGCCATGCGCGCTTGCTCGGTCCCGTCGCCTGGACAGAGGCCGAGATGCGGCTGCAACATCAGGGCCTGTGCCGTGCAATCCTCGCCGAGGCGTCGGGTGTGCCCGATGCCGTACTGGAACGCGTGCTCCCGTTGATCGCCGACCTGGTCGATGCGGGCGATGCCAGCGCCATAATCGTGTTCGATCCCGCCCAGATCGACTGCGTTGCCGGATCGATCGGTTCCGCGCCGATCGAATTGCTATGCTCCCCGACCACGACCGAGCGCGTTGCGAGCCTGTACCTCGCGCTGGCCCCCACTGCACAGCGGCTGCACGATATCGGCGGAACGCCCGATTCGGTGCGCCTGATGCGGCTCAACGAGGAGATCGCGCGGATCGCGGAAACGCTTACCCGGCTGACGCGCGGTGAGGACGAGATGTCCCGGCCGACATCGGTGTCCGATCCCGGACTGACCTATCGCGCGGGACCATTGCTCGAACGCCCGGACATTCGCGTGCGCGACGTGCGCAACGCGATCCGCGCGCGGCGGCTGCGCGACCAGTTCTTCGGCCCCGGCCTGTTCGAGGATCCGGCGTGGGACATGCTGCTCGACCTGTTCGCGGCTGAACTGGAGCGCGTACAGGTGTCGGTATCGAGTCTGTGCATTGCGGCTGCGGTCGCTCCGACTACGGCATTGCGCTGGATCGCCCGGATGACCGACGCGGGATTGTTCGAACGGCATCCCGACCCGTTCGATCGCCGACGCGCCTTCATGGCGCTGTCATCGCATGCAAGTCTCGGGATGCGCAACTACGTCGCGGCGGCGCGGCACGTAGGCGCCACGATCGGATAAGCACGTTCGGGCTTGCCCTGCGCGGCGAGCGGTGGCATTGCGCGCCCCACGCCGATCGCGCTTCCCAAAGCGCTCGCGCGGGCGATTAGCTCAGTTGGTAGAGCGTCTCGTTTACACCGAGAATGTCGGCGGTTCGAGCCCGTCATCGCCCACCATTTCCCATCGATGATCCCGCGCTTTGAGCCGGGTCGTGTTTTAGGCCATCAGTCCGACAATTGATCGCTTGTTAGCGTTAGCATCGCCCCGTATCCTCCGCCTTGCGCGTTGCGAAAGACAGGCGGGGAGAGTGGGATGCGGATTTTCGGTGCATTGGCAATTGGCGGAATGGTGCTCGCCGCAACCGCAGTGTCGGTCGGCGCGGCAGATCCCGCGCCGAAGATTTCCAACCCGATCATCCGGGACAAGTTCACCGCCGATCCTGCGCCGATGGTCGTGGGGGATACGCTGTACCTCTACGTCGGTCATGACGTTGCGCAGCGCGACGAGATGTTCAACATGCGCGAATGGATGGTCTATTCAACCAAGGACATGAAGCGCTGGACCGATCACGGGCCGATCATGAACGTCGCCGATTTCAAATGGGCGAAGCAGGACGCCTGGGCCTCGCAGGCGATCCAGAAGAACGGCAAGGTCTGGTTCTATGCCGCGGTCGAGCACGATGCCACGCACCCCGGCAAGGCAATTGCGGTGGCCGTTGCGGACACGCCCACCGGGCCGTTCCGCGATGCCAAGGGTTCCGCGCTGATCACCAACGAAATGACGCCCAAGGGCACGCACAGCTGGGAGGACATTGATCCCACCGTGATGACGGATGACGACGGCACCACCTGGATCGCGTGGGGCAATCGGCAATGCTATATCGCCAAGCTCAAGCCCAACATGATCGAGCTCGACGGCCCGATCACCGAGATCACGCCGCCGCATTTCGAGGAAGGCCCGTGGCTGCACAAGCGCGGCAAGACCTATTACCTGACCTATGCCTCGCTGGATCGAAAGACGCAGCGCGACGAGCACGTCTCCTATGCAACCGCATCGTCGCCGCGCGGGCCATGGACACCGCACGGGCTGCTGACCGGATCGGGCAAGTACAGCTTCACGATCCATCCGGGGATCGCCGAGTTCCGGGGGCAATCGTATCTGTTCCTCCACAATGCCGATCTCGCGATCGACGACCAGCGCGGGGCAATCGGACGGCGTGCGGTGACGGTCTATCCGCTGACATATAACAAGGACGGGACGATGCGCCCGGTCGTACAGACGCCGAATGCGGTGACGATGGCGCCGCCCAAGTAAGCGCGCTGGTGCTCGACCCGGTCAGCGATCGTGGTCAAGGATCGTCTCCATCGCGACGAAGGTCGACGTGCTCGCGACATGCGGCAGGCTGGAGATCTTTTCGCCCAGCACATAGCGGTAGCGGCGGATGTCGGTGGTGCGGACCTTGAGCAGGTAATCGAAGCTGCTCGCGATCAGGTGGCATTCCTCGACTTCGGGAATACGGCGCACCGCGGCGTTGAAATCGCGCAGCGCATTCTCGCGCGTGTCGGACAGTTTCACCTCGGTGAAGGCGACATGGTCGAGACCCAGCTTGGCGAGATTGGTCACCGCGCGGAAGCCGAGGATATAGCCCTGGTCGACCAGCCGCTTGAGCCGCACCTGCGTCGGCGTCTTGGACAGCCCGATCTGCGCGGCTAGGTCGGTCACGGTCATCCGCCCATCCTGCGCCAACAGATCGATGATCGCGCGGTCGAACCGGTCCAATTCGCTGTCTGACGGCGGTTGAGCAGGCGATTTGTCTTTCATGGCCCCGAAATGCGGTCGAGACCGAGTGCTCGTCAAGTTTGAACGGGAAGATTCCCTCCGGGATAGGGGCGTATGGCGAAGATCTACTCAGAGGATCGCCATGACCACCGAATCGTCCATGCCATTTGCGTGCTTTGCTCCGACGGTGCGCACGCCCGATCCGATGCGGGCGGCAATCACCGCGGCGATGCGGACGCCCGAGCCGATCTGCGTGCCGCCATTGGTCGAGGCGGCAACCGTTCCCGACACCGTTCGCCGCGCTGCTGCAGGGACCGCGCGCGCGCTGATCGAAGGGTTGCGCGGGTCGAAGGCGCGGGGCGGGGTGCAGGCGCTGGTGCAGGAATATGCGCTGTCGAGTCAGGAAGGCGTCGCTTTGATGTGCCTCGCCGAAGCGCTGCTGCGCATTCCCGACACCGCGACGCGCGACGCGCTGATCCGCGACAAGATCGCGGGCGGTGACTGGGCGGCGCATATCGGGGACGGGCGCTCGCTGTTCGTCAACGCGGCGACCTGGGGGCTGGTCGTTACCGGCAAGCTCGCGGCGAGTGCGGACGACCGGGGTCTCGCGACCGCGCTGACGCGGCTGGTCGCGCGGGTCGGGGAGCCGGTGATCCGGCGCGGGGTCGATCTGGCGATGCGGATGATGGGCGAACAGTTCGTCACCGGCCAGACGATCGATGAGGCGCTGCGGCACGCGAAGGACCGCGAGGCGCGGGGCTATGGCTTTTCGTACGACATGCTGGGCGAGGCGGCGACGACCGCGGCGGATGCGGCGCGCTATCTCAAGGATTACGAGCAGGCGATCCACGCGATCGGCAAGGCGTCCGACGGGCGCGGCGTTTATGGCGGGCCAGGTATCTCGATCAAGCTGTCCGCGCTTCACCCGCGCTACAGCCGCGCGCAAGCGGGGCGGGTGATGGGCGAGCTGTTGCCAGTGGTGCGCGGGCTGGCGTTGCTCGCCAAGGGCTATGACATCGGTTTCAACATCGATGCCGAGGAAGCCGACCGGCTCGAACTGTCGCTCGATTTGCTCCAGTCGCTCGCCGAGGATCCCGAGCTCGACGGCTGGAAGGGGCTTGGTTTCGTTATCCAGGCTTACGGCAAGCGCTGCCCGCTGGTGATCGATTTCGTCATCGCGCTCGCGCGGCGGACCGGGCGGCGGATCATGATCCGGCTGGTCAAGGGCGCCTATTGGGATGCCGAGATCAAGCGCGCGCAGGTCGACGGGCTTTCCGGATACCCGGTCTATACGCGCAAGATCTACACCGACGTCGCGTACATCGCCTGCGCGCGGAAGCTGCTGGCGGCGCGCGACGCGGTGTTCCCGCAATTCGCCACGCACAATGCGCAGACATTGTCGACGATCTACCAGCTGGCGGGCGAGGATTTCGTCGTCGGCGATTACGAGTTCCAGTGCCTCCACGGCATGGGCGAGCCGCTCTACGATCAGGTCGTCGGCGCGAACGGCCTTGCGCGCCCATGTCGGGTCTATGCCCCGGTCGGCACGCACGAGACGTTGCTGGCGTATCTCGTCCGCCGCTTGCTCGAGAACGGGGCGAACTCGTCGTTCGTCAACCGGATCGGCGATCCCGCAGTGCCGATCGAGGATCTGATCGCCGACCCGGTCGAGATCGTCCGCGCGATGCCGGTCCCCGGCGCACCGCATGACGAGATCGCGCTGCCCGCGGCGATCTATGGCGCGCGGCGCAATTCGCAGGGGCTCAACCTCAGCGATGAAGCGACGCTTGCGATGCTGTCGCAAACGCTGGTGGCGAGTGCCGCGTCCGAATGGACCGGCGGCGTGGACACGGGCGCGCGGCCCGCGGTCGTGATCCGCAACCCGGCGGACCACCGCGACATCGTCGGCCATGTCTTCGAAGCGGACGAAGCCGCGGCGCAAGCGGCGGTCGATCGCGCGGTCGGGGCGGCGGCGCGGTGGGCGGCGACGCCGGTCGCGGAGCGTGCGGACTGTCTCGATCGTGCGGGCGACATGCTCGAAGCGGCGATGCCGACGCTGCTTGGGCTGATCATGCGCGAAGCGGGCAAGTCCGCCGCCAATGCAATCGCCGAAGTGCGCGAAGCGGTCGATTTCCTGCGTTATTATGCGGCGCAGGCGCGTGCCACGCTCGACGGCACGACGCCGCTCGGGCCGGTGGTGTGCATCAGCCCGTGGAATTTCCCGCTAGCGATCTTCGCGGGACAGATCGCTGCTGCATTGGTAGCGGGTAATCCGGTCGTTGCGAAGCCCGCGCAACCGACCCCGCTGATCGCGGCGGAAGCGGTGCGTGTCTTGCACCGCGCGGGCGTTCCCGAGGATGTCGTGCAACTGGTGCTGGGTGACGGCGCGGTCGGCGCGGCGCTGGTCGGCGCGGCGGCGACGGCGGGGGTGATCTTCACCGGATCGACCGGGGTTGCGCGGACGATCCAGCGCCAGCTCGCCGGGCGTTTGACCGCCGAGGGCAAGCCGATCCCGCTGATCGCCGAGACCGGCGGGCAGAATGCGATGATCGTCGATTCGTCCGCGCTGGCCGAACAGGTCGTGGGCGACGTGCTGGCGTCTGCGTTCGATAGCGCGGGGCAGCGGTGTTCGGCGCTGCGCGTGCTGTGCCTGCAGGAAGAGGTTGCGGACCGTACGCTCGCGATGCTGCGCGGCGCGGTGGCCGAACTGACGATTGGCCGCACCGACCGGCTCGCGATCGACGTCGGCCCGGTGATCACTGCGCAAGCGCGCGACGGGATCGACGCGCATATCGCGCGGATGCGGGCGGCGGGGCACCGGGTCGAGCAGGCCGCTTTGCCCGCCGCGACGGGGTACGGCACGTTCGTTCCGCCTACGATCATCGAGATCGACGACATCGCGCAGATCGAACGCGAGGTGTTCGGGCCGGTGCTGCACGTGCTGCGGTTCCGCAGCGGGGCAATGGATGCGCTGGTCGAGTCGATCAACGCGACCGGCTATGGGCTGACCTTCGGGCTCCACACCCGGCTCGACGCGACGATCGATCGCGTCACGCACGCGATCGGCGCGGGGAATGTGTACGTCAATCGCAACACGATCGGCGCAGTCGTCGGCGTCCAGCCGTTCGGCGGGCGTGGGCTTTCGGGCACCGGGCCCAAGGCGGGCGGGCCGATGTATCTGACGCGGCTGGTCCATGCCGCGCAAACGGCGGTGGTTTCGGCGACGGGCGGTGATCCGGTCGCTAGGGTGCTGGCGACGTGGCTCGGGGCGCAGGGCGAGCCCGAGATGGCGGCGGCGGTCGGCGCGATCGCGGACCGATCGCGGCTTGGCTATGAAGTCGAGCTGGCGGGTCCGGTCGGCGAGATCAATCGCTACGCGCTCCATCCACGCGGACGGATCGCGGTGATCGCGCGGACTGCGCACGGGCTGTGGCGGCAGATCGGCGCGGTGCTGGCGACGGGGAACCATGCGGTGGTGATCCCGGGCGGGCCGCTCGCGGTGGCACCGGCGGGGTTGCCCGCATCCGTTGCGGCGCGAATCGTCTGGCCGACGCGGGGGCTGGCCGAGGTCGATGCGCTCGCGGGGGCGCTGGTCGAGGGGGGTGCGGCGGACGTTGCCGCTGCGTCGCGGGCGCTGGCGGCGCGGGATGGGGCGATCGTTTCGCTGCATGGCGCATCGAGCGCGGATGTGGTGGCGCGGGCGGATGCCTATCCGCTCGATCTGCTGTGCGAGGAGGTTTCGGTTTCGATCAACACCACGGCGGCGGGCGGGAATGCGAGTTTGATGACGCTGGCGTAGAACGGAAACTCACCCCTCCCCTTCAGGGGAGGGGCCGGGGGTGGGGCCGTGCCTCGCAGAGAGCGCGCTCTGCTGGACTTCCCCACCCCAACCCCTCCCCTGAACGGGAGGGGCTAAGTGCTTACAACGCCGTCGCGAAGGTAATCGCGCCGAGCACCACCCCCGGCGCATTCGCCAGCGCCACCGGCCAGTCGCGCTGCGGCTTGAGCAGCCCGTAGGCCACCCACAAGGTACAGTTCACCGCGGTCGCGAGCGGCTGGATCACCGAGCCCTTGTGCCCGGCGATGTTGAGCTGAATCTGCGAGATGTACGACACGTACATCATCACCGCGGTCGCTGTGGCGACCCAGCCGAGCAGCAGGATCGCGCGCTCGGCGGTGAGGGGTTTGGCCGTGCTGGCCATAAGCAAATCTCCCTTTGTGTTGCAGTGCACAACAAAGGCTGGACCGTTCGGTTCACTCCGGCAGCGGCATCGCGGTGCGCGTCAGGCTCGCGGCGACCGCTTCGGCGACCTTGATCCCATCCACCGCCGCCGAAAGAATGCCCCCCGCATAGCCAGCGCCTTCGCCCGCCGGATACAACCCGCGCGTGTTGAGGCTCTGCAGGTCGTCGCCACGCTTGAAGCGGACCGGCGAGGAGGTGCGCGTCTCGACTCCGGTCAACAGCACGTCGGGGTGGTCGTACCCCGGGATCTGCCGCCCGAACACCGGGAGCGCCTCGCGCATCGCGGTGATCGCGAATTCGGGAAGGCATTCGGACAGGTCACCCATCGTCACGCCGGGGCGATAGGACGGCACGACTTGCCCCAGCGCGGAAGACGGCTTGCCCTCGAGCAGATCGCCCAGCCGTTGCGCGGGCGCCTTGTAGCTCGACCCGCCTGCGACATAAGCGAGCAATTCCCAGTGCCGTTGGAACGCGATCCCCGCAAGCGGATCGCCCGGATAGTCGCGCTCGGGGTCGATACCCACGACCAGCCCCGAATTGGCGTTGCGCTCGTTGCGCGAATATTGGCTCATGCCGTTGGTGGCGACGTGGCCTTCCTCCGATGTCGCGGCGACGACGGTGCCGCCCGGGCACATGCAGAAGCTGTACACCGTCCGCCCGTTCTTGCAGTGATGCGACAGGCTGTAGTCGGCCGCGCCGAGGATCGGGTTGCCAGCACTCGGCCCGAAGCGCGCGGTGTCGATCCACGACTGCGGATGCTCGATCCGCACGCCCAGCGAGAAGGGCTTGGCCTCGACATAGACGCCAGCCTCGTGAAGCATCGCGAAGGTATCGCGCGCGCTGTGCCCGATCGCGAGCACGACATGATCCGCGCGCAGATAGCTGCCGTCGTGGATATGGAGTCCGCGGACGTGGCGTGTGCCGTCGCCGCGCGTCTCGATGTCGATCCCCTCGACCCGCTGCTGGAAGCGATATTCGCCGCCGAGCGCCTCGACGCTCTCGCGCATGCTCTCGACCATCGTGACGAGCCGGAACGTGCCGATGTGCGGATGCGCTTCGGTCAGGATCTCCTCGGGTGCGCCAGCTTTCACGAACTCGGTCAGCACCTTGCGGTCGAGGTGGCGCGGGTCCTTGATCCGGCTGTAGAGCTTGCCGTCGGAGAAGGTGCCCGCGCCGCCCTCGCCGAACTGAACGTTCGATTCGGGGTTGAGCACGCTCTTGCGCCACAGCCCCCAGGTGTCCTTGGTCCGTTCGCGCACGACCTTGCCGCGATCGAGGATGATCGGGCGGAACCCCATCTGCGCGAGGATCAGCCCGGCGAACAGCCCGCACGGCCCCGCGCCGATCACGACCGGGCGGATCTCGCTCTGCACGGCGGGGGGCTGTGCGGTGAATTTGTAGCGCGTGTCGGGGGTGGTGCCGACGTTGCGGTCCTTGCGGAACTTGGCGAGCACGGTCGCTTCGTTCTTCACCGCGACGTCGAGCGAATAGACCAAAAGGATCGCCATCTTGTCGCGCGCATCATGCGCGCGGCGCGCGATCTTGAAGCGGATCAGGTCGCGTGGGCTGATCTTGAGCCGCTTGCAGATCGCAGCGGGGATCGCCTCATCGGGATGATGGAGCGGAAGGGCCAGTTCGGTAATGCGCAACATCGCCGGCCCTTACCGCGAGATGCGTCCTGATGCCATGACTTGGACGGGGGAATCAGCCCTTGGGCGTGACCCACACCGCGACCGGCACCGCGAACTTGCCCGGCGCGGGCTTGCCGACTTCGACGCGGTCGGCGGTGACGAGCTCGCCCGTCTCAAGATTGAAGGATACCCACGGCTTGGGCATCCGGCCGAAAACCATTTTCTGGATGGGCTGGCCGGTGGCCGTGTTCATGATCGTTGCGGTAATGCTCATCTGCGCGGCGATACCGGCGGCGCGTCCCGGCTGTCCAGACCGGAACGCGCTTTGCCCGAACGGTTTATCGCGATGACGTTGCGACCGTCGCGAATGCCTGCGGGGCATCGCGCAATTGCAGGAAGATCCGTCCGTCGCGGCTGGCGGTCGTGGTAATCTTCGGCGCGACGAACCCGTCCGGAATCTGCTGCATCGCATCGGGCTGTTCGCTCGCGCCCGCTGCCTTGACGAGGAACAGCCGATCCCCCGCGATCTGGCATTTGTCGCGCGCCGGGCAACTGACCGATCGAACGTCGGGCAGCCGCACGATCGTCGCGAGCGAGGTCCAGTTGGAGGCGCCGTCGCCCTCGATCACGCGGAACCGGACCGGACCATAAGCGAGCGCGCCAAGTGCCTCGATCGGCGAGAAGGCGACGATGCCGGTGCTCGCGTCCTGCAGGTCATAGCCCTTGCCGGCCTTGATGATCCCCGATGCGCGCCCGTCGGCGGTCGCGATCTCGATCGATTCCTGACCGTCGAGCGTTTCCATCGCATCCTTGTGGAAGGCGAAGCTGATCCGCGCGTCCTGTGCGAAGACGTCGTCGCTGCGCATCACCACCGGCACCATGCCTTCGTGCGTCGGCACCTGTCCGGCGATGTGGACCAGCGTCGCGCCCGTGCGTCGGCCCGCGATCGTCACGGGTACGGTCTTCTTGCGCCCGCCGCTGAACGCCACTTCCGCGCTCAGGCTGGTTCCCGCCCCGATCGTCTGCGCCTTGGTCGGATCGTCCGCGAGCAGCGTCAGCCGGTCCTGGTTATCGACGCGCGTCAATCCGCCAGGGTGGAACGACAATTGCCCCAGCGTCATGCCCTTCACCTGGTCGAGCCGCGCGCCCGTCAGGATCGCCTCGCTGTCGCCGGCATGGAAGATCAGGTCGTCGACGCTGCCCGCTTCTTGCAACGCGGCCAGCGTCACGACCGCGGGGGTGGTGCCCGATGCGCCCTCGATCACGATCGACACCGGTCCCGGTGCCATCTTGTCGAGCGGTAGCGTCGCAACGATCCCGCGCGTGCCCGCCTGCTTCCACGTAACGGGCTTGGCGGCACCGTCGCCACGGCGGAGCGAAACCTGCGTCACACAGCCTGCGCCGCCGCCGAGCACCTGCACGTCATTGGCGCGGCCAACCACCAGCGAGGTGCCGTCAGCGGTCTTCCAATTGTTCTGCTGCGGGTTGGACAGCGCGAAGCTCGGTCCCTCGAACGGGGTGAAGCCCCATAGTCCGTGGATCTGCGCCGGGATCGCGCCGCCGAACGGCCCCTCCGGGATCGCCTTGTCGAGGACATAGCCGCCGCGCCGCGCATCGGCGTGGATCGGCACGTCGACCAGCGTCCCGTCCGGGCGTTTCAATCGCAAGGCCATTTCGCGCGCATATTGCGTCGCATAGATCAGCGGCGCGCCTTCGACCGGTAGGGTCATGCCGGGCGATGCGCACAATGCGATATCGGGCGTGGACGCCCGCAGCGGGGGGGGCTTGGCCGCTTCCACAGCGGGCATCGCGACGACCATCACCGACGTCGGCTTGGAGAAGGACAGGGGCGTGTTGAGCAGCAAGGTCGTTCGGCCGTTGCTGATCTGCGACAGCGCCGGAATGAACTGCAACTGCGTCGACTGGAACGCGCCGAGCAAGCGGAACATGTCGCGCACCACGCCGATGTAGGAGCTGTACGAACCATAGCCGCCCGCCGGCGTCGCGCTCAGCTGGAACGCGAGATCGGTCGGCGCGCCCGCGAGCGTCGATGCCAGCTGCGAACTGTGTGTATCCGCGAGGAGCAGCGTCTCGCGGTCACCGGTGAGGCATGCCGCCTGCAATTCGGCGGGCTGCTGGAGGCACTCAGCCTTGAGTTTGATCGACAGGCTGCGCGTCAAATTCTGCGATGCGGCAGAGACGGCTTCGGGATTCTCGCGCTCGACCTTCAACGTTTCGCGCAGGAACGCATCGAGCCGCGCCCGATCGAGCGTCGCCTGGTTGAGTTCCTGAACCGCGCGAACGAATGCGCCCGGACGCTTGCGGACCGTGCTGATCACCGCATTCGCGCCACCGCCGCTTTCGGGGATGACGAGCAGCGCCATTTGCTGCGCGCCCTTGGGGACGGTCAGCGAGAAGTCCGCGCCCTTGCCCTTCCAGCTGCGTGCTTCATGGAACCAGTCCTTCGACGGCCGGTCGATCGCACCGCGCAGGAACCCCGCGACGATCCGGAAGCCCTCGGTCTGGTTCGCGGGCAGGTCGAGCTTGATCGACACCACGTCGCCTTCGACGAGGTTTGGGACGGACTCGAGCGGAAGCGTGATGTCGCCGTGCTTGACCGTGACGACGACGTTGGGCCCGACCAGATCGAACGACGAGGACGCGCCCAGCGTTGGCGACGTGGCGCACAGGGCCGCCATCGAGACCGCCAGAACGAGCGGTAACGATCGCGCGCGGCGCAGTACGGATTTCGGCATCGCTCTGAAAAGCATCAGATCTCCTGCTTCCGACCTGTGTTCACAATAAGGCCCGCGGCGGTGTTCAACGGTGCCGGACTTAACCTGTGTGCCACATGGCGCAAGGGGGCGCGGGCATCGGCGACGGTGATAGGGCCGGGTCCGCCACGCCCGATCAGCGGCAGGCGCGCCACCCCATGTCGCCACGATCCGCTTGGTCGAGATGCAGGTGATCGCGGTGCGCGGCGTTGTAATCGGGGGACAGGACGGTCGCGAACATGCCGCATCCCCCGTCGCGCGCCGCATGGAGGAAACGCCCGCGCGGATCGTCGCGCGACCAGTCGCGGAGTACCGAGATGCGGCGGCCATCGGTCAGGACGAAGGCGCTGACGTCGATCGCGTTGCCGGTCGAATGTTCGCTCCAGCTCCCTTCCTCGCGCCCGTACATGCGGCGACACGAATAGCTGCCGAAATGCTCGATCCGCGCGACCGTGGTGCCGAACAGGCGTTGCGCGGCGGGTTGTATGACATGCGCCTGCCACGCGACCAGCCCGGCCGTGACGGAGCAGGCGGTCGTCACCACGGGGCTTAGCGCTAGCATGTCCTGGCGCGCAGCGGTGCGGATGCTGTCGGGCGCGCGACATTGCGTCGGGCCGCGTGCGGGGATTGCCGTGAAACGCAGCCCGGCAGTCTTCAGCAGCGTAGCGCACGCCGCAGGATCACGCCCGAGCGCAGCGATCTTGCGCCCGGTGAACACCCCCGGCGGCTGGTCCAGCCGTAGTGGCGTCCACGGCAGGTCCTGCGGGGCAGGGCGAAACAGCGCGAACACGACCAGCGCCACCGCGGCACAGAGCACGAGCACGACGATCCGGCGGAGCCAGCGAAGAGCGATCGATACAACCATCAGCGCAGCCAACGCGGAAACAGGCGCTTTGGCTGCGCTGGTCTCCCACGATCAATCGTAGCGTGCCGCCCACATCGCGCCGCCGATATCGTTTTCCTGGACGACCCGGCATTCGGCTTGCGCAACGCCCTCGGCGATCGCCTGCCGCGCAACCGCGGTCGCGATCCTGAGCGCGATGTCGCGTAGATGCGTGATCGGGGGGAGCAACGTGCCGCCTTCGCCGTCCATCGTCGCAAGCTCGCGGGCGGCGGCCATGAACATGCCCTCGGTCACGCAGCGCGCGCCGACCGACAGCGCGCCGAGCCCGACGCCGGGGAAGATGAAGACGTTATTGACCTGCGTCACGCCCGCGACCCCGAACGGGCTGCCGGTGCCGACGATCGCGCGGCCGCCGGTCCAGTCGAACAGGTCGGTCGGATGCGCTTCCGCGCGCGAGATCGGGTTGGAAAGCGGGAAGATGATCGGGTGTTCGACACGCGCCGCCATTGCGCGCACCGCGGCTTCGCTGAACCCACCACTTTGTCCCGACGTGCCGACCAGCACTGTCGGCGCAACCAGCTCGATGGTGGCGAGCAAGTCATGCCCGTGCGGGTTGAACAGGTCGCGCGGGCTGTCGTGGCGGGCAAGCGCCATCTGCGATTCGGTCAGCCCCGGCATGTCGTCGACGATCAGCCCGTCGCGGTCGACCGCCCAGATCCGCGTACGCGCCTCGGCATCGCTCAAGCCGTCCGCAACCATCGCGCGGACGAGCAGTTCGCCGATCCCGCAACCCGCCGCGCCCGCGCCGAACAGCACGATCCGCTGGTCCGCAAGCGCGCCGCCGGTCCGCCGGATCGCGGAAAGCAACGTGCCGAGCGCGGTCGCCGCGGTCCCCTGGATATCGTCGTTGAAGCTCAGCAGCCGGTCGCGATAGCGATCGAGCAGGCGATGCGCATTGTGGCCCGCGAAATCCTCCCACTGGAGCAACACGCCGGGCCAGCGCTCGGCGACAGCGGTGACGAAGCTTTCGAGGAAGCCGTCATAGTCTTCACCCCGCACGCGGGCATGCCGCCAGCCGACGTACAGCGGATCATCGCGCCTGGCGGCATTGTCCGTGCCCACATCGAGCAGGATCGGCAACACCTCCGCCGGGTGCAGCCCTGCACAGGCGGTGTAGAGCGCGAGCTTGCCGATCGGGATGCCCATGCCGCCTGCGCCCTGGTCGCCGAGCCCGAGGATGCGCTCGCCGTCGCTGACGACGATAACCTTGACCCGGTCGAACGCCGGGTCCGCCAGAATGTCCGCAATCCGGTCCTGATTGGGATAGCTCAGGAACAGCCCGCGCGGTCGGTGCCAGATCTCGCTGAACCGCTCGCACCCTTCGCCGACGGTCGGGGTGTAGATCAGTGGCAGCATTCGCGGCAGGTCGCGCTGGACGAGCGCGTGGAACAGGATCTCGTTCGAATCCTGCAACTCGCGCAGGAAGGCGTAGCGATGGAAATCGTCCGCCATCCCGTCGAGCGCGCGCATCCGCCGTTCGATCTGGCTGTCGAGCGTGCCGATATGCGGCGGGAGCAAGCCATGCAGCCCGAACGTGTCGCGCTCGGTCTCGGTAAACGCCGTCCCCTTGTTGGTCAGCGGATCGGCGAGCAGCGCGCGCGCGGCGGCGTAGTAGGCGGGAGCGATGAGAAGGGTCCTTTCAGAAGCGCAGGCTGATCCAGCCCGCGAGGAAGTCCGAGCTCTTGTAGCCCGCGTCGTGCAGCGCAGGGCCGGCGTCGAGATGCTCGTAGCGCCCGGTCAGCGACACGCGCGGCGTCACCGCCCAGACCGCCTGCAAGCGCGAGACGTTGGCGATCCGCGCGGCGCGGAAGTTCTGCGTTCCCGCAAACGGCGCACCGCTCGCGCGGTACACTGCGTCGGTGACGTTGGCGCGCCAGTTGAGCGCATATTCCGCGGTCACGCGTAGCGACTTGGCCGGAGCCACGGTCACGTTGGGGGCGACCGTGACGAGGTTCGACGGCGTCAGGAACAATTGATAGCTGTAATAGATGTTGTTTCCGAACGGCGCATAGGCGTTGGCCAATGTCCGACCGCCATAGCCGCCGCCGCCGCTCGAATAGTCGAAATGGACGCCGACGCGCGGCGCGGTCTTGGCCTTTCCGACGCGGTAGGTCTGCGCCACGAAGAACTGCCAGGCATCGATCCGCTGGTCGATATAGGTGCCGAACTGGTGGTTGGCGGTCCAGTCGATCGTCACCGGGCCCGCGTCGCCGTAAGCATGAACGCCCGCGAAGAAGCGTTCCGCCGGCCCGATCCGCCCGCCCCACGCGCCGACCGAATTCTTTCGCCGCCAGAAGAACGGATCGACGAACAGGCTCGACCCGCCGAACGCGGTCTTGGGCACCGCAAAACCAAGCGACACGCCTGAGAAACGCCGCGCCGGATCGGTCACATCGTCGTCGGTGCCGAGATCGCCGTACGCCGTGGGCTTGAGATCGAACAGGTCGGCGCGGACGGTCTTGCCCTTGGCCCACAGCCGGATGCCGTTGAGCGTATAGCGGATCGTGTTGTTGTCGCGTTGCGACACGAGCAGGTTGGGCCCGTCGGTGAATTCCTGACGCCCATAGCGCGCACCGAGCTGGACCGAGCCGACGTTGACGTCACCTTCGACGAACGCCTGTTGGACGACCAAGTCATTGCGCAGGTTGGTCGCAGGGACGCCGAGTTCCACACCCGAAATGCCGCCGTGCGCCAGTTCAACATAGCCGCGCAGATGCGGCCCGACATGCAGGTCCGCACCGCCGACGATGCGGGTGATGTCCTGCCGCTGCGCCTTGCTCTCGCGCAGATTGGGGTTGGTCGTGTGGTTCATCCGCAGCCGCAACTCGCCCGACAGCGTCAAATAGACGTCACCGTTGGAATCGAGCGGCAGGAACTTGAGCCGGTCGAGCGGATCGTTGCGCTTCGCGGGATCGGCCATCCCGCGCCAGTCCTCGGCCCAGCGCGACAGGTTATAGCCGTTGGTGTTGGCGCCTTCGCCCCCGCCGGCGGCGGGGTAGCTGGTGGCAATTTCCGTCGCCGGGGCCTTTTCGCCGGCACTTACCTGCGCGTGCGCGCCGGAGGCGGCGAGGGCGGCATATGGCGCGATCAACGCCGTGGCGACACGCAGTCGCGAACCCATCATCATGGCAAACGTCCCTTGAAAGTCAGTTCGCGACGCCGAGCGTCACGGCAGCCGGGCTGGTCGGCCCGGGCGAGGCAACGGTCGTCTTGCCGGAGAGGGCGGCGTTGAGCTGCTCGACATCGAGCTTGCCTTCCCACTTCGACACGACGACCGTCGCGACCGCATTGCCGATGAAGTTGGTCAGGCTGCGGCACTCCGACATGAAGCGATCGACCCCGAGGATCAGCGCCATCCCCGCAACCGGCACCGACGGCACGATCGACAGCGTTGCGGCGAGGGTGATGAACCCCGCGCCGGTCACGCCTGCAGCACCCTTGGACGACAGCATCGCGACGCTCAGCAGCAGCAATTGCTGCCCCAGCGTCAGGTCGACGTTGCACGCCTGCGCAATGAACAATGCGGCCAGCGTCATGTAGATGTTGGTGCCGTCGAGGTTGAAGCTGTAGCCGGTCGGCACGACCAGCCCGACGATCGACTTGGGGCAGCCTGCGCGCTCCATCTTCTCGATCAGCGAGGGCAGCGCGCTTTCCGACGACGAGGTGCCGAGCACCAGCAGCAGTTCGGCCTTGAGGTAGAGGATCAGCTTGATGATCGAGAAGCCGGTCAGCTTCGCGACCAGGCCGAGCACGACCAGCACGAACAGCAGCGACGTCGCGTAGAAGGTCCCGACCAGCGTCGCCAGATTGGCGAGCGTGCCGACGCCATATTTGCCGATCGTGAACGCCATCGCGCCGAACGCACCGATCGGGGCAGCGCGCATCACGATGCCGACCAGCTTGAAGAAGGCGATCGACACGTCGTTGAGCAGGTCGAGCACCTTGGTGCCGCGATCGCCGATCAGCGCGAGCGCGATCCCGAACAGGATCGAGATGAAGAGGACCTGGAGGATGTTCCCCTGCGTCATCGCCGACAGGAAGGTGTCGGGAATGATGCCGGTCAGGAAGCCGGTCAGCGTCGTCTCATGCGCCTTTTCGGCATATTCGCTGATCTTGGACGTATCGAGCGAGGCGGGGTCGATGTTGAGCCCCGCGCCCGGCCGCACGACGTTGGCGACGATCATCCCGATGATCAGCGCGAGTGTGGAGAAGAACAGGAAATAGGCGAACGCCTTGCCCGCGACGCGGCCGACCGAGGCGAGATCGCGCATTCCGGCGATGCCGGTCACGATCGTCAGGAAGATGACCGGTGCGATCACCATCTTCACCGCCTTGATGAAGGCATCGCCGATCGGCTTCATCGCTTCGCCCGTCTGGGGGGCGAAATGGCCGAGCAGCACACCCGCGACGATCGCGAGGAGCACCTGGAAATAGAGTTGCGCGTACCACCGCTTGGGGGCGGCCGGCGGCTGTTCGCTTGCGGCGGGAATCGAAATGGTCATGGGGCCTTCATCCTCTGAACACGAGGTTCTGCTCTGCGGCGATACCTGTTGGGGGGAGTATCGCCCTGTCGGACGTGCGGCTAGACGTACTTTCGACAAACACGGGAAAAACGCGCGTTTGCGGGCTTTTGGGCGCAATTGGTGACGAAATGAGCGCCAATAGCTGCATTTCCAAAATCCATCATGTGCCGAAAGTTGCACATGATCGTCGACTTGCTAAGAGCGGCCATGGCTCCTGCCTTTCTTATTCGACGAGTCGGTCTGGCGGTCGTGGCCGCGCTGATCGCGCTGGCGGTCGGCTGGGCGGTCGGTAGCGTGATCGCGCACGCTGCACGGGAGCGCCTGGCGACATCGGTCGCGGCAGACGCCCGGTTGCGCGCGTCGCTGCTCGCGAGCGAGGTTGCGCGGTTCCGCTTGCTGCCGCTTGCGCTCGCGGACGATCGCGATGTCGTCGCGGCGCTGGCCAAACAGAAGGGCGCGACTGCGGCCCTCGATCGCAAGCTCGAACATCTTGCCGCCGAGACCGGTGCCGACGCGATGTACGTCATCGCGCCCGACGGCCATGCGATCGCGGCAAGCAACTGGAATACGACCAGGAGCTTCGTCGGGAGCGATTATCGTTTCCGGCCGTATTTCCAGCAGGCACGTCGCGGCGGCGAGGCGCGCCAGTTCGCGCTTGGCACGGTCAGCAACCGCCCCGGCCTCTATTTCGCACGCCGTACGGCGGCGGGGGGCGTCGTCGTCGTTAAGCTCGACTTCGCGTCGATCGAGCGCCAGTGGGCGGCGGCTGGCGGCATCACCTATGTCACCGACCCCGCCGGACTGATCCTCATCGCGAGCCGCCAGACGTGGCGTTTCGCGATGACACGCCCCTTGTCCCCCGCCGAACGTGCCAGCGCCTTGCGAGTCAGTGGTGCGGCGGCGCTGCTGCCGGTGCCTTTCCAAACCACGAATGCCGATCGGATCCGCGTACCGGGCGAGAAAGGCACCTTGCTCGTCGCGCGGACCGCAGCCGATCCCGCCGGGTGGCGCGTCACGCTCGCGCAGCCGACGCGCGCGGCAGTGGACGACGTCGCCCGCGCGGGTGGCATCGTCGCCGGGCTGCTGGCGTTCGTGCTGCTGTGGCTGGCCAATGCCGCCCGGTCGATGGCGCGCCGTCGCGCCGACCGGACCAGCCGGCTCGAACAGGCGGTCGCCGAGCGCACCGCCGCGCTTCGCCACGAGATCGAGGAACGCACCCAGCTTGAAACGCGCGCGGCCACGCTTCGCGAGGCCTTGCGCCAGGCCAACCGGCTGGCGACGCTCGGGCAGATCACCGCGAGCGTCGCACATGAAACCGCGCAGCCGGTCGCCGCGATCCGCACTTATGCCGCGACCGGCGAGACACTGCTCGATCGCGGCGCGACCGAGGACGTTCGTGCGAATCTGCGGGCGATCGCGCGCCTGACCGAACGGATCGGCGCGGTGACCGCGCAACTGCGGGGCTTCTCGCGCAAGGCGAGCGGTGAAATCGGCCCGGTGCCGCTCAGCGAAGTGATCGAGGGCGCGCAACTCATCCTGCGCGAACCGCTATCGCGCATATATGTCGACTGGCCCGCGGTCGCCGCGGACCTACGCGTGATCGCGGGGCGGATCCGGCTCGAGCAGGTGTTCGTCAACGTGCTGCAGAATGCGACCGAGGCGCTTCTTACCCAGCGGGACGGCGCGATCGTGGTGACGGTCGACTCGCAATCCGAACGCGTCGCGGTGCGCATCCGCGACAACGGCCCCGGCATCGCTCCCGACATATCCCAGCGGCTGTTCACCCCGTTCGCGACGAGCCGGACCGCAGGGCTCGGGCTCGGGCTGGTGATTGCCAAGGACATCATGGAGGATCTCGGCGGCACCTTGCGACTTGTTCCGGGGCCAGGGGGCGCGTGTTTCGAGATCGTGTTGCAGAGGGCGTCATGACCGCCGCACCACCCCGCGTCGCGTTGATCGAGGATGATCCGGATCTTCGTGTGTCGACCACGCAATTGCTGTCGCTCGCCGGCTTTGCGGTCGACGCCTATTCGGACGCAGCCCCTGCGCTCGAGGCGATCCAGCCCGATTTCGCGGGCGTCGTCGTCACTGACGTGCGGCTGCCGCACATTTCGGGCACCGAGGTGTTCGAACTGTTGCGCGCGCGCGATCCGAGCCTGCCGGTCATCCTGATCACCGGGCATGGCGACGTGGCGATGGCGGTATCCGCGCTGAAGGCGGGGGCGTGGGACTTCCTGACCAAGCCGTTCGATCCCGACGTGCTCCTCGCCGCGGTCGCGCGCGCGTCGACCGCGCGGACGCTGGAACTCGACAATCGGCGGTTGCGGGCGGCGGCGGCGGGCGCGTCGGAGGACGATGCCGGCGATGGCCTGATCGGACGCTCCCCCGCGATCGAACGGCTTCGCGCGATGATCCCGATGCTGGCCGACGCGGATATCGACTTGCTGATCGAGGGGGAGACGGGGACGGGCAAGGCGCTGCTCGCACGCCGGATCCATGCGGCGGGAAAGCGGCGGCGACACAGGCTGCTCGGCGTTGCGTGTGCGGCCTATCCCGACGCGTTGCTCGACACCGATCTGTTCGCGCGCGTCGGTACGGGCAGCGTGGTGGCGGCGAGCCGCGGGACTCTGCTGCTCGACGATCTCGATCAGGCGTCGCGTGCGTTGCAGGCGCGGCTGACCGCCCTGGTCGAGGCGCGCGCACTGGTCACGCCGGGCGCGCGCGATGCGGTGCCGATCGACCTGCGCGTGATCGCCACTGCGGACGAACCGGGCGCGCGTGCCGAGGATGCGATCGCCCCAGCCTTGTTGTACCGCGTCGCCGGGGTCCGCCTCAGGGTGCCGCCGCTGCGCGAACGCCGCGAGGATGTGGTTCCGTTGTTCGCGCATTTCGTGGCGGAGGCGGCGCGACGGATCGGACAGGCGGTGCCGGCGATGACGGCGGCGGCGCAACATCATCTCGCGACGCACGACTGGCCCGGCAACGTTCGCGAACTCGCGCATTATGCCGAGCGTTTCGTGCTTGGGCTCGACACGGTCGCGGATGTCGCCGAGGTGCGTCCGGCCAGCTTGCCCGAACAACTCGATGCCTTCGAGCGGGCCACGATCGTCGCGGCGATGGCGGCGGCGAGCGGCGAGGTCGGTGCGGCGATCGACCGTCTCGGCATTCCGCGCAAGACCTTTTACTACCGCGTCAAACGGCTCGGGATCGAACTGGGGCCGTTGAAGCGCCCGGGCTAGCCGACGCTGCGTTCACCGTGTTCGAGCATTGCCGGGATGACCAGGTCTTCCTCGTCCGCCAGATGGCGCGCGAGCAGCTGGATCAACCGATCGGTCGCATCGGCATATCCGTCGTTCGCGGTCTGCGCCGCACGCGCACCGCGCGGCAGTGCGACGACCAGCTGGCGCGCGGCGTCGAGCGATGTCACCAGGGCACTGTGGATCAGTTCGTGATCGTTTTCGAGCAGGTCGAACCCTTGCTGCATCCGCGGATCAAGCTGGCGGAACTTGGGGAAATAGACCGCATCCTCGATCTGATGGTGCCCCTCGAGATGCTGCAGGAAATGATTGAACCGCGGCACGAACGCCTGCTGGAAGGCATTCGCGTCGAGTCCACCTTCCCGAAATGACTGCGTGATCTGCTGCAACTGGTCGCCCTGCTGGCGCAAACTGGCATGAACCTGCAGCCAGAAGTCGGCGAGTTCGCCGAAATTGTGGTGATCCCGCCACTGCGGTGCAGGATAGGCCTCGCGCAAATACGCGATCGTGGCAGGCAGACCTTGGCGGCTTTCAAGCAACCATTCATTTGATTCGTCGCCCATCTGAAGGATTTAGGGGACGAAACGAGTCAAACGCAACAGCGAACCGACCCCCTTTCCAACAGCGCTACCGTTTGCTCTACCGTTTCCATGACCATTGCCCGCAGTCTCACCGCACTCGCCCTGTCGTCCGCGGTCGCCATTGCCGCTCCGCTCGCGGCGCAATCGACCTACGATCAGGTGGATCCGATGATCGGCACGGGCGGGGAAGGGCATACCTTCCCCGGTGCGGTCGCCCCGTTCGGGATGGTCCAGCTCAGCCCCGATACCGACACCACCCATGTCGTGCGCGACAGCTACAAATGGGCGGCGGGCTATCGCTATGACGATCCGACGATCCAGGGCTTCTCACACACGCATTTCTCGGGCGCGGGCCATTCCGACCTCGGGGATTTCCTGGTGATGCCGGTTGCGGGCGATACGGTGTCGCTCGAACCCGGTGACGCGGCCAAGCCGGGATCGGGTTATCGCTCGCGGTTCGACCATCGCAGTGAGGTCGCGGCACCCGGCTATTATGCGGTGACGCTCCGCGACGCGGGGGTGCGCGCCGAAATGACCGCGGGAACGCGGGTCGGGGTGCATCGCTATGCCTTTCCCACGGGCAAGGCGGCGCATCTCGTGCTCGACCTGCGCAGTTCGCTCTATACCTATCCCGGCAAGGTCCTGTGGTCGTCGGTCCGCCTGCTGCCCGACGGGACCATCGTCGGCGCGCGCCAGACGCGGGGCTGGGCGCCCGATCGGCACTTGTTCTTCGCGATGCGCTTCTCCGCACCACTGACCGATCATGCGTTCGTGAGCACCGAGCGCGACGTGCCCTACAAAGGCTTCCAGGGGCCGGGGCGCGGGAGCGATGCGCTGGCGGAACGGACCGGGCGGGCGCTGGTCGCGCGGCTCGACTTCGGGCAACTGACGCGACCGCTCGAAGTCCGGGTTGCGATCTCGTCGGTCGACGAGGCGGGAGCGATCGCCAATCTCGCGAGCGAGCCAGGCGATTTCGATACGGTCCGCGCCCGGACGGTGGCGGCGTGGCACAAGGCGCTCGACGTCCTCACACTGCAGGCACCCGCACCGATGCAGCGCAATGTTGCGACTGCGCTGTACCACAGCCTGATCGCGCCGTCGGTCGCCGGAGATGCCGATGGCAGGTATCGCGGGCCCGATAACCAAGTCCATCTGGCGAAGGGCTATACTTTTCGCTCGACCTTCTCCTTGTGGGATACGTTCCGCGCCGAGCATCCGTTGCTGACGCTGGTCCAGCCCGCGACGACGACGAGCGAAATCGTCCAGTCGCTGATCGCCAGCCGCATGGACAGTCCCGATGGGATTCTCCCCGTCTGGCAATTTCAGGGGCGCGAGACGTGGACGATGATCGGCTATCATGCGGTCCCGGTGATTGCCGACGCCTATCTCAAGGGCATTCGCGGCTTCGACGCCAACGCCGCGCTCGACGCGATGGTCGCCAGCGCTTCCTACGACGCGTACGGCGGGCTCGGCGACTATAGGAAGCTCGGCTACGTCCCGATCGACCGCGAACCCGAGGCGGCGTCCAAGACCGTCGAATATGCGTTCGACGACTGGACGATATCGCGCATGGCCGCAGCGATGGGGCGCAAGGACGTCGCGGCGACCTTCGCCAGACGCGCCGGGAATTGGCGCAACAGCTTCGATCCCAAGAGTGGGTTCGTTCGCGCGCGCAAGAGCGACGGCGCGTTCCGTGTCCCCTTCGATCCGACCGCGATCAACTACGGATCGGATTATACCGAAGGCAATGCGTGGCAATATAGCTGGTTCGTGCCTCAGGATCAGGCCGCGCTGGTCAGCGCGCTCGGCGGCGACAAAGCCACCGTCACCAAGCTCGACGCGATGTTCGACTACGACAATTCGAAACTGGACTACAGCCATGCCGAGGACATTGCCGGGCTGATCGGCCAGTACATCCACGGCAACGAACCGAGCCACCATGTCGCCTATCTTTACAGCTACGCCGGCGCACCGTGGCGGACTCAGGCGCGGCTCAAGCAGATCGTCGAGAGCCAGTACCACCCGACCCCCGACGGCTTGGCCGGGAATGACGACCTCGGGCAGATGTCGGCGTGGCTCGTCTTCACCGCACTGGGCTTTTATCCGGTGACTCCGGGCAGCCTCGAATATGTCATCGGGCGTCCGTTCGTCGATCGCGCGGTGCTCGCGCTGCCGGGCGGCAAGCGGTTGACGATCATCGCTGAGGGCCTCGACCCGGCGCACCCCTATGTCGGCGGCGTGACGCTGGACGGGAAACCCGTGACCAAGGCGTATCTGCGCCACGACCAGATCCTTGCGGGTGGCGAATTGCGCTTCCGGATGCAGGCCACGCCGAACAAGCGCTGGGCGAGCGCTCCTTCGGAGCGCCCGTTCTCGACGAGCGGGCATCGATAAATATTCTCACCGCGACGGATCGAAAAGCGTGCTCAAGCGTGTCGCGTCAGAGGGTAAAAGTGGGGGCGACTGACCCCCCTGTCAGCAATTTTTACACATCGCTCTAAGGGTTTATCGGCGTTTCCCACAAAACCGGCATTGGCACGGTCTTTGCGAGTAAGGTTTCGTCAATCAGTTGGAGTGATGTTAATGCGTACCAAGTTCCTTTCCGCCGTCGCCGCCGTCGCAGTTGTCGCGATCGCAAACGTTGCACCGGCTTCGGCAGCAGTGTTCCCCGTCGGCACCGTTACCCCGGGCGTTGGTTCGTTCCAGGCAGCAGAAGGCCCGAACGGCACGTACAACGGCGCAATCTCGCGTATCGCCATCGGCGCTGGCACGTTCAGCGACACGTTCACGTTCACGCTGCCGACCTCCGGCTTCGGTAGCGGTTCGGTGATCAGCTCGACCGTCCTGATGAACGGCGTTACCTCGCTGACCTTCTCGTCGGTGAAGTTCAACGGTATCGACCTCGCAATCGGTTCGAACGGCAACCTGGTGTTCGCTGGTGGCGACGCTCTCCCGGTTGTCGCTGGCCAGCTGAACACGCTGCTCGTTTCGGGCACGTCGCAGGGCGGCGCTTCGTACGGCGGCAACCTGACCTTCATTCCGTCGGCAGTTCCCGAGACCGCAACGTGGATGATGATGCTCGCCGGCTTCGGCATGATGGGTGCGGGCCTGCGCTATCGTCGTCGCAGCTCGACCGTCGCTTTCGCCTAATCGCGCTAAGCTAGGAAAGGCCGCCGGTGAAAACCGGCGGCCTTTTTTTGTCCGTCAAAGATCGGGCAGGAAGACCTTCACCAGCGCGTTGCCGTTCCGGGCACGATGCACCGAACCTTCCGACGTCAGCTCGTCCGCCAGTTCCAGCGCATCGTCGCGCGAGAAGAACAGCGCATATAGCGATCGCGGCGTCGCATCGGACGACAGATCGCCCATCGCGGCGTCGATCCGCCGGCGAATGCTCGAGATTTCCAGCCACATCAGTTGCGACGGCGCACCGACGCTGGCGTTGGTGCGCGGCGCACCGATCGGCTTGAACCCCAGCATCGCCTCGTAGAACCGGCGATGCCGCGGATTGACCTCGATGAACAGGTCGGTGCAGCGATGGTGGTGATAGCCGTAGATGAACACGATGTGGAACAGCGCCGCCAGCAGCGGCTTGGACGGAAGACCCGTTTCGAACGCGAGGCGGCTGAGTTCGCAGATCTTGCGCCCCGGGGTTTCGCGGAACGGGTTGAGTTCGTCGGCGAAGATCTTGTCCGCGGCGAGCCCGGCATCCGAATCCACCACCAGGGTCACGGTCCCCAGCACGCGCGCTGCGTCGGATGCGGTGAAGGTCGCGCTCGCGCGGTGCGCGGGGAGCGTGTGATGGCTGCCATATCCCCGCCACGCGTAGCGGCGGTTGATCAGCGAGCAGGCATCTTCCCGGCGATCGGTCGTATCCGCAAGCTCGATATCGATCGCGGTGTCGAATGCGCCGGCGGCAAGTCGGGCCCGCTGCACGGTCGTGCCACGATCCGTTGATCGTGACCCTAGCGAGCCCATCGCTCTCGTCGAAAAAAACGCCTCTGGTTGCACAGACATCGCAAACCCCCAAAATTCAGCACGCATGCCGATCGATCTGGGGGCTGGGTCCATAAGATACTGTTTACGGATCGCCTATCCAGACGATCCGGAATTGCCCAACGGGGTTAACAAACGCTAGGCTTTTGAACGATGTGGTCGGTCAAACGTGCTGTTTGTAAGGTTAACGCGACGCCACTACTTGCTCGCGCTATTAAAAGAAACGGCGGTTCGTACAAAAGGATGGTCGTGCCGAAAGTGCGACACCAGCGCGACATAGGGCACCGTCGGCGCGATCGATTCGCGGCAATGCAGGTGCTGCGCGAAGGTCGCGGTGCGGTACTGCGTTCCGTCGACCCAGGCAGTATGCCGGACGCCATCGGCCCGATCGAACGGGCAGGCGGCAGGTGTCGCGTTCACGGCACCAAATCCCGCCTCGAAGGCATCGATCAGTTCGTCCATATATCGGTCGCACAACATGATCGTTAAACCTCGCGTTCACCCTTGGGTTCCGACTGGGTCAGGAATTGCGATCAAACGTATCATAGTCGCCCGTTCGCGCAAAATCCGACGGGAAACCGATCGCGCCCGCGGACTTCGCCGTGTCATCGGGCATCGTCCAGCGGGTCCGTGTCGCGCGTATTGCGCATCAACAGCGCGGTCACGAATGCCACCGCGCAAATCGCCGTGACGTACCAGTAAAAGCCCGACTCGTTTCCTGCCTTCTTGAACGACAAGGCGACATATTCCGCCGAGCCTCCGAACAGCGCGTTGCCGATGCCGTACGCCAGGCTCACCCCCAGCGCGCGGACATGGACCGGGAACAGCTCGGCTTTGAACAGCCCGCTGATCGACGTGTACAGGCTGTTGATCGCCAGACCCGCCAGCACAAGCGCGAACGCAGCGCTCGCGCTTTGCACGTTGGCGAGTAGCGACAGCAGCGGGACGGTGGCCAGCGTGCCCAGCGCGCCGAACAGCAGCATGTTGGTGCGTCGCCCAATCTTGTCCGACAGGATGCCGAACACCGGCTGGAGCAGCGCGAACGGGATGAGCACCGCGGTCATCACCCAATTGGCGGTCTTCGCGTCCATCTGCGCCGTATTGACCAGATATTTCTGCATGTAGGTCGAGAAGACATAGAACATCAGCGATCCGCCGGCGGTCAGCCCGAGCACGGTGAGGAACGCGCGCCAGTGCGGCAGCAGCCCGCGCAGTGTCCCTGCATCGGGGTGCTTGGCGTCGGTATTGGTCGTCTCATGCAGCACGTGCCGGAAGAGAAGAATCGTCAGCGCGGCGACCGCGCCGATCGCGAAGGGGATACGCCAGCCGAACGCCTTCATCTGCTCGACGTCGAGCACTTGTTGCAGGATCAGGATCACCGCCAGCGCAAGCAACTGTCCGCCGATCAGCGTGACATATTGGAAGGATGCGAAGAAGCCGCGCCGCCCGGTAAAGGCGATTTCGCTGAGATAGGTCGCCGCGGTGCCATATTGCCCGCCGGTCGAGAAGCCCTGGATCATGCGGCCGAGCAACAGCAGCGCAGGCGCGAACGCGCCGATCGTGGCGTAGGTCGGCAGGGAGGCGATCAGTGCGGAACCGACCCCCATCAGCAGGATCGACACGACCATCGCACGACGGCGTCCATGCTGGTCGGCAAATCGCCCGAAATACCATCCGCCAAGCGGACGCAGCAGGAAGCCGACCGCGAAAATGCCGGATGTTCCAAGCAACTGCGCGGTACGATCGCCACTCGGGAAAAACTCGCTCGAGAAATACAGCGCAGTGAAGGCATAGACGTAGAAGTCATACCATTCGATCAGATTGCCCATCGATCCGGCAACGATCGCGCGCGCGCGTCCCGCCGTGCTGAGGTTGGCGGTTGTTCCTTCGGTCGGGATGGCTGGCTGGGGTGGTGTCATTCCCGGCTTCTGAACCTTCAACGCGCGCGCTGCAACGACATGGCAACAAGACGTTGCAATGATGGGACGATATCTTCACGTGATCGATCTTCTCTACCACGCGGCAGCGCCGTTTCGGGCGCGCTTCAATCAGCCGATACTCCCGAGCGCGCGCACCCGCGCCCGCGCGTGGATTTCGTTCTGCGACAGGACCACGGTCGCCGGGCGGACACGCTCGATCACCGAGCGGACGAACGGGCGGATCGAGGGGTTGGTGAGCAGGCACGGGATCTCGCCCTCGCCCGCCAACCGGTCGAACGTCTCGCGCACCGCGGCGATGAACCCCTGGAGTGCGGAGGGGGCCATCGCCAGCTGGCGCTCGTCGCCCTGGCCGATGATGCTTTCGGCGAAGGCCATGTCCCAGTCGGGGGACAAAGTGACGATCGGGATCGCGCCATCCATCGCCTGCTGCGCCGAAATCTGCCGCGCGAGGCGGGCACGGACGTGTTCGGTCATCTGCGTCAGATTGGCGGTGATCGGCGCGGCCTCGGCGATGCCCTCGAGGATCGTCGGGATGTCGCGGATCGACACGCCTTCGCTCAGCAGATTCTGCAGGATGCGTTGCACCCCCGAGACCGAGATCCGCGACGGCACGATCTCCGCGACCAGCTTGGCCGAATCCGGATGGATTTCGCCGAGCAGCTTCTGCACTTCGGTGTAACTCAGCAGATCGGCGATGCTGCCCTTCACGAGTTCGGTCAGGTGCGTGGTGATGATCGTGCCGGCATCGACCACGGTCAGTCCGCGGAACCCCGCTTCCTCGCGCAAGTCGCGGTCGATCCACAAGGCGGGCAGGTTGAAGACGGGTTCGCGCGTCGCTTCGCCCGGGATGCCGACCTGGCCCCCGCCGGGATTGATGACGAGCAGCCGGTCGAGCCGGATCTCGCCGCGCGCAGCCTCGGTTTCCTTGATCGTGACGAGATATTCGTCGGGCTTGAGCGCGAGATTGTCGATGATCCGCACCGCGGGCAGCACGAAGCCGAACTCGGTCGCCATCTGCCGCCGAAGCGCGCGGACCTGATCGTCGAGCCGCGGCTCGCGCGCGGCATCGTTGATGATCGGGAGCAGGCCGTAGCCGATCTCGATCCGCACCGCGTCGATCGCGAGCGTGCGCGAGATCGGTTCCTCGGCGCTCGCGGACTCCGCCGCCTCGGCCGCCGCGCTGGCGGCGGCGGCGCGCGCGGCATTGACGGTGGCGGCGCGCGACAGCGACCAGGCGGCATAGCCCGCCAATCCGGAGAACAATGCGAACGGCACGAACGGCAAGCCCGGGAGCAGCGCGAGCGCGCCCATCAGCGCGGACACCATGCCGAACGCCTTGGGATAGCGCCCGAGCTGTTCGCCGAGCGCGGCACCGGTCTTGCCCGCGATCCCGCCCTTGGAGACGAGCAGCCCCGCCGCCATCGACACGATCAGCGCGGGGATCTGGCTGACCAGCCCGTCGCCGATCGTCAGCAGCGTATAGGTGTGGAAGGCTTCGCCGAACGGCACACCGTGGATCGCGACGCCGATGATCAGCCCGACCACCACGTTGATCGCGGTGATCAGCAACGCGGCGATCGCATCGCCCTTCACGAACTTGGAGGCACCGTCCATCGCGCCGTAGAAGCCGCTTTCGGCCTCGACCTCGGCACGGCGGTCGCGCGCCTGTTGTTCGGTGATCATGCCGGCGGACAGATCGGCGTCGATCGCCATCTGCTTGCCCGGCATCGCATCCAGGCTGAACCGCGCAGCGACTTCGGCGATGCGCCCCGCACCCTTGGTGATGACGACGAAGTTGATGACGACGAGGATCGCGAAGATGGTGAGCCCGATCACGGTCTCCCCGCCGATCAGGAATTCGCCGAACGCGCCGATCACCCCGCCTGCCGCCTGTGCGCCTTCATGGCCGTGCGCGAGGATCAACCGCGTCGACGCGAGGTTGAGCCCCAGTCGCAGCATCGTCGCGATCAGCAGGATCGTCGGGAAAGCGGACAATTGCAGCGGCTTTTCGATGAACAGCGCGGTCATCAGGATCATCACCGACAGCGTGATCGACAGCGCAAGGCCGAGGTCGAGCATCCACGCGGGCATCGGCAGGATGAGCATCGCGATGATCGCGACCACGCCGATCGCGAGCGCCATGTCGCGGTTCGCGCCGATCCGCGCGAGCATCTGGTTGAGCGCGGGCATCGCTTACAGCGCCGGGGTCACGGCGATTCCCGCCTCGACGAAGGTTTTCAACTTGTTGCGCATCGTCCGCACCGAGATGCCGAGGATCTGCGACGCCGATGTGCGGTTGCCGCGGCACCGTTCCAGCGTCAGCAGGATCAGGTCGCGTTCGACGTCCTCGACCGTGCGGCCGACCAGCGCGCCCATCTCGGCCGGGCCGTTCCCGCTCGCGGCGCTTGCGGCGATGCAGGAACCGTCCGCCAAGACCAGGGCGTTAGGCAGAATCTCGGGTCCGGTGCTCAGCAATACAGCGCGATGCATCACGTCCTGGAGTTCGGCGACATTGCCCGGCCAGTCATAGCCGCCGAGCAAGCGACAGGTCTGGTCCGCCAGCAGCGGATCGGCATGGCCTTCCGATGCCGCGAAGCTCGACGCAAAACTGCGCGCGAGCAACACGATATCGCCGCCGCGCGCGCGCAGCGGCGGCAGCACGATCGTCGCCAGCGCAAAGCGCGCGAGCAGGTCCGCGCGGAACCGCCCGGCATCGACCAGCGTGTCCAGCGCGCGGCGCGCGCTTGCGATCATGCGCGGGGCACCAGGCTCGTCGATCGCGCTCAGCAGGCGTGCCTGCAAGGCGGCGGGCAAAACCTCGATATCGCGCAGGAACACCGTGCCGCCGCGCGCGGTCGTCATCGCGCCACGCCGTTGTGCGCGGGCGGTGGGGAAGGCGGTGCCGTCATGGCCGAACAGTTCGTATTCGAGAATGTCGGGGGCGACCCCGGCGCATTCGATCGTCACGAACGTCCCGCCGCCGCGCCCGGCCTGATGAATCGCCTGTGCAACACGTTCCTTGCCGGTGCCGCGCTCGCCGGTCAGCAAAATCGGGGCGTGGCTCGCGCCCATCGCGCGGGCAAAGTCGAGCGCGCGCCGGAAGGCGGGATGCTCGCCGATCAGCGGGCCGACCGGAAGCGCGGCGATCTCGCGGATCGCCGCGGCGATCAGCTCGCGATCGGGGGGCAGGGGCACATAATCCCGCGCGCCCGCGCGGATCGCCGCAACCGCGCGCGCCGCCGACGCATCGATCCCGCACGCGATGACGGGAACCGCAAACCGCTCAGCGGCAAGATCCGCAAGGAACCCGCAGACGTCGGTCGCGATGTCGATCATCACCAGCGCGGCGCCCTGTTCGCGCAGGCACGCAAGCGCCGCCTCGACCGTGGTCGCGGTCGCGACTTCGGCGCCTGCGTCGCGCGCCATTCCGGCGGCGACGTGAAACGCGCCATCGGCGGGGCCGACGAGCAGCATCCGGACGATCGATCCCGCCACCCGCTCAGCGCCCCGCCCGGACGATTTCGGTCAGCGTCACGCCCAGCGCATGATCGACCAGCACGACCTCGCCGCGCGCGACCAGCCGGTCGTTGACGAACACGTCGACCGGTTCGCCGACACGCCGGTCGAGTTCGAACACCATGCCCGTCGACAGGCCGAGCAGATCCCCGACGGGCATCTGCGCGCGGCCCAGCACCGCCTGAACCTTGACCGGAACTTCGTGCACCGCCTCCAGCCCGGTCGGTCCGGCGTGATGCGGGCTCGCGGGGAGATCGTCGAGCTCCTGGAAGACCGACGCCATCGCATCGTCCCCGCCGCCGCCCAGCATCGCGAGATCGTGCGACACCGGATCGCCTTCGGGAAAGGGCTGGTCGGACATGCTCTGCTCCATCATGCGTTCATCCCCATCATGCGTTCATCCACTGCCTGAGCACCGCTGCGGCTTCGGGCGGGCTTGCCGCCACGCTGTCCCCGATCTTCTTGAGAACCGACGCCTTCACGCGGCCATCGACTTGCGCGACGGTAATTTCATGGTCGAGCAACGGCTGGTCGCTTTGCGACGCCTGCAAGGCTTCGAGCTGGCGCAGCGCCTCGGGATCGCCCCCCGCCGCCTGTTCGGCGATCGCGAGCATCTCGGCTTGCTGGTCCGCGAGCGCGGCTTGCGCGGCTTCGGGGTCCTCCGCCGGAACCGGCTCGCGGCGGGCGCGGATCATGCGTAGCGCGATCAGCCCGACCCCGGCGATCACCAGCAGCTTGATCAGCCCGATCACCTGATCCGACGTCACCACCGACCACCATGCGCTCTTGCCGTCGGCCAGCGCATCGTCCGCGGCGAACGCCATGCTTTCGATGACCACGCTGTCGCCACGTTGCGCGTCCAGCCCGACCGTATTTTCGACCAGCCGGGTCAGCCGCTGGATCTGCGGCGCGGGCAGTCCCTTCGCCCCGCCGTCGACCATCACCGCCACCGACAGTCGGTTGACCTTGCCGGGCGCGCGGACGACCACGCTGTGCGTCGCGCTGTTCGAATAGGTCGTGTCCTCGGATGTTTCCTTGCGCGCGGTCTGGCGCGTGTCGCTGCCGCCAGTCGCCGGAGGTTGCCCCTGCGCTTCGGGCAGCTGCGTCGCGACGCTCGCCGCGCCGGTGCCCTGCAGCTCGCGATCCTGGTTGTCGCTGTCGACCGTCACCTGATGCGCGATGACTTGCTTGTCGGGATCGAACACGGTCGAATCTTCGCGCGTCTGGTCGCGCTCGATCTGCGCCGACACTTCGGCGCGCACCTTGCCCTGGCCGACGATCGGCTCGAGCAAGGCGATGATCTGGTCGCGCAGTTTCGCCTCGACCTGCGCTTGGCGAGTGTCGGCATCCGCGCCGCTCCCCGCGTTCGCCTCGCCCGCCCGCGCGAGCAGCGCGCCGGTCTGATCGACGATCGACACCGCTTCGGGGGACAGTTCGGGAACCGCGGACGCGACCAGATAGCGGATCGACTGGATCGTCTCGCCGGGCAGGCGACCGCGCGTCTTGACCGTGACCGCAGCGGACGCGCGCCGCGCCTCGGCGGCGAACATCTGGCGCTCGGGCATGACGAGATGGACTCGCGCATGCGTCACTGCGTCGATGCTCTGGATCGATCGCGCGAGTTCGCCCTCGATCGCGCGGGTCTCGTCCATCTTGGCGCGCGACGCGGACACGCCGAACGGCTGTTCGGCATCCAGCACGTCATAGCCGATCTTGCCGCCCAGCCGGTCCCCGGCGAGCGTCATGCGGAGTGCCGCGACCTTGTCCTGTGGTGCCATCACCGCGCTGCCGTCGGCGGACAATTGGAACGGAATGTTTTGCGCGCGCAGCTTCTCGCCGATCGCGGCGGCGGCGGACGGGTCGAGGTCGGTGTACAGGAACGCCATCGTGCGATCCTCGCCCCGCAGGGCGACCGCGCCCAGCACCGCGAGCAGTGCCGCGGCGACCACGCCCATGATGATCAGGCGTTTGGGCCCCAATTGGGCCATCAGATTGCGGACCTGCTCCAACCCCGACCCCGTTGCTTTACGAGGCAGTGGCCCCGCTTTGGCAAATTATAGGCAGGATGCAGGGCGGCAGGTCTTGCCGGGGGGAAAAACTTGCCGGGTCGGGCCCGGCTGGGCGATCAGCGTTCGAGCAGCGCCGCGGCGTGGCTGGCGAGGGCGGGGCGGCCGAAATGATAACCCTGGCCGAGCTCGCATCCCAGTTCGATCAGCAACTGCGCCTGTGCCGGGGTCTCGATCCCTTCCGCGACGATCGTCATCCCGATCGTCCGCGCCAGCGCGACGATCGCGCGGACGATGCCGTCCCCCTTGCCCTGGCCGTCCATCGCCATGACGAAGCTGCGATCGATCTTGAGCACGTCGAACGGCAGCCGGTGCAGCGACGACAGCGACGAGAAGCCCGTGCCGAAATCATCGAGGCTGGTTTGTACGCCCCATTTGCGGATCTCCTGGATCACCGCGCACGTATGCTCGATATCGACGATCGCGGTGCTTTCGGTCAGTTCCAGCCGGATCCGCGTCGGTTCGACCCCCGTTTCCAGGACGATCTGGCGGACTCGCGCCGCAAACCCCGGTTGCGCGAACTGGCGGGCGGCGATGTTGATGCTGATGAACGGGGCTTGCCCACCGGTCGCTGGCCAGCTGGCGGCGGTGGCGCATGCTTCGCGCAGCACCCAATCGCCAAGGAACAGGATCAGTCCGCTGCTCTCCGCAACGTCGATGAAGTCGGCTGGTAGCAGTCGACCCCGAAGCGGATGGTTCCAGCGAATCAAGGCTTCGAACCCGCGAACGGCCTCGGTTGCATCGAGCGTCACGATCGGCTGGTAATCGAGTTCGAACTCTTCGCGTTGGATCGCGTCGCGCAATTCGTTGGTCAGCCGCGCCCGATCCCGCAGCGTTTCGCCGAGCGCGTCGGTGAATCCGACGGTCCGGCCACGCCCGCCCGCCTTCGCCTCGTACATCGCGAGATCCGCGTCCCGCAGCAACTGGTCGACGTTGACGTGTGCGGCGGAGCCGATCGCATAGCCGATCGACGCGCCGACGTGCGCGGATTCGCTGGTCGAGCCGAGGTTTTCGTCGAGCGCGCGGTGAAGCGCAGTGGCGATCATGTCGATCACGCCGCGCGTGGCGAGATCCTCGCCGGCGAGGTCCTCGACGAGGATCGTGAATTCATCGCCCCCCATGCGCGCCGAGGAGAAGCGCACGCCACCAAGGCCACACCCCCCTGCCGTTTCCAGCCGCGCCAGCGCGTCGCGCAACGCCCGCGCGACGCGGATCAGGACGCGGTCTCCGGCATGATGACCGAGCGTATCGTTGACGAGCTTGAACCCGTCGAGATCGAGCACCAGCACCGCAAGCGCATGACGGCGCGCGGGGGCGAGGCGCTCAAAGCTTTCCTGCAACCGGTCGTTGAACAGCGCACGGTTCGGCAGGCCGGTCAGCGGATCGTGGAGCGCATCGTGGATCAGCGCGCGTTGCGCACGGTCGCGTTCAAACACACGGCCCAGTTGCACGCCCGCCTGTTCGAGGATCTCGACGATCTCGGGATCCTCGGTAACCGTTTGCCGCATGTAGAATTCGAGGATGGCGACGACCTCATCCCCCGCCAGCACGGGGAACGCACATCCTGTCCCCAGGTCGCAGTGCAGCGCTTCCGCCGCGCGGACGAACATCGATGAGTTACCGAGATCGGCGATCCATTCCGACCGGCCTTTTGCAAGGACGCGACCCGGCAGCCCCTCGCCGGTCGTGAAGCGCGCCCGGCGGGACGCCTCGATGAAGGCCATGACGCCGCTTGCGTCGGTCGCCCGCCAGATGTCGCAGCCCTCGACGTAGCTGCGGTCTTCCGACACCATCAGGACGTTGCCGATCGTCCAGTTCATCCGCTCGCAGATCGCCTCCAGCGCCGCCGCCAACGCCTCGGGGATCGTGCGTGCACGGTTTGCGACGCCGGTGATGTGCTGGAGCAATTGCAGCCGCTGCTTGCTGTCGTACAGCGTGCGCAGGCCATGCTCCGCGATCCGTTCGGCTTCGAGCCGAGCGGTGCGCTCGCGGTGTGCGGCGCGTTCGGCGCGCGCGAGGCGCGTCTCGACCGATGGTGGTTCCGCCACCAGGGCGTGTATCATCCGTCCCACCGCACCCGGATGCGGCACAGGGGGCTGTCGTCGAGCATGCAGGCAAGATGCGAGATCGTCACCCGTTCCCCATAATAGGTTGCAGCCCCCTGGATAAAGCCCTCCGCCAGCGCGCACAGCCGCCTTGGGGACTGATAGCCGATGATCAGATCACCCTCTGGCGCGGTGCTGAACTGGAAATGCGGGCAGCCCGCGCCCGAATAGAGTTTGCGGACTTCGGGGTGAATGATCTCGTTGACGCTGAGGATAAAGCTGCGCGCGCCGGGATGCCCCTCGAAGAACACGCCGTAGCGCTCGGCCAGCAGCGGGATCGCGGCGGTGCCGAACCAGCGCAGCACGTCGGCGGGCGTCGCATTGGTCGCCACGGCTGCCGTGTCGACCAGGGCGAGCAGTGTCTCGTCAGGGTAGCTGCCAAGTGAAGTGAACGCGCCGTCGATTCCTGCCGCGTCGATCAGGTCGGTCCATGTGTCCGGCCCGTGCTCGATCGCGACGGCATCCTCCAGGAGGTTGAAGATGACACCTTTCATGGACCTGCAAACCCTTATGAACAGCTCGATGAATGCGCCAATAAAGTTGCGAATTCGTTGCTGACCACGGCTTCGCGCGCTGCATGATCGAGGCAGGATCCGCCCTCGTCCCAGTCGATCCGCGCGTCGCCGATCGCAAGCATCGGATCGGCTTCGACATGCAGCCGCAGCTTTCGGCGATCCTGCGCCTGGCGGCTCGCGATGCGGTGCTCGATTGCCGGAAGCAAATCGGGATGAACCCGAACGACGAGTTCGGTCCCGCGTGCCACTTGCGCGAGCGCGCGTCCGATGGCGGCGTCGATCGGCGCGGCCGGATCGAGCGCGAGCGTATGCGCGGCCAGATGCGTGGCCGCGGAACGCGCAAGCGCGGCGGCGTCCTGCACCAGCTGCGCGCGGGTCTCATCGACCGTTTCGGTGATCGCCTCGACCCCGTCGTGGAGCGCATCGATCGCCGCGAGCAACGCGGTTTCGCGGTCCGCGCGCGCATGGACCAGCCCCGCCTCGAACCCGTCGGCGCGCGCGCGCACGAGTTCCGCCCGATGCGCCTCCGCCTGCCGCGCCAGCTCGCCTTGTAGCAGCTCGACCTCGATCGCGAGCGACGTCGCATCGCGTTCGGGGGCGCAACCTGGCCGTGGCGCGGGGGGCGCGGTGAAGATGCGGTCGAACGCGAACGGGCGCGCCTGGAACGACAGGTCCATCGATTCTACCTCTCGCTCACAGGATCATCGTATCGTCGCTCTTGGGGTCGACCAGCACGATCTCCCCCTGTTCGGCGAGCGATTTGGCGAGCCGGACGAGCGCGTTCTGCGCCTCTTCGCAGTCGCGCGCGCGGATCGGGCCCATGCCGGCCATGTCCTCGCGCAGTAGCTTGGCCGAGCGTTCGGTCATGGTCGAGAAGAACAGCTGCTTGATCACCTCCGGCGCACCCTTGAGCGCGAGCGCCATCTGCCGCTTGTCGGCCTGGCGGACGATCACCGCGATCGCGGCGGGGAGCAGATTGGCGAGGTCCTCGAAGGTGAACATCAGCGCGCGGATCCGCTCCGCCGATTCGGGCGCCTTGGCGTCGAGCGCCTCGAGCATCGCTTCCTCGGTCGAGCGATCCATCGCGTTGAACAGCTCGGCCATCGCCTCATGCGGGTCGCGCCGTTGCGACCGCGCGAAATTGGCCATGAACTCGTTCTTGAGCGTCGCCTCGACCTGCGCCAGCACTTCCTTCTGCACCGTGTCCATCCGCAGCATCCGCTGGACCACGTCGACCGCCAGATCGCGCGGCAGTGCGGCGAGCACGCGCGCGGCATGGTCCGACTTGAGCTTGGACAGGATCACCGCGATCGTTTGCGGATATTCGTTCTTGAGATAGCTTGCGAGCACGCCTTCGCTGACGTTCGACAGTTTGTCCCACATCGTCCTGCCGGAGGGGCCGCGGATGTCCTCCATGATGTCGCGGACCTTTTCCGGCGGCATCATCCCCGCGAGCAGCCGCTCGGTCGTCTCGAACGAGCCGTGGCACGAGGCAAGGCTTGAGATTTCGGTGGTGAATTGCAGCAGCAGATGCTCGACCACCGCCGCCGGCACGCGGCCCAGCTGCGACATGGCGGCAGATAATTCCTTCATTTCCTCGACCGACAGTTGCTCCCAGATCGGTGCGCCATAATCCTGCCCGAGCGCGAGCATCAGCGCGGCGGCGCGCTCGCGTTGCGAGAAACGCTTGAGTTCGACGGGTTCGGCGACGGGGGCCATCAGCATGGCGGGGCTGCTCCAGCGACATCGTTAACGCGGCCGGGAGGCGCGCGACCCGTCTATTATAGAGGCGCGGCACGGCCATTCGGGCACGCGGCCCAGCAATCGACGGGGATGGAAACGCAGGACATGACAGACCTGATGGCAGGTGCCGCACGGCAGATGCATTTCCTCAGCCAACGCCAGCGCGTCGTGGCGCAGAACATCGCCAATAGCGAGACCCCGGGGTTCAAGGCACAGGACGTGACCGCGCCCGATTTCGCCGATGTGCTCGGATCCGCCGGCACCACGCGGATCACCGCGCCGCGCGTGGCTGCGACCGCGGGGATGGTCGCTTTGGGCGCTCGCACTGGGGTCAATCCCGGCGTCGTCACGGACCCCGACACGTTCGAGACCAAGCCCGACGGCAACACCGTGACGCTAGAAGATCAATTGCTCAAGATGGGCCAGATCCAGGCCGATTTCGCCGCGGTCACCAACATCTACCGCAAGCAGCAGGCGCTGCTCCAGACCGCGCTGGGCAAGCATGGCGGATGAAGGCTCCACCCGTTCGGGCTGAGCGCAGTCGAAGCCCCCGGCACACCGCGGGCCCTTCGACGTCGTTCAGGGCGAACGGGGTGGGGCTTCTTACAAACTCGCGTTGATCGCGATCGGTGCTGCTTGTTCGGTGCTCCACAACAGGCCACCAGCGCCATAAGCGGTGGCGGTCGCGCCGGTCTTGCGTTGTGCTTCCTGCGCGATCGCCGCGAGGAGTTCGTCCGACAGCGAAATCTGTCGCGCAAGCACCGCGGCATTGGCGCGGGCCGCTTCCATCAACGCTTCGGATGCCGTCGCCAGCGCCGCGCGGTCGGCGGGATCGAGCCGATCCTGCCATCCGGGCATCTCGCGCGCATATTGCGCCAGCCGTGTCTCGAGCTGCGCCACGACGCGACCCTTGGCGGTCGCCAGTTCGCCGATCCGACGATGGCCGCCGGGCTGGCCGAGCAGCGCGCTTTCCTCCTCGATCAGCGACAGCAGTGACTGGACGAGGTCGAGCAGGTCATTGCGCATCGGGGGTTCCTTGCTTGAGCCGGAGGATCTGGTCGAGCACCGCGGGCGCGAGGCCGAGTCCGCCGCGCGCCGCCATCGCGGTACCGAGCTTTTCCGCGAGCACGCCGCGGAACACTTCCTCGCCGTGGCCGCCGGAGAAGGTCCCGGTGTCGACGCTTTCCATCATCAGCTGCGTCATCTGACCAAGGAACACCGCCTCGAACGACTGCGCGGTGGCGCGGTCCTTCGGGGTGATCGTCGGGAGGGGCGTAGCTCGGGCGGGAGGGATCGGGTCCATCATTGCACCTGGATATCGGCCTGGAGCGCGCCTGCGCTCTTTACCGCCTGGAGGATCGTGATCAGGTCGCGCGGGCTGACGCCGAGCGTGTTGAGCCCGCTGACCAATGCGGCGAGCGTCGGCTCGCCGCCGACCAGCCCGAGCGAGGCGTTGTTGCCGTCGTTGACGGTGATCGCGGTGCGCGGGACGGTCGTCGTCTGGCCGTTCGACAAGGGCGCTGGCTGCGACACGACCGGGCTTTCGGTGACGCTGATCGTCAGGCCGCCTTGCGCGATCGCGACCGGGCTGATCCGCACGTCCGCGCCCATCACCACCGTGCCCGAGGCCTCGTTGATGACGACGCGCGCAGGCTGATCGACCTTGACCGGCAGATTCTCGATCGCGCCGATTAGGTCGACCATCGATCCGCCGAAGCCGCTGCCCGAATGGAGCTCGACCGTGGCGGGGTCGAGCACCGTGGCGGTGCCCGCGAACCGGCCGTTGACCGCCGCCGCGATCGTGTTGGCGGTGGTGAAGTCGGGGTTCTTGAGCGCGAGCTTGAGCGTCGTCGCGGAGCGCAGCGCATAGGGCACTTCGCGCTCGATGATCGCGCCGTCCGCGATCCGCGCGGAGGTGGCGACGCCGCGGCTGACGCTTGCGCCGGCCCCCTGCGCCTTGAAGCCGGAGACCGCGAGCGGCCCCTGCGCGACCGCATAGATCTCGCCGTCGAGCGCGCGCAGCGAGGAGACGATCAGCGTGCCGCCCTGCAGGCTGGTCGCATCGCCGATCGCGGAGACGGTGACGTCGATCCGCGAGCCAGCGCGCGCGAACGGGGGCATCGTCGCGGTGATCGAGACCGCGGCGACGTTCTGCGTCTTGAGCGGGGAGCCGCGGACGTTGACCCCCATCCGCTCGAGCATCGCCTGGAGCGATTCCTCGGTGAAGGGCGCGTTGCGGGTACGGTCGCCGGTGCCCGCGAGCCCGACGACGATGCCGTAGCCGACCAGCTGGTTGGGGCGGACGTTCTCGACGTCGACCACGTCCTTGATCCGGCCGCTGCCCCACGCCGGGGTCGCCATCGCCAGTGCGACCACAGCGCACAGCGCTGGCGACAGGATTGCATGAAGCTTTGCGACGATGCGCATATTTCCCTTCCCCCCGGCCACCGAAGGCCGTTCGCTTCTCTTATAGAAAGGGAAGGCGACGTCGGTTCGCCGCGGAGGCGAGGTTTTGCGAGTCGAAGGCGTATCCCTGCCGGTACAGGCGTTGCTCGCGGCGCTGCCGCGCGCGACCGGGGCGTTTCGCGCGAGCGACGTCGCCGCGCCCGCGACCGAGCTGCCCCCGCCGCCGCGCCCGTTGCAGGCGGCGACGTCGGTCCAGATGCTCGTCGCGCTCGCCGCGACCGAACCCCCGCGCGAGCGGCGGCGTCGCGCGGTGGCGGAGGTCGACCGCGGGCTGGGCCTGCTCGAGCGGTTGCACGCGGTATCCGCGACCGGGCCGGTTACGCCCGCGGTGCTCGCCGAACTCAGCGACTGGGTGGAGCAGTTCGTGCCGCCGGATGATCCGCAAGCCGCCGAAATTGCACGCGATGTCGAACTGCGTGTCCGGGTCGAACTGGCGCGGCACGAGCGAATGGCGTGATGGTTCGCGGCGGCCCGTGGAACGGTCCGCGTTGACGCGTCGCTATACGAAACATATACGAACCATATGGTCAGGGCGGCTGGAGCGCACATATGGGTATCGTGAAGATCGACGACGTGCTCCACGAGGAGGCGCGCCGCGCGAGCACGGTGATGTGCCGCTCGATCAACGCGCAGGCCGAGTTCTGGATGAAGATCGGGATGCTTGCGGAAGCGCATCCGACGCTCTCGTTCAACGACATCGTCGCCGCGCAGCTTGCATCGGCCAAGGTGCATTTCCCCGCCGACGCGTCCGCCTGAGATGGTGAAGACTTCGGACGAAATCGCCCTGATGCGCCAGTCGGGCACATTGCTCGCGGCGGTGTTCGAAATGCTCGACACGCAGGACCTCGCGGGCCTGTCGACGTTGCAGGTCAACGATCTGGTCGAGCGGTTCATCACCGTCGACCTCGCCGCGCGCCCCGCGAGCAAGGGGCAATATGGCTTCCAGTACGTGCTCAACAGCTCGATCAACCATGTCGTCTGCCACGGCGTGCCGAGCGCTGAGGACATCATCGCGGACGGCGACATCGTCAATCTCGACATTACGCTCGAGAAGAACGGCTTCATTGCGGATTCGAGCAAGACCTACATCGTCGGAACCGCATCCCCCGCCGCGCGGAGGCTGGTGCGCGTGACGCAGGAGGCGATGTGGAAGGGGATCGGCGCGGTCCGCCCCGGCGCACGGCTCGGCGATATCGGCTTTGCGATCGAGCGGCATGCCAAGAAGCACGGCTATGCGGTGGTGCGCGATTATGCGGGCCACGGGATCGGGCGCGAAATGCACGAGGAGCCGACCGTCCTCCATTTCGGGCGCGCGGGCACTGGCATGGTGTTGCGCGAGGGGATGACCTTCACGATCGAGCCGATGCTCAACCAGGGGACGCGCAAGGTCTCGACCGAGGAGGACGGGTGAACTGTCGTGACCGACGACGGCAAATTGTCCGCGCAAAGCGAACATACCGTTGCGGTGACGGCTACCGGGGTCGAGGTGCTGACGCTGCGGCGGGACGAGGGTGCGGGGGTTCGGCGCTAGCGCCTTCCCTTCTGTCTGCGCTTCCCCGGCGAAGGCCGGGGCCCAGTAGCGAAGGTCGATGTTATCCGGGCGCAACGCCTGCTGATGACCGGCCCGCTACTGGGCCCCGGCCTTCGCCGGGGAAGCGCACGGTTGCCGCGACCGGTAACTGTCCGCGCAATGCGAACATTCCGTCGCGGTGACCGCCACCGGGGTCGAGGTGCTCACGCTCCGGCGCAACGAAGGTGCGGGGGGATCGGCGATAGCGCCGCTACTCCTTTCGCACTTCCCCGGCGAAGGCCGGGGCCCAGTAGCGAAGGTCGATGGTATCGGGGCGCAACGCCCACTTATGACCGGCCCGCTACTGGGCCCCGGCCTTCGCCGGGGAAGCGCAGGAAGTGGAGACAGCAGGCGGCCGCAGCACGAGGGGGCAGCAAGTAGGGAAATCAAAGAAGTCCGGGGCCGGCCCCTCTAGGGCAGAGCCGGCCCCGTATCCCCCGATACGCTACACGGGGGAAACTGGTGAAACCGTCAGCGGATCAGCGGCAATAGCCTGGACGTCCGTCGCGATCGATCGCGCGTCCTGCCAGTGCACCGCCGCCCGCACCGAGCACCGTGCCCAGCGTCCGGTCGCCGCGTCCGGCAACGACGTTGCCGAGCAAGCCACCCGCGATCGCGCCGATGATCGTGCCACTGTCGCCGCTACGGCAGCGGTTGCGCGACGTGTTGTAATAACGCCGGTCATTGTAGCCATTGTCGTAATAGCCGCGCCGGTCATCGCGATAGCCGCGCCGGTCGTCGCGGTAGCCACCGCGGTAGCCATCGTCGCGATTATACCCGTCGCTGTACGCGCGGTCATAGGCGTAGCCATCGCCACCGCGATCATAATAACGCTGCGCGCTGGCGGGGGTGGCTGCAAGGCCGGAGACGGCGATTGCGATCGTCGTCGTGGCGAGCATGAGCTTCTTGAACATCGTCGTCTCCCTTGTCGGCGTGGTGTGTTCCGATGCTGCGGTTATGACCGAGTCGCGCTGATACGAGCCTGAATGCGGTTGTTAGCAACCGTTCATGCGCGAAAGCCGGTTGCGTCGTGCGGGACCCTCCCGCAGGGGCTATCGGTGCGATTGATGATCTGTACCTTGCTCTTCCTGCTGTTCGTCCCCGAATGGAGCGGACCAGCGCGTATCCCGCTGCTCGGACCTGATCCGAGCTTCACGGTCGAACCCGTGGCGCTCGACCCGCGGGACCCGCAACGGCGGCGAGTCGGTGATCTCGTCTATTTGGGCGGGGTCCGGCTCAAGAGCCGCGATCCGCAATTCGGGGGATTTTCGGCGCTGACGCTGGTGGGGGATCGCTTCACGCTGCTCAGCGACAGCGGCGACATCGTCCGCTTCAGGCTCGATTCGCAGTGGCAGGTCCACGACCAGAGCTTCGCCGAACTCCCCGACGGCCCCAGTACCGGATGGGAAAAGCGCGACCGCGACAGTGAATCGATGAGCGTCGACCCCAATACCGGCGCGATCTGGGTCGGGTTCGAGAATTACAATGCGTTCTGGCGCTACGATCCGAGCTTTGCCCGTGCCGAGGCGCACGTCGCGCCGCCTGCGATGCAGGGGTGGCCCGTCAACATGGGGCCGGAAGCGATGATGCTGCTTCCCCGGGGCGGGATGGTGACGATCGGCGAGGTCAAGCCGTGGCGCGGGCACAAGGGGCGGGCAGGGATCGTCTTCGCGGGCGACCCGACGGTCGACCCGCGGCGCGGCTTCCGCTTCGACTATATCCCGCCTGTGAACAGCAGCCCGAGCGACATGACGTTGCTGCCCGACGGGCGCTGGCTGATTCTCAACCGACGCTTTGCATGGTTCCGCTTCTCGAACGTGCTGACGATCGTCGACCCCGCCGAGGTCAAACCGGGCGCACAGGTCCGCGGACGCGAGATCGCGACGCTGGAGGCACCGCTGATCCACGACAATTTCGAGGGTGTGACCGCAACGCAAGAAGGCCGCGCCACCGTCATCTGGCTCGTCTCGGACGATAACCAGTTGCCGGTGCAGCGCAGCCTGCTGCTGAAGTTCAGACTGGATCCGGTCGCACAAGGCGACCGGAACTGAGGCTTACGCCGCAGGAGCCTGTGCAGCGACAAGCTTCTTGGAGACGTCGCGCTTGAGGCGACGGCAGCGCAGCGACAGCTTGTCGTTGGTCGTCTTAACCAGCCAGTTGTCGAGACCACCGACGTGCTCGACCGAACGCAGGCCGTGTGCCGAGACACGAAGCTTCACGCTGGTGCCCAGCGCGTCCGACATGAGCGTGACGTTCTGCAGGTTCGGCAGGAACGTGCGCTTGGTCTTGTTGTTGGCGTGGGAAACGTTGTTACCCACCATCCGGCCCTTGCCGGTCAGTTCGCAAATACGCGACATCGTAAATTCCTGAATGTCCGGTGGGGCCCGTGGCGAACCCCTAGAAGGGGGCGCGCTTACCGAACACGCCGGGGCGCGTCAACCGATTCAGCCTTTTTGCTGTAACATCCGTTGTCCGCACGTGGCATTGCCGGGACGCGCCGGTGCGGATGCAACCTTCCGCAAACACACGGCGTTTGGTTTCGGTAACGATTCGATCAGACGGTATCAGGGGAGAGTGGGATGCGCTTTTTATTGGCTTTGGTCGGGATTGCGGCGCTGGTCGTCGTCGCATTGGTGTCGCTCGGCATGTTGAAGATCGACGGGTTCGCCGGCCAGCTTCCATCGGTCAGCGTCGCCGGCGGCAAGGCGCCCGAGGTCGAGGCGAAGATGGCGACGGTCGAATTCGGCACCGCGAACAAGTCGGTCGAAGTACCGACGGTCGGCACGACCACCAAGACGATCGCGGTCCCCACGCTGCGCGTCAACAAGCCGGTCGACGCGAACGGCAACACCGTCACTACGCAGTAAGCGCTGTCCGCGCTGGGCAGTAAGCGCCGTCCGCGCTGGATCGCGGCGAGCGCATCGGGCATGACGCGCTGATGTCGATCGCCGCGCTCCTGCTGCCTCCCGCGATGCGCGCCGCGCTCGACGCCGCGGCGTCCGCTGCGACGGCGGGGGAGGTACCGGTCGGCGCGGTTGTAATGCGGCGCGGCGAAGTGATTGCCACCGCCGCCAATGCGCCGCGCACGCTGCACGATCCGACCGCCCATGCCGAGATCCTCGCGATTCGTGCCGCGGCGCACGCAATCGGGAACGACCGGCTCGACGAGTGCGACCTGTGGGTGACGCTCGAGCCGTGCGCGATGTGTGCGGGCGCTATTGCGCACGCCCGAATCGCCCGGCTCTACTATGGCGCGAGCGACCCCAAGGGCGGCGCGATCGAACATGGTCCGCGGATCTTCACGCAGGCGACGATCCACCACCGGCCCGAAATCTTCCCAGGCATCGGCGAAACCGAATCTGCCGCAATGCTGCGCGGTTTCTTCGCAAACCGGCGCTGATCGCGGCGCCAACGGGTCGCGAAACGCGGCGCGGTGCAGCAGAACTGTTGTGAAATCCGGCGAATCGCGCGAAGGACGTCTTGCGCCATGCACCCACTTCCCCCCTTTCCTTGGATCGACGTCGCGATCATCTTCGCGCTCATCCTGCTCAACGGCGTTTTCGCCATGTCCGAACTTGCCATCGTTTCCGCGCGCAAGGCGCGGCTCGATGCGATGGCGCGCAGCGGAAAGCGTGGCGCGCGCGTTGCGCTGACGCTGGCGGCGGACCCCGGCAAGTTCCTTTCGACCACGCAGATCGGGATTACGCTGATCGGCATCCTGTCGGGTGCCTATTCGGGCGCGAGCCTCGGCGGCCCGGTCGGCGCGCGGCTCCAGTTCCTGGGGCTCGGCACCGAGCTGACGCAGACGATCGGCTTCGCGCTCGTCATTGGAATCACGACCTATGCCTCGCTGGTGATCGGCGAACTTGTCCCCAAACAGATCGCGCTCCGCGCCCCCGAGCCGATCGCCGCGGTGATGGCGGGGCCGCTGCTGGGGCTCGCCTGGGCGACCGCGCCGGTGGTGTGGCTGCTCGATTCATCCTCGGGCCTGTTGTTTCGCCTGATGCGGATGAAGCGCGAGACCGAAGAGCATGTCACCGCCGAGGAACTCCACCTGATCGTCGCCGAGGCCTCCAAATCGGGGGTGATCGAGGAACATGAACGCTCGATCATCTCGGGCGTCGTCCGCCTCGCGGACCGCCCGGTGCGCGAAGTGATGACGCCGCGCACCGACATCGAATGGATCGACGCGACGCTCGACGAGATGGGCATCCGCGCCGCGCTGATGACCGCATCGCACAGCCGCCTGCCGGTGACCGAAGGGTCGGTCGATACGGTGATCGGCGTCGTCCAGGCGCGCGACATCGCGGTCGCCTTGTTCAAGGGCCAGCCGCTCGACGTCCGTGCGCTGATGCGGCAGGCGCCCGTCGTGCTCGACCAGATCGACGCGATGGATGCGCTCGACGCGCTGCGTCAGGCCGAAGTGCCGATGGCGCTGATTCACGACGAATACGGGCATTTCGAGGGGATCGTGACCCCTGCCGACCTGCTCGCTGCGATCGCGGGCGAGTTCGCGTCCGATTCGGACCCCGAGGAAGCCCCTTCGGTCGTCACGCGCGACGACGGGTCGTTGCTGGTCGCCGGACAGATGGCGGCGGATGCGCTGGCGGAGCGGCTGGGGATCGATCTGCCCGAGGATCGCGATTATGCGACGGTCGCGGGGCTGGCGCTTTCGGTATTCCGCCATTTGCCGGGCGAGGGCGAGAGCTTCGTCGAGCAGGGCTGGAAGTTCGAGGTGGTCGATCTCGACGGCCGCCGGATCGACAAGCTGCTGGTCAGCGAAGTCGGGTAAAGCGCGATACGCCACGCGCCCTTCCGCTTCCCCGGCGGAGGCCGGGGCCCAGTCGCGGAACGATGGTAACGGCGCGGTGTGCTCGATGACGCTGGACGTCGCGCTTGGGCCCCGGCCTTCGCCGGGGAAGGGCATGTCAGGAGTGCGTCGGCTTCATCGGTTCCAGGCGGCGCGTCTACCCGCCCAGTTTTCCGAACTGCGCCTCATACCCTGCGCGGTCGCCTGCGCTGAGCAGCCTGGCCTGTTCGATCCACCGGTCGCGTGCCATCCGCCCGCGAAACACCCCGAGCTTGGCGTCGAGCGCTTCGGCATCGGCCGGACTGAGCGCGGCGATCTGGTCGACCTGCGTGATCCCGAAATCGGCGAGCGTCGTGGCGAGCTTGGGGCCGAGACCCTTGATCTGCGTGAGCCCGCTTGCGGCCGGAGCAGCGGTGGTCGGCTGGGGCACCGGCGCAGGGGTCGGTGCCGCATCGCTAGCCGGGGCCGGCGCAGGCATGGGCGCGGGACTCGGGACAGGGATCCGGGCTGCTACCGGGGACATCGTGTGGGGTGGTGTCGGCGCGGGGGCAGGTGCCGCCGTGCGCTCGGCGGGCGCCGGTGCGGGCGCGGGCGCGGGCGCGGGCCGTTCGGGCACGTCCTCCGACGGGGTCGCGACCTGGGTACCGTCCGGGGAGACGCTCGGCTCCTGGGTCGCGCCGTTTGCCTCGGCGATCTCGAAATTGCGTTCGACCTGTTTCGCGGCGTTCCTGCGGCGTCGCGCGAGCGTGCTGCCCCACACGATCGTCGCCACGGCCAGCACGGCCAGCACGACCATCAACGCGACGTGGACTGTCGTGATCGGCATCATGAAGTCGATCGCCTGGTTGGGGTTTTCGGGCGAGGCGGCCATCGGATACTCCTACATAAGTCGGGTTGTCCTAGCGCACGCTATCCGCCGCCGTCGCGCGAAAACGCCTGCTCAGTCGCCCGCGCGCGCGATTTCGCGCCAGCCGATGTCGCGTCGGCAGAAGCCGGTGGGGAAGGCGATTGCATCGACGCCGCGATACGCCGCATCGCGCGCGGTGCCGATCGTGTCGCCGAGGCCAGTCACCGCAAGCACGCGTCCGCCCGCTGCGACGATCCCGCTATCGGTCGCGCGCGTGCCCGCCTGGAACACGATCGCGCCGGTCGCCTCAGCGTCGGAGATCCCGTCGATCGCGCCGCCCGCCTCGGGTGTGCCCGGATAGCCGTTCGCCGCGAGCACCACCGTCAGCGCGACCGCATCGCGCCACTGCGCCGCGCCATGATCGGCCAGCGTGCCGCCCGCGACCGCGAGCAGGATCGGCACCAGGTCCGATTCGAGCCGCGCCATCAGCACCTGGCATTCGGGATCACCGAAGCGCGCATTATATTCGATCAGCTTGGGGCCGTCTGCGGTCAGCATCAGCCCGGCATAGAGCACGCCCGAGAACGGCGTCCCCGCCGCCGCCATCGCCGCCACGGTCGGGCGGACGATCTCGTCGAGCGCGCGGCGCTCCAGTTCGGGGGTCAGCACGCGGGCCGGGCTGTACGCACCCATCCCACCGGTGTTGGGGCCGGTGTCGCCTTCGCCGACGCGCTTGTGGTCCTGCGCCGAACCGAACGGCAGGATCGCTTTGCCGTCGGTCAGCACGAACAGGCTGGCTTCCTCGCCCTCTAGGAATTCCTCGATCACCGCCTCGCCGCCGGCGTCCGTGAACAGGTCGCGCAGCGCGGCTTCGGCCTCGTCGTGTGTGGTCGCGACCGTCACGCCCTTGCCCGCGGCGAGGCCGTCCGCCTTGACCACCACCGGCACGCCGAAGCGCGCGAGCGCGCCGAGCCCGGCGTCGAGCGACGTTACATGCGCGTAGCGCGCGGTCGGGATCTGCGCCTGGTCGCACAGCGCCTTGGTGAACGCCTTCGATCCCTCGAGCTGGGCCGCCGCCTTGTCCGGTCCGAACACCGCGAACCCAGCGCTGCGCAGCGAATCGCCGAGCCCGTCGACCAGCGGCGCTTCCGGCCCGATCACAATCAGTTCGATCGCGTTGGTCGTGCAAAAGGCAACGGTCGCCGCATGATCGCGCACGTCGAGCGCCACGAGCGTCGCATGTTCCGCAATCCCCGGGTTGCCCGGCGCGGCAAACAGCGTATCGCACAGCGGCGACTGCGCGAGCTTCCACGCCAGCGCGTGTTCGCGCCCACCCGATCCGATCAGTAGGATATTCATGTCGGACCCTCTTTTTGACGCCGCGGCCCGCCTCCTAGCCGGGGACGGTCCTGCCGACAACGGCCCCGCATCGGCGGGAGCACCGGGCAATTCGGTGATGAGCGTCGGCGAATTCGCGGGCAAGCTGAAGCGTACGGTCGAAAGCGAGTTCGGCAGCGTGCGGCTGCGCGGCGAAATCTCGGGCTATAAGCGCGTGGCGTCGGGCCATGCCTATCTCAGCCTCAAGGACGACAGCGCGGTGCTCGATGGGGTGATCTGGAAGGGCCAGGTCGCCGCCCTCGGGTTCCAGCCGCAGGACGGCGCGGAGGTGATCGTCTCGGGCCGGATCACGACCTATCCGGGCCGGTCCAAATATCAGATCATCATCGACCGGATGGAACTGGCGGGTGAGGGCGCGTTGATGGCGCTGCTCGAGAAGCTGAAGGCGAAGCTCGCCGCCGAAGGGTTGTTCTCCGCCGACCGCAAGCAATTGCTGCCGTTCATGCCGCGGACGATTGGCGTCGTGACCTCGCCCACGGGTGCGGTGATCCGCGATATCCTCCACCGGCTCGAGGATCGCTGCCCGACGCATGTGCTGGTGTGGCCGGTCAAGGTGCAGGGCGCTGGCGCGGCGGAGGAAGTCGCAAAGGCGATCCGCGGGTTCGACGCGATGCCGCCCGAGACGCGCCCCGACCTCGTCATCGTCGCGCGCGGCGGCGGGTCGATCGAGGATCTGTGGGCGTTCAACGAGGAAGTCGTCGTCCGTGCGCTCGCGGCGTGCACCATCCCGACGATCTCCGCGATCGGGCATGAGACCGACACCACGCTCGCCGATTTCGCGGCCGACCGGCGCGCACCGACGCCGACCGCCGCCGCCGAGATCGCAGTGCCGGTGCTGGAAGACCTGCGCCTGACGATCGCGGGCTATGGCCAGCGCACCGGCAAATGCGCGCGGCGTTACCACGACCGCGGACGCGAGCAACTCACGGCCTTGGTCCGCGTCCTGCCCAAGCGCGACGCGTTGCTAGGGCCGCAACGCCAGCGCGCGGACGACGTCGGCGCACGGCTCGATCGCGGGCTTGAACGCCGCGTGACGGTGGCGCGCGGGCAGCTCGATCGTTCGGCGGGGGCGCTGCGGCTGTCGACGCTCGAACGCCAGCTGGAACGCGCGCGCGATCGCACCGCGGGGGCGTGGCGGCTGGTCCAGTCGCTGGGGCCCAACAGCATCCTCGACCGTGGCTATGCGTTCGTCTCGACCAGGGCCGCTGCAGGCGGGGAGGTTGTCGGTTCTGCGGCGGCGGCGCGCACCGCCGGGGCCGTGACGCTCCACTTCCGCGACGGCGAGGTCGACGCCAAGGTTGAGCGCGGCGGCGGCAAGGCCTATGCTGGCAAACCCGGCGACCAGCCGACCCTGTTGTAACCGCTCTTGCCCGAAAGCCCCCAGTCGATGCTTATGTCCAACAGCGATCGCGCGGCACGCCTCCACTTCATGGCGAACGGCTTTCGCGTGCTGAATCCGGGGGATCACGTCGTCTGCGCGGTGTCGGGGTCGCGGATCGCGCTCGATGACCTGCGCTACTGGAGCGTCGCACGGCAGGAAGCCTATGCGACCGCCGCGCTCGCGACGCAGGCGATGGGCGGCGACGCTGCCGCATAAGCCGACCCCGGGCGCTGGCCCGGTTCGGGGCGTTGCGACGGGGCTTCTTGTCGTCCTGCTCGGCGGCTGCGCGGTCGTGCCCTCGGCACCGCAGGGCGACCGCACTCCTCCGGTGGGCGCTCCCACGACGGTACGCCCGGCGCTCCCGCAGCCAGCTCGCGCGCCGGAACGCACCGGCTTCGACTATGCGGGGAGCCGGATGCAGGGCGGGTTGCTGCTGGGCACCGCACCCGATCACACGCGGCAGTTGCTGTTCAATGGCGTTGCCGTCCCCGTGGCGGCGGACGGTCGGTTCGTCATCGCGTTCGACCGCGATGCCGGGCCGAGCGCGACGCTGGCGGCGACGCGCGACGATGGCGTGGTGATCCGCGATACGCTCAGTATCGCGCCGCGCGCCTGGGATATCTCGCGGCTGTCGACGCTCCCCAAGATCCCGCTGCCGCAACCCGAGTTCGACGCAGTCCGTCCCGCCGAACTCGCGCAGATCGTCGCCGCGCGGCGAATCCAGACCGATGCGCAGGGGTGGCGGCAGGCGTTTCTCTGGCCGACGACCGGGCGGATCTCGACGCTATTCGGATCGCAGCGGATCTACCGCAACGGCGAGGCGGGGTCCTATCACTCCGGGCTCGACGTCGCCAAGCCGACCGGGTCGGTGATCGTCGCCCCCGCCGACGGGGTGGTGATCCTCGCGGCGGACCATCCCTTCACGCTCGAGGGGAATCTGCTGATGATCGATCACGGCATGGGGCTGAACAGCGCGTTCCTGCATCTGTCGGCAATCCAAGTGCATGTCGGCGACCATGTCCGGCGTGGCCAGCCGATCGCGCTGTCGGGTGCGACCGGGCGTGCGACGGGGCCGCATCTGCACTGGAGCCTGCGCTGGCGGGATGCCAAGATCGATCCGTTGCTGGTTGCTGGGCCGATGCCTGCGCAATAATAATACGCGACCAATGGGTATGTGATTGGTCTGTTGCACGATTGTAACAGTATACAGTTATTTGGATGTGCCCGTTTACATCATAAGGGGCAGGATACAGTCTCGCTTCATCAGGTCAGGCCGAAAGGCCGGATCTTAACGGTGCGCCAGGGGGGTGCATCAGGGGGAATATCGAACATGAATCCAACGAACAGCATGACTCTGTCTCGTCTGCGTCAGAGCGCGGCGCCGGTGGCGCTCGCCATGGCATTTGCGGCCGCGCCTGTCTGGGCGCAAACCGCCCCGGCGACGACGCCGTCCGAGCAGACCGCACCTGCATCGGTGCAGGCACCGTTGCCGACCAGCCCGGAAACCGCCGCACCCGACCAGGACATCGTCGTCACCGGGTCGCTGTTCCGTCGCACCAATACCGAAACGCCTTCGCCCGTCACCGTCATCACCAGTGAATCGCTGGCACGCGCCGGCATCACCAACATCAACGACGCGATCCGCTCGGTCTCGGCCGATGGCGCCGGCTCGATCTCGACCGGCTTCCAGGGTGGCTTCTCCGCTGGCGGCGCGGCGGTTTCGCTGCGTGGCCTCGGCGTTTCGTCGACGCTGGTGCTGATCGACGGTCTGCGCTCGACCAACTTCCCGCTCAACGATGACGGCCATAACGCCTATGTCGATCTTAACTCGATCCCGTTCAGCGCGGTCGACCGCGTCGAAGTCCTCAAGGACGGCGCTTCGTCGACGTACGGCGCGGATGCGATCGGCGGCGTCGTCAACATCATCATGAAGAAGAACGTCGTCGGCGTCAGCGGGACTGCAGAGGGCGGCGTTTCCGAGAAGGGCGACGGATCGCGCTATCGTGCCAATCTGACTGCCGGTATCGGCGATTACGAACGCCAGGGCTTCAACTTCTACGTCAACGGCGAATATCAGCGCGACAGCGCAATTTCGGTGCAGGACCGCGGCTTTCCGTTCAACACCACCGATCTGAGCTCGATCGGCGGAAGCGATCTCAACACCGCGGATAGCGCGCTGACGACTGCGACAGTCAACGCCGTCGTTCGTCGCACGAACCAGACCAACCTCAACGATCCGTTCACCGGCGGCACTGTCGCAACGGGCCAGTACACCACGCTGAACCTGACCAATTGCGCGGGTGGCACCTACACGGTCGCCGGTGCAGCCGGCGGCGTCGGCTGCAAGCATAACAACACCTACGAATATTCGCAGATCCAGCCGCAGCAGACCCGTTACTCGTTCACGGGCCGGTTGAGCCTGCGCGTCAGCGACAATGTCGAAGGCTATATCACCGGCAGCTACTCGCACAGCCAGGTGCTGATCCGCACCGCGGCACCCGCCATCCGTCAGCGCCAGCCTTATGGCGCCGCGCCGACCCAGGCATCGAGCGCACCCGGTATCGTGCTCCCGGTCTATGTCTGCGCAGCGGGCACCAACTGCTCGATCGCGGCAGATCGTCGCCTCAACCCGAACAACCCTTATGCCGCTGCCTTCGCTGGCGATCCCGCCAACGGCGCAGCGCGCATCTACTATCTGTTCGGCGACATCCCAGCATCGACCAACCGCACCAACGAAGTCATCCGCGGGGCCGCAGGCCTGCACGGCAGCTTCGGCGGCGGGTTCGATTGGCGAGTCGATGCAGTCGGCGCGCGCGACAATTTCAACATTGTGTCGAACGGCACGATCAACATCGCGGGCTTGCGCCAGGCGGTGAACACGGGGGCGTACAACTTCGTCAACCCCGAGTTGAACAGCGCCGCGGTCCGCCAGTTGATCTCGCCGACGCTCAGCGTACCGTCCTACACCTCGATGGTGTCGCTCGACGCGTCGGTCAGCAAGTCGCTGTTCGAACTGCCGGGTGGTCCGTTGCAGGTCGCGGTCGGCGGGCAGGTCCGTCGTGAGGTTGCCAACAACAACAGCCTCAACCCGAACCTCGAGAATTACGGCAACACTTCGGCGGCGTTCGGCCAACATACCGTTTCGGCCGGCTACGTCGAAATCCAGGCACCGGTGCTCGATACGCTCGAAATCAACGCTTCGGGCCGCTACGATCACTATTCCGAAGGGTTCGGACGCTTCTCGCCCAAGATCGGCGCCAAGTTCACCCCGATCAAGCAGATCGCGATCCGCGGGACCTATTCGCAGGGCTTCCGCGCCCCGACCTTCGCCGAGAGCAACCCGCGCAGCAGCTTCGCCGGCTTCGTGTCCTTCAACCCGCCGTGCAACTTCGTCCTGGCGCATGGCGGCACCGGCACGCTTTCGTCGTGCACCGGCGGCGGCAACCCGTACAACAACTCGTACAGCGTTGGCGGCGGCAGCACCGGCAACCCCAATCTGAAGCCCGAGAAGTCGCGCAGCTTCACCGCAGGTACGGTGATCCAGCCGATCCCGCAGGTCAGCTTCACGGTCGATTATTACAACGTCAAGAAGAGCGACGTGATCGTGACCGGCCCGCAGGCGTCGACCGCGCGGAACAACTACTTCGCTGGCCTGCCGCTTCCGGCCGGCTACACCGTCTCGGCGGTCGACGCGGTCGACCCGCTGTTCCCGAACGCGCTGCCACGCGTGCTCGTGATCAACGTGCCGTACGTCAACGCGGCCAACATCGCGACCGAGGGTCTCGACTTCGGTGCGCAGGCTTCCATCCCGCTCGGCGGCGGGGCGCGCTTCTCGAGCCGGCTCGATGTCACCGCGATCCTGAAATACAATCAGGACAACGGCGACGGCGTGATCCAAAAGTTCGTCGGGACGCTTGGGCCATATGAGCTGTCGTCGGGTGCAGGCACCCCGCGGATCCGCGGCAACTGGCAGAACACGCTGGAAATGGGCCCGGTCTCGCTGTCGGCGACGACCTATTACGTCTCGCGGATCAAGTCGGTCGCTGCCGACGAAATCGCACCGGACGATAATGGTAACATCGACCTGTCGTGCGCGAACAACCTGTATTCCTCGCCGACCGGTGAGGGGAACAACTTCTGCTACATCCGTCGCTTCATCTACGCGGATCTCAACCTGGCGGTGCAGGTCAACGACAAGTTCACGTTCAGCGTCAACGTGGGCAACTTCACCAACGAGAAGGCACCGATCGCACCGGCATCCTACTCGGGGATCAACTACCTGCCGACCTGGCATTATGCCGGCGTCATCGGGCGGACGTTCCGCGCCGGGGCATCGTTCAAGTTCTGAACGATCCGGCCGGGTTCACCCGGGGATCATGACCTACCAGAGCGAGGCGGAAAGCAATTTCCGCCTCGTTTGCGTTGGGGTGATGCCAGTTTCACGCGGCGTTCCGACGGGACCTGATCGGCCGTACTTCGAACGAATGATTGCCTTCCCGTAACGTTGTTGCAAAATTGCTACATCGCAGCAAAAACACAAAAAGGTCCACGGCGGCCACTTTACAGTAGCCCGATGTAACTGCATCTTTTCCCCAAGCACACAAAAGATGCTGATCGGACGTCATTCTTTTGAATGACGTACATTTCCGCACATTTCGTATGTGACGGTAATAAAGGGGAAACTTTCATGAAGAACAATAGGTTTGCGCGTAAGCTCGGAATCGGATCGGCCTTGTCGGTTATTGCGATTGCGAGCTTTGCTCCTGCTGCAACGGCACAAACGGCCCCGATCGAACCCGGCGTGACTGACGCAGCCGCCGTCGAACCGACGAGTTCGGATATCATCGTCACCGGCACGCTGATCCGCAATCCCAACCTGACGTCCGCATCGCCCGTCTCGGTCATCAGCGATGCCGAAATCACGAAGCGCGCACCGAACACGGTCGAGGAACTCCTCCGTGCGCTTCCCGGCGTTTCGCCGGGCATCGGCAGCCAGGTCAACAACGGTGCGAACGGCACCAACACGGTCGACCTTCGCGGTCTCGGCGTGCAGCGCAACCTGGTGCTGCTCGACGGCGCGCGCGTCGTTCCGGCGCTCGCCAATGGAGCGACCGATCTCAACAACATCCCACTCGCACTCGTCGCACGCGCCGAGGTGCTGACCGGCGGCGCGTCCACGACCTATGGCGCGGACGCGGTGTCGGGTGTCGTCAACTTCATCACCAAGCGCGATTTCACCGGCCTCGAAGTCAACTTCCAGAACAAGATCCTGCAGTCCGGCGACGGCTATTCGTTCCGCGGTGACATCACGGTCGGTTCGAACTTCGCCGACGATCGCGGCAACGCGGTGCTGAGCTTCGGTTATACCAAGATCGACCCGGTCTATCAGACCCAGCCCTTCTCACTGTTCGGCATCACCAGCACCAACAACGCGAGCGGTGGCGTGGCCTCGGGTTCGTCCTTCACGTCGGTGCCGACGACGATCTCCTTCCCGACGTCCGATCTGCAGGTCTCGCAGTCGGGCGCATCGCTGGTGCCGCAATATCAAGGGTTCAACTTCAACCCGTACAATATTTTCCAGACGCCGATGATCCGCAAGAGCGTCTATGCGGCGACGCATTACGACGTCGCGGACGGGGTCGAATTCTATGCCCGCGGCATGTTCACGCAGAACACGATCGAGCAGATCATCGCACCGTCGGGCGTGTTCGGGAACGAACTGACGATCCCGGCGAACAACCCGTATCTCAACACGACGATCCGCGACCAGATCTGCACCGCGAACGGGATCGCGCTTGGAGCAACCTGCAACACCAACGCAGCATTGCCGCTCCCCGGCGTCTATCGTCGCCTCGTCGAACTCGGGCCGCGCATCAGCAACTGGGAAAACACGGTCTATGACGTCCGCGCGGGCCTAAAGGTCGACATCGCGAAATCGACCCAGCTCGACATCTCGGGATCGTACGGCCGCGCCGAACAGTCGCTGACGCAGTCGGGCTATGTCATCACGCAGCGCGTGCAGCAGGCGCTCAACGCGACCAACACGACGACCTGCACCGTGACGACCGGTGGTTGCGTACCCGTCAATCTGTTCGGCCAGGCGGGCAGCATCTCGCCGGCGCAGGTGGCCTTCCTGCAGGCGCAGAGCACGGTCCGCATCAACACCGAACTGTACCAGGCGCGCGCGCTGCTGACGGGCGACGTGGGCACCTTCCTGCCGACGTCGGACAAGGCGATCAGCTATGCGATCGGTGCCGAATATCGCAAGTACAAGTATGACCGCATCCCTGACGCCTTTGCGCAGGATCCGTCCGCGCTGGGCGGGGCTGGCGGCGCTATCCTTCCCTTCTCGGGCGGCTACGACGTCAAGGAAGCGTTCGGCGAATTGCTCGTCCCGCTCGTCGCGGACAAGGCGTTCTTCAAGCAGCTGACGCTCGAGGCCGGCGTGCGCTACTCGTCGTATAACATCGATGCGCCGAGCAACCCGAGCTTTGACACCACCACCTACAAGGGTGGCGCGACGTGGGAGCCGGTCGACGGTATCCGCCTGCGCGGTACCTATCAGCGTGCCGTCCGCGCGCCCAACATCGGCGAGCTGTTCGCGCCGACCGTCACCGGGCTGACCTCGCTCGGCACCGATCCGTGCGCCGGCGCGGCGGTCACGAGCAACGCCAATTTGCGGGCGGTGTGTATCGCCCAGGGCGCGCCCGCTGCCTCGATCGGTTCGATCCAGAACCCATCGGCAGGGCAGGCGAACCAAACCGGCGGCGGCAATCCCAACATCCGGCCCGAGAAGGCGGATACGTTCACGGCCGGGCTCGTCATCGTTCCGCGCGGGATCATTCCCAACCTGACGGTGTCGGTCGATTATTACGACATCAAGATCAACGACGCGATCACCTCGGCGCTGCCGAGCGACGTGATGGACGCATGTTTCGCCAACATTACCGCAGCGTCGGCGGCATCGTCCGCGTGCACCATCATCCGGCGCAACCCGGCGAACGGGCGTCTCAGCGGCCCGACCTCGACGACCTTTGGTTTGCCGACGCCGCTGACCAACAACGGGCGCTATGCGACGGACGGGATCGACCTGACCGTCAACTACAACCGCAAGTTCGGGGATCTCGCCCTCGACCTCAACTTCGTCGGCAACTGGACCGATCACCTGCGATTCCAGGCGTCCCCAAGCTCGCCCAACCGCGATTGCGTCGGCTATTACAGCGCGAACTGCGGCCCGAGCCTTGGGCAGATCATGCCGAAGTTCTCGTGGCAGCAGCGCACCACACTGGGTGCGTATGGCGCGACCGCGTCGCTGTTGTGGCGGCACATCAACAAGGTGCGGTACGAGCCGGGCCTGCCCGCGCTCTACTCGGGCGTCATCCGCAACGGCGCAGGCGTGAGCTCGGCGCTCGCGGGCCAGACGCGTAACTTCAACCGCATCCCGGCGTATAATTATCTGGACCTGACGCTGCAGTTCGATGTCGCCAAACAATATCAGCTGACGATCGGCGTGCAGAACCTGCTCAACGCCCAGCCGCCCGTCGTCGGCGGTCAGGCGGGGACGACCGCCGCCAACAGCGGCAACACCTTCCCGTCGACCTACGATCCGCTGGGTCGTGCGTTCAGCGCGGCGGTGCGGTTCCGGTTCTGACCGATCCCGGGCGGCGCGTCCGCCCGGTTCGTATCTTCGAGAGGCGGCCTTCGGGTCGCCTCTTTTTTTGCGTCAGGCCGATGGCGGGAGCAGCGCGCCCGGCAGCGTCAGCGCGATCCCTGCACCCTCCGCGACCTTGGCGGCCCAGCCAAGCACCATCGCGATTTCCTCGGCATGGAGCGCCGACGCGGACTGCTGGTCCGCCTTGCGCGCCTCGGCATCGAACGCACCGCCGAACTTGGCATGCTGCCGGAACACCGACTGGACGATCCCGTCGCGCTCATCGTCGGTTGCGGTCAGCCCGAACAGCGCGTCGATCGCCGCGAGCGCGGGGTGGGGACGCGCGAGCAGGACTTCGCTGTCGAGGGTGCGCACCCGCCCCGGCCACCGCTGTGCAAGCTTCGCGAACAGCGCATGCTGCGCAAGCCATCCGACCGCGGCAACCTGGAGATCCGACAGGCGGAAGATGGCCTCCGCGTCGAGTCCCATGTCGACCAGCCCTTCCTTGAGGAAGCTCGCGAGCAACTCGCGCACCCACAACCGCCCCCACAGCCGCTTGCTCGCGATCGACCCGAGATAGGGTTCGAGCGGCGCGTATAGCAACACGGCCCCCGCCTCGGGCCGCGCGGCCAGCATCGCGGTGGTGAGGCCGTTGACGATGTTGGACGGCTTGATCACGCATACTTCGCCCGCCGCGAACGGTCGGGCGAGCATCGCGAGACCGTCGCCGAGCACCGCGAGGATCTGCCGCGGATCACCCCCGCGATGCCGCCAGCCGACCAGGTCGTTGAGCAGCATCGGTTCCTTCAGGCTGAATGCCCGACCCGGACGGTCGTACGCGTTCGCGAGCAGGGTCGAGCAGCAATAGGCGGAATGGAAGATGAAATTGATCCGCCCCGTCGCCGCCGATCGATCGCACCGACCGCGCGGGATCACGACGGGCGCGCCTGAGGATCCGAGATGTTCGTCGGTCAGGAACGGGACGCGTTGCCGTACATCGCGGGGCGCGGAGACGAACTGAAACGCGTCGATCCCCGGATCGTACCGATGGGCCAGCCATTCGGGGGCAGGGGCGACGGGCGGTTCCGGGATCGACATGCCGCCGATCTTCGCGGACGTCGCGCGCGGGATCAAGCCGCGCTTGTATCGCGAGGCGCTGCGGATCGGGGAAGCCGAGGGGGACGCGTGCTTGGCGCTGTTCACCGGCGCGACCGGGCACGAATATCCGATGCCGCCAGCGCCCTCAAATTCGCGAGCACTTCCCCGGCGAAGGCCGGGGCCCAGTAGAGATGGTGGCCGCAATGGCGCGCAGCGACCGATTCCGTCCGGCGCGCTACTGGGCCCCGGCCTTCGCCGGGGAAGCAACTTTAGCTTGTGAATCGTCGCGTCGGGCGATCCTAATCCGACCGTCTGGCTCGCTAAGGAACGCGTCGTCCCCCGGTCGCTTGCATGGCGCGGGGGACTATGCTTTCTCAGGCCATGGTCGATCCTGCCGGTGCCGTTGGAACGTTGCTGCGCGAAGCGGCGGCGCTGCGCCAACGCGGCGACGGCGAGGGCGAGCGCAAGGTCCTCGACCGCGCGATCGCGATCGTCCCGCCGCGACCCGAGGCATTCAACGCGCGAGGAATGCGTGCGCTGGCGGATCGAGATTTCCCGACTGCAACGACGAGCTTCGCGCGCGCGATCGCGCTCGATCCGGGCGAGCCCGCGTTGCGGCTCAATCTCGCAGCGGCCCACCGCGCGGCGGGCGACGACGCGGGCGAACGGCAGGCGCTCCAGTCGGTGCTCGACCTCGACCAGCTGCATTTCCTCGCGCATTTGCGGATGGGCGAATTGCTGCAACGCCAGGGGCTTCTGTCCGAGGCGGCGCCGCATTGGAGTGCGGTGGTCCAGCTTGCGGGCAATGCGACGGACCGGCCCCCCGCGCTGATTGATGCGGAAGCGCGCGCGCGCGCGTTTCTGGAGGCGCATAACGCCGCCTTTGCCGACGCATTGTCGCAGGAGTTCGACAAGGCGGGGCAGGTCGCCACGGCATCGCGGCGGTTCCAGGCGTGCGCGGATACGTTGCTCGGGCGGCGGCGGATCTACACCAATCAGTGTGCGGGCGTGCATTTCCCGTTCCTCCCCGCGGACGAATTCTTCGATCGTGCGCTCTTCCCCTGGTTTGCCGAGCTCGAAGCCGCGACGCCGGCGATCCGCGCGGAGGCGCTCGCGATGCTGGCGGGGGGTGGCGCTGCGATCCGCCCCTATGTCCGGCTCGACAAGGGCACGCCCGATACGCCGTGGAGCAAGCTCGACGATTCGCGCGACTGGAGCGCGTGTTTCCTGTGGGAATATGGCCAGCGCAACGCTGCGGTTTGCGACCTCTGCCCCGAAACCGCCGCCGCGCTCGCGCGGGTGCCGCAGACGCACTTGCCGGGGAAGGCACCGTCCGCCTTCTTCTCAATCCTCAAGGGTGGCGCGGCGATCCCGCCGCACACCGGCGTTACCAACACTCGCGCGATCATCCACCTCCCGCTGGTGGTGCCCGAGGGATGCGGTTTCCGGGTGGGCGGCGAAACGCGCGCGTGGCGCGAAGGCGAGGCGTTCGCGTTCGACGACACGATCGAGCATGAGGCGTGGAACCACAGCGACCAGGTGCGGATCGTGCTGATCTTCGACGTATGGAATCCGCATCTGACGCATGGCGAACAGAAGGATCTTGCGCGGTTGTTCGCGGTGACTGACCGGGGGCTGACCGCGCCTAGGGCGTAACGCCGATCCCGTGCCGTTCGAGCAAGGCAATCGCATCGCCAAGCTGCGCGCGATACCCTTGCCAGCGGTGAAGCGAGCGGCGGTGGATCGGACGGCGGACTTGCCATGCGCTTGCGGTGCGGACAGCCAGCGGAGCGTTCGGCTCGCCAAGGCACGCTGCGTCCCACGGCAACCCGAGCCCATCCAGGGCTGCGGACACTGCCGCATGCGGATCGACCACCAGCGTGTCGTAATCGAGGTCGATGATGTCCGCCCCGTACAGCGCCCGCCAATGCGCCATCAGCCGCGCATATTGGACATAGTAATGCGCCGCCTCGAGCAGATCGCTGCCGTAAACGACGCCGTCGCCGAACTGGAGGAAATAGGTCGACAATAATGTGTCAGCCGCGTTGCGCCGGGTGTGGATGATCCGCGCGTCGGGAAACAGCGTCTTGATCAGCCCGATGTGGAGGAAATTGTCGCAGCGCTTGTCGGTGACCCACCCGTCGCCGGGCAGGTCCGCGAGATAGCGCACGCGGAGCTGCGCAATCGCATCGGGCGACAGCGCGAGCGCGGCGGCGGGGTAGGGGCGCAACGCCTGCACGATCGCGGGGATCGTCTCCAGTTCGCCCCCGGGGGTGATCTCGCGGTGCCGCCCGAGGACCGTCTCCGCCAGCGTCGATCCCGATCGGAACATCCCGCAAATGAAGATCGGCGTCTTGGCCGCTACCGGACCCGTCGCAGCGCGTGTCTCGCCGCGCACCGGGTAGCCCGCGATCAGTGCGTCCACGAGCCGCTCCTGTGCAGCCGCGTCGTAGCGGCGCGGCGCGATCGAACGTGCGATCCAGTTTGCCGCCTCGATCGCCTGGAACGCATCGGTCGTCTCCCCCACCGCATCCAGCGCATTGCCGAGCGCGAACAGCAGCTCCGCGCGACTGGTGACGTCGGCCGCCTGCGGAACCACCGCCTTGAGCCGTGCGATCGCCGACCCTGCCGCACCGGTTGCGACATCGATCGCCGCGAGCCGCGCATGGGCGCGGGCATTGTCGGGCGCGCGGGACAGGACCTCTTCATAGGCAAATCGCGCCGACGTGGGATCGCCAAGGTCCTCGTGGAGATTGCCGAGGTTGAGCCACGCTGTAAGAAAACCGGGGTTGGCGCGCAACGCCTGTTCGAGCTCTGCCCTGGCCGCGTCGGGGCGAAACAGATGGTCCGACAGGATCGTCGCGCGGTTGAGCAGCGCCTGTTCGGGGTGCGGATCGCCTTCCGCGATCGCGCGGGCATAGGACTGCAACGCCGCGTCGAATTGCCGCATGGCCCGTTGGGCCCAACCGAGGTTGAACCACGCGTCAGGCTGATGCGGATCGATCGCGAGGCTTGCTTCGAACGCGGCGATGGCCTGCGCCATGTCGCCCGCGCGGAGATGCGACGCCGCGGTGGTCAGTAAGTGCAACGCCTGGCGGTCCTGCGGCATGCCGTCTCTTATCGTGCCGGGCGCATGGACGATATGGGTTTGCGCGGGCTTCAGTTGAGGCGCCGTGCCTTCACGCCGGGCTGCCCGCCGATGATCATCTGGAAACTGCCAAGCGCGGCGCGCTTGATGCGGACCTTGTCGCCCGCGCGCGGGCTGCGGCCGAGGACATTGTCGTCGGTCTGCGCCCAGCGGGCACCGTCCGCCATTCGCACGGTCCAGCGTCCGGCACCATCAACCTGCGCATCGGTCACGGTCGTGTCGATCGAATCGATCTCGGGCGATCCGCTGAAGATCGACAGGCTCGGAACCCCGATCCCGAACAGCGAGCGCCGCGCCTGCCGTACTTGCTGCGAATCGACCACGACGACGTCGCGTCGCTGCTCCGCCGAATCGAGCACCGCGACCGAGGCGTCGAAACACGCCAGCCGCGCCGTCGTGTCCTGGATCTGACGGCAGCGCACGACGTCGCTCAGCGCCTTGGATCGCGCCTCCGTGCGGGGTTCGGCGGCGGTGATTGCGGTCGGCAGGATGGTCGCGGCCACGGCCGAGACGATCGCGATAAGGGTCGAAATGGTCGGATTGTGGCGCAACGGGCGGTCCTCGGTTCGGGGCTCGGTCGCGCGATACGGTGGCGTTCTCGCAGCGGCAAGCGCGTCACATGTCGAGTGTGTCAATTTGGCTACATCCTTGGAACAATATGACGCCAATTGCGTACGTTCATGTTTTTTTACTTTTGGAAGCGTGGCCCCACAGTAAAGAACCGCCGCATCGGCAGCCAGATAATGACTGTCTTTGACATGACGCCGTTCCAAAAGCGGTGCGTACCAAAGGGACCAATCCTACATGCAGAACCGAGTTTTGCGCGACTCCTTGCGCGCGTCCACGATGATCGCCGGTGTGTTCGGCGCGTTCCCCGCGCTCGCGCAGGATGCAGCCGCGCCCGCCGCACCGCAGGAGCAGGCCCCGACCAGCGCCACCCCGGGTGACGACAGCATCGCCGGCACCACGCCCGCTGCGTCGAACACCCCTGGCGCGGACGCAGGCGACATCGTCGTCACGGGCTCGCGTATCTCGAACCCGAACCTGACCTCGGCAAGCCCGATCACGGTCGTCAACGCAGCCGAGATCAAGCTCCAGGGCGCGACCCGCATCGAGGACGTGCTCAACAGCCTGCCGCAGTCGTTTGCGGCGCAGAGCTCGTCGGTGTCGAACGGGTCGAACGGGACCGCGACCGCCAACCTGCGCAACCTCGGTGAGTCGCGTACGCTCGTCCTCGTCAACGGCCGTCGCCTGATGCCGGGCAACCCGTCGTCGAGCAGCACCGCACCCGCGGCTGGCGATCTCAACGTAATCCCGCAGGCGCTGATCAAGCGCGTCGACGTCCTCACGGGCGGCGCAGGCTCGGTCTATGGTTCGGACGCGGTTGCCGGCGTCGTCAACTTCGTGCTCGACACCAACTACGAAGGCGTCAGCCTCGATGCATCTGGCGGCATCTACAACCACGACAACCGCAGCCAGCGGTTCCAGGACATCTCGGCACGCGCTGGCTATCCCGCCCGCGACGGCCAGGCGTTCGACGGCACGCAGTTCGACGTCAACCTGAAGATGGGTGCTGGCACCAGCGACGGCCGCGGCCATGTCGTCGGCTACATGGGCTATCGCAAGATCGGCGCGATCCTCCAGGGCGATCGCGACTATTCGTCGTGCGGCCTGAATGCTCCGGCGAGCGGCGCGGAATATGTCTGCGGCGGTTCGGCTACGGCATTCCCGGCGAACTTCACCACGAGCGACGCCGTCTTCAACGGCGCGGCGACCAATCTTCAGCAGCTCTACACGCTGAACGGCGCGGGCGCTCTGGTCCCCGGCCGGACGCTCTACAACGCCAACCCGCTCAACTATTACCAGCGCCCCGACACGCGCTACACGGCCGGCTTCCTCGCGCATTACGACGTGAGCGACAGCTTCAAGCCGTACGCCGAGTTCATGTTCATGGACGATCGCTCGGTCGCACAGATCGCGCCGTCGGGTGACTTCAGCAACACCACGGTGCTGAACAGCAACAACCCGTTCCTGTCGCAGGCACAGCGCGATGTCTTCTTCCGCAACACGAACCTCGTTCGTGACGGAAACGGCAACGTCGTCAACCTGACCAACCCGGATGGGTCGCAGTACCAGCAGGGCATGGTCCAGATCGGGCGTCGTAACGTCGAGGGCGGCGGTCGTCAGGCCGATCTTCGTCACACCGCATACCGCTTCGTTGCGGGCGCCCGTGGCGACATCGCCGATGGCGTTTCGTACGACGTCTATGGCCAGTACGGCACGACGATCTTCAACCAGGTCTATCGCAATGAATTCTCGGTCTCGCGCACCACGCGCGCGCTCGATGCGATCACCGATACGCGCGCTGGTTCGGCAACCCAGGGGCAGACCGTTTGCCGCTCGGTCGTCGACGGTACCGATCCGAACTGCGTCCCGCTCAACATCTTCGGTGCGGGCAACATTTCGGCGGGTGCACTGAACTACGTCCAGACCCCGGGCTTCCAGACGGGCACCACTCAGGAAAAGGTCGTCAGCGGCTCGGTCACGTTCGAAGGCGGCAAGTACGGCTTCCAGTCGCCGTTCTCGACGCAGGGCATCGGCATCAACATCGGCGGCGAGTATCGCGAGGAATCGCTGACGCTCGAAGTCGACAACGGCTTCCTCACCGGCGATCTCGCCGGGCAGGGCGGCGCGACGCTGCCGATCGACGGCTCGTTCAACGTCAAGGAAGTGTTCACCGAAGTCCAGGTTCCGCTGGTAACCGACCGTCGCTTCTTCAAGGAACTGACGATCAACGGCGGCTTCCGTTATTCGGACTACAGCACCTCGGGCGGCGTTTCGTCGTACAAGGGCGAGATCGTCTGGGCACCGGTTTCGGACATCCGCTTCCGTGGCGGTTACAACCGTGCGGTTCGTGCGCCGAACACGCAGGAGCTGTTCGCACAGCAGTCGGTTCAGCTCGACGGCGCGACCGATCCGTGCGCGGGTCCGGCCGTCAACGGCCTGGTCAACGGCAACAATGCCGCAGCCTGCGCCCGTGCGGGCGTTCCGGCCAACCGCTTCGGCCTGATCGCAGCGAACCCGTCGGAGCAGTATAACGGCCTGCTCGGCGGCAACCCGAACCTTCGCCCTGAAAAGGCGGACACGTTCACGGTTGGCGTCCTGCTCCAGCCGAGCTTCCTGCGCGGCTTCAACCTGTCGGTCGACGCCTTCTCGATCAAGCTGCAGGACCGGATCGGCGTCATCGGCGCCGACACGATCATCGCGCAGTGCATCGCGACCGCCGACCCCGCGCTGTGCGGTGCCATCAACCGTGACGCCAACGGCACACTGTTCCAGGGCAACACCGGCTACATCGTCGACACCAACGTCAATGCAGGCTCGCTTAAGACGCGCGGCATCGACGTTGCGGCTGGCTACACGCTGCGCACGCGTTCGGTCGGGACCTTCGCTTTGTCGTTCAACGGCACCTATGTCGACGAATTCACGTCGAACAAGGTCGGCGCCGAGTTCGATTGCGCAGGCTTCTATGGGGCACAGTGCGGGTACCCGCAGTCCAAGTGGCGGCATTCGGCACGCGTGACCTACACCTCGCCGCAGGGCATCGGTCTGTCGGCACGCTGGCGCTACCTGTCGGCGACCAAGTATGAGCGCACGAGCGGCGATGCCGATCTCGCGGGTTCGTTCTCGCCGCTGGACGCCCGCATCCCGGTCCAGAGCTACTTCGATCTGGCAGCAACGGTTCGTGCGGCGGACAAGTTCACGTTCCGCATCGGTGCCAACAACCTGCTCGACCGCCAGCCGCCGATCCTCAGCCAGGCGGCATCGCCGATCGGCTCGCTCGGCAACGGCAACACCTACCCGGGCATCTTCGATGCCAACGGTCGGTATCTGTTCGTGGGTCTGACGATCGACATGTAAAATACGGCTTCTTAATCGAAGCATCTGGGGGCGGTGGATCATGCGATCCACCGCCCCCTTTTTTGTGCCTCGTCTTGCGGGATTCCTCCGCGGCACTTGCAAGAAGCAAATCTATTCTTTGTTGTACTCAAGTATCCGATAGCTAGCTGTTGGTTAAGGCCGGATCGGACCGAAGTAATATGATGATAATGTTGCTCCAGAGCAAAGGTCAGTAGCAAAGGGTAACACAGCGTTACGACGCTGATACTTGGCCGATCCGGCCCCAAGCACGTGTGGTGTTGCAATTTTGCTACGGCGTTTCTCAAATCCAACACGGCGTTGCTGCGTCGCGCTTTACAGACACGGTCGGCACGTGATCTTTGGCGCCATCAAGCGGAGACGTCCGCTGGTTTGCTCATCATCACCCAACTCCGGCACCCCGTTTCGGGTGCGCGTTTTGTAAGGAACCAGTCGTGCCCCGGAATTCCTCCCTCATCTCGAAGCCTTGGCTCCTGACGACGTCGGCAGCCCTCTCGCTCGTCGCACTGCCCGCATTCGCACAAGACCAGATCGCTCCGGCAGCTCCTGTCGATGCGCCCGCTGCCGCCCCCGTCCCGCAGACCGCCGAACAAGGCCAGGACATCGTCGTCACCGGCTCGCTGTTCCGCGCGACCGTCACCCCGTCGCCGGTGACGACGCTGTCGACCGAATCGCTCGACCGCCGCGGTATTCCGACGGTGCAGGAAGGCATCCAGCGGCTTTCGTCGAACAACGGCGCGGCACTGACCAACTCGTTCAGCGCGAACGGCGCGTTCGCGGGTGGTGCCTCGGCGGTGTCGCTGCGCGGCCTGTCGAGCAGCTCGACCCTCGTCCTGATCGACGGCCTGCGCGCGGCCTATTACCCGCTCGCCGATGACGCGACGCGCAACTTCGTCGATCTCAACACCATTCCCGACGACGTCGTCGACCGGATCGAAGTCCTCAAGGACGGCGCATCGTCGAGCTACGGCGCAGACGCGATCGGTGGCGTGGTCAACATCATCACCAAGCGCAGCATCCAGGGCGTTTCGGGTCGCGCCGAAGCCGGCATCTCGGAGGGCGGCATCGCACCGAGCCAGCGTCTGACGCTGACCGCGGGTACCGGCAGCTTGGATGAGAAGGGCTATAACGCCTATATCAGCGGCTTCTATTATCGCTCGGGCGGGGTCACCAACAACGATCTGCCCGCGCCGTACAATTCGTCGGATCAGAGCGGGATCGGCGGACCCAACAACATCCTCAGCGGCGACAATTTCGGCGCGACCAATGCGGGTGCCAACATCTACGCGCGGCCGACCGGCGGCACGCAATATTCGCTGCTCAACGGCGGGTGCGTCAACGGCCAACCGACCACCAACACCGCAGGCGGCGTCGTCCCGTCGGTCGTATGCTCGCAGGATTCGGTCAACCGCTACGGCGTCGTTGCTCCCACGATCGAGCGGTTCGGCGGCACCGCCAAGTTCACCGCGAAGATCGGTGACAGTTCGGAAGCCTATGCGCAGTTCAACTTCCTCCAGACGCGCAGCAGCTACACCGGCGATCCCTCGGGGATCTACGCGAACGCCCCGGCGGGCATCTACTTCCAGCCGTATTCGACGCGGTCGAATGCCGCGTCCTACGCGCCCGGTTCGGGGGCGTTGACGCTCCCGGTCTATGTCTGCGCCGCGCGCGCGAACTGCAACGCGACCAACGGGACGCTCAACCCCAACAACCCGTATGCCGCAGCAGGCCAGACCGCGCAGATCGTCGGCACGTTGCCCAATTCGGTCACGCGCGACGAAACCCGCTACCGCGTCTATCGTGCGGCCGCCGGGATCAACGGTACGTTCCTGGGCGATTGGGATTATCGCGTCGACTTGACCGCGATGCACACCGATCTGCGTCGCCAGCAGAACGGCTATGTCTACATCCAGCATCTGCTCGATGTGATCGCGGACGGTTCGTACAATTTCGTCAACCCGTCGGCGACCAGTGCGGCGACGATGAACTATCTGACGCCTGAGAACATCACGGACTCGAGCTCGGATCTGTACCAGGCACAGGCGACCGTCAGCAAATCGCTGTTCCAGCTGCCGGGCGGCCCGCTTCAGCTCGGTGCGGGCGCATCGGTCTATTATGAAGGGATCGACTCGCCGAGCGCGAATTCGGACATTAATGGCGCGACGCAGCGTTACTTCACGATCAACGCCTTCGGCACCAGTGGGCACCGTACCGTCACTTCGGCGTTCGGCGAATTGAACGCGCCGATCATCGACCAGCTGTCTGTCAATGCGTCGGGCCGCTACGATCATTATTCGACCGGGCAGGGCGCGTTCTCGCCCAAGGTCGGCGCGAAGTTCTCGCCGATCAAGGAACTGACGATCCGCGGCACCTGGTCGCGCGGCTATCGCATCCCGAGCTTCGCCGAAGCCAATGCGTTGCCAACGACGGGCTATGTCACCAATTCCGCCGGCCTGTTCAACGATACGTATCTTGCGCAATATGGCTGCTCGGTCGCAACGTTCAGCACCGCTTGCCCGACCTATCTCCGCTCGGGAAGCTACGGCGCGACGACGCTCGCTTCGCCCAACCTCAAGCCTGAGCGGTCGCGCAGCTTTACCGGTGGTGTGGTGTTCGAACCGATCCGCAACGTCGCGTTCACGGTCGATTACTTCAACATCAAGAAGACCAACGCGATCACCTCGCTGACGTCGGGCGACGCGCTCAACGCTTATTATTCGGGCGCGGCGATCCCCAACGGCTTCGCGATCACCCCGGACGCCCCCGACGCTGCCTTCCCCAATGCGACGCCGCGGGTGCTGTATGTCGCCTCGGCACTGGTCAATGCGAACACGATCCAGTCGTCGGGCATCGACTTCGGCATCAACAGCCGGGTCAACATCGCCGGCGTGACGTGGACCAGCAACCTCGACGCGACGTTGCAGCTCGAACTCAGCACGAGCTTCCCGGACGGCCACAAGGAGACGTATGTCGACACGCTCGGCAACTTCAACCTGACCGCCGGCTCGGGCACCTACCGCTGGCGCGGCAACTGGCAGAACACCTTCCAGAAGGGGCCGATGTCGCTGACGGGGACGGTCAATTACGTCTCGGGCTACGATCTGTCGGCCGAGGACCAGGGCACGGGCTACCGCGATTGCGGCCTGGCACCGTCGCCGGCGTACACCGGTTGCCGCGTGAAGAGCTACATCACGTTCGATCTCAACACGAGCGTGCGGGTCACCGACGGGCTGACCTTCTACGTCAATGCGATCAACCTGTTCGATCGCCTGCCGCCGATCGATCCGGTCACCTATGGTGCGTATCTCTACAACCCGGTCCAGACCGGCGAGGGCATCTACGGCCGTCGCTTCCTGGCAGGGGCGAAGTTCAAGCTGTAAGGCTGGGGTATCGAAAAGGGGGCGGTTCCTGCGCAGGAACCGCCCCCTTTTTGTGTGTGCCTCCCCTGCGTGGGAGGGGTGGGGGAGTATGAGGCTGGCGCAGCGTTCGACAACGGGCCAACCCACCCCCAACCCCTCCCTTCCAGGAAGGGGAGCCCGTTACGCTGGTCTGCCAGCACTGGCTCGCACCCTCACGGTATTGGCGGACTAAGCCGAATGGGTGCCGCAGCCTCCTCCCCTCCCTGGAAGGGAGGGGCCGGGGGTGGGTCGGTATGAGGTAGAGACACCGTCGACACCAATCCGCCCCCTCAGGCGGGGGAGCCAATCACTCCACCACCAGCTCCAGCTTCCCGTCGCCCTCATCGACCCGCACCGTCGCGCCATCCTTGACGCTCCCGCGCAGGATCAGGTCGGCGAGCGGATCCTGGAGATAGCGCTGCACCGCGCGCTTCAACGGTCGCGCGCCGTACACCGGATCATAACCGACCCGCCCGAGCCACAGCCGCGCCGCATCGGTCAGGTCGAGCGTCACCTTGCGTTCGCCGAGCAGCGTCGCGATCCGCTTGACCTGGATGTCGACGATCGGCGCCATCTCCGCCTGGCCGAGCCGGTGGAACAGCACGATCTCGTCGAGCCGGTTGAGGAACTCGGGCCGGAAATGCCCGCGCACGATCTCCATCACCTGCGGCTCGACCGAAGCAACGTCCTCGCCTTCGCCCAACGTCGTCAGCACCTGGCTGCCGAGGTTGGAGGTCAGCACGATGATCGTGTTGGTAAAGTCGACCGTGCGGCCCTGGCCGTCGGTCAGCCGCCCGTCGTCGAGCACTTGCAACAGGATGTTGAAGACGTCGCCATGCGCCTTCTCGACCTCGTCGAACAGCACGACCTGATACGGCCGCCGCCGCACCGCCTCGGTCAGCACGCCGCCTTCCTCATAGCCGACATAGCCCGGAGGCGCGCCGATCAGCCGGGCGACCGCGTGCTTTTCCATGAACTCGCTCATGTCGATGCGGACCATTGCGGTTGGATCGTCGAACAGGAATTCCGCGAGCGCCTTGGTCAGCTCGGTCTTGCCCACGCCCGTCGGCCCGAGGAACAGGAACGACCCCAGCGGCCGGTTGGGATCCTGTAGGCCCGCACGCGCGCGCCGGACCGCGGTCGAGACGGCGCGGATCGCGTTCTGCTGGCCGATCACGCGCTTGCCGATCGTCGCTTCCATTGCGAGCAGCTTGTCGCGCTCGCCCTCGAGCATCCGCTCGACCGGAATCCCGGTCCAGCGCGCGACGACGCCTGCGATGTCCTCGCCCGTCACTTCCTCGCGCAGCATCGCGCCCTTGGTCGCGCCCGCCGCGGCATCCAACTGGCGCTGGAGGTCGGGGATGCGCCCGTAGGACAGCTCGCCCGCCTTCGCCAGATCACCCGCACGCTGCGCCTGCTCGAGTTCGAGCCGCGCGGCGTCGATCTGCTCTTTGAGCTTCGCCTCGGCGGAGATCTTGTCCTTCTCGCCCTGCCAGCGCGTCGTCAGCTCGCTCGACTGCTGCTCGAGATTGGCGAGTTCGCCGTCGAGCTTGACCAACCGGTCGCGCGAGGCTTCGTCGCTCTCGCGCTTCAACGCCTCGCGCTCGATCTTGAGCTGGATGATCCGCCGGTCGAGGATCTCGATTTCCTCGGGCTTGCTCTCGACCTCCATGCGGATGCGCGACGCGGCCTCGTCCATCAGGTCGATCGCCTTGTCGGGGAGGAAGCGGTCGGTGATGTAGCGGTTGGACAAGGTCGCCGCCGCGACGATTGCCGCATCGGTGATCCGCACGCCGTGGTGGAGCTCGTACTTCTCCTTCAGTCCGCGCAGGATCGAGATCGTGTCGGGGACGGTCGGCTCCCCCACGAACACCGGCTGAAAGCGGCGCTGGAGCGCTGCGTCCTTCTCGACATATTTGCGATATTCATCGAGTGTGGTCGCGCCGACGCAGTGCAACTCGCCGCGCGCGAGCGCCGGTTTCAGCAGGTTTCCCGCATCCATCGCGCCCTCGGATTTGCCCGCGCCGATCAGCTGGTGCATCTCGTCGATGAACAGGACGATGTCGCCCTCGGCGGCCTTCACCTCGTCGAGCACGCCTTTCAACCGCTCCTCGAACTCGCCGCGATATTTGGCACCCGCGATCAGCGAGCCCATGTCGAGCGACATCAGCTTGCGGTCCTTGAGCGTGTCCGGGACATCGCCATTGGCGATGCGCAACGCGAGCCCCTCGGCGATCGCGGTCTTGCCGACGCCGGGTTCGCCGATCAGCACAGGGTTGTTCTTGGTGCGGCGCGCAAGGATCTGGATCGTGCGGCGGATCTCCTCGTCGCGGCCGATGACGGGGTCGAGCTTGCCGTCGCGCGCCGCCTGCGTCAGGTCGCGCGCGAACTTCTTCAAGGCGTCGAACTTGTCCTCTGCGCCCGCACTGTCTGCGACGCGGCCGTTGCGCACCTTTTCGATCGCGGCGTTGAGCGCCTCGGGCGCGACGCCCGCGGTCTTGAGCGCCTTGCCCGCTGCCGTATTGAGCGACAAAGCGAGCGCGACGAGCAGCCGCTCGACCGTGACGAAGCTGTCGCCCGATTTGGTCGCGATCTGCTCGGCCTGATCGAGCGCGCGCACCGCGTCATTGTCGAGCCCCGGCGTTTGTTGCGCGCCGCTGCCCGATACCGCCGGGATCTTCGCCAGCAGCAGATCGGTCTCGCTCGCCGCGCGCTTCGCATCGCCGCCCGCCGCGCTGATCAGCCCGGACGCCATGCCCTGCTCGTCCTCGAGCAGCGCTTTCAGGATATGCTCGGGCGCGATCCGCTGATGGCTCATGCGGATCGCGACGGTCTGGGCCGATTGCAGGAAACCCTTGGCGCGATCGGTAAATTTCTCGATGTTCATTCACCACCCTCACAGTTGCTTTCGCGCCGATATGGTGTTGCAAATATACAACACAAGTCGTGAGACTACGGATTGCGTGACAAATCCGCCCCGTAGGCCAAGATAGCGTTGGAGCTGGCCAAGACCAGAGCCACAGGGGGAATGGATGCTGCGAACACTCGGGCTTGGGCTCGCCGGGCTGCTGGTCGTCACTGCCGCTGGCCTTGCACTGTGGGAACCGATCGCGGCGACCAGCGGCACGCCTCCAACCGCACACCGCTATGACAGCGTCATCGCACGCGACCGGTTCGGTGTACCGCACATCTTCGGCAAGACCGACCCGGACGTCGCGTATGGCGTCGCCTATGCGCATGCCGAGGACGATTTCGCGACGCTGCAGGAAGCCGTGGCGATGGCGCGCGGGCGGCTCGGCGCGATGACCGGGGCGGACGGGGCGAAGGTCGATTACACGCTCGCGCTGCTCGGCGCGCGGGCGACGGCACATCGCGATTATCGCAAGCAACCCGCCGATGTCCGCGCCTTGCTCGATGCCTATGCGACCGGGCTCAACGCCTTTGCGCGACGGCATCCGGGGGAGGTGCGACTGGCGCGGCTGTTCCCGGTAAACGGCGAGGACATCGCGACCGGCTTCGTCCTGCGCACGCCCTTCTTCTTCGGGCTGGATGCCGTGCTGGGCGCATTGTCAGGCGACCGGCCGCTTCCGCGCGAAAGCGCCGGGGCTACCCCCGACGCGCCCGATCCTGCCACGCTGCCCGCAACCGGCGAGCGGATGCCCAACGGCTCGAACGCGTTCGTCGTTGCGCCCGGGCGATCGACCGACGGCGCAACGCGCGTGCTCTCTAATGCGCACCAGCCGTGGAAGGGGCCAGTCGCCTGGTACGAGCTGTCGGTCCAATCAGGGACCGGCTGGCACTTCTCGGGCGCGACCTTCCCCGGCGTGCCGTTCCCGGTGATGGGGCATAACGAGCATCTCGGCTGGACCAACACGGTCAACCGCCCCGACCTGACCGATGTCTACAAACTCGTCACCGATGCCGACCATACCCGCTATCGCTTCGACGGCGCGTGGCGGCCGCTGGAGGCGCAACGCGTATGGCTCGGCGTGCGGGTCGGGCCGTTCGTGCTGCCGATCCCCAAGATGGTGTACCGGGCCGTGCAGGGGCCGGTGATCGTTAACAAGAGCGGTGCCTTTGCGATCCGCTATGCGGGCGCGGACCAGCTCCGCATGATCGAGGAATATTATCGCCTGACGCGCGCGCGCAATTTCGGCGAATGGCAGCAGGCGCTCGCGATCCAGGGGGTTCCAGCGACCAACTTCCTCTACGGCGATGCGCGCGGGACCATCGCCTATGTCTATAACGCGAGCTTCCCCAACCGGCGGCCAGGCTATGATTACCAGCATCTGCTGCCCGGCGACACGTCGCGCGCGCTGATGCCGGGGACGGTGCCATTCGCGCAGGTGCCGCGCAACGTGAACCCCGCGTCGGGATTCCTCATCAACGCTAACAACACGCCGTATCAGGCGGCGGGGCAGGGGTCGGAACTGCGCCCGCAGGATTACAGCCCGCTGCTCGGGATCGAAACCGACACCACCAACCGCGGCACCCGCGCGCTCGAACTGATGGGTCAGACCCCGCGGATTGGCGAAGCGGACCTGCTCAGGATCAAGTTCGACACCGGGATCAGCCACTACAGCTGGGCAGCGCGGTGGTATCGCGACATCGCCGCGATCGACCCGCGCGGCGATCCGCAACTGCGCGCCGCACTGGACGTGCTACGCGGCTGGAACTGGAATTTTGACGGCCATCACGGCGGGCAGGCGCTCGCCGCGATCCTGCTGCGGACCGGGCAGAAATGGCATTACCAGCGCCGCCCCGAACTCGATCCGCGCGATGCGCTGGCGAAGGCGGCGGCGTATCTCCAGACGCATTTTGGCACGCTCGATCCCCCGCTCGGCACAGTGTTGCGGCTGCGGCATGGCAAAGTCGACCTACCGCTCGACGGCGCGCCCGACGTGCTGCGCGCGGCGTCGACGTGGACCGAAGCCCCCGATGGCCGGCTCGTCGTCAATCATGGCGACAGCTTCATCATGCTGATGACGTGGGACAAGGCGGGTCGGGTAGAATCGCGCTCGATCCAGCCGTTCGGTGCTGCGACGACACGACCGGAGTCACCGCATTATGCGGACCAGGCGCCGTTGTTCGCGGCGCATCGGCTGAAACCGGTGTTGTTCTGGCGCGAGGATCTGCGGCGCAACGTGGAGCGGGTGTATCGGCCATAAGCCGTCGACATAGTTCAACGTTTATGCCGACAGTATGGTGTCGCGGCGCTAGGGCGCGACCGCAGTCGGCAATCCGGCGCGGATCTTGTTTCCCAAGGTGGCCGTATCGCTGGTCGACTCGAAGGACGCCTCGGCCGAGGTGCGGAATGACATGCCTGCAATCGGCCGCTTCGCGCTGGACTGATCCGTTCGGCGATCAGGCATCGCCGATGCCGACCCTGCGCAAGGCCGATTGCAACGCCAAACCCCATTGCTATACCCGGATAGCACAGTGGTCTGCCCAGACCGTTTATTCCGGGGAACACATCAGCATGACCGTCAAGCTTATCGCGCTCTCCGGCGTTGCGCTGGCGACGTTCGCCACGCCCGCTTTCGCGCAGACCACTCTTCCCAAGCCCGCCCCGGTCGCGGATCTCGTCCGCCAGGTCGACATTCCCTACAGCGAGTTCCGCCTCCCCAACGGCCTGCGCGTCATCGTCAACACCGACCGCAAGGCGCCGGTCGTGGCGGTCAGTGTGTGGTACAATGTCGGCTCCAAGTTCGAGCCAAAGGGCAAGACCGGCTTCGCGCATCTGTTCGAACATCTCATGTTCAACGGCAGTGAAAATGCGCCGGGCGATTATTTCGATTACACCAAGGCGATCGGCGCGACCGACCTCAACGGCACGACCTATTTTGATCGCACCAACTATTTCGAGACCGTCCCCGCCGCCGCGCTCGAGCGCACGCTGTTTCTGGAGAGCGACCGCATGGGCTATCTGCTCGGCGCGCTGACCCCCGCAGTGGTCGATGAGCAGCGCGGCGTCGTCCAGAACGAGAAACGGCAGGGCGACAATCAGCCCTACGGTCTGGTCGAGTACAAGCAGGTCGAGACGCTGTTCCCCGCGTCGCACCCCTATGGCCATTCGACGATCGGCTCGATGGCCGATCTCGACTCCGCCAGCGTCGAGGACGTCAAGAATTGGTTCCGCGGGCATTATGGCCCCAACAATGCGGTGCTGGTGCTGTCGGGCGATGTGGATGCGGCGAAAGCCAAGACGCTCGTCACGAAATATTTCGGTGCGATCCCGCGGGGCCCGCAGAGTGATGCGCCCGCCGCACCCGTGCCGTCGCTCCCGGTCGCCAAGTTCGAGACGATGAAGGACCGCGTCGCCAACACGCGGATCCACCGGATGTGGGCGGTGCCGGGGTTGAACGACACCGACTCGGTCGCGCTCGATGTCGCGGCGGGGGCGCTCGGCGGCTTGTCGAGCAGCCGGCTCGACAATGCGCTGGTCCGCAAGGAAAAGCTCGCGGTCTCGGTGTCGGCGAGCAATGAGTCCTTCTCGCAGGTCGGCATGTTCACGATCAGCGCGGACGTCCGCCCCGGTGTCGATCCCGCGCTGGTCGCCAAGCGGCTCGACGAGATCATCGCCGAGTTCATCGCCAAAGGGCCGACCGCGGACGAGGTGCAGCGGGTCGCGACGCGCGACGCCGCGCGCACGATTGCCGGGCTTGAATCGACCGGCGGCTTCGGCGGCAAGGCGGTCGCGCTCGCGCAGGGCGCGCTCTATTCGGACGATCCTGGGTTTTACAAGAAACAACTCGCCACGCTCGCCGCGGAAACGCCCGCCAAGGTCAAGGCGGCAACCGCCAAGTGGCTGTCGCGTCCGGTGTACGGCCTCACGGTCGTTCCCGGTGCGCGCGATGCCTATGTCGAATCGACACCGCCCGCCAAGGTCGTCACCGCGCCCGAACCGGTGGTCAAGGGCACGCGCGGCGGCCTGCCCGCGGTCGGCACGCTCGGCGAGCTGGTCTACCCGAAGATCGAGCGCGCCAAGCTGCGCAACGGGATCGAGCTGATCTATGCCTATCGCAACGCGGTGCCGATCACCCAGGCGGTGATGAGCTTCGATGCGGGCGTCGCGGCGGACGTGCCGGGCAAGCTCGGCACGCAGCAACTGACGCTCGCGATGATGAGCGAAGGCACGACCACGCGCGACTCGATCGCGCTGGCCGAGGCGAAGGAGCGGCTGGGCGCGAACGTTTCCGCCGGGTCGAGCGCGGATCGCACCTTCCTCTCGATGTTCACGCCGAGCGCGAACCTTGCCGCTTCGACCGAGCTGTTCGCCGACATCGTCCGCAACCCGAAGTTCGATCCCGCCGAAGTCGCACGTCTCAAGAACCAGCAACTGTCGCGGATCGCGGCGGAACTGACGAGCCCGCAAGGGCTCGCGGCGCGGGTCTATCCAAAGCTGATCTACGGTGCCGCCTCGCCTTATGCCAAGGCGATCGGCAGTGGCGACGCAAAGGCCGTGGCAACGCTTGGCCGCGACGACCTGATCGCGTTCCAGCACCGCTGGATCCGCCCCGATACGGCGAAGATCTTCGTCGTCAGCGATCGACCGCTCGCCGAGATCAAGGCTGCGCTCGACGCACGCTTCGGCGACTGGACGCCGACGGGTACGCGCGGGACCAAGGACTTCACCGTCGCCGCCGCGCCTGCAACGCCGCGGATCGTCCTGATCGATCGTCCGGATTCGCCGCAGTCGCTGATCGTCGGTGCGGCCCCGACCGCGCTGGTCGGGACGGATGATCTGCTGGGTGTCACCACCGCGAACGATACGCTCGGCGGCGACTTCACGTCGCGGATCAACATGGATCTGCGCGAGGACAAGCACTGGTCCTACGGCGTCAACGGCGGCTTCCGGCGTGCGGAGTATCAAACACCGTATGTCCTGTCGGCCCCCGTCCAGGCGGACCGCACCGGGGATTCGATCAAGGCGCTGCAGGGCGACATCAAGGCGTTCCTCACCACCAAGGGGATCACCCCGGCCGAGTTCGACCGGACGATCACCGACTCCGTCCGTTCGCTCCCCGGCAATTTCGAGACCTCGGGCGCGGTGCTGGGGGCAATGCAGTCGAACGAGCTCTATCGCCGCCCGGACGACTATTTCGCGACCCTCCCGCAAAAATATCGCGCGATGACCGCAGCCGAACTTGACGCTGCGGCACGCAAGGCGCTCGACCCGTCGAAGTTCATCTGGGTCGTGGTGGGCGATGCCAGCAAGGTCCGCGGCCAGCTTGACAGCATCGGGCTACCGGTCGAGGTGGTCCCCGCGGCGTCCGTAGCGGACGTGCGTTGAGCTGATTCAGGAGAGATACGATGGCTGCTGTCGATGGAAGCTGGGATACGATCGTCAAGTCGCCGCTGGGCGACCAGAAGGCAGTGCTGACCGTCAAGACCGACGGCAACAGCTGGACCGGAAGCCAGGTCGGCGCGATGGGCGCGGTCGACATCAAGGACGGCACGGTCGAGGGCGACACGATCAAGTGGACGATGTCGATCACCGTCCCGATGCCGATGAGCCTCGACTGCAGCGCGACCGCCGAAGGCGACACGCTGACGGGTTCGGTCGGCGCAGGTGCGTTCGGCAGCTTCCCGATGACGGGCACGCGCCAGGCGTAACGCCTTTCGTTTTTCGGTACGAATGACGGCCTGCGCTCCTTCGGGAGCGCGGGCCGTTTCTTCTTCTCCCTCTCCCCGCTTGCGGGGAGAGGGAGAAAAAGTTTACCGCCCCAGCCGGGTCACATGCCCCATCTTGCGCCCGGGCCGCGTTTCCTTGCCGTACAGGTGCAGATGCGCCCCCGGCTCGGCGAGGATTTCCGCCCAGCGATCGGCGTCATGCCCGATCAGATTCTCCATCGCCACGCTCGGCGCAGTCAGCGCGGTATCCCCCAGCGGCAGCCCGCAGATCGCGCGGATGTGGTTCTCGAACTGCGAACACACCGCGCCCTCGATCGTCCAATGTCCCGAATTGTGCACGCGCGGCGCCATTTCGTTGAATACCGGGCCATCGGGTGAGGCGAAGAACTCGCACGCGAGCACGCCGACATAGTCGAGCCGGTCCGCGATCCGCCCCGCCAGCGCCGCCGCCTCGCCCCATTGCGAAGCGATCTCTGGTGGCGCAGGCAATGTCGAGCGCGCGAGGATGCCGTCGACATGCTCGTTCCACGGCGGCGGATAGCTGACCATCTGCCCGTCGGCGCGGCGCACCAGCAGGATCGAGAATTCGTGGCTGAACGTCACGAACCCTTCGAGCACCGCGGGCCGTCCGCCGATCGCGTCCCACGCGTCGGCAACCGCATCGGGGCTGGCGATCCGCACCTGCCCCTTGCCGTCATAGCCCATGCGCAGCGTCTTGAGGATCGCGGGGCAACCGATCTCCGCGACCGCGGCTTCCAGCTCGGCGAGCGTCTCGACCTTGGCCCAGGGCGCAGTGCGGCCGCCGATTTCGCCGACGAACGCCTTTTCCGCGGCACGATCCTGCGCGATGCCAAGCGCGGCGGGCGCGGGGTGGACCGGCACCTTCGCCGCAAGATAGCGCACCGGATCGAGCGCGATATTCTCGAATTCATAGGTCACGACATCCGCCGCGGCAGCGAATTCATCGAGCACGATCCGGCTGTGATAATCCGCGCGGGTAAAGCTCGACGCGGTCTGTGCGGCGACCGCTTCCTCGTCGGGCGCGAGGATGCGGACGTGATAGCCGAGTTGCGCCGCGGCCACCGCGAGCATCCGCCCGAGCTGCCCGCCGCCGAGGATGCCGATGGTCGATCCGGGGGGGAGGGGGGTCATGCGCGTGGGTCCGTCGGGTGAGGGGGGGGCATAGTAGCGGGTCTCCCCGCCCTGGAAGAGAGGGGCCGGGGGTGGGTGGGTCCGTTGTTCGGCCGGACGCCTGCCCTAGGCCGACCCACCCCCAACCCCTCCCTTTCCGGGAGGGAAGGAGTGAGGGGCTGCCCGTCGTGCTTCATGCAGGGTCGGTCGCCACGCCATCGGTCTGCGCCGCGCGCCACGCCTGCAATCGAACGCTCAAATCCGCGTCCGACAGCGCCAGGATCGCCGCCGCGAGCAATGCCGCGTTCTTTGCGCCCGCCTTGCCGATCGCGAGCGTGCCCACAGGGATTCCCGCGGGCATCTGGACGATCGAGTAGAGGCTGTCGACGCCCTTGAGCGCCTTGCTCTCGACCGGCACGCCGAGCACCGGCAGATGCGTCAGCGCCGCCGCCATGCCCGGAAGATGCGCCGCACCGCCTGCGCCCGCAATGATGATCTTGATCCCGCGGCCTGCCGCACTGTCGGCATAATCGTACAGCCGCTTGGGGGTACGATGTGCCGAGACGACCTTGGCCTCGTGCGAAATGCCCAGTTCCTCAAGGAGATCCGCCGCGTGGTGCATCGTCTCCCAATCGGAGGTGCTGCCCATGATGATGCCGACCGAGGGTTCCATCGCCCGGAGGTAGCGGCGGCCTGCGCGAAGAGCAACCGTCCGTATCGTCCGTCAGCGGATAGCGCGAGGGAACCACTCGCGGTCACGCGAGTTACGCCATTACTCAGCCGATACGTGTTTAGTAGCGGCGTCCGTCAAAGCCTCCGGTCGAATGTATCGCCGGTCCTCTCACCCGTTGGGAGTGTATGGCGCGTATTGACGGCACGAGGCTCTGCCGCGTCGTTGGCGAGTTTGTACCGAATACATTCCGCGTAACACGTCGTGACGGCTGCCTCCCCCCCGGGCATCCACCATCGGCGGGTAATAGTAGCGTTGGCGTAATGCTGCTGGTGGATTTGGGCTTCGTGCCCGGACGACAGAATGTGTTCCACAGTAAAGCGTACCGAGTATCGCGTACCGCCGTCACCCAGCCTCGTGCCAGGGTGACGGCTCCCGCCTTAGCGTTCGTTCAGATAATAGCGGTCGGTCGCGTTCAGCGCATCGTCGAGCTCATAGACGATCGGCTGGCCGGTCGGGATCTCGAGCGTGGTGATCTCGTCGTCGGGAATATTCGACAGATGCTTGACCAAAGCGCGCAGCGAATTGCCGTGCGCAGAGATCAGCACGCGCTGCCCGTCCTTCAACGCCGGCACGATCCGCGACTCCCAATACGGCAGCACACGCGCGATCGTATCCTTGAGGCTTTCGGTCGCGGGGATTTCGATCCCCGCGTAGCGCCGGTCCTGCGTCATGTCATAGGCGCTGCCTGCCTCCATCGGCGGCGGCGGCACGTCGAAGCTGCGCCGCCAGATATGCACCTGCGCCTCGCCGTGCTTCTCCGCGGTCTCCGCCTTGTTGAGCCCGGTCAGCCCGCCATAATGCCGCTCGTTGAGCCGCCAGTCCTTCTCCACCGGCAGCCACAGCCGGTGCATTTCCTCAAGAGCCAGATTGAGCGTCTTGATCGCGCGGGTCTGGAGCGAGGTGAAGCACTGGTCGAAATCGAGCCCCTTCTCCGCCATCAATCGCCCTGCCGCGCGGGCTTCCTCGATTCCCTTTTCGGTGACGTCGACGTCCCACCAGCCGGTGAAACGATTCTCGAGGTTCCAGCTGGACTGGCCGTGGCGGATCAGGACGAGCGTTGGCATGTGCGATGGTCTCCTTCCCCGACGGACGGCCGGGGACCCAGTTGCGCGCCGGGGTATCGTCTGGGGCGGGCGCGATCAACCTCGGGGTTGGGGGTGCGGACGGTTTCGGTGTGTGCAAACGTCGCCTTCGGTGGGTCTGGAGCGACGACCTTTGCGTCGAAATGACTCGATTTCGGGCGCGATCGCGCGCTTGATGTCGACCCGAAGGCTTTGGCTGATGGGAGGGCTTCAAATGATGCGGTGGTGGCTTTTCGTCGTCGGCATGGTCGTCACCCTCCCGGCCCACGCGCAACTGACCGCGCCGGTGAAGAATGGGGATCTGTCCATCACGGTCACGGGCACCCGTATCCCCAAGACCAAGGTCGAGATGAGCAACTGGCGCATGGCGGAAACGCCGCATGTCGTCGTGTTCAGCGGAAACGACGAGAAGGATTTGCGCCGTACCGCGCACAATCTCGAAAAGCTCCACTTCCTGCTCTCGGCGCTGACCGGACGGGTGGACGCGCCGGACGAGACGATCAAGCTCGCCGTCACGATGATTGGCGATGTGGCGACGTTCGAGCAGCTTCGGTTGACCGACCTCCGCTGGCAATATGGGCCGTTTCCGCAGGCGTTCGCAAAGACAGTCTATTACGATCCGCGCGAAGAAGGGTCGGTGCTTGCAACCACCGGGATCGGGGTAAATGTCGTTCTCCAGCCATCGGACGGCCGTCCAACGAACCGCAATTGCTTTCGCGATGACGGCGGCTATCCCGCCGATCAATTCGTCGTATTCAGCTTCACGGGTGGTAGCACCGTTCCCGGTCGTGTCCCCAGCCTCGATCCAACAACAGCAGACATCGCCCCTCAGCTTACGAAGAACGAGATTGCCTTCTGCCAGACCGCCGATTCCCGGCTCTACGCCGGCTTCGCGCAGAATTACCTGATGACCTATTCCCCCGCGGCATACCCGCGCTGGTTCCTGCAGGGCTTTGGGGAAATATTCGCCACGATGGTCGCTAGCGACGACTATGTGGAATACGGCCAGCTCCCACCCGGTTTTTTCAAAGTCATGGAGCATTACGGCGATTATCCGGTAACGGATATCCTGAGCGGCCGCTATCTCTCGGGCGAGGGGCGGGCCTGGACCCCCTATCACGCGTGGCGGCTGGTCCATCTCCTGTATTTTTCGGACACGTTGAAGCCGCGTTTGCGGACCTATCTCGACGCCGTGGCGAACGGGGCCTACCCGGAAAGCGCCGCAAGCGCGTTGGGCAGTCCGGCCGAGCTCCAGCGCGCCGTCAACGCCTACCGGGGCCGCGCGGTGCAGGCCGAGCGGATGACCTTTCCGGTCGCGCGCACCCCGGCCCCGACCGTCCGCCGTCTGACGCGGGCGGAGGCGGGTCTGATCCGGGGGCGGCTCGAGCTTGGCGCGCGGATCGATGTGCCTGCCGAAGAGGGCCGCGACCGTTCGACGGCGCTTGCCCGACGCTCGGCCTGGATTACCCGGCTTCGCGGCAATGCGAGCCGCTTCCCCGACCTGATCGAAAACCAGTTGCTGTTGGCCGAGGCCGAATGTCGCAGCGGCAATCCCGAAGACTGTCTCGCCGCCGCCGATCGGGTGATGGCACAGGCACCAACGGACACGCGCGCGCTCGTTTGGAAGGGCACGGCGCTTGCCGCATTGGCTGGGCGCGCGCCCATCGTCGAGCGTCAGCCTCGGCTGGAGCAAGCCAGAGGTTTGATCGCCAAAGCCAACCGCGCGGATTCGGAGGGAATCCTTCCGCTTATCGCTTATTACAACAGCTTCGCCGCTGACGGAGGGCAAGCGTCGGACCTTGCCGTGGGCGGGCTCTACAAGGTCGTTCAGTCATCCCCCGCCGCGCCCGGTCCACGGCTGAAGCTCGGGCAAGAACTGATCGGGCGCGATTTCAAGGATGATGCTCGCAGCACGCTGTTGCCCGTCGCTTATGGTCCGTTCGCCACGCCGGAACAGCCAACCGCGGCCGCCTTGCTGCCGCAAACTGTGCCACACGGTAACTAAAACTAGCTACTATACAGGCTGCGCTTCCAAGTGAATGTCGCCATCAGCCAGTCTGCAACGAGGGTATACCATTAAGGACTCGATTTTTGGCCCAATCGGGCGCTTAATGTTGCCTTGAAGGCCTTTGCGGAACGTGGAGCTTCACAGGATGCGGTGGTGGCTTGTCATCGTCGGTATGATCTTTAGCCTCCCGGCGCAGGCGCAACTGACTGCGCCGGTGAAGAATGGGGATCTGACCATCACGGTCACGGGTACCCGAATTCCCAAGACCAAAGTCGAGATGAGCAACTGGCGCATGGCGGAAACGCCGCACGTCGTGGTGTTCAGCCAGGACGACGAGAAGGCTTTGCGGGATACCGCGCACAACCTCGAGAAGCTGCACTTCCTGCTGTCGGCCCTGACCGGGCGGGTGGATAAGCCCGACGAAACGATCAAGATCGCGGTGACGATGATCGGGGCTGCCGCAGAGTTCGAGCAGCTTCGGCTGACCGACCTGCGCTGGCAATATGGCCCCTTTCCGACGCCTTTCTCCAAAACCATTTACTACGACCCCCGGGAGGAGGGGCCAGTTCTCGCGGCGACGCAAGCGGGCTCGAACCTGGTCCTTCAGCCGTCCATCGGCCGTCCGTCGCGCCGGGATTGTCAAAGCGACGGCGATACGGGGTTGGTGAGCGTAAGCTTTGCGCCCACATCCAATCCCGATGGATCGGAGAGCTGGGGCGGGATCGTTGCCCTTCTTCCGGTTAACGAGATCGCCTTCTGCCAGTCGGCCGACTCGCGCCTCTACGCAGGCTTTGCCCAGAATTACCTGATGACCTATTTCCCCGCGGCCTACCCGCGCTGGTTCCTGCAGGGGTTCGGGGAGATGTTCGCGACGATGGTCGCCGACAAGGATTTCGTCGAATATGGCCAGCTTCCGACCGGCTTTTTCCAGGTGATGAAGCAGTACGGCGACTATCCGGTGAGGAATATCCTGGATGGCCGCTATCTCTCAGGCAAGGGACGCATCTGGACGCCCTATCAGGCGTGGCGGCTGGTGCACCTGCTGTATTTCTCGGACACGTGGAAGCCGCGGTTGCAAAAGTACCTCAGCGCCCTGGCGGGGGGTGCAGACTTGAAAACCGCCGCCGATGCCCTGGGCAGTCCGGTCGAGCTCCAGCGCGCCGTCAACGCCTACCGGGGCCGCGCGGTGCAGGCCGAGCGGATGACCTTCCCGGTCGCGCGCACGCCGGCCCCGACCGTCCTCCGGCTGACGCGCGCGGAGGCGGGGCTCATCCGGGGCCGGCTCGAACTGGGCGCGCGGATCGAAGTCCCTGAGGAGGAAGGCCGCGACCGTTCGACGGCGCTTGCCCGGCGTGCAGCCTGGCTCGCGCGGCTGCGCGGCAATGCGACCCGATTTCCCGACCTGATCGAAAACCAGTTGCTGCTGGCCGAAGCCGAATGCCGCAGTGACAATCCGGATCCATGTCTCGCCGCCGCCGACCGCGTGATCGCGCAGGCCCCGACCGATACGCGCGCGCTCGTGTGGAAGGGCACGGCGCTTGCCGGATTGGCCGGGCGTGCGCCCGCCGGAGAGCGTCCGCTTCGGCTTGAGGAGGCCAGGCGGTTCATCGCCAGGGCCAACCGTCTGGATCCGGACGGCATTCTTCCGCTGATCGCTTATTACAACAGCTTTGCCGTCGCCGGGGCGCAAGCCTCGGACCTTGCCGTCGGTGGGCTGTACAAAGTCGTTCAGTCCTCCCCTGCCGCGCCGGGTCCACGGCTGAGGCTCGGCAAGGAACTGATCGTGCGCGATTTCAAGGATGATGCGCGCAGCACGCTGCTGCCCGTCGCTCATGGTCCGTTCGCAACGCCCGAACAGCCGACCGCCGCCGCCTTGCTTCCGGCAACGGGCTGATCGACCGCGGGCGCGAGGGCTGTTTCTCGACGTCGCTCAAAACGAACGGGGAGAGCGTGGCTCAGATCTCGTCGATCATCCCGGCCAGCACGTCGAGGCACGCATGCGCCAATGTCTTGGACCGCTCGCCCGACCAGCCGAATTCGGCGTCGGGGTTGGGATCATGATCCTTGAACGGCATCTCGAGCGTCATCGATACGGCGCCAAACCGCTCCGCCACCTGGTTGGTCGACATCGACAGGTTCGCGCGGCCCGGTGCCGCCTTGTCATAGCCCTTGGCGGTCTGGAAATCGGGCGTCACCGCCTCGAGCCGCTTCCCGAAATCGGTATATTTCGCACCCTGCGTCTCGGTCCACGACGGGATCCCCTCGAACCCGGCGAAGAAGTTCGCCGGGATCGCCTCGTCGCCGTGCACGTCCATCGCGAAGTCCACGCCGGTGCGGTCCATCGCCGCCAGCACGCACAGCACCTCGGGGCTCTTCTCCGCCGTCGGGGTGAGCCACTCGCGGTTGAGGTTCACCCCCGCCGCGTTGGTGCGCAGATGCCCGCGGAACGACCCGTCGGGGTTCATGTTGGGCACGCAGTAGAAGGTCGCCTGCTCCAGCAGCGCAGCCACGCCCTGGGCAGCCGGGTCGGTCAGCCGTTCGAGTAGCCCCTCCATGAACCATTCGGCCATGCTCTCACCCGGATGCTGCCGCGCATAGAACCACACCGGCTTCGCCCCCGTGCCGATCGCAAGGCAGTCGATCGCGCGCCCATCCAGCGTCTGCCCGAGTTCGTGATGCGTCACCCCCGGCGCGAGCGCGATGCGCGCGACCAGATCGTCGTGGCGCTCCATCGTATAGGGCTGGAAATAAGCGAACCACGCAAGGTCGCCGGTCCCGGTCCATTCGAATTCGAGCACCCCGTCGACATAGCGCGTCGGGATCATCCGCCAGTGGATCCGGTCGGTGCTGACGCGCACCTTGTAGCCCGGCCAGCCGAACGGATAGGCCGAGCCGCCGGCATTGAGGATGCGGAAGGTACAGGTTGTGCCCTTCACGCCCGAGGCGCGGAAGTGGAACCACTGGTAGAAATCCGACTGGCGGTCATGCTCGATGTTGAGATCGATGCGGGCGGCATGGCTGCCCCCCGCTTCGATCCCGACCAGCTGGATGTTGCCGCTATCGAATGCGGCGTTGATGGCGATGGTGTTGGTGAGGGCGATCATTTCACCGTGATAGTGCGCCCCGATTCCCCGGGGAAGCCCTGGAACAGCGCCGCCGCCAATTTCCGCGCGACCGCGTCGGGCTGTGCATCGCGTGCCCGCTCGTCCGCGCTGGTCTGCGCGCGGCCTTCCCAGATGATCGTCTGGTCGCTGCGGCGGCGGATCTGTACCTGCATGTCGGTCAGCGCAATGGCGCGATACTTGGGTCGTCCGATCGGGAAGGAGATCCCGCCGCCGAGCCCCAGCCCGCCGCCGCGATACCCGCCACCACCGCCGCCGCCGCCAAGGCCGACCTGTACGCCGCTGCTCTGTGGCGTGGTCTCGCGGAACTGCCGGCTATAGCCGACGACCGCGAGATATTGCGACGACATCGGCGTGCTGGCGGTCGTGAAGCCATGCCGCAGCGCTTCGTCCTGCACCGCATTCGCGTAATTCTGGAACTCGAGCCCGGTCTCGATCGGGACCCGCTGCTGCGGGTTCTGCGGCGATGGTTCGACGCCGACGTTGGAGCCATAGGTGCCATAGCGCCCGACCGTCCCGCGCTGCATCGGCTCGACCGCAATCGTCCCCGTCTCGAGCGGAGCGCCGAGATGGAAGCGGGTCACTTCCACCGGGCCACTCCGCGGCGTCGTTGCGCACGCCGTGAGCGAAGAGGCCGCCACCAATGCCAATCCCAAACCGATTTTCATGCGCTTGCGCCTTTAAGAGAACTTGTTGCGATGAGGTAACGCTTCGATGCCCGGTTGGGGTTCCGCGGCAACCCGATCTTGACTAAGCTTCCCGCGGCCCATATGCGAGCGCCTCTTTTCCACATTCCAGAATTTGCAAAGCGAATCGATCATGAAGATCCGCAATTCCCTGAAGTCGCTCAAGGGTCGTCATCGCGATAACCGCGTGATCCGTCGTCGTGGGCGCACGTACGTCATCAACAAGACCAACCGTCGCTTCAAGGCGCGCCAGGGTTAATCACCCGATGCGTGCCCGGACGCGTGCCGTCGTCTTCGACGTCGGCAACGTCCTGTACGACTGGAACCCGCGGTTCCTCTATGAGCGCCTGATCGATGATGATCGGGCGCTCGATGCGTTTCTGCGGGATGTCGCGACCAAGGACTGGCACTTCCAGCATGACGCTGGCCGCCCCTTCGCCGAAACCTCGGCGGAGCTTGCAGCCGCGCATCCGGATCATGCCCATCTGATCGCTGCATGGGGTCCAAGGTTCGTCGAGCAACTCGGGGGCATGCTTCCGGGGATGCACGCGCTTGTCCTCGACATCGAGGCGGCGGGGGTGCCGCTGTACGCGATCACCAACTTTTCCGCCGAGTTCTGGCCGCCGTTCCGCGATCGCGAGGCGGAGCTGTTCGATCGCTTTGCCGATATCGTGGTGTCGGGCGACGAGTTGCTGACCAAGCCCGATGCCGCAATCTACCGCCTCGCGCTCGATCGGTTCGGACTGGCGGCAGAGGACGCATTGTTCGTCGACGATCGCGAAGACAATGTCGCCGGTGCGCAAAGCGTCGGTATGCCCGCTGTGCTGTTCACCGATGCCGAGACGCTACGCGCCGATCTGGTGAACCACGGAATTCTCAGTTGATCTGAAACGTCGTGCTCCTGCGCATGCAGGAGCCCAGGGTTACAGGCGTGGCGCGTCGCAACTCTGGGCTCCTGCCTGCGCAGGAGCACGAGCGCGGCGAATCAGCGCGCTCAAGGGTGAACCCCGGGACAAGCCCGGGGTTACCAAAATCAGCCGTAATCCTTCAGCTCGTCGCCGACGATCCGCACCACGTGGAGCACGTTGGTCGATCCCGGCGTCTTGAACGGTACGCCCGCGATGATGATCAGGCGGTCCCCCGCCTTGGCGATCCGGTGGCGCAGCGCCATCCGCTTGGCCTTGGCGACCATCGCCTCGAACGAATCGACGTCCTTGGTGTGGACCGCATAGGCGCCCCACAACAGACCCGCACGCCGTGCGGTCTCGATGTTGGGGGTGAGCACCATCAGCGGCACGCCCGGCCGCTCGCGTGCGACACGACGCGCGGTCGAACCCGAGGCGGTGAAGCAGATGATCGCCGCGGCATCGACGGTATGCGCGATGTTCTTGGCGGCTTCCGACAAGGCGTCCGCCGTGGTCGGGTCCGAATGGATCTGCGTGAAGTGGATCCGGTCGCCATGCGTGGGGTCCTTTTCGACCGCTTCGCCGATCGCATTCATCATCGCGACCGATTCGGTCGGCCATGCGCCCGCGGCGCTTTCCGCCGACAGCATGATCGCATCCGCACCGTCATAGATCGCGGTCGCGACGTCGGACACTTCGGCGCGAGTCGGCGATGGCGACGAAATCATCGACTCGAGCATCTGCGTCGCGACCACCACCGGACGGCCGAGCCGGCGCGAGACTTCGATGATTCGCTTCTGAAGCGGCGGGACGCTCTCCGGCGGCAGTTCGACGCCGAGATCGCCGCGCGCGACCATCACGCCGTCACATGCCTCGACGATTTCCTCGAGCCGATCGATCGCCGAGGGCTTCTCGATCTTGGCAAGCAGCGCGGTCTTGCCGCCGATCAGCTTGCGCGCCTCGGCCAGATCCTCGGGCCGCTGGACGAAGCTGAGCGCGATCCAGTCGACGCCCTGGTCGACCGCGAAGGCGAGATCGCTGCGATCCTTCTCGGTCAGTGCGGCCATCGGCAGCACGACGTCGGGGACGTTGAGCCCCTTGTTGTTCGACAGCGCGCCGCCGACGATGACGTCGGTGACGATCGTCGTCTCGGTGTGGCTGGTCACGCGCAGCACGAGCTTGCCGTCGTCGAGCAGCAGGCGCGCGCCGGGCTCGATCGCCTCGAAGATCTCGCGGTGGGGCAGCTCGACGCGAGTCGCGTCGCCGGGTGTCGAATCGCGGTCGAGCGTGAAGCTGCTGCCGGTGACGAGTTCGACGCGTCCGCCCTCGAACTTGCCGACGCGCAGTTTCGGCCCCTGCAGATCCGCCAGGATCGTCGAGGGCCGGTTGTAGGTCTTCTCAAGCGCGCGGATCGCCTGGATCACCGCGACCTTCGACTGCTGGTCGCCGTGGCTCATGTTGACGCGGAAGGCGTCGGCGCCCGCCTCGAACAGCGTGGCGATCATTTCGGGAGAATTGCTTGCGGGACCGAGCGTCGCGAGAATGCGGACTTTGCGCGCGCGGGGGCTGATGGCCTTTGTCATGGAATGTCCTTGCCCTGGGGAGTGGCGTTGCGCGTGCCGCTCTAACCCCTATCTCCGCACGATCAACCTTTGGAGCGCATCGATGACCGATTTGAATGACCTAGACGATTCGGTGGCGGCCGATGCGTTCCGCCGGCTTGTACGGCATCTGCGCCACCGCGACGATGCCCAGAACGTCGACCTGATGGGTCTGGCCGGCTTCTGCCGCAACTGCCTGTCGGATTGGGTGCAGGAAGCATCGCACGGCACGCTCGACAAGGATGCGGCACGCGAGACGATCTACGGCATGCCGTATTCCGAGTGGAAGACGCACCACCAGGGCGACGCGACGCCTGAGCAATTGCAGCGGATGAAGGACAGCGTCGCCAAGAATGCATGAGCCGTGGCGGGCTAGGGGGGTGACGCGGGGCGCGCGGATGGGTAAGGCCCGCGTCCACCGCCATTCGCCCTGAACCGCCACCGAGCGTGTCGACCCGGCGTATCGCAAAGTGCCCGCTGATATGGCGCGGCACCCCCGATACGCTTCGACGCCGCCCGGCCCCTGTTCGGGACGGATGGTCCACGATCTGTTTGCAGGGGACTTTTCATGAGCGAGACCATCGCCGCCGACCAGCTACGCCTTCTTATCGAGCGCATCGAGCGGCTCGAGGAAGAGAAAAAGGGCATCGCTGACGACATCAAGGATGTCTACGGCGAAGCCAAGTCGACCGGGTTCGACGTCAAGACGATCCGCACCATCGTGCGCCTGCGCAAGATGGAAAAGCATCACCGCGACGAGGCGGAAATGCTGCTCGAGACCTACAAGCAGGCGCTCGGCCTGGCGTAAGCGCCGACCGACCTACACTCTTGCCGTCATGCCGGACTTGTTCCAGCATCCACTTCGCCCCGGACGGTATGCGACGGGGCAGAGGACGGATCCCGGCCAAGCGCCGGGATGACGCGCAGGCAAAGCAGAGAGACCCATGGCAGGCCATTCCAAATACAAGAACATCATGTACCGCAAGGGCGCGCAGGATAAGAAGCGCTCGGGCATGTTCTCCAAGCTCAGCCGCGAAATCACCGTCGCGGCGAAGATGGGCCTGCCCGATCCGGACATGAACCCGCGCCTGCGCATGGCGATCAACGCCGCCAAGGCGCAGTCGATGCCCAAGGACAACATCCAGCGCGCGGTCGACAAGGCATCGAAGGGCGATACCGAGAATTACGAGGAAATCCGCTATGAGGGCTTCGGTCCCGGCGGTGTCTCGCTGATCATCGAAGCGCTCACCGACAACCGCAACCGCACCGCGACCAACGTCCGCACCGGCATGGCCAAGAACGGCGGCAATCTCGGCGCGTCGGGCTCGGTCAGCCATGCGTTCGACCGGATGGGGCTGATTTCCTATCCGGCGTCGGCTGGCGATTCCGAGAAGGTGTTCGAGGCGGCGCTGGAAGCAGGGGCCGAGGACGTCCAGTCGAGCGACGAGGGTCACGAGATCTGGACCTCGAACGAATCGCTCCACGAAGTCGTGACCGCGCTGACCCCGGTGCTCGGCGAGCCCGAGGGTGCGAAGCTCGCGTGGCGTCCGCAGACGATGGTCGAAGTAGGCGAGGACGATGCCGCGACGCTGTTCAAGCTGATCGACGTGCTCGACGATGATGACGACGTGCAGACGGTCTGGGGCAATTACGAAGTGTCCGACGCGATCCTCGAAAAGCTCGGCTAACCCTTCCCTAAAAGCCCCTCCCCTTCAGGGGAGGGGTTGGGGTGGGGCAGTGTCTCACCGAGAAGGGCTCAAGTAAGGAGTCATCACGCAAAGCCGCAAAGCCACGAAGAGAAGAAGTTTATGTCTCCCGGCACGCCGGGCAAATCACCTCCCTGCCTTCAATCTTCGTGCCTTCGTGCCTTCGTGCGAGAACCCCTTCCTCAACCCGGCCAAACCAATGACAGTCTTAACACCTTCTTCCTTCGCGGCTTCGCGCCTTTGCGTGAAACCCCCTTCGCCCAGCCAGAAATGCTGATCCTCGGCCTGGACCCAGGCCTAGGCACCACCGGCTGGGGCCTGATCCGAGCCGAAGGCAACCGCCTGAGCCACGTCGCCAATGGCCGCCTCAAGACCGACACCGCCGCCCCGCTCCCACGCCGGCTCGCGCATCTCGACGCAATGCTCGCCGCGCTGATCGTCGATCACCAGCCCGACGCCTGCGCGGTCGAGGAAGTGTTCGTCAATTCCAACCCGCAAAGCACGCTCAAACTCGGCCAGGCGCGCGGCGTCGTGCTGTGCGCGGGTGCACGAGTCGGGCTGGAAGTGGGAGAATATGCCGCAACCCTGGTCAAAAAGGCGGTCGTCGGTGTCGGAAACGCGGACAAAGCGCAGGTTCATGCGATGGTTTCGCGGCTCCTTCCGGGCGTGAAGATCCACGGCGCGGATGCGGCGGATGCGCTCGCGGTCGCAATCTGCCACGCGCACCATATGGCGAGCGCGCGGCGCATTCCCTGATTTCGCTTTCCCAGCGCCGCCCGTTCCGGGTACGCATCCGTACCCGCCGCCACGCGATTGGTGGATATCGAGCCGGCTGATTAATTGCACTGTTTACAAGGACTTACGCTAATGCCTCGTTTGGCGCCAGTGCGATGATTGCTCACTTACGCGGCGTCCTCAGCGCGACCGATTTCGATCATGCGGTGATCGACGTCGGCGGGGTCGGCTACCTCGTCGGGGCCTCCTCGCGCACGCTCTCGGCAATCGGCCCGGTCGGCGAGCCGGTGATGCTCCACACCGAGATGCTCGTCGCCGAGGATTTCATCCGCCTCGTCGGCTTCGCAAGTGCCTCGGAACGCGACTGGTTTCGCCTGCTGACCGGCGTCCAGGGCGTCGGCGCGCGGGTTGCGCTCGCGATCCTGTCGGCGCTCGAACCGACCGACCTCGTCCGCGCGATCGCCGCCCAGGACAAGGCGATGGTCGCGCGCGCCAACGGCGTCGGCCCCAAGCTCGCCGAACGGATCGTCCGCGAACTCAAGGACAAGACCGGCGGCATCGCGCTCGGCAGCGGCGGGAGCGGGATGGTCGCCCCGGTCGGCGCAGGCGCGGACGCGGTATCGGCGCTGCTCAATCTCGGCTTCCGTCCCGCGGAGGCGAGCAGCGCAGTCGCGGCGGCGGAGGAGGAACTCGGCCCGGGTGCCACGCTCGACGCGCTGGTCCGGCTGGCGCTGCGCAAGGCGGCGAAGTAGCGGCACGGCTGGACTCGACGCAGCGAAGGCGTATCTTTCCGATATGAACTCCATCTCTCTCGCAATGCCCCCGGCGCTGAGCCAGTGGGTCGAAACGCGACTGGCCGAGGGTCGCTACGCTGATGCAGGGGACTATCTGCGCGATCTCGTACGCCGCGATCAGGAGCAGGCTGGCGACGATACGCACTGGCTGCGGGCACTTGTCGAGGAGGGGTTAGCGTCTGGCATTGTCGATGCTGAGCCCGAGGATGTGATCGAACAGATTATCGGCGAGCATCCCGCCAGCAATGGCTGACCTGCGGCTGACCGCCGCAGCGCGTGCCGATCTCGTCGAGATCCGTCGCTACAGTATCGTCGAATTTGGCGGGAACGTCGCCGATATCTATTTCCGCGGTTTCAAGGGTGCCTTTGCGCTGTTGCGCGAGAGGCCGTTCGCGGGTGCTCAGCGATCCGATCTGCCAAAAGGCGTCCGGTGTCTGCTGCACCGTCGGCACAAAATCTTGTACCAGGTGAATGGCGACCGGGTGCTGATCGTGCGGGTTATTCACCATGCCCAAAACGCCAAGGCGTTACTGTTGCCATGACTGCCCCTGGCTAAAGCACAGCACTCGGCAACGGCTTACCGGCAAGATGCGCGTCGAGATTGGCGAGCACCAGCGCCGCCATCGCGCCGCGCGTCTCGACCGTGGCGCTGCCCTGATGCGGCGATAATACCACTTGCGACATGGTCTTGAGGAGATCGGGCACCTCCGGCTCGTCGGCGAAGACATCGATCCCGGCACCAGCAATGTCGCCCGAAACAAGCGCGGCGACCAGAGCGAGCTGATCGACCAGGCTGCCGCGTGCGACGTTGATCAACACACCGCCCGGACCAAGCTTCTTGAGCACTGCAGCATCGACGATCTCGCGCGTGTCCGCGCCACCGGGGGCGGCGAGGATCAGCACGTCGCACACGTCCGCCAACGCTGCGATATCGGGCACGAACGGCCACGCGACCGGCTTCTCGCTCCGCGCAGTGTAGAGCACGTCGCCGCCAAAGGATTCTGCGCGGCGTGCGATCGCCTGCCCGATCCGGCCCAGCCCGAAAATCCCGATCTTCCGCCCGCTCGCGCGGCGGGCGAGTGGGACATTCCAGCCGCCGCCGCGCACTATGGTGTCGTTCGCGGCGATCCGCCGCTCGACCGCGAGCCACAGACCGATCGCAAGATCGGCGACGTCATCGGTCAGCACGTCGGGGGTGTTGGTCACGCGAATTCCACGTGCCTTTGCGGCGTCGAGATCAACCCCGTCATAACCAACGCCGTTGATCGCGATGATCTCCAACGCCGGCAACCGCTCGATCAGCGCGGCGTCGACGACACTGCTCCCGCCGCCGCAGATCGCGCGCGTCGTGGCGGGCGGATCGCCTCGATGCACCGTGAAGCGCTGCTCAAGCGCCGCAACCAGATCGGGGGCCATGTCGGCGATGAGATACAGATCGGGAAGGTCAGCCATCGTCACACCTTACCCGCTGCGCCTTGCCCCGCCCAGCCACCGCGCGCTATCGCGACACGATGACCGAAGACCGCATCCTCAATGCTACCCGCACGCCCGAGGACGTCGATGCCGCGCTGCGCCCCAAGTCGCTCGACGATTTCGTCGGGCAAAAGGCCGCGCGCGAGAATCTGCGCGTCTTCATCGCGGCGGCGCGTGCGCGGGGTGATGCGCTCGACCATGTGCTGTTCTTCGGGCCGCCGGGGCTCGGCAAGACCACGCTCGCGCAGATCATCGCGCGTGAAATGGGCGTCGGCTTCCGCGCGACATCGGGGCCGGTGATCGCCAAGTCCGGCGATCTCGCGGCATTGCTCACCAATCTCGAGGATGGCGACGTGCTGTTCATCGACGAGATCCACCGCTTGCAGCCTGCGGTCGAGGAAGTGCTGTATCCTGCAATGGAGGACCGCGCGCTCGACCTGATGATCGGCGAGGGGCCGAGTGCGCGCAGCGTCCGGATCGACCTTCCGCGCTTTACTTTGGTTGGCGCGACGACGCGGCAGGGGCTGCTCACTACGCCACTGCGCGACCGTTTCGGCATCCCGGTGCGGCTGTCCTTCTACACGGTCGAGGAATTGACGCGGGTCGTGACGCGCGCGGCGGGGCTGCTCGGGCTGGCGATTACGCCCGAGGGTGCGACCGAAGTCGCGCGCCGCTCGCGCGGGACGCCACGGATCGCCGGTCGTCTCCTTCGCCGCGTTCGCGATTTCGCGCATGCCGCCGGACGGGAAAGCGTCGATGCGACCGAGGCCGACCGTGCGCTCAACCGGCTCGAGGTCGACAAGCTCGGGCTCGACGCGATGGACCGGCGCTACCTGATGATGATCGCGGACATTTATCGCGGTGGACCGGTCGGTGTCGAAACGCTCGCGGCTGGCCTCAGCGAACCGCGCGATACGGTCGAGGAAGTGATCGAGCCATATCTGATCCAGCTCGGGTTGATCGCGCGCACCGCGCGCGGGCGGTGCCTGAATGCAGGCGGGTGGAAACATCTCGGACTCAATCCGCCCGCCGGAAGCCAGGAAAGCCTGTTCGAAAGCTGAGTTGCCGGCAACATTTCGTTGTGCGCCGCAAGATGGAACGCAGCCAAGCAATCTGTTAGCGCCATAGCATGCCATCTGCTGCCGCCTCCGCCCGCGAAATTCTCGTCCGTCTTCATGATGTGATGGCGTCGCGAACGCCTGCGCAATCAAAGCTCAACGCGGTCGTCGGGATCGTCGGCGAAGCGATGGCGAGCGAGGTCTGCTCGATCTACCTGTTGCGCGAAGGCGTGCTCGAACTGTTCGCGACCCGCGGTCTCGCGCAGGAAGCGGTGCATGTTACCAAGATGGCGCTGGGCGAGGGGCTGGTCGGGACGATCGCCGAACAGGTCGAGACGCTCAATCTCGACGAAGCCGCGTCGCATCCTGATTTCGCCTATCGCCCCGAAACAGGCGAGGATCGCTTCCATAGCTTCGCGGGCGTGCCGATCATCCGGCGCGAACGCGCGGTCGGGGTGTTGTGCGTCCAGCATGTCGAATCACGCCGTTACGCCGATGTCGAGATCGAGGCGCTGCAGACCGTCGCGATGGTGCTAAGCGAACTGATCGCCAATGCTGAGCTGGTCGACGCAAGCGGTGCCGCGACGATGCGTCCGCAATCGACCGCGCCGATGCGGATTGCCGGGCTGAAGCTCGTCGACGGCATGGCGAGCGGGTGCGCGGTGTTCCACCAGCCACGCGTCCACGTCGAGCACACTGTCGCCGAGGATGCCGAGGCCGAGCGCCACCGCGTCTATGCCGCATTCGACAAGATGCGCGACCAGATCGAGCGGCTCGCCAGTCAGGCCGAATTCGGTGGCGGCGGCGAGCATGAGGAAGTGCTCGAGACCTACAAGATGTTTGCCTATGACGAGGGCTGGAGCCGTCGCATCAACGAGGCGATCGACAGCGGCCTGACCGCCGAGGCTGCGATCGAGCGCGTCCAGCAACGCACGCGGATGCGGATGCGGCAGATCGACGACCCGTTGCTCGCGGACCGGATGCACGATCTCGAGGATCTGTCGAACCGGCTGCTGCGGATCGTGTCGGGGCAGATGGGCACCGCCGCGCAAATGGGGCTGCGGCAGGACACGATCCTGATCGCGCGCAACTTGGGGCCAGCCGAACTGCTCGAATATGACCGTCGCCGGCTGAAGGGCGTGATCCTCGAGGAGGGCTCACTCACCGCGCATGTCACGATCGTCGCGCGGGCGATGGGGGTTCCGGTGCTCGGCCGGGTGCGTGATATCCGGCGGCTGGTCGGGGAAGGGGACATGCTTTTGCTCGACGTAACCGCAGGCAACGTCTTCGCGCGGCCGTCGTCCGCGATGGAGGAAGCGTTCGATACGGCGCTTCAAGTCCGCCAGAAACGCCGCGCGGTGTTTGCGTCACTCAAGAATGTTGCCCCGGTCACAAAGGACGGCCACCGCTTGACGCTGATGGTCAACGCCGGGCTACGCGACGATGTCGCCGCGCTCGACATGACCGGCGCGGACGGGATCGGGTTGTTCCGCACCGAATTCCAGTTCCTCGTTTCGGCGACGCTGCCATCCCGCGAACGCCAGCAGCGCCTGTACCGCGATGTGCTGGAGGCCGCCGGAGACCGTCCGGTGGTGTTCCGCACCGTCGATATCGGCGGGGACAAGGCGCTGCCCTATCTCAACAAGACCGACGCCGATGAAGAAAACCCGGCGATGGGCTGGCGTGCGCTCCGGCTCGCGCTCGAACGCGGCGGGCTGATGAAGGCCCAGGCACGCGCCTTGCTCGAGGCGGCGGCGGGGCGGACGCTCAACGTGATGTTCCCGATGGTGAGCGAGCCGTGGGAGTTCGACGAGGCGCGCGCCTTGTTCGAGGCGCAGCGTGACTGGCTGTCTGCGCGCAACAAGAAGCTGCCGTCCGAAATCCGCTACGGCGCGATGCTCGAGGTCCCGGCGCTTGCGGAACAGCTTGATCTGTTGCTCCCCAACATATCGTTCCTGTCGGTCGGCACCAACGACCTGACCCAATTCCTGTTCGCCGCCGATCGTGCAAACCCGAAGCTTGCCGAGCGCTACGATTGGCTGAGCGGGGCGATCCTGCGCTTTCTCGTCAAGCTGGTCGAACCGACCCGTGCGGCCGGGGTGCAGTTGACCGTGTGCGGCGAGATGGGCGGACGGCCACTGGAGGCGATGGCGCTGATCGGGCTGGGGATCGAACGGCTGTCGATCACTCCCGCCGCGGTGGGTCCGATCAAGGCGATGGTTCGCACGCTCGATCGTGCGGCGCTGACGGAATATATGGCGACATTGCTCAAGGCGCCCCCGCGCGACATGCGCGGCGCGCTGGCGGAATGGGCACGGCAACACGGCGTCGAACTGGCGTGAAGCACGCGTAGCGGACGCGCAAGGCGTTGACTTGTCCCGCTCGCTTTGTGAGACACGGGGGCGAGGGCCGGACGCACCTGGGGCGCAACCGTTCGACCGGAGGACTGCATGACCGATCCGACACCGCCTGAAGAGGCGACGCTGTTCCCAAAGACAGCAGGGGAGCGGCTGCGCGACGCGCGCGACGCAATGGGGCTTTCGCTCGCCGAAGTGGCTGCGCGGACGCGTATTCCCGTGCGTCAGCTCGAGGCGATCGAGGAATCCAATTTCGCGGCCTTGCCGTCGATCACCTATTCGGTCGGTTTTGCGAAGGCCTATGCCCGCGCGGTCGGCGTCGACGAAGTGTCGATCGGACGCGACATTCGCGGGGCGGTCGACAAACCAAGCACCCCGCGCCGGGTCGAATATCAGGCGTATGAAATCGTCGAGCCATCGCGTGGCCCGACCCGCGGGCTCGCGTTCGGCGCCATGCTTGCGGCGGTGATCCTGCTGATCGGTGCCGGATTGTGGTATGGCACTGGCCTGTTCCGGAGCGAGGAAACTATCCCCGCCGGTACGGCGCCGGTGGCCAGCACGGTTCCGGTTGCCCCGCCCGCGAGCGCACCGATCCCGACGCCGAAGGACGGCCCGGTCGTGCTGACCGCAACCGACGAGGTGTGGCTGAAGGTGTACGATTCGGCGAACAAGACGCTCTACATCGGGACTCTCGCGCCGGGTGAGGCGTACACCGTTCCCGAGGATGCGGTCGGCCCGATGATCAACGTGGGACGTCCCGACAAGCTGCGCGTCACGGTCGGCGGGCAGCCGATTGCACCGCTGGGCGACGGCAAGCGTGCAATCAAGGACGTCAAGGTCGACCCCGCTGCGCTGATCGCGCGTGGACAGCCTGCGGCCACCCCCACCGATGCCGCCGCGACATCGCAAGGCGATCAGCGTCCGGCCCCCGCTACAGCTAATGCGCTCAATATCGCCGCGCCGACCTCGCCTGAACCTGGCGCCGCTGGCGGCAGCAATCGTCCCACGCCGTGATGCCTGAAGCGATCGCCGTGATTTGTCCTTACCTCGCACCGGGGGGTGCATGATGCGCCGTTTTCCAATCGTTCCGATCCTGCTCGCGGCGTCCGCGCTTGGCAGCACACCCGCGGTTGCCCAGTCCAACGTTGAAGGCCGCGTCGGGCGGCTCGAGAGCGAAATGCGCGCAGTCCAGCGCAAGGTGTTCCCGGGTGGCAACGCCTATGTCGAACCCGACAATGTCGCGGCACAGCCGCAGACCGTGATCCCCGGGACGCCTGCCGCAAGCCCGGTGGCGGACCTCACTGCGCGCGTCGACTCACTCGAATCGCAGCTTCGCCAGATGACGGGCGAGATCGAAACCAATCAGCACCGGGTCGATGTGCTCGAGGGGCGTCTGAAGACGCTGGAAGCGGACGCAGCCGCGGCACGCGCCGCCGCCCCGCCCCCGACCACCTCGTCCGACGGATTCGGCGATTCGCCCGCCGATCAGCCGGCGATGGAGCGTCCCGCCGATCGGCCCGCTCCGGCGCGGTCGGCATCGGGCGGTGTCGGGCCGGGGCGTGGCGGCGGTACGCTGGAGGCCCCGACGATGGGCGATCCCACGCGCGGAGCGCCTGCAGTAACGAACGCCCCAGCCACGACCAGCGTCGAGCGGCCCGAGACCGGCGATCCCGTCGAGGATACCTATCTCTACGGTTACCGGCTGTGGACGGCCAAGCAATATGCTCAGGCCGAGACGCAGTTCAAAACCGTCGTCAGCAAATACCCTAAGCACAAGCGCGCAAGCTACGCGCAAAACCTGCTGGGCCGGTCGTATCTCGATGACGACAAGCCATCGCTCGCCAGCCTCGCCTTTTACGATAGCTACAAGAACTGGCCGGACGGCGACCGCGCACCCGAGAGCCTGTTCTACCTCGCGCAGGCGCTGGTGAAACTCGACAAACCCGCGGCGCAGGTGTGCAAGGTCTATACCGAGCTTCAACGGACCTATGGCGCCAAGGTCGACGCCGACGCGCGCATGAAGGCCGGCGTCGCCAAGGGGCGCGCGGCATCGAACTGTTCGTGAGATGACGCGCCCCGTTCCGGGGCTTGATCCCGCGCTGATTGCGCGGTTCGGCGTGGATCTCACGCAGACGTTGGGCGAGCGGTTGCCGCAAGGCGCATCGCTCGCGCTCGCCGTGTCGGGCGGACCCGACAGCATGGCGATGCTTGCGTTGGCGACGGCCGCGTTTCCGGGACAGATCCGTGCCGCGACGGTCGATCATGGCTTGCGCCCGGCGGCGGTCGACGAAGCGGTGATGGTGGCACGCTGGTGTGCCGCCGCGGGCGTGCCGCACCAAACACTGGTGTTGCGCGATGCGATCGGCCGCAGCAGAATTCAGGAGACGGCGCGCACGCTGCGCTACGATCTGCTCGGACGCTGGGTCGCCGAGATGGGGGCGGTTGCGCTGGCGACTGCGCATCATGTCGAGGATCAGGCCGAGACGGTGCTGATGCGTGCGGTCCGCGGGAGCGGTCCGGCGGGGCTGGCCGGTATTCGGTCTCACCGAATTGCGTTTCAAGGGGAAGAGACCCCCATTGGGTTTGCGATCGTTCGGCCCCTGCTCGGATGGCGACGCGCCGATCTTCGCGCGGTGGTGGTTTCCGCCGACGTGCCGTTCGTCGATGACCCGAGCAACGCCGACCAGCAGTTCGAACGCGTCCGGGTTCGGCGCTTGCTTGCGGAAACGCCGTGGCTCGACCCGGTGGGGCTTGCCCGCACTGCGCAGCACGTAGGCGAAGCCCATGCGGCGCTCGAAGAGATCGCCGAATGGCTGTGGAGCGAGCGGCTCGTCCCGGTCGGTTCGGAGGGTATCAAGCTGCGCATCGCGGACTTGCCGCGCGCGGTGCAGCGGATGCTGGTGCGCAAGGCCATTCTCGATATTCGCCAGTCCGCGCGAATCACCCGGCCCGCGTTCGATCATTCGAGCAACATCGAGCCATTGCTGACCGCGCTTCAGGCCGGCATTTCGGCAACGCAAGGCGGCGTGATGGGGTCTTCAGACGCCGGAATGTGGCGATTCGACACAGAACCGCCGCGCCGATCACGCTGATCGACGATTCCCCTGTGACGTTCCATTGCCATTAATCCTTCTGTGCTTATCTTCAGGGTTCGAGAAAGGTACGACCCACCCATGAACGATAACGAAAAGCCGCCCGAAGGGCCGAACCCCTGGATGAAGTCGCTGCTTATCTGGGTCGGTATCCTGGTAGCACTCGCGCTCTTCGTAACGTTGATCGACACGCGGACCGCGACGACCGGTGCGAATCAGATCGCCTACTCTGCCTTCCTCGACAAGGTCGAGGGCGGCACGGTGCGCGACGTCAATATCGCGGGCGAGGTCGTTACCGGCACCTATACCGACAACACCAAATTCCGCACCTTTGCCCCGCAGGACCCGCGTCTGACCGACCGCCTGCGCGAAAAGGGCGTAGTGATCAGCGCCAAGCCTGAAGATGGCGCGCCGATCTGGCAGATCCTGTTGATGCAGTCGCTGCCGTTCTTCCTGTTCCTGGGGCTTGGCTACTTCGTGCTTCGCCAGATGCAGAAGAACAGTGGCTCGGGCGCGATGGGTTTTGGCAAGAGCCGCGCAAAGATGCTCACGCAGAAGGAAGGCAAGGTCACCTTCGCCGATGTCGCTGGCATTGACGAGGCCCGTGAGGAACTGGAGGAGATCGTCGAGTTCCTCAAGGACCCGACCAAGTTCGCGCGTCTCGGCGGCAAGATCCCCAAGGGCGCGTTGCTGGTTGGCTCACCCGGTACCGGCAAGACGTTGCTTGCCCGTGCGATTGCCGGTGAAGCAGGTGTTCCGTTCTTCACCATCTCGGGTTCGGACTTTGTCGAAATGTTCGTCGGTGTCGGTGCAAGCCGTGTCCGCGACATGTTCGAGCAGGCCAAGAAGTCCGCGCCGTGCATCGTCTTCATCGACGAAATCGATGCTGTCGGCCGCCATCGCGGTGCCGGACTCGGCAACGGCAATGACGAGCGCGAGCAGACGCTCAACCAGCTGCTGGTTGAAATGGATGGGTTCGAGGCGAACGAAGGCATCATCATCATCGCCGCGACCAACCGTCCCGACGTGCTCGACCCTGCGCTGCTGCGTCCGGGCCGGTTCGATCGTCAGGTCGTTGTGCCTCGGCCCGACATCGAGGGTCGCATCAAGATCGTCGAAGTGCATATGAAGAAGGTGCCGCTGGCCCCCGACGTCGACGCACGCGTCATTGCGCGCGGTACGCCAGGCTTCTCGGGTGCCGATCTCGCAAACCTCGTCAACGAGGCGGCGCTGACGGCTGCACGCAAGGGCAAGCGTCTGGTTGCCATGGCCGAGTTCGAGGAAGCCAAGGACAAGGTCATGATGGGTGCCGAACGGCGCTCGATGGTGATGACCGAGGACGAGAAGCGGATGACCGCCTATCACGAGGCCGGCCATGCGATTGTTTCGATCCACGAGGCGGCATCGGACCCGATCCACAAGGCGACGATCATCCCGCGCGGCCGCGCGCTGGGTATGGTGATGCGTCTGCCGGAGCGGGACTCCTACAGCTATCACCGCGACAAGATGTACGCGAACCTTGCGGTCGCCATGGGCGGTCGTGTCGCCGAGGAAGTGATCTTCGGGTACGACAAGGTTTCGTCAGGGGCGTCTTCGGACATCCAATATGCGACGGGTCTGGCTCGCGACATGGTCACCAAATGGGGCATGTCGGACAAGGTCGGTCCGGTCGAATATGCCCAGCCGGAAGGCGAGTCGTTCCTCGGCTATTCCAGTTCGCAGCCGGTTCGCATGTCGAACCAGACCGCGCAACTGATCGACGACGAGATCAAAACGATCGTCCAGGGTGGCCTCGACCGCGCCAAGCATCTGCTGACGCATCATATCGATCAGTTGCACCTGCTCGCAGGGGCGTTGCTCGAATATGAGACGCTCTCGGGCGACGAGATCAAGTCGCTGATCGCGGACGGCAGCATGTCGCGGGATGATGGGCCGAAAAGCCCGACCGTTCCCGGCGCGGGCACGTCGATCCCCAAGACGCGCCGCCCCAAGGGTGGTGGCCCGTTCGGTAGCCCGGCACCAGCCGGGGCCTGACCCGCACAGGAGTTCGGAACAAGGCGTCGTCCCGACCGGGACGGCGCCTTTTTCGTGTCGGGCACCGTCATGAGATGGCTTGCTGTTGACGCGACGCGACTATTCTCACGTCCCCGCTGACCATCCTGTGGCCAACATTTTACCGATAGCTGTCGCGCCTATTCGGCGATCATCCCCAGCACCCCGACGAAGAACAGCAAGCCCGCCAGATACGCCGAGCACACCAGCGCCACCGTCCGCCACGCTGCGCCCAACCGGCTGAGCCGATACGCGCCCTTGAGCTGACGATACATGTGCAGCGGTGGTCCCAGCACGAAGATCGTCGCGATCAGTTTGCCGGGAACCCCAATCGCGAGCAGGATCGTGAGGAACACCGTCCCCATCGTCATCGCCGACAACGAGTAGATCGCGAAAATCGCGTGATCATACGGTCCGACATCGCGTCGGAACGCGAACAGCAGCCAGATGAACGGCAGCGAGATCGGAATCAGCGCCCAGCTGAACTTATATGCGGTCGATTGCAGCTTGTAGAGGAACAGCTTGGGTTCGGCGAAGGCGTGCGCGATCCGTTCATCCAGCACCGCGCTGCCGGTGTTGATGTCGCCCACGGTGATCGGTTTGCTGAAATCGCCGCGGGTCAGCGCCTTGGCCGATTGCAGCCCCTCCGCGGTCTTGCGCAATGCCTTCAGTTCGATTGCGATTTCGGCGGTGTTACCCGCCTGATTGCGGCGTTGCTCGAGCGCGGCGATCCGGACCTGGGTGTCGTCGATTTCGGATTGCAGCTTTGCAGGCGTCATTTTCGCGCCCTGACGTTCGGCCACACTGGTGCCGCCAATCGGGCCGCCCACCGTTTCGAACGTCGCGACCATCAGGAACACCGAGAACAGGAACAGCGCCAGCGGCGACACGAACCGTACGCGTTCGCCCGCAATATAGCGCCGGGTCAGCGCGCCGGGGCGGGTGAACAGCATGGGGAGCGTTCGCCAGATCTTGCCCTCGAAATGGAAGACGCCGTGCAACAGGTCATGCCCGATCGAGGCCAGCGTGCGATGGACATGCGCTGCCTGGCCGCATCGGTAACAGAAATCGCCCGAAAGCCGCGTCCCGCAATTCAGACACAAGCCGGCGGTCGTATGCCCTTGAGCCGCCCGATCCCCATAGGGGTCGATCGCCTGCGCCACGAGTACCCCCGTCGCTGCATCCCCCGCCGCCGACAGCTCGCTCATGCGCTTTTCCCCCGATGCGCGGCGCAGATAGGCTTTGCCGCAATCCCCGGGGTCATGATAGCGAGCCCGTAATGACCGATGCAACCGCCCTTGTTGCCGACCTGACGCAGACCGCGCGCGCCGCCGCACGAACGCTGGCCACCTTGCCGACCGCGACGAAGGCGAGTGCGCTGCGCGCCGCGGCGGATGCGTTGCGCGCGGCCGAAGGGGCGATCGTCGCCGCCAATGCGGTGGATATGGCCAAGGCAACCGCCGCCGGGCTTTCCGGCGCGTTGCTCGATCGTCTGCGGCTCGACGGCGCGCGCGTGCGTGCGATGGCAGACGGCGTTGCCGCGGTCGCAAGCCTGTCCGACCCCGTCGGCGCGTTGATCGATGAGCGGGTGCGCCCCAACGGGCTGGTGCTGCGCCGTGTTCGCGTGCCCATCGGGGTGATCGGGATCATCTACGAAAGCCGGCCCAACGTCACCGCCGACGCGGCGGCGCTCGGCGTGATGGCGGGCAACGCCGTGATCCTGCGCGGCGGGTCGGAGGCGATCGAGAGCAACCGCGCGATCCACGCCGCGCTGATCGATGGCTTCGTCGCGCACGGTGTCCCCGCCGACGCAGCCCAACTCGTGCCGACCATCGATCGCGCTGCGGTCGGCGCGATGCTCACTGCGGACGGATCGAGCGGCGGCGCGGCGATCGATCTGATCATCCCGCGCGGCGGCAAGGGCCTCGTCGCGCGCGTCCAGGCGGAGGCGCGCGTACCGGTGCTCGCGCATCTTGACGGGATCAACCACGTCTATGTCGATGCCTCCGCCGATCCGGCGATGGCACAGGCGATCGTCCGCGACGCGAAGCTTCGCCGCACCGGTGTGTGTGGCGCGATGGAGACGCTGCTGATCGACCGCGATTATCCGCAGGCTTCGGCGCTGGTCGCAGCCTTGTCCGACGCCGGGTGCGAGGTCCGCGTCGATGCCACATTGGCGCGGCACTTTCCCGATTTGCCGCACGCGAGCGACGCCGATTGGGATACGGAATATCTCGATGCCATCGCCTCGGCCGCGCTGGTCGACGGGGTGGACGGCGCGATCGCCCACATTGCGCGTCACGGGTCGCACCATACTGACGCAATCATCGCCTCGGACTCGGCGATTGCCGACCGTTTCCTTACACGGGTCGACAGTGCGATCGTGCTGTGGAACGCCTCGACTCAATTCGCCGATGGCGGCGAGTTCGGGCTCGGCGCGGAGATCGGCATCGCGACCGGGCGGCTGCACGCCCGTGGTCCGGTCGCACTGGAAGGACTGACGACGTACAAATGGGTTGGCTACGGCACCGGCCAGGTGCGGGGTTGACCGTCTGCACCGCTTGTATACATTTGATGCATGAGCAAGACATCGGTCATCACGACGCGGCTCGACGCGGAGACACTCGCATCTGTCGACCGTATCGCCGCGGCGCAGGGGCGTAGCCGCGCCTGGTTTGCGGCGGAGGCCATTCGGCGGACGGTCGAAGCGGAAGCGGAATTTGAGGCGTTCGTTCAGGCTGGCATCGATTCGGCGGATCGTGGCGAATTGACCGGCCAGGATCAGGTCTTCGAGGATCTCAAGACGCGCAGGCAACAGCGCGGCGTCGCTTGATCCTGCGGTGAACAGGATCGAGTGGACCGGAACCGCCATCGCGGATCTGTACGATATCGACGATTACTGGTCGGCATATTCGAATGACGCAGCCGAGCGCATGGCGGATCGGATTCAGGCGGCTGCGGCCTTCCTTGGAACCATGCCGCGCGCAGGACCCGTCCTGCGGCGCGAGGACGCGCGAAAATGGCGGATCCCCGCGTCGCCCTATATCCTGATCTACCGGGTGCTTGATGACCGGATCCAGATCCTTCGCATCCGTCATGGACGCGAGAACTGGACGTTCGAATGACTCGCATCGGCATCCTCGGCGGGTCTTTCAATCCCGCGCATGCTGGGCACCGCGCGATCAGCCTTGCCGCGATCAAGGCGCTTGGCCTGGACGAAGTATGGTGGCTGGTCTCGCCGGGCAACCCGCTCAAGCAGACCCGCAGCGACATGGCACCGTTCGCCGCGCGCGTTGCGTCTGCGACGCGGATGGCCCGCCGCGCACCGATCCGCGTCAGCACGATCGAACAGCGCCTGGGAACACGCTACACCGTCGATACCGTCACCAAATTGCGCCGCCTTTACCCCAAGAAGCACTTCATCTGGCTGATGGGGGCGGACAATCTCGCGCAGTTCGACCAGTGGAAAGGGTGGCGCAGAATCGCGCGTGAGGTTCCGATTGCGGTAATCGCGCGTCCGGGGTATGACAGCGATGCTCTCGCGGCTCCCGCGATGGGTTGGTTGCGGCGCGCTCGTCGGCCCGCACACCAGGCGAAGAACTGGACGCAGTGGAGATTGCCGGCCCTCGTGCTGTTGCGCTTCCGCCCCGACCCGCGCTCCGCGACGCAGCTTCGTGCTGCAGACCCCGCCTGGCAGCGGCATTTCCTGCCAGATGCTGTCACTTCCCCTATAGAATAGGAATCGCCTTGGCTTCATCTTCTCCTGTGTATCGCGCGTCCGAACCCGATGAGGTCGAGGCGCTGCATCGGCTCGTGCTCGCGTCGCTCGACGACGATCAGGCGGTCGATACCATCTCGATTCCGCTCGCGGGCAAATCGACGATCGCGGACTATATGGTGATCGCAAGCGGTCGCTCGACTCGTCAGGTCGCGTCGATGGCGCAGAAACTGTCCGAGAAGATCAAGGGCGAACTCCGCCGGTCGACCCGGATCGAGGGCCTGCCGACCGCTGATTGGGTGTTGATCGATGCAGGCGACGTGATCGTCCATCTGTTCCGCCCCGAGGTTCGCAGCTTCTACAATCTCGAGCGGATGTGGGCCTTTGGCGATGCGCCGACCCCGCCCGCCACGCCCGACCCGTTCGGCGGCGAAGCATAAGGCGATCCGTCCGCGCCCCGGCGCGGGCGGACGGACAGGTGGGGACCAATGCTGCTGCATATCGTTGCGCGCGGGCGGATCGGGCGTGGGCCCGAGTCCGAACTGGTCGATCGCTATGTCAAACGACTGAACTGGCCGTACAAGCTGACCGAGTTGCCCGACACCGGGGGCAAGATGCCCGTGGTCGATCCGGGCACGCGGATCGTGCTGCTCGACGAGACAGGTGTTGTGCTCCCTTCGCGCGAGATTGCCGGCACGCTCGAGAAATGGCGTGATTCCGGCGTACGCGAAGTCCGCTTCCTGATCGGGGCGGCGGACGGTTTCGACGATGCCGCGCGGGCGGAGGCGGACCTGCTGTTGAGTTTCGGCCGGGCGACCTGGCCGCACTTGCTCGCACGCGCGATGCTCGCGGAGCAATTGTGGCGCGCAACCAGTATCCTCGCCAACCATCCGTACCACCGTGAAGGCTGAATGCGCGCACGCACGCTGCTGACGCTGGTCGCGGCAGGATCGTTGTGCGCGACGAGCATGGCGCCTGCGCAACCGTCGCTTGATCGGCGCACGCAATTGTCACGGGCTAGGGCGGACTCGCGCGCGGCGGCCGAACGGTCGGCGGCGCTTGAGCAGCGTGCGAACGTGGAGCGGGATCAGGCGCGACAGGCGCTCGCGCGTGAAGCGGCGGTGGCCGCGCGGATCGAGCAGGCGGAAGCCGATATCGTTGCGAGCCAGGCGCAGGTTTCGATCGTCGCCGGTTTGATGGCAGCGCAACGCGCCCAACTGGCCGCGCAGCAACGTCCCGTCGCGCGTCTGCTTGCGGCGTTGCAGTCGCTGGCGCGCCGCCCTGCGGTGCTGAGTGTGGTGCAGCCCGGATCGCTCGACGATCTGGTCCATGTTCGCGCGGTGCTTGCTGGAGCATTGCCGGTGCTGCGGGCGCGAACCCAACGCGTCCGCAAGGAGCTAGCGCGCGCGCGGCACCTTCAAGCGCAGAGCGCACTGGCGGGGCGGGCGCTCGCCGAGAGCCGGTCGCGGCTGGAGGGACAGCGCCTCGCGCTCAACCGTCTCGAACTGGCACACCGTCTGCGCGCGCGGTCGCTGGGACGCGATGCATTGTTCGAATCGGATCGCGCGATTGCGCTGGGGGAATCCGCACGCGAGATCGTCGACTTGATGGATCAGGCCGACTCCCAGTCTGCCACGGAACGGGCGTTGGCAGCCCTGCCGGCGCCTGATCCTCGTCCGGCGCGCGCGGGGATCACCGGAACGACGGCCATACCCCGCTGGCCGGACGGCGCGCCATATCGCTTGCCGACGACGGGCAAACTCGTGACCGGCTTCGGCGAACTCTCTGACGCGGGCGTACGGTCGCGCGGGATGACGTTCGCACCCGGCAGCGGTGCCGCGGTCGTCGCCCCGGCGGCCGGGCGCGTCGCGTTCGCGGGTCCGTTTCGCGGCTATGGCACGATCGTCATCCTCGATCATGGCGGGGGATGGACCTCGCTTGTCTTCGGGCTGGGGGCGACGCCGCTCTCGGTCGGGCAGCGCATAGGCCAGGGAAGCCCGATCGGGACAACCCCCGAGGCGGGCCCCGCGGCGGAGTCGCCGCGCGTCACGGTGGAGCTGCGGCGGCGCGACCGCGCGATCGATTTCACCCCGCTGCTGGGATGATCACCGCACCGCCTTGTTCCGCTTGCGTTCATGCGCCATGTGCTTTGATGAACCCATAAACCCGGCTAGGGTACGATCTGCCCTCCTGCCGCTCGAGTATTCCGCCAATGTCGCGTTTCTCAACGTCCCTGCTGCAAGCTACCGCGATCGCGGCAGTGCTGGCGATCGTGCCGGTGGGGACCAGTGCGATGGCTGCAATCGATACCGGCACCTACCGCGAGATGTCGGTGTTTCTCGACGTCTACAATCGCGTGAAGGCAGAATATGTCGACAAGGTCGACGACAAGACGCTGGTGAAGGGCGCGATCGACGGGATGCTCGCGGCGCTCGATCCGCATAGCGCCTATGAAACCGGGCTCGATTACGACAATCTGCGGATCCAGACGCTCGGCAGCTACGGCGGGCTTGGTCTGACGGTGACGATGCAGGATGGCGCAATCAAGGTCATCGCGCCGCAGGAAGACACGCCGGGCGGGCGTGCCGGGATCAAGTCGGGCGATTACATCACGCATATCGACGGCAAGCTGATCTTCGGCCAGTCGCTCGACGAGGCGATCACGCAAATGCGTGGGCCGCCGGGGTCGAAGGTGAGCCTCACCCTGCTGCGTCCGGGCCGCGACAAGCCGATGGTGGTCGCGCTGATCCGCGAGAAGATCGTGCAGAAGCCGGTCAAGTGGAGCGTCAAGGACGGCGTCGGCGTCATCAACATCAACACGTTCTCCGAACATACCGGCGACGCGGTCACCGCCGCGATCAAGGGCATCCAGAAGCAGCTCGGGCGTGATCCGCTCGGCTATATCATCGACTTGCGCGACAATGGCGGCGGCTTGCGCGACGAATCGATCGCGGTTGCCGACAATTTCCTGAGCAGCGGCGAGATTGTGTCGCAGCGCGGCCGCGACAAGGCGGATATCGAACCCTTCTATGCCGAAAGCTATGTGAAGGGCGACCTTACGCACGGGGTACCGATCGTCGTGCTGACCAACGCGGGCACGGCCTCGGCATCGGAAATCGTCGCGGGTGCGTTGCAGGATCATCACCGCGCGCTCGTCATGGGCGAACGCTCGTTCGGCAAGGGCTCGGTGCAGACCGTGATCGACCTCGGCGCGAACGCCGCGCTGCGGCTGACGACCTCGCGTTATTATACGCCGTCGGGTCGATCTGTGCAGGAAGGCGGGATCGAACCCGACATCGCGGTGCCACAGATTTCCGATCCCGACTACAAGTCGCGCCCCGTATTCCGCGAGGACGATTTGCGCCGCCATCTGATCAATGAGGTCAAGGCGGACAATGCCGCGATCGAGGAAGACACCAAGACCGACCCACGCTTCGCGGCAACGCCCGAACAGCTGAAGGCCAAGGGCATCGAGGATTTCCAGATGAGCTACGCGCTCCAGACGATCGGTCGTCTCGGCACCGTGGCGCCGCGGTCGGCGACGGCCTCCAAATAACATGACAACCGATCGCTTTCCGCTCGCGCGCCTGCTGGCGCTGATCGTGCCCGGGGCACTGCTCGGCGGCGCGCTCGCGTCGCAATATATCGGCGGGCTGTATCCGTGCGAATTGTGCTGGTTCCAGCGCTATCCGCATATCGTCGCGCTCGTCCTCGCGGTGCTCGCGTTCGTCGTGCCGGGGCGGGGGACGCAGCGCCTGCTCGTCGCGCTCGCCGCGGTCGCGGTGCTGGTCAGCGGCGCGATCGGCGTGTTTCATGCCGGCGTCGAATATCACTGGTGGCAGGGTTTCACCGAATGCACCTCGACGATGACCGGCCCCGTCACGCTTGAATCGATCATGAAGGCGCCGATCGTGCGGTGTGACGTCGCGCAATGGACGTTGGGCGGCATTTCGCTCGCCGGGTTCAACGCGGTCTTTTCGATCGCCGGGGCAATCGCCATCTTCTGGGCATTGCGGAGGAAATGAGCATGAGCTGGAAACCGGGCGATGCGCGCCGCGCGAGCCGATCGATGATCCGGGTCGATCAGGCCGGGGAATTCGGCGCGACGCGGATCTACGCAGGGCAATTGGCGGTGCTCGGCGATCGCAGCCCGGCGGCGCGTGCGATTGCGGGCATGGCCAATCAGGAGGAGCGCCACCGCGCGTTCTTCGATGCGATGATGGCGCGGCGCGGGGTTCGCCCGACTTTGCTCGAGCCGATCTGGAACGTCGCGGGCTTCGCGCTGGGTGCGGTGACCGCGGCGATCAGCCCCGAAGCTGCGATGGCGTGTACCGCTGCGGTCGAAACCGAGATCGACAAGCATTATGAGGATCAGCTCGTCGCCTTGGGCGACAGCGATCCAGAGCTGACCGACGCGATTCGCGACTTCCAGGCCGAAGAGGTCGAGCACCGCGAAACCGCGCTGGCCGCGGGTGCCGAAAGCGCAGTCGGCTATCCGGTGTTGAGCGGGCTGATCCGGCTCGGCTGCAAGGTCGCGATCGCGACAGCCAAGCGTATTTGACGGAGAGACTTGATGACCCGTTCCTTGTTCCCCCGGCTGACGATCACTGCCGCTGCACTGGCGGCGGCAGCTTCCGGCTTGTTCGTGTCGGCACCGCTTGCCGCGCAGAACGTGCCGACCCCGACGATGACGATCTACGGCAACCAGAAATGCCCGACCGACACCAACGGCAACGAGATCGTCGTGTGCGTGCGGCGTGCCCCGGGCGAGCAGTTCCGCATCCCCAAGGAATTGCGCGAACTGGAAGTGACGCCCGAGAATCAGAGCTGGGCGGCCAAGGCAGAAGCGAACGACAAGGTCGGAGTCGAGGGTATTGGCAGTTGCTCGACGGTCGGTGCGGGTGGCTCGATGGGGTGCCTGGCGCAGCGCGGGCAACAGTATAAGCGCGAGCGGCAGGCCGCCAAGAAGGACCAGCGCGCGGTCGACCGGGCGCTCGAATAGCGTAGCGAAAGCGGATCGGTGCTGACCCGCGTTTTAGGATGACCGCAGACAACCGAATGTCGCGGCCAGATGCGGTCCTCGGCCCGCCTGCGGTCGCTGCCATGCTGTTCGCGCTGGTCTGGCTGTCGTGCGTCTGGTTCGGCTCCTATGCGTTCAACCCCAATAACGCGACGCGGTTGTTCGCGGCGCTTGCGCTGGTCGAGCAGGGCGACGCGCGGATCGATCGCTACCAGTCGCTGACGATCGACAAGGCGCAGTTCGGCGAGGGTAGCGCACGCCATTACTATATGGACAAGGCCCCCGGCATGACGCTGATGGCGGTCCCCGCCGTCTGGGCAGCCGACCGCTTGTCCGGTGCGAAGGCTAGCGATCAGGTCATCGACATCGCCAATCCACGACTGATGAAGTTCCTTGGTATCCGCCTTGCCGCAGTCGTTGCGTCCAGCGTCGCGCTGCTCACTGCATGTGCGGCCGTGCTGTTGCTCGATCTCGGGACGGGGATTACCGGCAGTCCCGCGGCGGGGCTGTTCGCCGCGCTGGGATATGCACTGGGGTCGATCGTGTGGGGCTGGTCGACCAGCCTGTTCGGTCATGCGCCGGTGGCGGCGCTGCTGGTGATTGCGACCTGGGCGATCTGGCGCGGGACGTCGGGGCCACGCGCGTTCACGCGTTGGCGCTATCCGGTACTGGCGGGGCTTGCGCTCGGCTGGGCGGTGGCGGTCGAGTTTCAGGCGGCGCTCAGCGGCATCGCGATCGGCGTTTGGGCGCTGTGGCGCACGCGCAGTGCCGTGGCGCGGGTTCGTGGCCGGATCTATGGCATTACGGTGATCTGTGCGGGGGCGGCGATCGTGCCGGTAGTGGCGTATAACATGATCGCCTTCGGCACGCCGTTCATGCTGGGATATCAGGGTGTCGTCGGTTTCGACGGGATGAACCAGGGGCTGTTCGGACTGACCTATCCCAAGCCGGTAGCGATGTGGGGGATCGTGTTCGGGTTGCGACGCGGACTGTTGTGGGTGTCGCCCGTGCTAATCGTCGGCGGCGTCGGGTTGGCCCGCATGATCCGCCGTCCCGCTACGCGCGATCTCGGCTGGCTCGCGGTGGCGGTGGTCGCGATCGTCGTGTCGGTCAATGCGTCCTATTTCTACTGGGACGGTGGGGCCTCGGTGGGGCCTCGGCATTCGGTTCCGGCGATCGCGTTCCTTGGCCTCGGGCTCGCACCGTTCTGGGCATCGCTTTCCAGCGATCGGGCGCGGTATGCGGCGGCTGCACTGCTGGCGGTGTCGATCGTCATCAACCTGATCATCGCCAGCACCGACATCTTCGCGGCGGAGACGATGGCGGTGCCGGTGTGGACGCGGAACTTCCTCGACCTGTTCCTGACCGGCAAGCTCGAGACGCTCCCCAATCTGTTCTGGGGCTGGAATGCGTGGTTCGGCTTCGCGTTCTATCTCGACATCGCGCTGCCGCTGCTCGGGTTGATCGTGTGGCAGACGCAGCGTGCGGAACGCAGGCTGTCAGAATAGACGACTGCCGTTCGGGACGGGCTGGTCCGGCGCGATCAACACGACTTCGCCCGCTTCGTCCGGGAAGCCGAGCGTCAGCACTTCGGACATCACCGGCCCGATCTGGCGCGGCGGGAAATTGACGACCGCCGCGACCTGCCGCCCGACCAGCTCGTCCAGCGTATAATGCACCGTGATCTGCGCCGAGGAGCGGCGGGTGCCGATCTCGGGCCCGAAGTCGATCACCAGCCGGTAGGCGGGCTTGCGCGCTTGCGGGAAGGGGAGCGCCTCGACGATCGTGCCGACGCGAATGTCGACCTTCAGGAAATCCCCGAAGTCGATCCGGGGAGAAGGCTCAGAAGTCGACATCGTCATAATGTTTCGGCGCCATGATTCCCTCCATCCGTTCGGACAGCAACGGGCGGAAGCTCGGGCGGCTCTTGAACCCGCGATACCATTTCGCGGTCTGTTCGTGATTCTTCCAGTCGATCCCGCCGAGATAGTCCGCGACCGAAATCTGCGCCGCGGCGGCAAGATCGGCAAGGCTCATCGTCGCGCCCGCCATCCAGTTGTGATGGTCGAGCAGATAATCGGTGTAATCGAGATGGCGGACCGCCGCCTTCATCGCGTCGCGAAGCCGCTTCGAATCGGGCGGCTCCTTCGTCACGAGGCGCTTTTCCATCCGCTCGTGCAGCAGCGGCGCGACGATATCGGCGAAGAACTGCGTGTCGAACCACGCGACGAGGCGGCGAATTTCCGCGCGGCTGGTCGCGGTTCCGTTGATCATCGCGGCCTTCTCGACCGTTTCCTCGAGATATTCGCAGATCGCCATGGAATCCATCAGCAGGATCCCGCGCGTCTGGTCCGCCAGCACAGGAACTTGCCCCGCCGGGTTCATGTCGAGGAATTCGTCCCGCCGATCCCACGGGCTTTCGCGGACGAGTTCATAGCCGATGCCCTTTTCGCCGAGCAGGAGCCGGACCTTGCGGGAGAACGGGCAGAGCGGGAATTGGTAAAGTTGCCACATGCCCGTGGTGGTAGGAGGTGTGCGGCGCAGGGGGAAGATGGCGCGCAGGAATTATCGGTCGGGCGACCGACGAAGCGGGATGATGCGGCGCTGGACCGCCTCCTGAACACTCCTCCAACCTTCCCCGGCAAAGGCCGGGGCTCAGGAGCGCAACGGAGGAGAAAATCGGCTGCGCTACGTTACTCCGGCCATCGCCACTGGGTCCCGGCCTTCGCCGGGAAAGCGTGGTGCAAAAGCAGCGCGAAACTTGGCGCGAATGGCGTAAAACCCGTCGCGCGCGCGCTAATTACGTGCCGAATCTAGACCCAGATTGGTGCTTCCCAGCACAGTACGAAGCCGTTCTGCGGTGCGCTGGAGCTCGGCGGACATGCTGGCAATATCCTTCGCGGCCTGCCCGGTCGCGGCTATCGCGCCCTTTGCACCCTTATGGATATGGTCCGCATACTGCGGGTCCTGCCGCCCGATCACGTCACCCAGCGTGTCCTCCTGACGGATGCCTGTGTCCGGACCTGCCAGTTTCGCAACCGGCCCCACGCGAGTCTGGAGCAAGGCCGCGGCATATTGGTCGACGACCGCGGCAAGCCCTTCCTGGATCAGCGGATTCGACAGCAGCGCGCCGACCTGTGCCGCATCGATCTGCGGCGCGGGGCGGGGAGCAGGCTCCCGCGCGAACGCCGGGGTGGCGGCGGTGAGGGCGAACAAACCCAGGAGATACAGGCGCATAGCGTACCTTTTGGTGTGTGGTCAGGCGGCGCTTATAGCAGCTTTTAGGGCGCGCGTCGATTGGTTGGCCGGCTCGTGCTCCCGCGAAGGCGGGAGTCCAGGGTCGCAAACGTCAGCAGACGTTGTTTTGCAAAACCTTGGATTCCGGCTTTCGCGGGAGGACGACAGAACCAACGCAAGAAGCCGCCTTACTCCGCCGCCACCTGCTCCACCCGATCGTCGAGTGGATGCGAAAGCCGAGTCAGCATTTCCTTCGGCACCACCTGCCAGAACCGATCCACCACGCGGCCCCAGTCATCGAGCAGCGCACCCGACCATTTGCTATCGGTTGCAGCATGATGCGCGCGGATCATGCCAAGCAACACCGCTTCCCAATGCAGCGACGACAGCCGGTTCCACGTGATGCTGTCCGGGTTGGCACGCCGCGCGAAGCTGCCGTCGGCGTCGTAGATGAACGCCATCCCGCCGGTCATCCCAGCGCCGAAGTTCGCGCCGACCGGGCCGAGCACCACCGCGGTCCCGCCGGTCATATACTCGCACCCGTTCGCCCCACAGCCCTCGACCACGACGTTCGCGCCCGAGTTGCGGACGGCGAAGCGTTCGCCCGCCTGGCCAGCCGCATAGAGGCTGCCCGAGGTTGCGCCGTAGAGCACGGTGTTGCCGACGATCGTATTATCCTGCGACGCGAGCGGCGAACTCACCACCGGGCGCACCGCGATGATGCCCCCCGACAGACCCTTGCCGACATAATCGTTTGCGTCGCCAAATACTTCGAGTGTGATCCCCTTGCACAGGAACGCACCGAGGCTCTGCCCCGCAGACCCGCGCAACCGGACATGGACGTGCCCGTCCGCCAGCGCCGACATGCCGAAGGTCCGCGTGATCTCGCTCGACAACCGTGTGCCGACTGCGCGGTGCGTGTTGCGGACCGAATAGGTCAACTGCATCTTCTCGCGCCGGCTGAACACCGCGCCCGCATCCTTGATGATCTGCGCGTCCAGGCTGTCGGGGACTTCGTTGCGCCGACCGGTCAGGCTGAAGCGGCGCTGGTCGTCGGGCGCATCGACCTTGGCGAGGATCGGGTTGAGATCGAGATCGTCGAGATGCTCCGCACCACGGCTGACCTGGCGGAGAAGCTCGGTCCGGCCGATCACTTCGTCGAGGCTGCGGAACCCCAGCCGTGCCAGGATGTCGCGGACTTCCTCGGCGATGAAGGTCATGAGATTGATGACCTTTTCCGGCGTACCGGTGAACTTGTCGCGCAGCTTCTGGTCCTGCGTGCAGACGCCGACCGGGCAAGTGTTCGAATGGCACTGCCGCACCATGATGCACCCCATTGCGACGAGCGACAGCGTGCCGATCCCGAATTCCTCGGCGCCGAGGATCGCCGCGATGACGATATCGCGCCCGGTCTTGAGGCCGCCATCGGTGCGCAGCTTGATCCGCCCGCGCAGGCCGTTGAGCGTCAGCGTCTGGTTGACCTCGGACAGCCCCATTTCCCACGGCGTGCCGGCATATTTGATGCTGGTCTGCGGGGAGGCCCCGGTGCCGCCGACATGCCCTGCGATCAGGATGACGTCGGCATGCGCCTTGGCCACGCCCGCCGCGACCGTGCCGATCCCGGCGGACGAGACGAGCTTGACACACACGCGCGCAGTCGGGTTGATCTGCTTGCAGTCGTAGATGAGCTGCGCAAGATCCTCGATCGAATAGATATCGTGATGCGGCGGCGGCGAGATGAGCGTCACGCCCGGCGTCGCATGGCGCAGCTTGGCGATGAACTCGGTCACCTTGAAGCCGGGGAGCTGCCCGCCCTCGCCGGGCTTGGCCCCCTGCGCGACCTTGATCTCGATCTCCTCGCAGGCGTTAAGGTACTCTGCTGTAACGCCAAATCGTCCGCTGGCGATCTGCTTCACGCCTGAGTTGGCATTGTCGCCATTGGCGTAGGGTTGATAGCGTGTGCGATCTTCGCCGCCTTCGCCCGACACCGCCTTCGCGCCGATCCGGTTCATCGCGATCGCGAGCGTCTCATGCGCCTCGGGGCTGAGCGCGCCGAGCGACATGCCCGGCGTCACGAAGCGCTTGCGAATCTCGGTGATCGCCTCGACCTGGTCGACCGGGATGCCCTCGTCAGGATATTTGAACTGAAGCAAATCACGCAGATAGACCGGGGGCAGCGCCTCCACCCCGCGCGCGAATTGCAGGTAGGTCGAATAGCTGTCGTTCGCGACCGAATTCTGCAGCAGATGCATCAGCTGCGCCGAGTAAGCGTGCGTCTCCCCGGTGTGGCGCTGGCGATAGAAGCCGCCGATCGGGAGCGTGGCGACGCCCTCGTCGAACGCCTTGTCGTGGCGAAGCTGCGCGTTGAGATGGAGCGAGGCATAGCCTTCGCCCGAGATCTTCGCGGGCATCCCCGGGAACAGATCGTTGACGAGCGCACGGCTGAGGCCGACCGCCTCGAAGTTATAGCCGCCGCGATAGCTGGAGATCACCGCGATCCCCATCTTCGACATGATCTTGAGCAAACCTTCGTCGACCGCGGTACGGTGCCGTGTGAGACATTCGGCAAGGGTCAGCTCGCCGAACAGCCCGCGCGCCTGGCGATCCGCGATCGACGCTTCGGCCAGATAGGCGTGGACGGTGGTCGCGCCGACGCCGATCAGCACCGCATAATAATGCGTGTCGAGGCATTCGGCGGTCTGGATGTTGATGCTGGCATAGGAGCGCAGCCCCATGCGGACGAGGTGCGTATGCACCGCCGCCGCCGCGAGCACGCCCGCGATGCCGATCCGGTCGACGCCGATCGCCATGTCGGTCAGGAACAGTTCGCTCTTGCCCTGGCGCACCGCCGTCACCGCTTCGGCACGGATGCGGGCGATCGCGGCACGAAGCGTCTCCGGCCCGCCGCCTGCCTCGAAGGTGCAGTCGATCTCCGCCGCCTGGGCACCGAAATGCGCCTTGAGCTGCGCCCAAGCGGTGCCGTCCAGCACCGGCGACTGGAGCACCAGCACGCCGTCGCGCCGATCCTCGGTATCGAGGATGTTGGCGAGATTGCCGAAGCGCGTCTTGAGCGACATCACATGGCGTTCGCGCAACGGGTCGATCGGCGGGTTGGTGACCTGGCTGAAATTCTGCCGGAAGAACTGGCTGATCAGTCGCGGCTTGTCCGAGATGACCGCGAGCGGCGTATCGTCGCCCATCGAGCCGATCGCTTCCTTCGCACCCTCGACCATCGGCGACAGGATCAACTCCATGTCCTCGAGCGTCTGCCCCGCCGCGACCTGACGGCGCGTGAGGTCGGCGCGATCGAAGCGCATGATCGCGTCCTCGGCAGGCTGCGGCAGCGCCTCGATCCGCTTGAACGCGCCGATCATCGCGGCGTAATCCGCCTCGCCCGCGATCTGGTCCTTGATCGCGCGGTCATGGTACAGCACGCCCTCGTCGAGATCGATCGCGAGCATCTGGCCCGGCCCGAGCCGGCCCTTCTCGATGATCGTCGATTCAGGCACCACGACCATCCCGCTTTCAGACCCGACGATGACGATCCCGTCGACCGTGCGGACATAGCGCAGCGGCCGGAGCGCATTGCGGTCCATCCCCGCGACCGCCCAGCGGCCATCGGTCATCGCGAGCGCGGCGGGGCCGTCCCACGGCTCCATCACCGACGCGAGATACTGGTACATCGACAGATGATCGGCGGGCATGTCGATCGAATCCGCCATCGCCTCGGGCACCAGCATCAGCTTGGCGGTGGGGGCATCGCGGCCCGAGCGGCAGATCGCCTCGAACACCGCGTCGAGTGCTGCGGTGTCGGATGCGCCCGCCGGGATCACCGGCTTGATGTCCTCCGACTGATCGCCGAACGACAGGCTCGCCATCTTGATCTCGTGGCTGAGCATCCAGTTCTTGTTGCCACGGATCGTGTTGATCTCGCCATTGTGCGCGAGGCAGCGGAACGGCTGCGCCAGCCACCATTGCGGGAAGGTGTTGGTCGAATAGCGCTGATGGAAGATTGCGACGCGGCTCTCGAACCGCGGGTCGCGCAGATCGGGGTAGAATACCGACAGCGATTCCGCGAGGAACAGACCCTTGTAGATGATCGACCGGCACGACAGCGAGCAGACGTAGAAGCCCTGGATCTGCGCCGCGATCACGCGCTTCTCGATCCGGCGGCGGACGAGGTAGAGGTTCTTCTCGAACTCGGCGGCGGTCTGTTGGTCGGGCAGGGGGCCCGCGATCATGATCTGCTCGATCTCGGGGCGAGTCGCCTGCGCCTTCTGGCCGATCACCGACACGTCGACCGGCACCTGGCGCCAGCCGTAGATGGTATAGCCTTCCTCGATGATCGCGCTTTCGACGATCGTGCGGCACGCCTCCTGCGCGCCGAGATCGGTGCGCGGCAGGAAGATCATGCCGACGGCGAGGCGATTGGGCATCTGGCGATGGCCCGAGGCGGCGACCGCATCGTCGAAGAACTTGAGCGGGAGATCGATGTGCAGGCCCGCGCCATCGCCGGTCTTGCCATCGGCATCGACCGCGCCGCGGTGCCACACCGCCTTCAGCGCATCGATCGCGGATTGCACGACGCGGCGCGACGGCGTGCCATCGGCCGCGGCGACGAGACCGACGCCGCACGCGTCGCCCTCGAATTCGGGGCGATACATGCCGTGTTCGGCGAGGCGGAGGCGTTCGGAGTCCATGTTGGTCATGATGTGCCCTTGGGGTCTTGCAGCTTGTTCTCTTCGGTACCCATCGCCTTCGCAAGGCGCGCTTTCTCAGCCGGGGTCAGGTCTTCCATCCGTCGCGGCGGTGGCAGCGCGGCGGTCGCTTTCGTGGCCGCCTCCATGAAATGCGGCATTTGCTGCATCATCCTGGGCATCATGTCCCTCATCGTATTCATGACCGCAGGATCGGTCATGATCGTTGTGACGGTCGCCGCATATTTCGCCCCGGTGGGCGTTCCGAAATAACGATCCAGATCGGTCAACTCGGCGAGCGAGAAACGATTGGCATAGGCATGCGCCATCCCGTCGCGAAGCTCGGGCTCCATCGTCGTGAAGAAGTCGCCCATCGCCCCGAGCATCGCGTGCATCATGAGTTGCTGACGCTCTTCCCACCGCGGGTCGTAGATTGCCATGATCTGCGTGAGATCGATCTTGTCGAGTTTCTGCGCATCCTCGACCTTCATCCCGCCCATTTGCGCGATCTGGCCGAGCGGCATGGCTTTCATGGCACCGCCCACGCTTCCCATGATCGCGTCCATCGAGCCTGACATGAGTTGCTTGTAGACGCCGGGGGGCAGGAGCCGTGCAGCGACGCGGCGCGCTACTGCCAGCCGGGCGGGATCCGTCGGCGCGCCGGGTTGTGCGGCAGTTTGAGCAACGGATGTCGGCACGCCCTGTGCGAAGGCCGATGGCCCGACCAGGGCCAGCGCGCCCGCGACGACACAGACGTATCTCACGCCGCAACCTTCGCGGTGCGCGCCTTCGCCTTCAGAAAGTTATGCATGGTCGCCGCAACGTCGCCTCCGTCGCGGATCGCCCACACCACCAGCGACGCGCCGCGCACGATGTCGCCCGCCGCGAACACGCCGTCGAGCGAGGTCATCAGCGTTTTGTTGTCGACCAGCACCGTGCCCCAGCGCGTCACGCCAAGCTCGGGCGCATCGAACAGCCGCGGCAGATCCTCGGCGTCGAAGCCGAGCGCCTTGATGACGAGATCGGCCTGCAGATCGAACCCGCCCTCGGGATCGATCTCGGGTGCGCGCCGACCGCTCGCATCGGGCGCGCCGAGCCGCATCGCGCTCGCCTTGACGCCAGACACGCGGTCTTCGCCGACGAAGCTTTCGGGCGCGGAGAGCCAGACGAACTCGACGCCTTCTTCCTCGGCGTTGCTCACTTCGCGTTGCGAGCCCGGCATGTTGGCGCGGTCGCGGCGGTAGAGGCACTTCACCGACGCGGCGTCCTGACGGATCGCGGTGCGCACGCAGTCCATCGCGGTATCGCCGCCGCCGATCACGACGACATGCTTGCCCGCCGCGTTGAGGCTGCCGTCGTCATACGCGGGGACGGCATCGCCGAAATTCTTGCGATTGGAGGCGGTGAGGAAGTCGAGCGCATCGACCACGCCGACACGCTCGACGCCGGGGGCCTTGATCGCGCGCGCCTTGTAGACGCCGGTCGCGATCAGCAGCGCGTCATGACGCTGGCGGAGCTCGTCGAGCGTCGCATCGCGACCGACCTCGAAGCTCTCGTGGAACACGATCCCGCCCGCCTTGAGCCGCTCGACGCGGCGCGTGACGACGGGCTTCTCGAGCTTGAAGCCGGGGATGCCGTAGGTCAGCAATCCGCCCGCACGGTCGTAGCGATCGTAGACGTGGACCTCATAGCCGTTGCCGCGGAGATATTCCGCCGCGGACAGGCCAGCGGGGCCAGCACCGATCACGCCGACCGACTGCCCGCGTGCGGGGCCGACCACCAACGGCTCGACCCAGCCTTCTTCCCAGGCGGTGTCGGTGATGAACTTCTCGACCGCGCCGATCGTCACCGCGCCGTGGCCGGAGAATTCGATCACGCAATTGCCTTCGCACAGCCGGTCCTGCGGGCAGATCCGGCCGCAGATCTCGGGCATGGTCGAGGTGGCGTTGCTCAGCTCATAGGCTTCACGCAGCCGCCCCTCGGCGGTCAGGCGGAGCCAGTCGGGGATGTGATTGTGAAGCGGGCAATGCACCGAGCAATAGGGCACGCCGCATTGCGAGCAGCGCCCGGCCTGTTGCTCGGCATCGGGGACCGCATAGCGATCCGCGATCTCCTGAAAATCCTCAGCACGCAGTTCAGGGTCGCGCTTGGCCGGATAGGCCTGATCGCGATCTACAAACTTGAGCAGCAAAGAGTCGGCCATGCACCCATCCTTTCGAGAAGGCGGCGCATATCGTACTATTATGTCGCTGTCACCGCAAAAGTGGCATATATGGCAGCGACATTGACCTATAAAACGGTAGTGGGTGTTCGGGGTCGGTTGGAAAGCACGGACTAGACGCTTAAAGGTACCGATGTGGACCTATAGCGTCGAGAGCCAAGCCAGGGCAATCGCGCCAGCGATGATACGGTACACCGCAAAGGGAACGAATCCATAGCGCGTCACCACGCCGATGAACCACTTCACCACGAGCAAGGCGACGACAAACGACACTGCGAACCCCAATGCGATCGCGCCAAGCCCGACGCCCTCGCCGCTCATCATCTCATGGCGGTTCTTGACCAGCTCGAGCGCGGTTGCCCCCAGCATCGTCGGAATCGCGAGGAAGAAGCTAAATTCCGCCGCGGTCCGCCGCTCGACCCCGAGCGCGAGCGCGCCGAGGATCGTGGCACCCGAGCGACTGACGCCGGGGACCATCGCCAGGCACTGCAGGAAGCCGATCCCGATCACCTTTGGCAGTGGAATGTCGGCGACCCCGACGATGTCGCTTTTGGGCGCAAGACGCTCGACCGCGATGATCGCAAGCCCACCGACGATCAGCGCGATCGCCACCACCTCGGCATTGCCAAGCAACGCCTCGATCTGCTTGTGGATCGTCAAGCCAATCACGGCTGCGGGAATGAAGGCGACCAGCAGGTTGCGGACGAACAGCAGCGACTTGGGTTCGCGCTTGATGACACCCATGCCGACCGCCCAGAACGTCCGCCAGTAAAGCGCAACGATCGCGAGGATGGCACCCAGCTGGATGATGACGTTGAACGCACCCCAGCGCGCGGCGTCATAACCGAGCAGCTTGGTCGCCAAAATGAGATGGCCGGTCGAGGAGACGGGCAAGAACTCGGTGACCCCCTCGACGATGCCGAGCAGGATGATGCTGATGATCTCGTTCACGTAAGTTCCCTTCTGCCGCTCCCCGGGTCAGTTCCCCTGAGTGCGATGACCTCCGCTGATCGCCGCGCGTGCTTCAGGCCGCGGCGGGCGTCGAGAAGCGACCGCCCTTGCGATACCGCACGAGCCAGTTCGGTGCGACCGCGTCGAGCGGCGTGGGCGTGATGCTGAGCGCCTCAAGACCATTCGCGCCGTGGGCCACGACATTGTCATGCGCCAGCATCCGCCACTGGTCCTTGGTGATCGGTGCGCCGGGCAGGAACCCGAGCCCCGCGATCGCCGCGCCGATCACATCCGGCACATCGACGATCCGACGGTTGTGCCCGGTCGTCTTGGCAATCCAGCGCACCAGCGCGCCCATCGTGATCGTGTCGGGTCCGCCGAGTTCGAACGTTTTGCCCGCGGCGATCGTGGGCTCGTCGATCGCCTGCACGACGGCCTGTGCGACATCGCCGACATAAACCGGCTGGAACTTGGTGCCGGTCCGCAGCACCGGAACGATCGGTGCGCTGCCGATCATCGCGGCGAAGCGGTTAAGGAACTGGTCCTCCCGCCCGAACACGATCGAGGGACGCAGGATCGTCGCAGCCGGGAAAGCTGCGCGGACCGTGGCCTCGCCTTCGCCCTTCGAGCGGCCATAAGCCGAATCAGACGCGCTATCCGCGCCGATCGCGGACATGTGGACGAGCGTCGCCACCCCGGCATGCGCCGCAGCCTCAGCGACGATTCGCGCGCCATCGACCTGAATTTTCTGAAAATCGCCGGCAAGGATCCCGACGAGGTTCACCACCGCATCCGCGTCGGCAACCGCGCGGGCGATCGATTCGGGCTTGGTGATGTCGACTGCGACGAATTGCGTCTGGCCAAGCCCACCCTGCGTCTTGAGGAAAAACGCCTGCCGCGGATCGCGCTGCGCAATCCGCACGCGCGCACCACGTTCCAGCAGCGCCTGCGCCACATAGCGGCCGAGGAAACCCCCGCCGCCGATCAAAGTCACCAGCTTGTTGTTCATCGAAAGCGCCTTCTCGAATGTCGATCTGTCCTCTGCCTAGCATCGTGCGTGTTGACAAGACCAACGACGCTCCCCTAAGGCCCGCCACCTACCCAGTGCCCGGATGGCGGAATTGGTAGACGCACCAGCTTCAGGTGCTGGCGATCGCAAGGTCGTGGAGGTTCGAGTCCTCTTCCGGGCACCAGTCTTTAGACTACTCCATCTCGTACAGGACGATCTATGGTATCCGATAGGGGTGCCATGGCGTTAATCTTGACATGTTGGAAAATGTTGCTCAAATGTTCTCGTCGTATCGATGGGGCGAGGCGGCATGATACAGTCTGCAAATCACGAGCGACAGACAGCGTTTTCTCGGTGTTGCGAACAGGCAGACTGCCACGCATCTCGAACCCGGACGTCGTCGAGTTCAAATTCAATCATTGGCATGATCCCACCGACGGTCGGTTCACCTTTGTTGGTTCAGGGCATTACCATGGCGGTGCCGCGCAGAAACCAAAGCGCCGCACCAGCGACCGTTCACCAAACACGGGTCATCGCGGGCAGTCTGGTGCGGAATCGCGCGGCGCGAAGATGCCGCGCAGGGAAACTCCATCTTCCGAAAAACCGACACGAGTTAGCGAAACTCCGCAAAGTCGCTCAACGGCTGAGCCTGAGTCGATAGCCGCGGCATCGCGACGGATCGATCCGCCAAATCCGGTTGCAGAATTCGCCGAAGGCGTCGGCGAGGGTCTGTACCGCGTCGGCGCGGGTACAGTAACAGGTGTGTACTCCATACTCACGACCAATCCTATCACAACTGTCCAGAATGTCGGGATCGCAGTTGCGCGTACGATCGACGCGGCGCTCGTGGCCGATGCTACGCCAACGACCGTCCACATCGCGCGTGCAGCGACTGCGCTTACGAATGCCTCGGTGCGCGATTGGGGGAGGTCAACGGGTCTCGTCGCTGGCAATGTTGTGGTGGCAGCAGTCCCCGGAGCGGTGATATCCAAAGTCTCCGCGTTGCGCTCAGCAGGTGCGATAGCGTCGGAGACTGTTTATAAACCACTGAAAGTACATTGGGCTAAAGAACACTCTAATAGCGTGGCGCCCTGGAAGGCATACAACGACGCAGCAACTGGTGCGCAGGTAGGCTATGCGCCGGCATTTGCCCGAACGATGGCGGATGGCTCGATCAGATTAGTTAAGTTTGATGGAGTATTTGAGTATTATGTTATCGATCGAAAGTCAAGTATCAGGAATATGCCACGTGCCCGAGCGCAGGTGTCGCGCCAAGCGGATGTTTTGGCGCAACACAATATGATTGGATTTTGGGAAGTTCCCACACCCGTCCAAAGGGTCAAAGCTCTCCAGCTTCTAAAGAAAAGGAACGTTACGAACATTGGTGTCAGGGTAATAAAATTATGATAGCTGCTCAGGTCGCGCGGATCATTGCTAATTTTGTCATCTTTTGTGAGTTGTCGGACGACGATCTCGTTGATCCCGACGAGGCCTGCGGGGTGATGGAGGTTCTTGGTAGCCAGCTGGAAGCGATGGACAAACCCTTCCTGAGGAAACTCGTCGACGCGTTTCCGATAATTGCCGTGGAATACAGCGGTAAAGCGCAGGAATTGGTACGGGACTTGCCGTACGGCTTCTATCTTGAAGAAGCTCTTGCCTCTGATGACCCGGCAAGGCTGGCCGAGTTAGAGGCCATACGGGATGCAAAGGCGTAAACTCCAAAACGAAGCGTAAAGCTGGAGTTGCGATCAATCGCGCCGTGTTATCCTGTCAACAAAGACGCTCTTTGATCGTCCGGCGTAATATAGTAATATTCCAATGATCCAAGTGCCTGTATTTGTCCAATATGGGACGCCAGTCTTTAGACTACGGCACTAGCTTCAGCACGCAATGTATGCTGGCATTTTGCTGTCTTGACTTGTTGGAAAATGTTGCTCAGATGTTCTCGCCGCAGAGACAGCGGGGGCGGCATGATTCAGATATCAGATACCGAGCGACGACGCGCTTTTTCGGTTTGGTTACGGACCGGGAGATGGCCGACCGTCACCCCTTCCGGCGGCGTGGAAGTCAAATTCAACCCTTGGCATGATCCGGCAGATGGTCGTTTTACGTTCGCGGGTTCGGGGCGCGCTTACGGGCGGAGCGATGGGAATGGGGCTTCTAGCGGCGGAAGGTCCGGCAGCGGCGGCAGTCTTGCGGCACGATCGGCAGGGGCACCGCAATCTCGAACTCCGGAAGATCGCCATAAGCCACGCGCAGTTCCGGGGCCCAATTCCCAAAGCAAGATTTCACGTCCAGCGGCGACATCGCCGAGAACTGCCAAGCCAAACCCCAACCTCAAGAATGGCTCGACTGGTGCGGGATTCACAGGTGGTGGTGGCGGTCGCTTCGGCGGTGGCGGGGCTTCATCGCGCGAACCCTGGATTAATGATCCTGAAAAACAGCTGCAGGTGTCAGACAGCACCATAGCAGCCGGCAAGCAGCAAACAGCAGAATCAAAGACACGCCTTGAAGAACGGTCCGGCTTTTCCAATAGCGCGCCGCAAATGCATAGCGAAGTTCGCAACGGTTACGAATATCAGATCGATGACAAAGGGCGAACGCGCAACGTTTCCGGTGCACTTGTACTGGCCGGCAAGCAGGTGCGGTCCCGCACGGCGCAGGCGCAGGCGGGCGGTGTCGAACGGAAGCCTACGGATGATGGTGGCCATTATGTCGCTGCGCGATTCAATGGGCCAACCGAGGCGTTCAATCACTTCGCGCAGAATGCCAATTTCAATCGCGGCGGTTATCGTGTGCTCGAGGATGAATGGGCGAGAGACAAGCGCACCGGGCGAACCGTGACGGTCAGAATCGTTCCGCAATTCGATGGCGGATCAGTGCGCCCATCGGTGATCGATGTGTGGTGGAGAGTCGACGGTAAAGAGAAGAGTGCGAAATTCCCCAACAGACAATCGGAGAGAAATCGTGGCAAATGATGAGGTCAATGCTCTGCTCGACGAGATTGGACAATTGTTGGCGGCAGACCGCGCATATCCATTAGAACCCACACTGCTTTATGCTCAGCTCGATGACAACATGGTCGGAGAATCAATCTTCAAGGAACTGGGCAATCAAATCCTGTATCGTCGGCCAATAAACAGGCGACTGCCTTTTGCGCTGCTTGAACTGTGGGAAGCCCAGGAGGGCGATGAACGTTGGATGGAGTTGGAGTATCTGTATCGCGACGGCAGGTTTGAGGTTGTGTATATCTATCCTGAAGAGATTGATCCCGACGAGGATGTCGTCGAGCGTCGCGCGCGTGCGGTTCAACGGCGTTTTGGCGAAAAGCCGATCGTCTATCCACCCTGGCCACCTGAGGACGGGGTACTGGACTGATGTATAATGACACGCTGGTTGATTAGGCATAATAAATGCTCATCCATGAATAGTATTATCGCCATATAACCGTTGCTGTAAGGTAATATTATTTATAAAAGCTTTAAATACTTGAAGTGGTAACTGTATCCAAACCGTAAACATTTGAAGATATTGGATTTTTGGCAAACTATATACAGTTGTCCTCGCCGCACAAAAAGCGGGGGCGGCAGGATTCACATATTCGATGTCGAGTGACGACGAGCTTTTTGAGTTGGCTGCGGACCGGGATATGGCCGACCGTCACCATTGCCGGATTGCCGGAACGATCAACTCGGTTCTTGCAACGGAGAAACACGCTAACACTGATCTATATCGCGGTGGGTTGATGCGATTAAGCAAGCGTCGCCGCGAGATCTTGGGGCGTGCTGCCGGATCGATCAGGGGCAATATCGGGTTGACTGCGGTACTTGTGGCAACGCAACAAATTTCCCACCTTGCGCCAATTGCGCGCGCTTCAAGCGCTCGTGTCCTAGGAACCGTCGCAGATCGGCTAGGTAAAGGAGACCTTTGTGTCTGAAAAGCCTTGGAAAGCCTATAACGCCACCGCCACGGGCGCACGGCCCGGCCTAGTACCAACGTTGACACGAACCCTTCTGGACGGCTCGAAGCGATCAGTCAAATTCGACGGTGTGCAAGGCGATACCCTGATCGACAGGAAACGGTCCGTCTGTTCGATGCCGCGGGCGAAAGCGCAAACATTTCGGCAGTCCGAGGTTTTATCACAGCATAATCTTAATGCTGTGTGGGAGGTTCCCGACAAGAAGCAGCTAGTCGCAGCCAGGAGGCTACTGAAGAAACTAAAGGTCGGCAATATCAGGGCGAGGATGGTGGAACCATGATTGCTATTCAGGTCGCGCGCATCATCGCTCATTTCTCACTTTTTCTTGACCTCACGGATGACGACACGCTCGATCCTGACGAGGCTGTCCAAATGATGGAAATGCTGGGCGCGGACCTTCAAGCGTTGGATAAGGCATTCTTGCGCGAAGTGATTGATGCGTTCGCGATCATCGCTCCTGAATTTTCAGGCGTAGCGGAACATTTGGTGCGGGATATTCCCTATCACTACTACCTCGAAGAACAACTGGCGGCTGACGATCCCAAGCGCCTGGCAGAGTTGGAGGCAATACGCGAGGCGCGCGACTAAACGCAGACTGCGGGAAACGCGTAAAGTGCGTTATCACACGAAAAATTCGCTTGGTGAAATTTCCTCAAGGCAACTGAGGCGTCGCTTCTCGAACACACAATAACGCTCAACCGCCGGCTCCTGTCGTAGCAACGAAGGCCACCGCGCGGTCATGGTTTGTCCGCTGCCGCCGCCGTGCCAAGCAGTGGCTGCATCGCCAGCAATGCCTGCGCACGGTTAGTGACGCCGAGCTTGCGGAAGATCGCGGACATGTGGGCCTTCACGGTCGCTTCGGTAATACCGAGGTCGCCTGCGATCTGCTTGTTCAACCGTCCGTCCGCTAGTGCGAGCATGACCTTCAGTTGCGCCCCCGACAGCGTCGCGAGCAAGTCGCGCGCCGAATGGGTGGGCCAATGGCTCTTGTCGATCGACGGGAAGACCGATTTGCCGACGATGATGTCGCGAAGGCCGGCGGTAAGCTGATCGAGCGGCCAGCTCTTCGATAGAAACCCGACCGCGCCGAGCACCTGTGCTGCCTCGATCACTGACGGATCGCGGATGGACGAAACGAAGGCGATCGGGGTCTGGCCGAGCACGTGCTGTAATCGCAAAAGGCCCGAAAATCCGCGAGAATCGGGGAGTACGAAGTCCAGCAGAACGAGACGGTAGCCTTTGCGGCGAAGTGCAATCACGCGATCGGCTTCATCGATCGAACCCGCCGTATCGATCACAACACCGGGGATCGCGAGCTTGACCGCCAGGATCAGCCCTTCGCGCGTCAGTGGATGATCATCCGCGATCAGTACATGTCCTGCCGTCATTCTGTAGCGCGCCTCCCGGATGATGTCTCGTTTCTGCGCAGCTTGTGCCGTCTGGGGCTACATGCGTATGAAAGTCCTGTATCAAGATCAACGGTTTCGAGCGGGAGCCTCGCAAATTTCCGAACGCGGTTTCACTATTCTGGGCGTCTTCGAACCGATGTCGGGGCTGACGTCGATCATGGCGGAACTGTCCACGCTCGGACATATCGTATACTGTGCCGACACTATAGGGGAGGCGCTTGCGCACGCACGGCACCTGCCCGATCTCGTGGTCGTCGATCTGACGTTGCAGGGCAGCCCGTCCCCGGTCATCGAGGCCGTCCGCAGGTTGTCTCCGCCGGCAAGGCTTGTTCCTGTATTGGCATCCGCACCCATGACGACCGATCACGACAGCTTGATCGATGCTGTGTTGCCGGACCTTGCTGATTTGGCCGCTGTCACGGCGGCGATCGTGGCGTGGAGCCCGGTCGGATTGCTGGCGGGCATCACCCGCCTTGCCGAGGTGTTCGGGGCGAGCGAGATCGACGCACTCGCCGGGCGCTTCCAGATGCAACTGGTGGATGCGGTCGCCGTGATGGATACTGCCCTGGATCGAAGTGCTGCGCATCGGGTCGCCGGGATTGCCGGAACCCTGGGGTTCGCGCGCCTCGGTCAAAGTTGGCTGGCGGTATCGGAAGGCGATGGGACGATGTGCGAGGCCGCGCGTCGCGAAGCACGCGTCGCGATCTACGCGCTCGCCCGGGCAGCGCACGCGCGCGGCGTTTATTAAACCCTTACCGGCTGACGAAAGCTTGGGCCTGTCCGGACACGGCATCGTGATCGAAAGGAATACCAAACCACTCCAACCCCTTAGACTTTGGTCGCAGATCGATATGGCCATCATCCACAAGTAGCATCCCGTTAACCCCACCCGGCTTGAGTGGCTTCATCGCAACGGTGGGTAACAAGCGTGCAAGCAGGGAATGGCAGCAACGGTGGGATTGGGCGCAAGGGGTCGCGTTGCATCACCGCGGCTGTCGCCTTGTTCGCTGCGTCGCCTGCGATCGCCGCGACACCGGCGGGCACGCCGATCGCCAACACCGCCACGATGACCCGCACCACCGATGGCGGTGTGGAGGCGCTCGCGTCCAACACCGTCACGTTGACCACCGCCGAAATCCTCGACGTGACGATCGCGGCCGACCGGGCGACGGCAACGGCGCGGAACGGCGAGACCGTGGCGATAGGCTTCGTCCTGACCAATACCGGCAATGGGCAGGAAGACTATCTCGTCACCATCGGCAGCGGCACGGCCGGGCTCTCGCTCGACCGTCTCGCAATCGATAGCGACGGCGACGGAGTCTATTCCGCCGCGACCGACCAGACGCTTGCACCGGGCGCTGCGGTGCCGCTCGCGCTCGGTCAGACGATCCGCGTGTTCGCGCTGCTCGACGGCGCGCAGGTCACGGCGGCGACCGCCATCACGGCAGTTGCCACCGCGCGCACCGGCAGCGGTGCCGCGGGAACGGCTTACCCGAATGGCGGCGACGGGGGCGGCGATGCCGTCGTCGGTTCAACCGGGGCGACCGCGACTGCGACGACGCAGCTTGCCTTGACCACTGGCGTCCCCACGCTCGCCAAAACGCAAAGCGTACTCGCGCCGGATGGCAGCGCGCGCGCCATCCCCGGCGCGATCGTGACGTACCGGCTCGTCGCGAGCTTCCCCGGTGCGACGCGGGGCGTGGTGATCGACGACCCAGTCCCGACGGGCACCGCTTATGTCCCCGGCAGCTTGCGGCTCGACGATGCAGTGCTGTCCGACGCGAGCAACGACGACGCCGGCAGCGCGACCACCACTGCTATCCGCGTCGCGCTCGGCGACGTCGCGACAGCGGGCAGCCGCAGCATCCAGTTCAGCGTGAAAATACAGTGAGGAACATACCGATGTACAAATGCCTATGCGTGGTCGTCGTGGCCGCAGCGATCCACGCTTCCCCCGCGCTCGCGGCGGGACCGTTGCAGGTCGAATCGCGCGTCCTGACCGAACAGAAGACGCGCGCCGCAGACGGCACGGTCCGCGTCGCGCTCGTGCCGGCGCGCCGGATCGTCCCCGGCGATCGCGTCACCTTCGTGCTGGCCTATCGCAACACCGGCACGCAGCCGATCGGCAATGTCGTGCTCGATAACCCGGTTCCCAAGGGGATCGCATATCGTGCGCCCGCCGCCACCTCCGCCGCGCCCGACCTCTCGGTCGACGGCAAGACTTATGGGCCGCTTGCGAGCCTGCGCGTCGCCACCGCCACCGGCACGACGCGCGCCGCGACCCCGAACGATGTCACCCACGTCCGGTGGCGGCTCGAGCGTCCGATCACGGCCGGTGCGCAGGGCCAACTCGCCTTCGATGCCGTCCTGCGATGATCGACCATCACCAGAAAACACCGTGTAACCAGGGAGTATATAACATGTTTCGGAACAGGGTTCGAACCTTGCTGCTGACGGGATCGGCCGCCGTCGCCAGCATCGGGACCGCACAGGCGCAGACCGCCGCGCAGAATACGACGGCGGGCACAAGCATTAGCAACACCGCGTCGGTAACCTATACCGTCAACGGCACCGCCCAGACGACCAATTCAACGACGGCGACCTTCGTGGTCGATCGCAAGGTCAACTTCACCGTCATCGCCGATCAGGGCGGGACCAAGACGCAGGTCAATCTTGGCCAGACCGATGCCGTCACCAAGTTCAAGGTGACCAACACGACCAACGGCATCCAGGATTTCTTCCTCGATCCGGGCCAGTCGTTGATCGCCGACGGGCTGGTGACCGGAATCGACGATTTCGACATGGGCAACCTTCGGGTGTTCGTCGATTCGAACAACAATGGCGTCTATGATCCTGGCGTCGATACCAGGGCCTATATCGATGAACTCGCGCCGGACGCGTCGATTGCGGTGTTTATCGTCGGCAACGTCCCCGGTTCGGGAACACTGAGCCAGGCGAACGTCAACCTGCAGGTGATCGCGGCGGCGGGCGGACAGGCCAACACGCGTGGTGAGATACTGTTGCCGACCGACCTCAATCTCGCCAACGCCGACAATACGGTCGACATTGTTTTCGCCGACGATGACAATGACGGGATCGGCGTCGATCTGCCGCGCAACGGCCAGGGTCGTGCCTATGCATCGTATGAGATCGGCACGCGCAACGTCGCGCTGACGGTAACGAAGTCCGCGCTTGTCCTGTCGGACGGCGTGAACACGCTCAACCCCAAGTCGCTGCCCGGCGCGACGGTGCAATATTGCCTGCTCGTCCGCAACGCCACGCTTACTGCATCGGCAAACGGCGTCCAACTGAACGACGTGGTCCCCGCGAACACCACCTATGTGCCCGGCTCGATCACGATCGGCGCGCCGGGCGGAAGTTGCGTGCTGCTCGGCTCGACCGAAGATGACGATGCCGACGACGCGACCGAGACCGACGGCGTCACCGCGTCGTTCAACAGCACCAACCGCAACATGAACGCCATCCTCGGCACCGTCGGCGGCGGCGGGGTGACTGCGGTCGCGTTCAAGGTGACGATCAACTAGCCGCCCTCGCGCCCACCACTACAGGAGAAGTGTCCCTCCGGCGCGCGAAACCCGCGCGCCGGGGAACGCCCCGCCATGTCCAGATTCAGGCATATCGCGCATCTTGGCGCCCTCGTCGGGCTTGCCGCCGCCGTCTCCATGACGGCGGCCCCCGGCGTTGCGGCGGAGGTGGCGCGCATTGCCAATACGGCGACGCTCGGCTTCGATGCCTCGAGCGGCCGACAATCGGTTTCCTCCAATACCGTGACGCTCGACGTCACCCGCACCAAGCGCCCGACGACGCTCAGTTTCCGCCTGTTGCCCGTGGGGTATCAGTTGACCGGGCTGAAGTGCGAGACGAACCCAATCAAATTCACGCCCGCATCAATCGACGCTGCGACCTTGGCGAGTGCGCCGAAAGTGGCTGCGATCGACGTGACCTCGCCGTTGATCCTGGTGCTCGATAATGTGGGTGGGAACCGCGACCCCAAAGTCCGCGAGACTTCGCATATCGCGGTTACGACATCGACCACGCGAGGCGAGATCGATCTGCTTGAGACTGGCGTCGACACCGGCGTGTTCGCGGGCGGGGTCCCCGAACGCGGTGGCGGCACCGACGAAACCGCGGCATGCGACGTGACGCGCGGGCGCGGCGCAAACTTCACGCTGTCGTTCACCGAGGATGAGTTCAGCCTGCCGTCCACCGCGTCGATCCTGGTTGACCCGGCAGGCTATGTATTTGATTCGGGCACGGGTGCGCTGGTCGATGGCGCGATCGTCTCGCTGCTCGACGACAATAACCAGCCTGCAGAGGTGTTTGGCGACGACGGGGTCAGCCGGTATCCGTCGACCGTCATCAGCGGTGGGCAGACAACCGACGCCAGCGGGCGTGTCTATGATTTTCCGCAGGGGAATTATCGCTTCCCGTTCGTCGCGCCGGGCGTGTTCCACCTGCGGATCGTGCCCCCGGGCGATTATACTGCGCCGACGACGCGGTCGCTGACAGACCTGACCGCCTTGCGCGACCCCTCGGGCGTGCCGTTCATCCTCAACGACGCCTCGTTCGGCAAACGCTTTACGATCGACACGCCCAACCCCTTCTATTCCGACATTCCGCTCGACCGCGCCGGGGCTAGCAAGCTGCTGCTCGCCAAGACCGCCTCGGTGCGCGAGGCGTCGCCGGGGGATTTCGTGCAATATCTGGTGAGCGTGACCAACCGTGGCACCGACACCGCGCGCAACGTCCACCTGACTGATATCCTACCCCCCGGCCTGCGCTACGAACGCGGGTCGACGCGCGGCGCAAGCGAGGCCGTGCCTGCCGCCGATGGTCGCACGCTCGACTTCACGGTCCCGCCGATCCCCGTCGGGCAGCGCGTCGACATCCGCTACGTCGTTTCGATCGCGCCGGGCGCACCCACCGGAGAGGCGCTCAACCGGGTCCTCGCGTCCGGCAGTGCCGGCGCGACGAGCAACGAGGCTGCCGCTTCGGTGCGGATCACGCCGTTGCTGTTTACCAGTGGCTTTACGTTGATCGGGCGCGTGACCGAGGGCGGATGCGGGGATCCCGACAGCGGGCGTATCGGCATTCGCGGCATCCGCCTGGTACTCGAGGACGGCACCTTCGTCGTCACAGACAAGGACGGCTATTATCACGTCGAGGGCATCCGCCCGGGCAGGCATGTCGTCCAGATCGACACCAACAGCCTGCCAGCCTCGCACGAGCCCGTCGCCTGCGACAGCGACACGCGCACCGCCGGGAGCGCGATCTCGCGCTTCGTCGAGGCCGAGGGCGGATTGCTCAAGCGCGTCGATTTCCAGCTCCGCCCGACCGGCGCGAAGGCCGCCGCCGCCGATGTGCTCCCGATCACGGTGGCGAGCGACAGCGTCGCGGCGGGCGACCGCGACTGGGTGACTGGCCAGACCCCGGGGACCGAGATCCTGTTCCCGACCGCGGACACCAACCCGCGCGCGCCGGTAACGCGCGTCGCGATCAAGCATCTGCCCGGCCAGCGCGTCGCTCTGAGCGTCAACGGGACGCTCGCCGAAGTCCTTAATTTCGACACGACCGAGACCAGCCCCGACAAGACCGTCGCGGTGTCGCGCTGGTCGGGGATCGGGCTCAAGGACGGCGACAACCGGATCGCGGCGCGCGTGCTCGATGACTCGGGGCGGCTCGTCACCACGCTGGAGCGCACGGTCCATTCGTCGACTGCGGCGATCCGCGCGACCTATGCCGCCGAGCAGAGCCGACTGGTTGCGGACGGGCTCACGCGGCCGCTGATCGCGGTGCGCGTGACCGATCGCGACGGCCGCCCGGTGCGCGACGGCACACTGGTGCCGTTCACAGTCGACCAGCCCTATAGCGCCGCGATCGACGTTGAACTCGCGCAGCAGCGCCCGCTCGAAGGCCGTGGCCGCGCTGCCGCGACCGCGCGCGTGACCGGCGACGACGGCCTGGCGTTTATCGCGCTCGAACCCACGACGCAGGCGGGGGCGGTGCATGTTTCGGTTACGCTGGCTGAAAAGGAGCAGACCCACACCAGTGACATCCGCGCCTGGCTGGCGGGCGCGGCGCGTGACTGGATGGTGGTCGGCTTCGGGGCGGGGACGCTCGGCTACGACACGCTCAAGACGCACAGCCGCACGCTTCCGCGCGGGATGCGCGGCGGGGTCGTCAGCGACGGGCAGCTCGCTTTCTATGCCAAGGGGCGGATCAAGGGCTCGTGGCTCGCGACGATCGCCTATGACAGCGACCGCACGATCGACCGGAGCCGCGGACTGCTCGGCACGATCGACCCGGATCGCTATTACACCGTCTATGGCGACGGCTCGCAGCAGGGCTATGACGCCGCGACCCAGCGCAAGCTGTACCTGCGACTGGAACGCCGCAACCTCTACGCAATGCTCGGCGATTTCGAGACCGGGCTGACCGACACGCAGCTCACGCGCTACAGCCGCACGCTTAACGGCCTGAAGGCCGAATATCAGGGCAATCGCATCCTGTTCAGCGCGTTCGCGGCGAACACCGATCAACTGTATGCGCGCGACGAAATCCAGGGCAACGGCCTGTCCGGCCCGTACCGCCTGTCGGGGCGCGACATCGTCCCCAACAGCGACAAGCTCCGGCTCGAGACTCGCGACCGGATCCGGCCCGAGTTGATCCTGTCGGCCAAGCAGATGACCCGCCACATCGATTACGACATCGACGCGAGCGCGGGCACGATCCGCTTCCGTGAGCCCGTGCTGGGGCGCGACGGCGCGAACAACCCGGTGTTCATCGTCGTGGATTATGAGACGGAAGGCCGCACCCGCCAGCTCGCAACCGGAGGCCGCGCGGCGATCCGGCTGGCCAAGGGCCGCGCGCAGCTCGGCGCGAGCGTGCTCCGCGACGAAACCGCGGGCAATGGCACCGTCGCTGGGATCGACCTCAAGGCCAAGCCGACCGCCAACAGCGAAATCCGCGGCGAAGTCGCAACCGGCGGCAGGCTCGGGATTGGCAGCGGTCGCGCGTGGCTCGCCGAGGGCGAAGTGCATATCCGCCGCGCCGACGTGCTGGTTTACGGCCGCAGCCAGGATCGCAGGTTCGGCCTGGGGCAGCAGAACGTCGTCGAGGCGGGAACACGCAAGTTCGGGATCGACGGGCGCGTCGCACTCGCTGACAAGCTTGCGATGACGCTGACCGCGTGGACCGCGGCGCAGCTCGACGCCCCTGGCGCACGCACCGCTGCCGAGACGCGGCTCGAATATCGCCGGACGCACGGCACGCTGTTCGTCGGCGGTACCTATGCGGATGACCGCGGGATCGACGGGCAGGCACGGCATTCGCGGCTGCTGACGCTCGGCGGGACGCAGGACCTGTTCGACGGCAAGCTGGTGATCGGTGCGCAGGCGCAGGTGGCCCCGGGCGGCGACAAGGAAAGCGTCGACTTCCCGCTGCGCCAGCAACTCACCGCCGCGCTGCGCCTGCGCGAGGGCATTCGCCTGCTCGCGGGCTATGAGATTTCGCAAGGCCGCGATTTCACCGCAAACACCGCACGCGTCGGGTTTGACGTCGCCCCCTGGTCGGGTGCCAAGCTGATGAGTACGCTCAACCAGCAAGCGGCAAGCCAGGCAGAGCTCCCGGTCGGCAACACCGCGTCGACCGGCGGCGAGAACGGCCAGCGGACCTATGCGCAATATGGCCTCAACCAGTCGATCAAGTTCGGCAAGCGCTGGAACATGGACCTGACGCTCGACGCTAACAGCACGCTGCGTGGGCGGGTGCCGACCGGCGCTCTGGTCAACGCTTTCGCGAGCACCGCAAACACCCCGATCGCCGGGCAGTACGGCAATGACGGCGATTATGTCGCGGCGACGATCGGTGCGGGATATCGCGCCGAGCGCTGGTCGTGGAACGGCCGCGTCGAATATCGCCGGTCGGACCAGAGCAATCGCTGGACGCTCAACACCGACGCGCTGCGCTCGCTCGGCCAGGGTCGGACGCTGGCGGCAAGCGTGCGCTATTCGGACCTGACCGACACACGTGGCGCGCGCGCCGCCTTCGGTACCGCCGACCTCGCGCTCGCGCTGCGTCCGCAGGACAGCCGCTGGTCGCTGCTCGAACGTCTGCAGGTTCGCAACGAACAGGCCGATGCCGGGATCACCGGCACCAACGTCATCGGCGTGCCCGCGTTTGGCGGCGGCTTTCAGTCGACGCTGCGGCTGATCAACAACGTCGCGGTCAATTACCGCACCGGGCCGGAAGGCGCGGGTCATGGGTTCGAGGCAACGGTCTATTATGGCGCAAAGTGGGTGCGGGGATCGTTCGGCGACGATGATTACACTGGCTATATCGACGTGATCGGCTTCGATCTGCGCCGCGATGTCGGTCGGCGGTTCGACATCGGAGTGCAGGGTTCGGTGCAGCACGCCTGGGGCCGCGGCAGTGTGGCGTTCAGCGGCGGCCCGTCCGCCGGCGTATCGCCTGCGCAGAACGTGTGGATCTCGGTCGGTTACAACATCACGGGTTATCGCGACCGCGACTTCGAGGCGGATCGCTACACCCGGTCGGGCGCGTACGTCACCGCGCGGCTCAAGTTCGACCAATGGTCGCTCGGGCGTGCCGGCCGCACGATCTTCGGGGGCGCGAAGTGATGTGGCGGGCAATCCTTGTGGTGGCGGGGCTGGGGATCACGGTGCTTCCGCAGGCGGGCAGGGCGGATCCACTGACCGTGACCAAGAACGCGCTCGTCGTCGCGGATCAGGTCAACCTTGCCGCGCCTAAGGCGCTCCCGGGGGCGACGGTCGATTATCGTGTTCTGTTTACCAACCCGACCGGTAATCTGCTGACCCCGGTGCGCAATATCAGTGTCGAGGACGTGTTGCCGACGCGCGTCATGCTGCGGGTCGCGGATCTTGCGGCGGCGGGGAAGGGGCCGGTCGAGTTCCTCGACGGCAGTCTGCTCGGGCTCGGATTGCTGGGCAGCGGGCTGACGTGCGGTTTCACGTCCTATGCCAGCACGACCGACTGCATCGACTTCTTCGACGGCACGAGCTGGACCTACGTGCCGACCCCCGATGCCGACGGCTACGACGCGCGGGTCCGTGCGATCCGGGTCAAACCGGTTACGACCTTCACAACCAACGGCTCCTTCCAGATCCGCTACAGGGTAAAGATCCGATGACCTACATGGCTCCCATCGTCCCACCGCACCGGTTGATCGAGCGCCGCGAGGATGAGCGTTACCGACGTGTTCTGGCGACCGGCAAGCTGATCCTTGGCGATTGCGAGATGTTCTGCTTCGTCCGCGACCTTTCCACACGCGGGGCCAAGATCGAGACGCTGACGGTGCCGGTGATCGGGCAACAGCTCGTCTTCGAAATGCGCGGGCTCGGGCCGTGCTCGGCGCGTGTGGTGTGGAATCGGGAGCATCTCGTCGGGCTGGCGTTCGATAGCCCGCAGGATCTTGCCGCGATCTCGGATCGCGGGACACGTCAGGGCTATTGTGCCCGTGCGCCGCGCTTCGCGACCGATCGGCTGGCGCAGTTGCGGATCGGTGGATCGACGGTCGCGGTCGAACTGGTCGATCTCAGCGCAGGCGGCGCCCGGTTGCGTGGCGCGGGCGCACCGCGGATCGACACCGCCGCGTCGCTGATCATCGACCGGATCGCACCGCGCGCCGGCTTTGTTCGGTGGGCGCGCGATGGGGACATCGGTTTCCAGTTCACCCCGATCCTGGATTTGCCGACGCTGATGCAGATCCTGCGCTGAGCTACTTTTTCGGCAGTTTGACCGCGGTCACTTCCAGTTCGACCAGATACATCGGGGCGACGAGATTGGCGACTTGGAAGGTCGATCGCGCAACCGTGTTGGGGTTCGCGGCCGAGCCGAAGAACGTCTGGAAGCCTGCGTTGAATCCCGCAAAATCGATCTTGCCGAGTTTCGGGTCGGCCGCGAGGAACGCCTGCATCTTGATAACGTCGGCCATCGCATAGCCCTTGGACTTGAGCAGCGCCTCGATCTTGGTGAGGACACTGACGGTCTGGGTCTTGGTGTCGCCGAAGTCATCGACCACTGCTTTCTTCGCAGGGTCGATCGGGTCCGCCAGCTGGCCCGACAGATAGAAAGTCTCATGTCCCGCCGGCACGATCACGCCCTTGAGGATCATGCCGGGCTTGCCGTCGGGGCCGGGGCTGACGATGCGATCGACCTGCGCGGGGGCTGCGTGGGCGGTGGAGGCGAGGGTGAGGGCCGCCACTGCGGTCGCGATGATGAGCTTCATACGAATGGTTTCCTTCAACGGATCAATTGGCCTGGATCGGTTTCTTGCTCGATGGGTCCGGTGCGTCGCCCGTGCGGAGTGCAGCCACCTGGGCAGGGGTGACTGGCGTTGCCGCATTGCCCCAGGACGTCCGCACGAAGGTCAGCGCCGTCGCGATCTGTGCGTTGGTCAGATCCCCCTTGAACGCGGGCATGCCGCCGCGACCGTTGAGGACGACAAGGATCGCGCCCGCAGGCTTGCCGGTAACCAGCGTGCTGCCCGCAAGCGCCGGGAATGCCCCGCGGATTCCCTTGCCGTCGGGTTGGTGACAGGCGGCGCAATTGTCGGTGAAGGTTTGCAGCGCGGACGGTGCCGGGGATGCCCCACTCGCCAGTGGCGGGGTGTGGGTGGTCTGGGCGAAGCCAGCCACCGCCAGCGTGGCGGCGGCAAAGGCGACAGGGATCGTGTACCGCATCGCGCTCACCCCTTCATCGCGCGCGCATGGAGGCGCTCGACCTGCTGCCATGCGGATTCGAATGCGCCCGCCTGCCAGCCGCCAAGATAGCTCAGATGTTCGCCGGCAAGGTAGATGCGGTCATCCGGTTCGGTCAGGACCGGATAGGCCGTCGCGCGTGCATCCTCGCTCCATACGCCCCAACCGCCAAGGTTGTACTTCACCCGGTGCCACGCGACCGAAAACCCGGTCTCGAAGCTTTCCTTATAGGCCGGGAAAATCTTCTGCCCGTAATCCACCGCGGTCGCCACGCGATCGGCGGCGGACCTACCCGACACCTTCGCCGCAGCCGCGCCGAAATTGTAATAGCCGAGCAGGACGCCCTTCTGGCTCTGCCAGCCGGTCGAGGGCAGCGAGATGCTGTTGATCTCGGGATTGTCGCAATAGACATGGCCGCCGTAGATCGAATGATCCTCTTCCCAGAAGCGCCGTTTCATCTGCAACCCCATCTTGCCGACGAGCGCATAGCTGCTCTTTTCCATGGCGGTCTTGAAGCGCGGGGACAGGCCGTGGTCGATCGTCTTCAGCACCGACAGGGGAATCGTGCAGATACACCAGTCGGCAGTAAGCGTTTCGGCCTGCCCTTCCTTGACAACGTCGATCGTGACGCCGTTGCCGTTCTGCCGGATGCGTTGCACCTCGGTCGAGAAACGAATCATTCCGTCGGGCAGGTGGCGTGCGATCGCCTTGGGGATCTGCTCCATCCCCTGCACCGGCTGGAACATCGTGCGTTGCTGTTCCCAGTCGGAGACGCTGTGAAGCAGCTTGCCCATGCCGCTGTTAAGGACATCGGTGATGGCGTACGGCGAAGAGGGCTTGCCCGGGCCCGGATTGATCCCGGCGCCAGGCTCGACGAGAAAGCCGCGCCCTGCCGTGCCGGTATAATTGAAGTCCTTCTTGGACAGATACCCGAAGCTCACCAGGAACTCGATGAAGCGTTCCTTGTCGGCGCCGCTCATCTGCGCATCCAGAGCCCCCTGTTGCGACAGCTTGGCGAGAATTTCCGACGTGTAGCCGAGCAAGTCAGCCGCGACCTGGCCCTTGCGGATCGGCTTGCCGCCCAGCGGCCCGGGCGCCTTCTCCATGTAGAGGAAACTGGCGTCATTGTCGTTGTTGAACAGCTCGAGCGGCACGTTGAACAGTTTGGTGTAATGCAGTGTCGAATGGTGATGATAGGGGATCCGCCACGGGCCGATGTTGACGTACAGCCCTTCGTCGAAGTCGCACGTCTGCGGCTGGCCACCGAGTTCGGTCAGTTGAAATCCCTTGCGCGCGGTCTGTGCGCGGCCACCCGCGAAGGCGCGCGCCTCCACAACGGTCACGGCATAGCCCGCCTTGGTGAGTTCATACGCGGAGGCGAGGCCGGCATTGCCTGCCCCGAGCACGATGACTCGGTTCTTTTTGGGCGTTCCGGCGAGCGACGGCGGGGCCGCCATGGCCGAGCCGATGCCGAAGCCAAGTGCATCCATGCCCGCAAGCAACATCGCCGTACCGCCGGCTTTTGCCAGCTTCTCAAGAAAATAACGCCGGGTCTGGCCACTCAACGCCATACCCATATCCAAGTCGTTCATCAGACACCCCTTGTTGATTGTCGTTGACGCATACAAAGGCGGACAGGCGTCGCCCCAGACGCCTGTCCGCCATGATCAAAGCTTGAAGTTCAGGCGTGCGTAGTAATAGCCGCCGTTGATGCCGTAAGGCGATATGGTCGGATACTTGCTGGTAGAATATCCGCGCTCTCCGTTGGTCAACTGCGCGTTGCGGATGAACTCCTTGGACCGCTCCGTCGGATACTGGTTGAACAGATTGTTCGCCCCGATCGATATCTTAAGCGGAGCAAAGATCTGGTAGCCAATTTCGAGGTCGGTGAGGAATGCGCTCTTGACCGGTACCTTGATCAACTTGCCCGCGTCCGGACCGCTGCGTGCTGTCTCTAACGAATAGACCTCGGAGTAGAAGCTTTCGCGCGCATTGATGCTGAACTTGTTCCACGACCAGAAGGCGTTGAACGTCCCCCGGAACCGCGGCGTGCTATGTTCCAGTTCGACGACGCTACCCGTGTCGATCAATCCAGTCAGGCCCGGGTTGGCCGTGCTGGAGTATAAGGCAGAGGGCAGGGCATTGATGCTCAATACCTTGTTCGCATTGTAATTGGCGGTGAAGGTCAGGTCGACATCCCCCATGCTGCCCAGCCCAGCGGAGTAATTGGCCATAAGATCGACGCCGCGGGTCCGCATCTTCACGCCGTTGACGAAGCTCTGCACTGCGACGCTGCCGTCGGTGGCGCGGTTTGCGCCATCGAACAGGACGTAGCTGGGAATGCTCGTGGCATCGGCGAGCGACCCAATGCTGGTACTGCCCCCGAGCGCGCCGTTGACCGCTCCCAGCACCGCCAACTGATTGTAGATCTTGTAGCGATCGTCGTCGTACGGAAGACAGGCGCCAGCGTTGCTGCCGGCATAGCCCGCAGGGCAGCGGTTGCCGGTGAAGCCGCTGAAGCTCGACGAGATCATGATGCGGTCGCGGATCGTGATTTGATACGCATCGATCGTCAGCGTCAGGCGGCGAACCGGATTGAACACCATGCCAACGCTGAAGTTGGTCGACTTTTCGGGCTTCAGGCCGCCAAAGCCTAATGCACCGGCTGCCTCCGATGCCGGTGGAAGAACCCCGCTGACCGAGCTTGGCCCGACATTGATCCCCGAATAGCCGCCTTCGGCGAGAGTCGGGGCGCGGAACCCCGTACTGACCGTGCCGCGCAGCGCGAACGCCTTGGAGAAATCGTAGCGGCTGGTCAGCTTGAAGACCGTGGTGTCGCCGAAGTCGCTGTAATGTTCGTGACGGACTGCCGCATCGACCAGCAGGTCGACCACCGGGCGGGCACTGACGTCGAGATATTGGGAGAAGTTGTCGCGCTTGTACGTGCCCGCGTCGTTTGGACTGTAGCCGAAGAAGGATTGCGCGCCGCCGCCATAATAAGACGCCGGATCGCCCTCCTTGATGCCGTAGGTTTCGTGCCGGAATTCCAACCCGCCCGCGATATTGACCGGGGCGGACAGCCCGATGTCGAGTTCGTGCGTCAGGTCGAGCGTATTGCTCCACTGCGTTGCGAAGAAGTCCCCATTGTGGAAGTTCGTCGGCGTGAAGCCGGTATCGCGATACAGCTGCGCGTTCGCCGAATTGAGGACGTTGACCTCGACGAAATCCTTTCCGTAGGTGGAGGCGAGGTCGAAGCCGATCTTGCCGATGCTGCCCTTGATGCCGCCGGTAAAGGAATAATCCGTTTCCTGGATATTCTCCTGCGGTTGGAAGCCTCCGGGGTAGAAGGGCACGCCCGCAACACCGCCCGCGGCCTTGGTGCCGGCGCCGCTGACCACGGTCGTCGGCGGACGCGTGTTTTCGTAAGCCGTCGCCGTCTTGTGGCCATAGCTGCCAGAGCTGTAGAGTTCGAAGCCGCCGATCTCGTATCCGGCATTGTAGTTGACGACAGTCTGATCGATCTTCGGGTCGCCGATGATCCGGTTGGTGTAGGGGTACCCCGGCAATTTGCCGATCTCCGGGTATTTCTGCAGCAGGTTGACCGCTTGCGGGTTGATATCGCCGCGGAAGCTGAACCCCTTGCGCTTTTTCTGTGCGGAAATGTTGAGAAAGGCACCGTCGAATGGTGCCAGGCCGATGTTGGCACCGATGGCGTAGGTTTCCCCTCCCTCGTCGTAATATTGGCCGCCCGTCGCGTTGGCGCTGATCCCGTGATCGGTCTTTTTCTGGATGAAGTTGATCACGCCTGCGATCGCATCGGTGCCATATTGTGCGGCGGCGCCGTCTTGCAGGACTTCGACGTGATCGATCGAATCGGGCACGATGAAGCTGATGTCGGGCGCCGCGCTGCCGCCGTACGGACCGCCAGCAACCGAGACGTTTGCGGTGCCGTGGCGGCGTTTTCCGTTGACCAGGATGAGCGTATGGTTCGGGCTGAGGCCGCGCAGCTTCAGCTGGAGGTTGTGCGCCTGAAGATCACTGCCAAAAGCCTGCGCCTGGATCGACGGAAGGTTCTGCGCGAGGCTGGTCAGCAGATCGGGCGAGCCCGTGCGCTGTAGCGCTTCCGAACCGAGCAACTGGATCGGTGCCGGACTGTCGGCGGCACGCATCCCCGTCGTGCGCGTACCAGTAACGATGATGGACTCGTCCGCTTGCCCGGCGTCGTCCGGGTCGGTTGGAGCGACGGCAGAGACGGGTTGCAAGGTAACTTGCGCAAAAACCGGTTGTGCAGCAATTGGCAACGAAATCGCCAGAGCGATACGTGATATACCTGTCGAGATTCTCATAGATGGCCCCCCATTATGGTTGCCCTCTAGACATCGTCTCCACATCCCGATGGTCATCGCCATCTAGGTGTATAACGCCCACATCTATATAGTTTAAAAGATCTACTTACTCCGTTGCTTGATCTGGAATGTTTCATTCTTTTTACGGCTTGGCAATACGCATCCGGGGAAATGTGTACGATATTCGGGTGGCGTCCTGACCGCAGGGGGGGCGCGGATCGAACAGGCTGCGACGTCCGGACCGCCCCGTCACCGTAGCGATTGATGTTTTGCAGCTTTTGCTCGAAACATGAGCGCGCATGACAGACGGCTTTTTCAAAGTGCGAGAGTGGCACGGTGTCGACCGTGCACGGTTCCGGTCGGAAATCGTCCCGTTGCGCCGGCCCGCGATCCTGCGCGGGTTGGCGAAGGACTGGCCGGCGGTGCAGGCGTCGCTGCAGTCGCCGGAAGCACTGTGCGACCACATCCGGGCCGCGGACCTTGGCAAACCGGTGCCCGCGTTCCTTGGGCCGCCACAGATCAAGGGGCGATTCTGGTATCGCGACGATTTGCGCGGCCTGAACTATCAGCAACGCATCGCGCCGATCGGCGAACTGCTCGACGTGTTGCTAAGCGTGCGAGAGGAAGCGGAGCCGCCTGCCTTTTATGCGGGGGCGATCCCGGTGGCGGAGAACTGCCCCACCTTTGCCCGCGACAACGCCACCGACATCGTCGGGGAGGGCGCGAGTCCGCGGCTATGGATCGGCAATCGCGCGACGGTCTCGACGCATTTCGACATGTCGGAAAACATCGCGGTGGTCGTCGGCGGGCGGCGCTGCTTCACGTTCTTCCCGCCGGAGCAGGTGCGCAACCTGTATGTCGGCCCGTTCGACTTTACCTTCGCGGGGCCGCCGGTGAGCATGGTCGATCTGCGCGCGCCCGATCTGGAGCGTTACCCACGCTATGCCGAGGCGATGGCGACGGCGGAGGAAGCCGACCTGGAACCGGGGGATGCGGTCTATGTGCCGTACATGTGGTGGCATCAGGTCGAGGCGCTGGATGCGGTGAATGTGCTGGTCAATTACTGGTGGAACGTCGGCGAGCGGGCCTGGCCGGGCTCGCCGTTCAAGACGCTGATGCATGCGATCATGACGATCCGCGATCTGCCCAAACGCGAGCGTGATATCTGGCACGCGTGGTTCGATCACTACGTATTCGGTCAAGCGCATGATGCGGTTGCGCATCTTCCGGCAGGCGGGCGCGGCGCGCTTGGCGACATGACGCCCGAGCGGGTTGCGGCGGTCAAACAGTATCTGATGGACGAACTGCGCCGCTGACGCGGTACGAAGAGTCTTACCGGCGGTCGATCGCGCAATAATGGTCGATGAAGGCCTGATGGCTCGGCATCCGCGCGACGCTGCCGTCCATCGCCGCAGCGATCCGCGTCATCCGAGCGGCCAATTCGTCTTCCGATAGGAAATCTGCGATCGGATGATGGCTTTTGGGCACGATGTTTTGGCCGTGGAGCACGGCAAGCCAACTCGTCTCGCTGAACAATTCGTTGTCATGCCGGTACAGCCGCGCATTCTCCCGGAAAATAGCGATCCGCTCCTCCAGCGAGGCGGGGATCGGCATCGTCCGGCAGCGATCCCAGAACGCAGTGTCGTCGCGCTCGGTCGCCTTGTAATGGAGGATCAGGAAGTCGCGGATCTGTTCGTATTCCAGGCGCGTGCGGCGGTTGTAGTAATCAATGTCGGGCGCGTTGAAGTTTCTGTCGGGGAAGTTGGTGAGCAACCGTGCGATCCCCGACTGGATCAGATGGATCGATGTGGACTCGAGCGGCTCGAGAAACCCGGATGCAAGGCCCAGCGAAACGACGTTTCTGTTCCAGGCCTTGCGCCGGACGCCCGCCGTAAACCGCAGGAAGTTCGGATCGGTGACGGGCTTGCCGTCGAGCCCTGCGTCGAGCGTGCGCAACGCCTCCGCATCGTCGATGTGGTCCGAGCAATAGACGTAGCCGTTGCCGGTCCGCGACTGGAGCGGGATTCGCCATTGCCACCCCGCCGCCTTGGCGGTCGCGCGCGTGTAGGACAGCGGGTCGCCGACGCGCTCGCACGCGCGCGCCACCGCACGGTCGCATGGCAGATAGTGGCTCCAGTCGTCATAGCCGGTGCCAAGCGCACCCTCGATCAGCAGCCCCCGGAAGCCGGAGCAATCGATGAACAGGTCGCCTGCGACGGCGCTTCCATCTTCCAGCAGCAAGGTATCGACATGCCCGGTCTCGGCGTCGAGCCGGACATCGACGATCCTGCCCTCGGTCCGCTGCGCGCCCGCCGCTTCCGCCAGTTCGCGCAGATAGCGCGCATAGAGCGCAGCATCGAACTGGAACGCATAAGCGATCGTCGCGAGTGGCGAGTTGACGAGCGACGGATCGGGCCGCTGGAACTTGCTCGCACGCGCCGCGCCGACCCCGATACTGTAGCGATCGAGCGGGAGTGCGCCCCCCGCCTGCGACTGCCGATACCAGAAGTGGTGGAAGTGAATGCCTTCCATCTCCTGGCCATAGCTGCCGAAGGGATGAATATAGCGCTGGCCGATCCGCCCCCAGTCGACGAATTCGATCCCGAGCTTGAACGTCGCCGCGGTGCGCCGGACGAAGTCGTTCTCATCGATCCCAAGCAGTCGGTTGAAATATTGGATATGCGGAATCGTCGCCTCGCCGACACCGACCGTGCCGATCGCTTCGGACTCGATCACGCGGATGTCGATGTTGCCGCCCGCCAGCACGCGCGAGAGCGCTGCGGCGGCCATCCATCCGGCGGTGCCGCCGCCGACGATCACGACCTTGCGGATGCGCGCGTTCTCCACCCCGGTCACGCCGCCTGCGCCGCGCAATAGTGCGCGACGAACTGTTGATGCGTCGGCATCTGCTCTGCCGCCGTGTGGATCGCGCGCTGCATCGACATCAGGCTGTGCGCGACGTCGCCGCTCGGGAGGGTCGCGACGATCGGGTCGCAGGTCGAGGGTACGATCCCCTGGCCGAGCATAACCGCGACCCAGCTCGGCCGGGCGAACAGCTCTTCTTCGTAGCGGAAGATGCGCCCGGTTTCGCGGAACAGGGCGATCTTGTGGTTGAGCGTGTCGGGCAGCGGCATCGTGCGGCAGTGGTTCCAGAACGCGCTGTCGTCGCGTTCGGTCGCGCAATAATGCAGGATGATGAAGTCGCGGACCTGTTCGAATTCGGTGCGCATGTGGCGGTTGTATTCGGTGCGGACGATGTCTGGGATGGGGGCGGCGGGGAATAGCGAGATGAAGCGGCTGATGCCTTCCTGGATCAGATAGATCGACGTCGATTCGAGCGGTTCGAGGAACCCTGCGGCGAGCCCGATCGCGATGCAATTGCCCGTCCAGAACCGCTGCCGACATCCGGCGGTGAAGCGGAGCTGGCGCGGATCGCCAAGGGCCGGTCCCTCGAGCCCGGCGAGCAGGATATCCGCCGCGGCATCATCCGACAGGAAAGCGCTGGAATAGATATGGCCGTTGCCGATGCGGCGCTGCGTCGGGATCCGCCATTGCCATCCGGCGGTGCGCGCGGTGGAGCGGGTGTAAGGGGGAAGCGGGCCGGTATGCGCGCTGGGCACCGCGAGCGCGCGGTCGCAGGGAAGCCAGTGGCTCCAGTCGTCATAGCCGACCCCGAGCGTATTCGCGGTCAACAGCGCGCGGAAGCCGGTGCAATCGAAGAAGAAGTCCCCGTCCACGGCGCGGCCATCGACCAGATCGAGACCGGCAATCGCCTCGGCATCGGTCGCCTGGCGCACGTTTCGGACGATTCCTTCGACCCGGCGCACGCCGCGCGCCTCGGCATAGTGGCGCAGGAAGCGCGCGTAGCGGGTCGCGTCGAAATGATAGGCGTAGCGCAGTTGCGACCGGACCGACCGCGGATTGGGGTCGGGCAGGGCGAAGCGGTCGGCCTGCGCGGCGACCGCGCACAGGCTGTAAGCATCGATCAGCGCAGGGTTTCCGTCGAGGCGGCTGCGCATCCAATATTGGTGGAAATCGATCCCGCGCATGTCCGCGCCGTGCTGGCCGAAGGGGTGGAAATAGCGGCTGTCGGCGCGCCCCCAGCCGACGAATTCGATCCCGAGTTTGAAGGTCGCGTCGGTCGCGGCCATGAATTCGGCCTCGTTGATCCCCAACATCTGATTGAAAGCAAGGATATCCGGGATCGTCGCCTCGCCGACGCCGACCGTTCCGATCGTGTCGGATTCGACCACGGTGATCGTCACGTCGCGGGGTTCGAGCAGGCTGGAGAGCGCGGCGGCGGTCATCCAGCCTGCGGTTCCGCCCCCGACGATGACGATATTCTTGAGATATTGCTGCATGATCATCGCCGGTTTCGGAGCAGATATTGCTCGAGTTGCAGCCGATACGTGTCGCAATCGGGCAGGGTTGAGACGCTTTGCGCCACGCTGCGCTCAAGATTGGCCAGGAATGCGGTCACTTGCGCAGGCTGCGCACGGTCCGCGAGCCGATCGTGGCGCGTCGGGCGACGCCCCATGCCGAGATGCAGGATCGTCCAGTCCTCGGGATGGAACGGTTCGAGATCATAGGCGACCAGCAGCCCGCGGGTCTCGAACATCTCGAGCTTGCGCGCCAGTGCATCGGGCTGTGGCTCCCCTTGCGCCGCGCGCCAATAGGGCGTGTCGGGGAGTCCGTTCGTGGCGAACATCGCACAGGCGAACAGCGCAGCATTCTGCGTATCCTCTTGATAACGACTGTTATATTCCCGGCGCTCGACCGTCATCCTGCCTGTGTTGGGAATGAGCGACAACAGGCGATCCAGATCGCGTTCCACCAGCATCATCGGTGCGGGCGTGAGCGGTTCGAGGACATAGGCCGCATGGCCGATCCCGACGCAATTGCCCGCCCACGCGTGATCGCGCCGGTGGAGCGTGGCCTCGCCGGCAAGCGTGGGTGCGGGACCGTGCGCAGCGACCCCCGCGTCGCGATCCGCAGGGTCGTACACCGTGACGCGGCGGGTTCGACCGCGCAGGGGCACGTCGCTGCGCCAGCCGTAGGTCGTCGGCGTGACGGTACGAACCGGACGTCCCGGGCGGGCGGCGGGGGCGTCGCTTGCGGCGATGCCGATCCGGCGCCCGGCCTCGCCTTCAGGGACGAGGTGCGACAGCAGCACGCCCGCGGGGCCGCTGCAGTCGACGTACAGGTCGGCGCTCAGCACGCGGCCGTCGCTCAGCCGGACCCCCGCGATCGCATCCACGTCGATCTCGACCGACGCCAGCGCGTCTGCGATGCGAACGACCCGGCCTGGTGCGTCGGTGACTGCGGTCTCGAACAGCCGTGCGTAGGCGGCGGGATCGAACTGATAGCCATAGTCCGCGCGCGACAGCGGATGCTGCGCCGCCTTGGCGGGGTCGCGCGGCGGATGCGCGAAGGCACCGCGCTTCGCCGCCATCGCCGCGACGAGATACGGCTCGAGCCGGTCGATCCCGACCGCCGCCAGATATTGATGCAGCAGAACGCCGTCGACGACCGGGAACGGCAGCGCGAAACATTGCGTCCACGACCGCTTCCCACCCGCCCAATGATCGTAGCGAGTCCCCCACGAAAAGGCAGTGTCGCTGTCGAGCGTCAGCGCGGGTTCGGCGACGCCGGCGGCAAGGTTGAACGCATAGGCCGACGGTGCGGTGACGTTGCCGTAGAACAGGTCGCTCTCCGCCGTACCGCCGATATCGACGAAGGTGATACGGATCGCCGCGGCAAGTTGCCGCGCAAGGCTGGCGACCGTCATCCAGCCGGCAAGGCCGCCCCCGCAAACGAGAATATGCGCGATCGGTGAAGGCGACCGGTTGGCGGAAGCGGACACGATCGCGGTTACGCCGCCGTCGCCGCGCGCGAGAGGCTGCCCGCGCCGCCCATCCGCCGGATATAGTCGGCATGATCGGGGGTCGCGCGGACCGCGCCAGCGACCGAATCGCGGATCGCGGCGGCGCGCGCGGTGAGCGCTGCTTCGCCGATCGCATGGGCGCGCGGATCATGCCCTGTCGGCATCAGATTCTGTCCCATCATCACCGCGACCCAACTGGGTGGCAGGAACAGGCCGAATTCATAGGGGATGACGTAGCCGCGCGTCGTCCACGCGTCGATCTTCTGCTGCAGGCTGTCGGGCAGCTTCAGCGCACGGAAATGGCGCCAGAAGGGGCTGTCGTCACGCTGGGTGGCGACATAATGGAGCAGCAGGAAATCGCGGACGCGTTCATAGTGCAGCCCCATCCGCCGGTTGTATTCGGCGATGCTCGGGGCATCGAACCCGCGATCCGGGAACAGCGCGAGCAATTCGGTGATGCCGTCCTGGATCAGGTGGATCGAGGTAGATTCGAGCGGTTCGAGGAAGCCGCCCGCCAGCCCGATCGCGACGACGTTGCGTTTCCAGAAATCGCGTCGACGCCCGGTGGTGAAGGACAGCCGCCGCGGGGTCGCCTGCATCGGCGCGTCGAGATTCTCGACCAGCTGGCGTTCGGCGTCATCGTCCGAGATGAAGTTGTTGCAATAGACATGGCCGTTGCCGACGCGGTGCTGGAGCGGGATCCGCCATTGCCATCCCGCGGTCCGCGCGGTCGCGCGGGTGAAGGGCCCGAGCGGACCACGGCTTTGCGTCGGCACCGCGACCGCGCGGTTGCACGGCAGCCAGTTGCTCCAGTCGTCATAGCCCGACGCAAGCGCGCCTTCGATCAGGAGACCGCGGAACCCGGAACAATCAACGAACAGATCGGCCGTGATGGCACGTTCGTCGGCCAGCGTGATCGTTTCGATAAAGCCGGTTTGACCGTCCAGAACCGTGTCCACGACCTTGCCCTCATGGCGCTCGACGCCGTGCTTTTCGGCGTAGCGACGGAGAAACGCGGCGTAGAGCGACGCATCGAACTGATAAGCATACCCAAACGTCGACTCGACGCGATCGAGGTCGGGCGAGGGGTGTTGGAAACGGCTGTGTTCGGCCGCGACGATCGGAAAGGAATAGTCGGCCAGCCGCCCGGCGGCACCCGCCGCCTGCAACCGCAGCCAATAGTGGTAGAAGGGAACGCCATCGATCGTCGGGCCGAAATCACCGAACGGATGGATGTAGCGATCGCCGTTTCGGCCCCAGTCGCAGAACTCGATGCCAAGCTTGAACGTCGCCTCGGTCGCGCGCATCAACTCCGCCTCGTCGATGCCCAACGCCACGTTGAAGGCGCGGATGTGCGGCAAGGTCGCCTCGCCGACCCCGACGGTGCCGATCTCGGCGGATTCGATCAGCGTGATCGTGACGGGCAAGCCCTTGAGCTTGTTGGCCAGCGCGGCCGCGGTCATCCAGCCGGCGGTGCCGCCGCCGACGATGCAGATGCTGGTGATTTCGGATGCGCGTGCGCGCGCACCGTCGGACGGCTTGGCTGGCATCTCTACTCCCCCAGTCGGGGTAGCATCGCCCACGGGCGTGTCCAATACCGAGAGTTCAATTTCTGTAACATTTTGTCATGATTGGTGTTCTCGGAATACGGTCAAAGGCGCAGTTTTGAGCGGTTTTCGGGCCGATTCGGAATTATTTCAAAAGCCCCATTGCGGCGTGATTAAGTCAGAGTATAAAAGTTCCATTCACTCGGGATCCGCGGTGTGATGGCCAAAATGGCCACGCACCAACAACCAGCGGACCGACAGGGTGGAAACTGGGAGTTGCCGGAGCAGTCCGGTTTGGAGGGGATACCATCATGCGGTTTTCTGCGCGTACGGCCATGCCATGTTCGGCGAAGAGCATCCTGCTCGCCACATCGGCAATTACGCTGCTTTCCTTGCCGGCAGTAGCGTCGGCGCAGACGTCGCGTCCGCGCACCGACATCGTTCCACCAGAACAGACCGAAGTGCCGCTGCAGGACAATAAGCAGATCGACTCAGCGAGCCCGACCGCCACCCTCCCGCGCAACAATTTGCCTGCGGGTGATAGCGATATCGTCGTGACGGGTATTCGCGGCGCGCTCAACTCGGCCAAGGAAATCAAGCGCCGCGCGAGCACGTTCGTGGACTCGATCAGTGCGTCGGATATCGCGACGCTGCCGGATCTGTCGGTCGCGGAAGCGATCGGGCGTATTCCGGGCGTCACCATCTCGCGCTTCCCGACCGGCGGCGCCAGCCCCGATTTCCCGTCGCCCGAAGGCCGCGGCAACCTCGTCCGCGGTCTCGGCTTCGTGCGGTCGGAATTCAACGGCCGCGATGCGTTCAGCGCGAACGGCGGACGTGCGCTCGACTTCTCGAGCATCCCGCCCGAACTGGTCGGCGGCGTCGACGTGTACAAGAACCAGAGCGCCGATCTGATCGAAGGCGGCATCGGCGGCACGATCAACCTGCGCACGCTCGAGCCGTTCGATCGCAAGGCCGGCGTCTTCGCCGTCGCGTTCGACACCACCTATTCGGATCTTCGTAAAAAATGGTCTCCCGCTGGTAGCGTAACCATCGGGAACCGCTGGAAGACGGGCATCGGCGAATTCGGCATCATCGGGTCCTTCTCGCAGTCCATTCTCAACTCGCGGATCAACGGGTGGCAGCAGAATGCGCCGATGCCGCGCGTTCTCGACGCGAGCGGCAATATCCCCGAAACCTCGCTGACCGGCGCGAACAAGCTGGGCGAGTTCACCGGGGTCAATCCTTCGCAGATCATCGGTGCGACGCCGGGGTTCCAGATGCGCACCAACGACGTCGACCGCGACCGCAAGAGCTACTACCTTGCCGGTCAGTGGAAGAACGACAGCATGCAGCTGACCGCGAAGTACATTCGCGTCGATCTCGACATCGACAGCGTCGAGCGCACGCTGGAATGGTTCCCCGAGCACGACACGGGCACCACCATGGGGGTCAGCAACATCAAGCTGAACCCCAATTTCAGTTCGGCAGGGCTTCCGATGTGCAGCGGCCCGGGCGGTTTCCCGGCCAACCCGGGGGATTGCGAAACGCTCATTCCGGTCAAGGGCGGCCTGATGGAATCGGGGTTCGTCACCAACAACGCCGATTCCTGGACCGGGGCGCGCGGCGCACCGGTCGGGTCGCTCGGCATCGGCAAGCAGGAGCGCTCGCGCACGCAGGATTTCACGCTCAACTTCAAGTGGAAGGTGAGCAATCGGCTGAGCCTGACGCTGGACGGCCAATATACCAAGGCCAGCGCGAAGCAGCGTGAGATCTGGGGCGGGATGAACACCTACCTCAACTGGAACATCAAGCAGAACCTCGACCATCCGACGATCGATTTCGTGATTGACCCGGCGCATCGGTTCAATCCGGGCCAGACCCGCTTCACCGGAGACGCCGATGCGGCGAACGGCAACCCTGCGGTGTATATTCCGCACCCGACCAACAGCGGCGATCTGAACGGCGCCAACTGGCAGTTCGCCGCCGACCGCTTCCAGGTCGGTACAGGGGATCTCTACGCGCTGCGCGGGGATCTGGCGTATGACGTGTCGGGCGGCGACGGGCTGGCGAGCTGGTTCGACAGCATCAAGTTCGGTGCGCGCTTCTCGGAACGGAGCCAGGTCAATTCGGAAATGGCGCTCAACTGGGGGTCGATCGCGCCCGCATGGGATGGTCGCGGCGGCTTCGCCGTGGCGGGGACGTTCAAGGATCCGGCAGCCGGTTTCCAGTCGGTCGATTTCAGCAAATTCTTCCGCGGCGGCGTCGTCGGCGGCACGAACAATTCGTTCGTCTTCGTCAATGAATCGCTGTTGTCGGATTACACCAAGTTCCGGAACTACATCAACAGCGAGCCGCAACTCGCCGATCGCTATGGCTGGGTGCCGCGCGGGGTGGCGGACGGATCGAGCTTCGGCAGCGCGGTGTTCCGGCCCGAAGACACGTCGGACATCACCGAGAAGACCAAGAACGCGTATCTCCGCGTCGATTTCAAACAGGCCTTCGGTAATGGCATGTCGATCGACGGCAACGTGGGCCTGCGCTACGTGCGGACGGACCTGACATCATCGGGGTTCCGGGCGTTCCGGCCATTCGTGGCGGACATCCAGACGCCGGCGATCGACCCGACGACCGGCGTTCGGACGCGTACCGACGATGCCGAAAGCCGCGACGATCCGGCGGATTTCCTGCCGGAATCGATCGCCTATGCGGCGCAGGCGGCGATTCCGACCAAGGTCGATCTGGTCGACGAACGGTGGTTGCCGTCGTTCAACGTCAAGTGGAACCTCAACCGCGAGATGCTGATCCGCTTCGGTTTCAGCAAGGGATTGAGCCGCCCGAACGTGCAGGACCTGCGCGCGTCGCAGGAATATGTCGTGACGACCGAACGCACGGCGTTCCCGCCGATCACCGACATCAACGATCCGCTCCGCGGCATCGATCGCGGCGCGCAGAGTATCCGCGTCGGCGAAGTCCGGGTCAGCCGCGGCAACCCGTTCCTCAAACCGACCACCGCGAACAGCTTCGACTTGTCGTATGAATGGTATTTCAAGGGCGGGTATCTGTCGGTCGCGGGCTTCTACAAGGACCTGTCGAACATCATCACCAACGGCGACCTCGTGCTCGGCGATGTGACGCTGGACGGGACGCGGACGCGGATCATCTACAATGGCCCGGTCAACCAAGCCAAGGCCAAGGTGAAGGGCATCGAGATCGGCTATCAGCAGTTCTTCGATTTCCTGCCGGGGCCGCTCAAATATCTCGGCGTGCAGGGCAACTATACGTATATCGACGCCTCGACCACGCCGCCTGGCAATGGCGTGGACAGTGACGGGGACGGCGTTCCCGACGATCTGACGACGGTGTTCCGCTGGGGCGTGAGCGATCTGCTCGGCCAGTCCAAGCATATCGCCAACGCGGTCGCGATCTATCAGGACAAGCGGCTCGAAGCGCGTCTCGCCTATAACTGGCGGTCGGAATATCTGACCACCTACCGTGACTATGTGACGGGCAACCCGATCTACAATTCCGCGGCGGGCTTCCTCGATGCGTCGCTGAAATATACGCTCGGGCGGGTCCAGATCCGCAGCTCGATCGCCAACATCCTCGACACCAAGAGCAAGGCGCGCGCCTATATCGACCAGAGCGGCCAGATGTACGACCGCTTCAGCTTCCTCAACGACCGCCGCGTCGTGATCGGCGCGATCTTCCAGATGTAGCGCACGATGCCGGGCGGAACGGCCACCGCCCGGCATGGCAATACGCTGACCAACCGCCTTTGGCCCGGGCCAGAAAGGATCATGCGATGAAAGCGTTTGTCCTGTTCGCCGTAGCCCTCAGCGTATCCGGCTGTGCCACCACCGGCCCATCCTATCAGGCCGCCGCCGGACCCGGCGCGGTCGGCTATTATGCCGCGCCCGCCGCCGACGGGCGGATGAGCGTGACCTACACCGGGGCCGAGAACATGTCGACGGAACAGGTCGCGCGCTTCGCCTTCCTGCGCGCGGCGGAACTGACCGTCGCGGCGGGGCAGCCGTTGTTCGCGGTGCTCGAGACACAGACCCGACAGGTCGAATCGAGCCGGACGAGCAGCCTTTCGTCGCGCGGCGGCCCCAATCTGACGGGCGGGTCGGTGTCGGCGGGAACGGGCAGTCAGGGGGATCAATCGGGCGGGACACCGGGGGTGAGCAGTCCGTCGGTCCCGACCGGTCCGAGTACGGGCGGGTTCGGTGGCGGCGACGTTCCCTATCAGATGCTCGAACGCTGGACGCCGCGGCAGGTCAACCAGACGGTGTTGCTGGTGCAGATGGCGGCGGACCGCGAGACGCTGCTGCGCGGCCAGACGACCGCCCCGCAGATCTTTACCGCAAAGGACGTCATCGCGGAAATCACGCCGAAGAAGTAAGCGCGCTAGCGCGCTAGCCAGTCCTGCACGCCTTCCAGCGTCCGGAAATCATCGACCGCGCGGACTTGCGCATTGGGGAGCACGGGGCGCGCCATCTCGGCGAGCGCCGATCCCGGCCCGAGTTCGAGGACATGCGTGACATCGCGTTCCGCCAGCGCCTCGAGCAGCGCCGCCCAGTCGATCGTCGTCGCGACCTGTGCTGCAAGACCGGCAGTGGCGCGTGCGGGGATGCCGACGATGCCCTGATCGGTCGCGCTGACCAGCCGGAGTTTTGGGCGAAGCGGGTCGATCTCTGCCAGCGCGTGTGCGAACGGCGCGACGGCGTCGGTCAGGCGCGGGGTGTGCGAGGCGACATGGACCGGCATCGCGCCCGCACGGAGCGCCCCCTGCGCGAGTGCGGCAGTGCAGAGTGCAGCCACCGCAGCGCGGGTGCCGCCGACCACGATCAGCCGATCCGGGTTGACGATCGCGACCGCGCAATCGAACGCTGCAGCCAGCGTGGCGACGGTTTCGCGCGACAATCCGCGGACATAGCCGAGGCCGTCGTCGGGACCGCTCGCCGCGTCCATCGCGCGTGCGCGCGCATCGACGAGCGCGAGCGTATCCGCCGGGGACCAGACGCCCGCGACCCCCCAGGCGGCGACTTCGCCGACGCTATACCCCGCCACCAGCGTGGCGGGCGGTGCGCCATCGGGAAACAGCGCGTCCGCGGTCGCCAGCGCGCGCGCCACGCACAGGATCTGGCTGGCGCGATTGGCGTAGAGGTCCGCCTCCGATGCGTGCGCGACGAAGGCGTGGATGTCGGTACCGAGCGTAACCGAGGCGGCGTCGAGGATCGGGGCGGCGCGGCCCTCGAACAGCCGGAACAGCGCGGAGTCCTGCCGCCCCTGACCCGAGCAGAGCAAGGCGAGGGTCACCCCCCGATCGCCTCGACGAACAGCGCCATCGCGAGCAGGTCGGCGCAACCGCCGGGGCTAAGTCGTCGGGCAACGAAGCCGTCGTGCATTTCCGCCGCGCGCACACGCCAGTCCGATGCGCCCACACCGCCCGCCGCGAGGAACGCGCGCGCCTCACGTTGCGCGTAGGCAAGCCCGGCCGGACCGCCGCGATAGAGCAGGTTGCTGTCCTCGACCTGCGCGATCAGCGTCATGCAGGCGTGGACGCGCGCGGCTTCCTCGTCGCGTGCCAGCCGCCGTCCTTCCGCGAGCGCGGGAAGCGCCACGCCATAGATGGATGGAAAACCCGCTGCGGCTTCTACGCGTGCGCCACCCGCCTGGTAGCGCCGCGCGACCATGCTGCCGTGGCTGTGAAGGTCGACCGGGCCGCCGATGATCGCCGCGCCCCAGCGCGCCATGACGATCCCGCCAAGCGCGGCGGCGACGCCGTAGCGCGCACGAAATCCCGCCGCTGCGGCGAGCAACCCAAGGCCAAAGATCGCGCCGCGGTGGGTGTTCACGCCGCCGGTTTCGCGCCGCATGGACGCCTCTGCCGCGATGCCGATTGCGCGGAGCCGGTCCATCCCCGCGCCATTTGCCCCGGCTGCGGCAAGATCGGCGAAGTAGGGAGCGAGCACGCGTGCGCTGCGGCGGAGCGTGTCGACGTCCATGTCGTCATGCGCGCCGCTGTCGACATGGCTGACGAGGCCGGGCTTGGGCCAGGTTTCGACTTCGCGGATCAGGCAATCGGCGGCGAGCGCACCGATCGCTTCGGCGGAGTCATCCGGCGCAGGCGAGGCGCAAGCGGCGGTCATGCGAACAGCGCCGTGCGATCCACGAGCCGCGCGGCGGCGGGGGATTTGGCAAGGAGCTGATCGGCGTCGGACCGCCATTCGCGCCACTGCACGGCGGCTCCGTCCGGCGCGACGAGTTCGGCATCGATCCGCATCGGTGCGGCGGCATCGACGCTTTCGATCTTCGCGGCTCGCGCATCGGCGGTCGCGGGGTCGGCACATTCGAGGATCAAGTCGATGTCCGAGGTGTCGGTGAGATAGTCGAGACCGGTTAAGTGCTGCCACGCCAGACTGCCGAAACAGCGCATTTTGGGGTCGCAGAGCAACAGCGCGGCGATCGTCATCTGCCATGCACGCGGTGCGGCGGCGGCGGCGTCGCGGAGTAGCGGCGGCGGCGTGGTGCGGACAACGGCGTCGGGCGCGCAGCGCAGCGCAACGCGGCGCTTGCCAAGCGCGGGCGGGAGCGGGACGCCCAGTGCAATCGCGTCGCCATCGTCGCACAGGATGCGACGCGCGATCGTCGGGCGGCCCTCGGCGGCCCAGTTGCGCAAGAGGGCAGGCTCATCGGGCGCGATCAGCGGTGCCCATGTCTCGGATGCGAGGTAGACGAGCGTATGGCGCGCAAGATCAGCCATGTGCGAGCCCCAGCCGCTCGACCTCCGCAGCGATGGCGGCGGCCTTGGGGCGGCCGCCGCGTTCCGCACCCAGCGTTGCGCGCAAATCCCCGGCGGGGGGCGCGGCGAGCAAAGCGGCGAACGAACCCGCCAGCGGCTGATCCGGATCCCACACCGCGGCGATGCCGCCGGTCGCGACGATATTGTCGAGGCCGGGGGCGAACACCGGGGTCGTTTCCGCCTTGGCCTCGAGCACCGCGAGCGGCAGCTTGGTGACGCGTGCCATCGAGGGCAGGTCCATCACCGCCGGATGCGCGCCGGGGAGCGCGACCAGCGTGTCGCACGCCAGCGCGGTCGCGATGAATGCGCCCGCGGCGGTGCCACCGTACAGCAGGGCGATCGTGCGATGCCCGCTGTTGCTTGCGTGGTGGAGCGCCTTGGCGAGATGCGCGAGCGTTTCGCTCAAGCCCAGCAACTCGTCGCGACGGCTCATCCGCTGGCTGCCCGAATCGAGCAGGAACAGGATCGGGCTGGCGTCGTCGCGGGCGGCGATCGCGAGGACATCGCCTGCGACCTCGACGGCTTCATCGACGCCGGGAAAGGCGCCGTCGACGATGCCAAGAACGTGCACCACGCCGCCCCCGTCCAGATGCGCGGTGCCGCGGAGCAATGCGCCGGAGGTGGTTACGTCATGCCCCGCGGGGAACAGCGAGGTCAGGATATCAGCGGGCGTCATCGGCGCTCTCCCGGTGGGTGGCGGCGGCAAGAAAATCGGCGGTGGCGAGGTCGGGGATCGAGGCGGCATCGGTAATGCCGAGCGTCGTCCAGACGTCGCGCCCGTCGACCGCATCCCCGAACCGCGCCAGGCGCGTTTCGAGCCGTGCCTGTTCCGCCGCCAGAACCGACGGGTCGAGCGTCGCCGGACGCGTCATCGCGGCGAGCGTGGCGCTACGGAAGGCAGCAACGTCATCGTCGACATAGGCATCGACCCCGCCGATCAGATAGCGGTGCTTGCCCCCCATCGTCCGCCACACCAGCGCGCGGTCGCGGGAGTCGAATTCCTCGACGCCGCGATTGGTCTCGATCACTTCGGGGCCGGAGACGCTCAATCGCCCCTGTTCGGAGATGACCAGCGTCGAGCAGCAGCCCGCGATCAGGCTGCCGCCGCCGTAACATCCCGCGCGCCCGCCGATCAGCCCGATCACGCGGACCCCGGCGGTGCGCGCGTCGAGCACCGCGCGCATGATCTCGGCAATCGCGAGTTCGCCGGCATTGGCCTCCTGCAGTCGCACGCCACCGGTGTCGAAGGCGATCACCACGTCGCGTTTCAGCGTCGCGGCGGCGCGGAGCAGCCCGGTCAGTTTCGCGCCGTGAACTTCGCCGAAAGCGCCACCCATGAAGCGGCCTTCCTGTGCGGCGACGAGCACCGGCGTGCCGTCCATCGTCGCTGCGCCGACCGCAATGCCGTCGTCGAACTGGCGGGGCAGGTCGAAGATCGGGAGATGCGGGCTCGTCTCGCGCGCTTCCGGGCCGATGAATTCGGCGAAGCTGTCGGGATCGACCAGCGCGGCGATCCGCGCGCGGGCGCTCGCTTCATACCAGCTCTGGCGGATGGGATTGCTGCTCATGCGACGGGCTCCTCGATCAGGCGAATGCCCTGCGCGAGCCGCAGCGCGACGGTGTCGGGGCGTGCGCCGCCGTCGTTGATCGCGATCCGCAAGCCCCCGCCGCCGCGCGCGGCGACGACATCGGCGGTGACGGCGGCCCACAGGTCGTCGAACCCCTGCGCGGTGGTCGCGATTTCGATCGTGCAGCGGTCGGCGGGGCCGCCGCGTTCGAGCAGCACCTCAAGATTGCCCGAGGCGACGACGCCCACGAGCGCGATCGGCCGGGTGCCGCCCGCCGCGCGCGGGGCGGCAATGTCATAGCGAAGCGTTTGCATATCGGCGCTGTCCCTTACCAGTTCCGGAAGCGGCTCGGTGGCCGGTACAATCCGCCCGATGCGAGCATCAGGTCCTTGATCGAATGCGCGGCGAGCAGGCTTCGATCCGCATCGAGCGGATCGATCCCGAGATCCTGCGGGCGCTGGATGATCTTCCGCGCGCGAAGCGTCTCGACCATCGCCTTGTCACGCCCGCGACCGACCTCGGTATAGCCCGCGACCCCGCGGATCGCCTGTTCGCGCTCGTCCCTGGTGCGGCACAGCAACAGGTTGGCGATGCCTTCTTCGGTGACGATGTGCGTGACGTCGTCGCCGTAGACCATCACCGGCGCGAGATCGAGATCGAGCTTCTCGGCGAGGTCGAGCGCGGCGAGCCGCTCGACGAACATTGGCGTGTTGCCGTCGCCGAAGGTCTCGCCGATCTGGACGACGAGCTTGCGGCCTCGGCGCAGCGGGGCGGGGCCGTCGGGGTCGGCCTCGGCCCCTGCACGCAGCCACGGTTCGCTCGGATGACGTCGCCCGCGTGCGTCCGACCCCATGTTGGGCGCGCCGCCGAACCCGGCGATGCGGTTGGTCGTAACGGTCGAGCTATGTCCGGCGAGATCGATCTGGAGCGTCGAGCCGATGAACATGTCGCACGCGTACAGCCCGGCGGTCTGGCAGAAGGCGCGGTTGGAGCGGAGCGACCCGTCGGGGCCAGTGAAGAAGATGTCGGGGCGTGCGCGGAGGTAGTCCTCCATCCCGACTTCCGACCCGAAGCAATGGACCTGCTCGACCCAGCCCGCCTCGATCGCGGGAATCAGCGTGGGATGCGGGTTGAGCGCCCAATGGGTGCAGACCTTGCCCTTCAGCCCGAGCCGTTCGCCGTAGGTCGGCAAGAGAAGCTCGATCGCCGCGGTGTTGAAGCCGATCCCGTGGTTGAGTCGGCGGATCCCGTACGGCTGGTACAGCCCCTTGATCGCGAGCATCGCGGTGAGGATCTGCGTCTCGGTGATCGCGGCGGGATCGCGCGTGAACAGCGGTTCGACATAGAAGGGCTTGGCCGCGTCGACGAGGAAATGGACCTGATCGCCGGGGATGTCGACGCGCGGGACCTTGTCGACGATCTCGCCGACCTGCGCGACGACGAGGCCGTTGCCGAAGCTGGTCGCCTCGACCACGGTCGGCGTGTCCTCGGTATTGGGGCCGGTGTAGAGATTGCCGTCGCGGTCCGCGCTGACCGCCGCGATCAGCGCGACCTGCGGCGTCAGATCGATGAAATATCGCGCGAACAGTTCGAGATAGGTGTGGACCGCGCCAAGCTCGATCTTGCCGCCGAACAGCATTTTGGCGATCCGCGCGGACTGCGGACCCGAATACGAGAAATCGAGTCGCTTCGCGATTCCGCTGTCGAACAGGTCGAGATGTTCGGGGAGGACGACGCCCGATTGCACCATGTGCAGGTCATGCACCTGCGCCGGATCGACCGCCGCGAGTGCGCGGGCGAGGACATCGGCCTGTTTCTGATTGTCGCCTTCCAGGCAGACGCGGTCGCCGGGGTTGAGGATCGCCTCGAGGAAAGACGTCAGGTCGGCGGGGGCGACGAGCTTGCCCTTCGCGAAGCGGCTGCCCGCTTCGATCCGCGCCGTCCGTGCGGCTTGTTTGCTGTTCCAGTCGCGCATCGCCTGATCGTATCCAAACATTGCTTCGAATGCGATCCTTGTATTGGCTATTGCGGTTAATGCAAGCCTGTGCATACAGTAAGGGGTATCGACGGTAGATCGGTGTACACGGAAGGATGCAACGCGTGATGATGCATACGCTGAGCCCCACGGCTCGAGTACCGCGGTGGGCGGCATGACCATTTCCGGCGTGGCGCTGCTCGCCATCTGCACGTTGCTGGGGGTTTACCTCGGCGATCTGCTCGGGGTCGGGTTGGGGGTGAAGGCCAATGTCGGCGGAGTCGGGATCGCGATGATCCTGCTGATCGCGGCGCGGCTGTGGCTCGGCAAGCGCGGATTGATGAGCCACGGCCTGAAGCTGGGCGTCGAATTCTGGGGCGCGCTTTACATCCCGATCGTCGTCGCGATGGCGGCGCAGCAGAATGTCGTCGCCGCGATGGAAGGCGGCCCGGTCGTCGTCATCGCCGCGGTCGGCGCGCTGCTGTTGTGCTTCGGTCTGGTTGCGTTGCTCAGCCGGTTGGGTGGCACCAGTGAGACGATGGACGAGATCGAGGCGAAAAGCCTGGTCGCGGCCGAGGCGGCGCGGGTCGCTGCGGGGGATCCGGCATGAGCGAGATGATCACCCATGTGTTCACCGCCAACGCTTTGCTGACCGCTTTCGCGGTCGTCGGGCTGGTGATGTGGCTCTCCAACGCAATTTCCAAATATCTGACGCGGGGGCGAGTCCATGGCTCGGCGATCGCAATCATCATCGGGCTTGCCGCGGCCTTCTTCGGCGGCGTGTGGACCGGGGGCGAGAAGGGCGTCGCGGATATTCCCGTGCTCGCCGGGATCGGGCTGATGGGCGGCGCGATGCTGCGCGACTTCGCGATCGTCGCGACCGCGTTTGAGGTCGACGTGGTGCAGGCGAAGAAAGCCGGGCTGATCGGCGCGATCGCGCTCGGGCTGGGGACGGTGGTGCCGTTCGTGTTCGGCGCGCTCGTCGCAGCGGCGTTCGGCTATACCGATGCGGTGTCGATGACGACGATCGGCGCGGGCGCGGTGACCTATATCGTCGGGCCGGTGACGGGCGCTGCGCTGGGCGCGAGTTCGGCGGTGATCGCGCTGTCGATCGCGACCGGGGTGCTGAAAGCGGTGCTGGTGATGATCGGCACGCCGCTGGTCGCGCGCTTCATCGGGCTCAACAATCCGCGCAGCGCGATGGTGTTCGGCGGGTTGATGGGGACGGTGAGCGGGGTTTCTGGCGGGCTTGCGGCGACCGATCGGCGGCTGGTGCCTTATGGGGCCTTGACCGCGACCTTCCACACGGGTCTGGGCTGTCTCGTGGCGCCGTCGATCCTGTACCTTGCGGTGCGGGCGACGGTGGGAGGGTGACGTGGCGGATATCGAGCCCGAGGATCTGAGCGACGAGCGGACCTTGCTGTCGGTGCGCATCCGCAACGCGCTGACCGACGAAATCGCGAGCGGCACGCTCAAGGCGGGGACGCAGCTCGACGAGCAGCAGCTCGCCGACCGGTTCGGCGCATCGCGGACGCCGGTGCGCGAAGCGCTGCGGCAACTGGCGGTGAGCGGGCTGGCGGAGATGCGACCGCGCCGTGGCGTGGTGGTCACGCGACTGACGCCCGAGCGGATCATGGACATGTTCGAGGCGATGGCCGAGATCGAGGCGATGTGTGTTCGGCTCGCCACCAACCGGATGACCCCGCTGGAGCGCAGCCGGTTGATCCAGCTGCACGAAAGCTCGCTGGCGATGGTTGAGGCGAACGACGTCGATGCTTATGACGCGTTCAACCGTGCGTTCCACGAGACCCTCTATCATGCGACGCACAACGCCTTCCTCGCCGAACAGGCGATCGCCACGCGGACTCGGCTCAACGCCTTCCGGCGGACGCAATTGCGGCAGGGCCGTCGCATCGTCCGTTCGCGCGAGGAGCATGACGGCGTGATGACCGCGATTGCGGAGGGCGACGGCGAGACCGCCGCACGACGGATGCGCGCGCACATGCTCAATGCGGCGAGCGCCCTCGACCGCTATATTGCCGATCACGACGGGATCGGCTGAAAATCGTAAAGGAGAGTCTCCCCATGTCCGACACCAATCTGCTCGCGGCGCGCGAAGCCCTGCATGCGCAGTCTCTGGCCGATCCCGACGGGTTCTGGCTGGATGCCGCCGAACAGCTGCAATGGATGACGCCGCCAACGCGCGCGGGCGACTGGTCGTTCGACAAGGACGATTTCCGCATCACCTGGTTCGAGGATGGCGTGCTCAACGTCTCGGTCAATTGCATCGACCGGCATCTCGAAGCGCGCGGCGACCAGGTCGCGATCCTGTGGGAAGGCGACGATCCCGCGACCGAACCGCGCGCGATCACCTACGCCGAGCTGCACCGCGAGGTCTCGCGCTTCGCCAACGTGCTGAAGGGGCTGGGCGCGAAGAAGGGCGACCGGATCACGCTGTACATGCCGATGATCCCCGAGGCAGCGTTCGCGATGCTCGCGTGCGCGCGGATCGGCGCGGTGCATTCGGTGGTGTTTGCAGGCTTCTCCGCCGAGGCGCTCGCCGGGCGGATCGAGGATTGCGACAGCCACATCGTCATCACCGCCGACGAAGGCCGTCGCGGCGGGCGCGCGGTGCCGCTCAAGGCGTGCGTCGACGAAGCGCTCAAGATCGCGGGCAAGGTCGACCATGTCCTCGTCGTCCGCGCAAGCGGGGCCGAGGTCGCGATGACCGCGGGGCGCGACGTCTGGTATGACGAAGCGGTCGCGACGGTCGGCGACGATTACCCGCCCGAGCCGATGGCGGCGGAGGACCCGCTGTTCATCCTCTACACCAGCGGATCGACCGGCAAGCCAAAGGGCGTCGTCCACACCACCGGCGGCTATCTGCTGTGGGCGGCGATGACGCATGCGACCGTGTTCGATTATGCCGCGCCCGAGGTCTATTGGTGCGCTGCGGACATCGGCTGGGTCACCGGGCACAGCTACATCGTCTATGGTCCGCTCGCCAATGGCGCGACGACGCTGATGTTCGAGGGCGTGCCGACCTGGCCGACCGCGGCGCGGATGTGGGAAGTGGTCGACCGCCATCAGGTGACGACGCTCTACACCGCGCCCACCGCATTGCGCGCGTTGATGAAGGAGGGCGATTCCTTCGTTACCGGTACGAGCCGCGCGTCCTTGAAGGTGCTCGGGTCGGTCGGCGAGCCGATCAACCCCGAGGCGTGGCGCTGGTATCACGACGTCGTCGGCGAGGGGCGCTGCCCGGTGATGGACACATGGTGGCAGACCGAGACCGGCGGCCACATGATCACCCCGCTCCCCGGCACGCCGCCCAAGCCGGGGTCGGCGAGCTTGCCGTTCTACGGGGTCGATCCGCAGTTGCTCGACGCCGAGGGGCAGCGGCTGGAGGGCGCGGCCGAGGGCAACCTGGTGATCGCGAAGTCCTGGCCGGGGCAGATGCGCGGGCTTTGGGGTGATCCCGCGCGCTTCTTCGAGGCGTATTTCAGCCTGTATCCGGGGGTCTATACCACCGGCGACGGCGCGCGGAGGGATGCGGACGGCTATTGGTGGATCACCGGTCGAGTCGACGACGTCATCAACGTGTCCGGGCACCGCATGGGCACCGCCGAGGTCGAGAGCGCGCTGGTGCTCCACGCCGATGTCGCCGAAGCCGCGGTGGTCGGCTTCCCGCACGACGTTAAGGGGCAGGGCATTTACGCCTATGTCACGCTCAACGCCGGGGTCGAGCCGGACGAGACGCTGCGCAAGGCGTTGCGCGACTGGGTCCGGCACGAGATCGGCCCGATCGCGACGCCCGATGCGATCCAGTTCGCACCCGGCCTGCCCAAGACGCGCTCGGGCAAGATCATGCGCCGCATCCTCCGCAAGATTGCCGAGGGCGATACCGGGGCATTGGGGGATACGTCCACGCTGGCGGACCCGAGCGTGGTCGATGCGCTGGTGGCGGACAGTCAGGTGACGAAGGCGTAAGGCGCGGGGCCGGTTGCGTGGGCTGTGCTCCTGCGAAAGCAGGAGTCCAGAGTTCAGCAAAACAACGGCTTGTAGCGTGTGAGACCCTGGGCTCCTGCCTGCGCAGGAGCACGGCACGGGTTGCGTGAGGACCGCGGGTTCGGTCATCCCGGCGGAACGCGCTGCGGTTGACCGGGTTGTGGGGTGGTCAACGATACAGGCCACCCCGCCCAATGCCGCACCTCGTCACTGAACATCTTTCGATTGCCTACACCGAGCACGGCGACCCCGCCGGCCAGCCGGTGCTGCTGATCCACGGCTGGCCCGATGACGCCTCGACCTGGGACGCGGTCGCTCCCGCTCTGGCCGAGGCGGGTTTGCGCGTGATCGTGCCGACGCTGCGCGGGTTCGGGGAAACGCGGCTGGGCGACGGGCCACGCACCGGCAACAGCGCGATCCTCGCGATGGACGCGATCGCGCTGATGGACGGGCTCGGGATCGAGCGGTTCATGGTCGCGGGGCATGACTGGGGATCGACCACCGCCGAGGCACTCGCGATCGGCTGGCCCGAGCGGGTCGAGCGGATCGCGCTGCTGTCGTCGATGCCGCGGATGGGCGGCGCACCGACCCCGCCGTTCGAACAGGCGCAGCGGACCTGGTATCACTGGTTCATGGCGACCGCGCGTGGGGCTGTGGCGGTTCGCGCCGATCCCAAGGGCTTCGCGCATATCCACTGGGTCAATTGGGCACCGCGCGGCTGGTTCGACGAGGCGACGTTCGATCGCGTCGCGCAGTCCTTCGAGAATCCGGACTGGGTCGACGTGACGCTCCACAGCTATCGCGCGCGCTGGGACGAGGCCGAGCCCGATCCGCGCAGCCAGTGGCTCGAGGACAAGGTCAAGGCGACGCGCTCGCTCGCACTGCCCGCGATCTACATCCAGGGCGACGCCGATGGCGTCAATCCGCCGTCCGCCAGCGCGGGCGTGCCGGACAAGTTTACCGGACCGTTCGGCTATATCCGGATTTCAGGCGTTGGCCATTTTCCGCAGCGCGAGCACCCGCAAGCGGTGGCGCGACACCTCATCCATCTTTTTACTGGCGACCCCCAGACCCTCGCCGACACGCATGACCGGAGTTTTTATATGTCCAAGACCAAGCCCCTCCTCGCCGGCATCGCCGCCGCGGGCCTGATCGCCGCCGCCGCGTTCGGCGTGGCGCAAGCGCAAACTCGCCCCGCGACCAACGCGCTGAGCGAAGTGGCGACGTTCGACCATCAGGTGACGGGCGTCGCGGTGACCGCCGACGGCCGCCGCTTCGTCAACTTCCCGCGCTGGACCGACGATGCGCCGATTTCGGTCGCCGAAGTGATGGCCGACGGGTCGCTCAAGCCCTATCCCGACGCCAAGTGGAACAGCTGGCGCAACGCGCGCGCGACCGAGCTGCCGGTCAGCGAATATTTCGTCTGCGTCCAGTCGATCGTGCCCGATGGCCACGGCAATCTCTGGGTGCTCGACCCCGGCGCGCCGGGCAATGAGAAGATCCTCGAAGGCGCGCCCAAGCTGGTCAAGATTGACCTCGCCACCAATCGCGTCGTGAAGACGATCCTGGTGCCGGGCGACGTCGCGTTGCAGGGGACCTATCTTAACGACATCCGCTTCTCGCCCGACGGCAAGACCGGCTATATCACCGACAGCGGGACGCGCGGCGCGATTATCGTGATCGACCTCGAAAGCGGCAAGGGCTTCCGTGCGCTCGACGGACATGTCTCGACGCAGATCGACAAGACCGTCAAGGTGACCACCGACGGCAAGCCGCTGGTGCGCCCCGATGGTCGCCAGCCCGCTTTCTCGGCGGACGGGATCGCGATTTCGAACGACGGCAAGACGCTCTATTATCAGGCGCTGACCGGAAAAACGCTGTATTCGATCGACACCGCGCTGCTGCGTGAGGGTGTCGCGGAGACGGCGCGGGCTGCGGGCGTGAAGACGGTCGCGCAGACGCATGTCGCGGACGGGCTGTGGATGAGCAAGGCGGGGACGCTGTACCTGACCTCGCCGACCGACAATGCGATCACGCGGCTGGCGGGCGATCACGTCGAGCCGGTGCTGAGCGATCGGCGGTTGCGCTGGCCGGACACGTTTTCGGAAGGGCCGGACGGGCGCATCTATGTGACCGCGAGCCACATTCAGGACACCAACTGGTTCAAGCCGGGTGCACCGGCGTCGCTGAAGACGCAGCTGTTTGCGTTCATGCCGGGGAAGGGCGGGCGGCGCTGAGGGCACTGCACTCGGTGCGCCCCCACCACCGTTCGCCCTGAGCGTAGTCAAAGGGCCCTTGCCAAACGGACCGCGGTCTATGGGGAGAGGGGGCTTCGACTTCGCTCAGCCCGAACGGGGTGGGGGTGCCCCAAACCTTCCGTTTCGTTTCGAGCGTAGTCGAGAAACCTGCGCTGTGCCCGGTTTCTCGACTTCGCTCGAAACGAACGGTGGGGGGGCGTCACGATCTCGCCCCCCCACTAAATTCACCTCACCCCGCCGCGATGAACCCGCCGATCCCCGCGAGCGCCAGCGAAGCCGCCGGAAGCGCGGTCGCGTCGAACGAGAGCCGCAACCATCGCGCATCGCGCGCCTTGGCGAAGGGCAGCCGCTGCGTCGCCAGCGCATAAGCGATGTTGGCGAGTTCGCCCGCGCCCGCGGGCTCCCACCGTTTGCCGTCGACGCTGGTTTCGCAGCGATAGCCACGCGGCGGAGAGACGTCCTTGGCGAGCGTGCGCGACGGGGTGATGTTCACGCCCGCGAGGCGGACGAGCTTGCCCATGTCGATGGTGACGCTGGACGGGGTGCCGGGCGTCGGGGCGGGGATGGTCCAGCGGGTTGCGGCGTCATCATCGAGCAACGCTTCCGCGCCGGGCGACGAGGCCGCTACGATCCGCCAGCCTGCGGTCGACAGGATCGTCGGGTCGGTGCGCGTGCTGGGGGCGACCTTGACCGGCGCGACCTGGCGGAACAGCGCGATCTCGCTGATCGCGGGGCAAGCGGGCGCGTCGAGGATGCGCAAGCGCAGCCGCCGCGCGGTGATCGGTTGCGGCAGGCGGATGATGCGCTGTGCCCCGATCGCCTCATGCTCGGCGAGCGTCGTCCATGCGCCGTCCACTTCGGCATCCACCGCGAAACGCGTGACGCGGAGGCCGAGCGGCAGATATTCGCGCAACCGGATCAGGTCGAAGCTGCGCCCCGGCGGCAGGTCGAGCGTCAGCGTGGAATTGTGATCGGCATCGGGGGTCGACCAGTAACTGTCGTCGCGCCCGTCGAGCACGCGCGCCGCACTGAAGGCCGCGCCGCGTTCGGCGCTGGCGTGCGCGACCGCGCCCTGCGCGAGATCGGTGCGATAGGTCGCCGCCTGCGCCGCGCCGAACGAGGCGAGCACCGCCGCGTCGGTATCGGCAATGCGCCCACGCCGGTCGGGCGGCAGGTTGAGATTGAGGTTGGTGCCGCGCCCGACCGATTCGTCGTACAGCTTGAGCAGCCGGTCGGGCAGCTTGACCTTGCCGTCCTCGTCCGCGTGATAGAACCAGCCGGGGCGGATCGACACGTCGGTTTCGGCTGGCCACCACAATTCCGCGCCGCGCACGCCGCTATTGCCCTCGGCCTGGACATAGGGGTGGTTGGGCATGGTCGGCCAGCACGGGTCGCCCGCGACGCCGTCCTCATTCCCGACCCAGCGGATATCCGCGCCGAGCGGATCGAACGTGCACGCCATCGGCTGATGCTGGTGGACCAGCGCGATCGTGGTCTTCCAGTCGTAATAGGCCGGCGCATCGATCTTCCGCGTCTCGCGCGCGCCGCCGTAATAGCCGTCGCCGCCATTCGCGCCGTCGAACCAGAATTCAAACAGCGTCCCGTAGCGGGTGCAGAGCTCGACGATCTGCTTGCGGAAATAATCGACATAGGCCGGGCGGCCATAGTCGGGGTGATGCCGGTCCCACGGCGACAGATAGAGCCCGAAGTCGAGCCCGGCGCGACGTGTTGCCGCCGCCATCTCGCCGACGATGTCGCCCTTGCCGTTCTTGTACGGCGTGTTGCGGATGCAGCGTTCGGTCAGCAGCGTCGGCCACAGGCAGAAACCGTCGTGATGCTTGGCGGTCAGGATGATCCCGGTCATCCCGCCCGCCTTGGCCGCCGCGACGATCTGGTCGGGGGAGAAGTCGGTCGGGTCGAACAGCTTCGGGTCCTCGTCGCCGTAGCCCCATTCCTTATCGGTGAAGGTGTTGATCGAAAAATGGATGAAGGCATATTGCTGGCGCTTGTGCCACGCGAGCTGGCGTGGCGACGGGGTCGCACCCCAAGGCTTGGGCGCGCCGACAGGGGACTTGCCGAGCGCGGGGGCCGTCATCGCTGGGACGGCGGTGGCAGCGAGGCCGGAAGCGATCACCGAGCGGCGTGAGAAGCTGGTCATGGAAGTCTCCAGGGTCATGCCGAATGGCCGAAGGATGGCGGACGATCGCCGCGTGCCGCGCCGAAGCCGGGGTTGGGCTTGGCCGACATGGTGAAGCGGAGCGTGCCACCGGCGCTGAGCGTGGCGTGGTCGATCCAGCTCTTCGTCCAGGGTTTGCCGTTCCAGGTGACCCCAGTGACATAGGGCGTATCGGCGCGGTTGCCGGGGGCGAGGATCGTCAGCGTGCGGCGGTCGCCGACGCGCACGACCGCGCGCTCGAACAAAGGTGAGCCGAAGACATAGACCGCCTCGACCGGATCGACCGGGTAGAAGCCGAGCGCCGAGAAGACGAACCAAGCACTCATCTGCCCGCAATCGTCGTTGCCGATGATTCCGTCGGGCGCGTTGCGATACATCTCGGTGCACAGCCGCCGGACCATCGCCTGCGTCTTCCACGGCTGGCCGGCATAGGCGTAGAGGTATGCGGCATGCTGGTCGGGTTCGTTGCCGTGGGCATATTGGCCGAGCATCCCCGAGATATCGGGCGGCGCATTGGCGGGGAGCGTCGAGGGCGCGGAGAACATCGCGTCGAGCTTGGTGGCGAACGCCGCGTCGCCGCCGACATGCGCGATCCGGCCATAGATGTCGTGCTGGTTGAGGAAGGTCGCCTGCCAGCCGTTCGCCTCGGTATAGTCACGCCAGCCGGGGCGCGGCATGTGGCCGAGCTGGATCGGATCGTAGGGCGTCCACCATGTGCCGTCGGCGAAGCGGGGGCGCGCGAAGCCCGTCTCGCGGTCGATCACATTGCGCCAGTTGCCCGAGCGCTTGAGCAGGCGATCGGCGTCCATCGTCGCACCGGCGGCGCGGGCGATCTGCGCAGACGCCCAATCGTCATAGGCATATTCCTGCGTGCGGCTGACGCTTTCGAACACTTTGTCGGCAGGGACATAGCCGAGCCGGTCGTACAGGTCGCGCCCAAGGCTGTTGTCCTTGTCGGGGGCGGCGAAATCGAAGCTGCGCTTGGCGATTGCGGGCCAGGCGGCGGCGTAGTCGGCGGGAATGCCCTTGGCGCGGGCCTCGGCAAGCGGGACGACGCCGTGCCAGCCGATCATCGTTCCGGTTTCCTTGCCCTGCAGCGGCCACACCAAAGGGCCATAAGGGGATTGCTGCGTCTGGCGGATCAGGTCGTCGATCAGGCTCTTAGTGCGAACGGGGGCGATCAGCGTGAGCAGCGGATGGAGTGCGCGATACGTGTCCCACAGCGACCAGCTGCTGTAGGCGGCCCCGCCGCGCGGGACTGTGTGCGTCCTGCCGTCGAGCCCGACGTAACGCCCGTCGACGTCCGAGAAGAGCGTGGGGGCAAGCTGCGCGTGATACAAAGCCGAGGCGAGGATCGTGCGCTGGTCGGTGGTGCCGCCCTCGACCTCCACCGCGCCCAATGCGTCCGCCCAGCTTTTGCGCGCGGCGCGCAAGGTGCGGTCAAAGTCCCAATGCGATGCTTCCGCCGCAAGATTGGCGCGTGCGCCCGCGACGTCGACGCCCGAAATGCCACAGCGCAGCAGGAGCGGTGCCGATCCCGCGTCGTCGAAGTGGAGCGCCAGTTTGAGCCGCTTGCCCGCGACTTGCCGGGTGCCGGCGGGCTGCTCGACATCGTCGTCGCCATAGAAGGTGACGCGGTCGGGACGGCGCGAGCATTGCAGCGCGAAGTGGATGCGGCGGCCCTTCGCCCAGCGGAACACGCGGCGTCCGCCGGTGATCGTCCCGTCGGCGTCGATCGCGAGCGTCGCATCGTCGATCAGCGGGGCCTTGTCGGAGGTGTCGTGGACGAGGTGCGACAGGTCAATCAGCACATGCCCCGCACCGCGCGGGAAGGTGTAGCGATGCCAGCCGGTGCGCTCGGTCGTGGTGAGTTCGGCGCGCACCCCCGATTCGAGCTGGACACGGTACGAGCCCGGCTCGGCGACTTCGTTCGAATAGCGCTGGCGGTAGCCCGCGTCGGGATTGTCGATCGGTCCGGGGAGCAACTGCACGGGGCCGGTGGTCGGCACGACCAGCACGTCGAGCATGTCGCCGATGCCGGTGCCCGACAGATGGGTGTGGCTGAACCCCATGATCGAGCCGTCGCCGTGGTGGTAGCCCGAGCAGGTATCCCAGCGCGTGACGTCGGTATCGGGGCCGAGCTGGACCATGCCGAACGGCAAGGTCGGGCCGGGGTAGGTATGCCCGTCGCCGCCGGTGCCGACGAACAAATTGGGCGCGGTGGCGGCAGGGCGCGTGGCGGCGCGCAACGGCATTGCGCTGGCGAGCAGCGCGATGGCGGAACTGCCGATCAGGGTACGACGATCGATGCTCACAAGGTGCCTTCCAGCAAAGCGGGGCGGGTATTGGCGACACGGACGATCAGCTCGCCGAACAGGCCGTTGGCCCAGGCGAACCACGAGCGGGTGAATTGCGCGGGATCGTCCTGGTCGAAGGTTTCGTGCATGAAGCCGGTGCCCGCGTCGGTATCGCGCAGGGTCTTGAGACAGGCGCGGATCGTCGCTGGGTCGTCGCTCGACAGGCCGCGGATGATGAGCGACATCGGCCAGATCTGACGCAGGCCGACATGCGGACCGCCGATGCCTTCGACCGCTTTCCCGCGGAAGAAATAGGGGTTGGCGGGGCTCCATGCGGCGGCCTGGGTGCGCAGCCACAGCGGGTCGTTCGCGGGGACGCAGCCGAGATAGCCGAGCCCCGACAGCGAGGGGACGTTCGCGTCGTCCATGAAGATCGCATTGCCGAAGCCGTCGACCTCATAGGCCCACACCTCGCTGCCATCGCGCAGCCGCATCCGCCCATGTTCGGCCAGCGCACGCGCGACTTCGTCGGCGAGCGCGGTGGCGTCCTGCGCAAGCGCCGAGTCCCCGCGCGCGCTCTGCGCGACGACCGCGAGTTCGCGCAAGGCGGTGACCGCGAACAGGTTGGACGGGATCAGGAAGGGATAGAGGCACGCATCGTCCGACGGGCGGAACCCGCAATGGATCAGCCCGACCGGTCGCGACGGGTTGCCAAAGCCGTCGAGCGGCATCGTCTCGATGTTGCGATCCGATTTGCGCAGGAAGCTGTACGGGCCGGGACCGTCTTTGCGCTGTTGCACGCGGAAGGTCGCGATGCTCAGCCGCGCGGCTTCGGCCCAGCGCGCATCGAACGGCGCGCGGTCACGAGTCGCCTGCCAATAGCCGTGCGCGAGCCGCATCGGGTAGCAGAGCGAATCGATCTCCCATTTGCGCTCGGCGACGCCGGGTTTCATGTCGGTCTTGTCGGACAGCGACCAGCTCAGGTCGGTCTTGGCGGTCGGATCTTCCATGAACGCATTGGCATAGGGGTCGATCAGGATCGAGCGCGCCTGGCGCGCGATCAGACCGTGGAAGACCTGCCGCAGCGGCGCATCCGCGCGCGCAAGATGGAGATAGGGGGTCATCTGCGCCGAGGAATCGCGCAGCCACAGGCACGGGATGTCGCCGGTGATGACGAACGCATCGGGGCCGCCGTCGATCGTGCTGAGTCTAACGGTGGTGTCGAGTGTGTTCGGATAGCAGTTGGCGAACATCCAGCGCAGCTTGGGATCGCCGATCTTCGCCGAGACCCGCGCGATCTCGCGCTCGACCGCGCGGCTGGTGAAGCGGCGCGCGCCGACCGCGGGGCGCTTGCTCGCCAGCGGGGTCGCCCCGAGCGCGGGCGTTGCGGCGAGCGTGGCCCCAGCCACGCCCCCGAGGATCGCTTCGCGGCGTGTCACGATCATTTCGAGAGCTCCTGCCGGGTGCCGGTGATCGTCAGGTCGATCCACGTGCCCGGCGCGGTGCCGGGCTGACCGCCGCCGACGAAGACGCGATACGCACCCGGCTCGACCGTCCGCGTGCCGTCGCGCGCGACGAGGCTAAGGCTGCGTGGATCGAGCGTGAAGCTGGCGGTGCGGGTCTTGCCGCGCGGCACCGCGAGGCGGGTGAAGCCAACTAGCTGACGCTGGAGCACCGGGGTGGTCCCGCCCCCTGCGGCGGCGGTGGTCGGGACGAGATACGCCTGGACGACCTCCTCACCATCGCGGCCGCCGGTGTTGGCGACGCGGACCTGCACCGTGGCGCTTTGCCCGGCGGCGACGCTGACGCGCGCGACCGGCGCGGTATAGCCGTAGCTGGTGTAGCTCAGGCCGTGGCCGAAGCCCCAGGTCGGGGTGCCGGTGAAGTAGCGATAGGTCCGCTCCTTCATCCCGTAATCGACGAAGGCGGGCAGATCGGTCGTGTTGGCGTAGAAAGTGACCGGCAGGCGCCCCGACGGGTTGTTGCGCCCGGCGAGCGTGTCGGCGATCGCGGTGCCACCCGATTCGCCCGGATACCAGGCGGCGAGAATCGCGTCGGCGTTGGCGGGGTCGAGCGCGACCGCACTGCCGCTGGTGAGCACCAGCACGAGCGGCTTGCCCGTAGCCTTGAGCGCCGCGATCAGGCGTTGCTGCGCGAATGGCAGCGCGATGTCGGTGCGGTCACCACCGACGAAACCGGGGACGCTGACCGACAACGCCTCGCCTTCGAGATCGGGCGACAGGCCGACCGACACGACCACGACGTCGGACGCGTTCGCCGCGGCGACCGCCTCGGCGATCAGCGGCTCAGCGGGGGGGAGCCACAGCAAGCGAACGCCTTCGTCGTCGCTGACATGGTCGAACTCTAGCTTGAACGCGACTGGGCGGCCATCGCTGGTGAACGGAACGTCGATCCGGCCCTTCTTGATCTCGCCTTCGGAGAGCGGCTTGCCGTCGATCCACAGCCGCGCGGCATCGTGCGACTTGCAATATTTCCAGCAGGCGGGGGCATCGACGATCAGGCGATAATTACCCGGCCCCGGCGGCACGAGCTCGCCGGTCCAGCGTGCGCTCCACTGCGCGCCCAAGCCGGGGGCGGGGGCGGCGCGGTTGGTGTCATGGTCGATGTGGCGTTCACGCCGCGTCGCGACGGGGGTGCCGGTCGCGCCGGGGGTGGCGAAATATTCGGCCTGCAAGCCCGGCGCGCCGTTCGAGCGGAGTGCGGTCTCGGGGATCGGGACGGCAGAACCATCGGCGAGCAGCGAGCCTTGCGCATAACGGACGTTGGCCGCGCCGAATTCGCGACGGATCCCTTCCAGCGGCGTGACCGGCGTGATCGCGGTGCCGTGGTAATTGCCCTGGAGCACGCCGACGTCATCGGCGTCCGCACCGATCAGCGCGATCCGCGTACCCGCTTTGAGCGGCAAGCGGTTGGCGTCGTTCTTGAGCAGGACGATCGCCTTGCGCGCCGCCTCCAGCGCGACCGCGTGATGGTCGGGCGTGCCGATCTCCTTGGGCGAAATCTTCGACCACGGGCTGGTCGCGCCATACGCGATGCCGAGCGCGCGGCGGGCGTCGAGCGCGCGTTGCAGCGCGGTGTCGATCTCCTGCTGCGTGACCAGCCCGCGCTTCAGGGCCTCGGGCAGCGCGGCATAGGTGTTGCCGCAGTTGAGGTCGGTCCCGCCCTTGAGCGAAGCCGCGGCGGCACCCGCGGCATCGAGCCGGTAATGGTGGTACATGTGGACGTTGGCGACCGCATCGCAATCGGACACGGTAAAGCCCTTGAAGCCCCAGTCGCGCCGCAGCCGATCGATCATCAACGGCGCGTTGGCGCATGCGGGGACGCCGAGGATCGAGTTGTACGCGCACATCAGCGACTGCGCCTTGCCCTCGGTCACTGCGAGGCGGAACGCGGGGAGATAGGTCGCTTCCAGATCCTGCGGCGACGGATCGACGTCGAAGCTGTCGCGGCCCGCCTCGGGGCCGCTGTGGACCGCGAAATGCTTGGGCGTGGCGATGACCTTGGGGTGCGCGGGGTCGGGACCCTGCAGACCTGTGACAAAGGCGACGCCGAGCCGCCCGGTCAGATACGGATCCTCGCCATAGGTTTCCTGCCCGCGGCCCCAGCGCGGATCGCGGAAGATGTTGATGTTGGGCGACCAGATCGTCAGCCCTTCGTAGATCTTGCGATCCGCATTCACCGGCTGCGCATTGAACTTGGCGCGCGCCTCGGTCGCGACGACGTCGCCGATCCGCTTGAGCAGCGGCGCATCCCACGTCGCGGCCATGCCGATCGCTTGCGGGAAGACCGTCGCATAGCCGTTGCGCGCGATGCCGTGGAGGCCCTCGCTCCACCAGTCATAGGCGGGGAGACCTGCGGCGGGGTCGGCGGGCGCGCTGCTCTGGAGCTGTGCCGCTTTCTGTTCGGGGGTCATCGTGGCGAGGTTGGGCGAGACTTGTGCGGCCTCGGCGGCGAGCAACAACCAGATCATCGGCGGGATCCCAGCGAACGGAGGGTGAGGGCGGCGGCAAGCGCCTTTGGCGTGGCCTTGGACGTGACGGTGATCGTGCGGCTCTCGCCGGGCAACAGATCGAACCCGTCGTCGGACGGATGCGCGCCGATGCTGCCGAAATCGAGCATCACCGCGCGCGCGAGGGCGGTTGCGCGCACCGTCACCGTATCGCCCGACCAGGTCGCGGTCAGGCCGGGGTCGGGATAGCGCATCGTCTTGGGCACGCCGCGTTCGATGATCGTGCGGCTGACGACCGCATCGCCGATCATCAGTTCGGCGACCGCATAGCTCGTCGCGGGGTCGGCGCCTGCGAACAGCGTCGCATCGTCGAGCTTGGCGACGTCGGTTGCGGAGAGCGCGGGGAGCGTGGTTTCCGCGCCTTGCTCGGCGAGCGGCTTGCCCGTCATAACGAACGCACGGACTCGCCAGCGCGCGGCGATCGGGGTGGTCGCATCCGAGACCAAGGCGATCCGGGTCGCCGTGTCCTTATGCTCGGCGACGATCACCTGCGGCGCGAAGAAGCGGCGCGCGGCATAATGGAGCAGCTTCCACCGGCCGTCGTAATCGATGCTCGACCAGGAGATCGACGGCCAGACGTCATTGAGCTGCCAGTAGAGCGACCCCATCGTCACCGGGCGGCACGAGCGGTGGTGAAGTGCTGCGAGCGCAATCGCCTCGGCCTGGTTGACCTGGCTGAGATAGACGAAGTCGGCGATGTCCTTGGGCTCGCCGAGCCGGTCGCGCATGTAGAGCAACAGCCGGTCATTGCCTTCGCCGGCGAGGAACTTCTGGTGCGCCTTGAGCACCGGGCTGGTCGGCTGGAGCGGGCCGTTGCCCGCGAAGCCGCGCACCGTCGCCATGTCGGGCATCGCCTGAAAGCCATATTCGGACATGAAGCGCGGGCAGGCGTCGAGATAGCGTTCGACCGGCTTGGAGCCCGACCAGACATCCCAGAAATGGCGGTCGCCCGCTTTGTCGGTATCGGCCGGGCCGTCATAGTCGTTCGACGGCGAGCCCGGCCAATAGGGCGTGCCCGGCGAACGCGTCAGCACCGCATCGCGCAACACGCGATCGAACAGTACCGCCATGCCGACGCCGATCCGCTCCTGCTCGTCCGCGCCGACGATTTTCTTGAACGCCTTGCGATCGCTCCAGTTTTCCCAGCCCGACAAAATTTCGTTGCCGCCCGCCCACAGGACGATCGAGGGATGGGTGCCGAGCCGCTCGACCTGTTCCTCCGCCTCGATCTGGACGTTCTTGCGGAAGGCGGCATCGGGCGGGGTGACCGAGCCGCCGAACATGAAGTCCTGCCACACCATCAGGCCCATCTCGTCCGCCATGTCGTAAAAGGCGTCGTCGAGATAATAGCCGCCGCCCCAGATGCGCAGCATGTTCATGTTGGCGTCGCGCGCGGCGGTCACCAGCAGGCGCATCGACGCGGGCGTGACGCGGGTCGGGAAGCTGTCGAACGGGATCACGTTCGCGCCCTTGGCGAAGATCGGGATACCGTTGACGCGGAACCCCATCGCGCCATTGTCGCGGATCAGCTCGACCGTGCGCAGCCCGATGCGGCGGTCCGCAGTGTCGGTCGCGGCTCCGTCTTGTTCGAGCGCGGCGGACACGCGGTACAGGGCCTGCGCGCCGTAACCGACGGGTTGCCAGCGTTGCGGGCGCGCGACCGTGATCGGCAGCGATACCGCGTTCGGTCCGACGGCGAGCGTGACGGCTTGCGTGACGGTCTGGTTGGTGCCGCCGGGGCCGGTCAGCGTGACGCGGATCTGCGCGGGGCCGGCGCGGTCGGCCTGGATCGTGGTTTTCGCGAGCAAGCGCGCTTCGGCATCGGACAGCGCATCCTGCTCGACCCGCAGCGTATCGATCCGTGCGCTGTCCCACGCCTCGAGCCGCACCGGGCGCCACGGTCCGACGTTGAGGATGCGCGGGCCCCAATCCCAGCTGTAGTTATACTTGGGCTTGCGGATATAGGGCGAGGTCTGGCGGCCCTTGGGCTCGTCGCCGAACGCGGAATCATATTCGCCCGGAAGCGACGCCTTTTGCGCCATCACCATCGGCTGCAACGTCTTGATCGGCGCGGCGAAGGTGACGAGGATCTCGTTCGCGCCGATTTTGAGGAACGGTTTCGCGGCGATCCGCCAGCGACGATGCGCGTTGTCGGCGGTGAGCACCGCATGCCCGTTGATCGTCACGGTCGCGAAGGTGTCGAGCCCGTCGAACACCAGATCGAGATGGTCGCGTGCGAGCATCGCGGGCGTCACCGCGAGTGTGCGGCGATATTGCCAGTCGGTCCGCCCGACCCACTGGATCGCGGCTTCGTTGGTGGCGAGGAACGGGTCGGGCACGCGGTGGCGCGCGATCAGATCCTGCTGGATGCTGCCGGGAACGCGCGCGGGAAACCAGCGCGCCTCGGGGCGGTGCGCGGCGATCGCAGCACCGTCCGACGGCGCGATCCGCGCCTGCCAGCCGTCGTCGAGCTTGATCGCCGAACGCGGCGCGGCAGCAAGCGGCGCGGCGACCGAGGCGAGCAACGTCAGGACGAAGGTGCTGCGCAAAGCCCGGCGCATCAGCGGCGCTCGGTCAGCTGGACGGACAGCGGCGCGTAATTGGGCCCCTCGGCTGGCGACGTGAATTGGAAGCATAGGTCGTGGTCACCCGTCATTCGTGGAAGCGTAGCGGAAAAGGTCATGCGTGTCGGCGCGGTCGCGGGATCGGGGAGCGGAAAGCTTGCGATCACCTTGGTCGGCGGCGCGTCCTTGGCGGCCGCGCGACCGCTCGTGTCGCGGCACCCGAGCGAAACGAGCAGTTCGCCGTAAGGCGTGACGCGGAAATGCTGGCGCACGTCCGCAGTATCGTGCGCGAGCCCGAAGTTGCGCGCGATCCGTGCGACGTCGACGGTGAAGCCGCCCGCGACGTCGAGCGGGGCGGCAGGATAGACGCTGCACGTGTCGAACACGCCGATGTTGACCGCGGGGCCGTTGGTCTCGGCATCCGCGGTCATCGGCATCCGCAACCCGAACGACCGCCCCGGGCAGGCGACGAGATCGGACGGCGTGCGTGATAGCAAGGCGGCGCGGCTCGTGGCGAAGTCCCGGACCTTCGCGGTGGCGATTCCGTCGGCATCGAACGCGGCGGCTTTGATCGTGACGCCGGGCGCGACGGTCAGCGGGGTAGCATAAGCGGCGGACCGCGGGGTCGGCGCGCTACCGTCGAGCGTGTAGCGGATGGTGCCGACCGGCACTTGCGTCGCCAGCGCGACCGTCGCCTTGCCGGTGCGGAGTGCGTCGCCGCGCGTGCCTCGCAGCGTGTAGCCGACCGCAAAGGCGCTGTCCGCGACTTCGATCCCGCCCCGCCGCCAGCGCGCGACCTGCGGCGACAGCCGGTTCGCGAAACTGGCGAAGTCGCGCGGCGCACGCGACCAGGTCGTCTCGGCGAGCGCCGCCGCGCGGGGGAACAGCGCGTGCTGCATCTGGTACGGCGTTACGAGATACTCGCTCCACGCATTCGCCTGCGCGCCGAGCACGTGTCGGGCGTGCGCGGCGTCGATCCCCTTGGGCATCGGATCATAGCCGTAGATCGCGGCAAGCGTCTGGACTTTGAGCCGCCCCGGCGGCTCGTCCGCACGGTCGCTTTGCAGATTGTCGAGGTACAGCATCGGGTCGGGCGAGAGGACGACGTCGTGTCCCGCATTCGCCGCATCGACCGCGCCCTGCTCGCCGCGCCACGACATGACCGACGCAGACGAGGGCAATCCCCCCTCGAGGATCTCGTCCCAGCCGATCAGCCGGCGACCCTTGCTCGCGAGATAGCGGCCGAACGTGTCGATCAGCCAGCTTTGCAGTGCGTTCTCGGTCTTGATGTCGAGCGACGCCATTTGCGCCTGCACCTGCGGCGAGCGTTGCCACTGATCCTTGATCGCCTCGTCGCCACCGAGATGGACGTAGCTGCCGGGGAAGACGGCGATCAGTTCGTCGAGCACGTTCTTGACGAAGGCGACACCCTTGGGGCCGGGGTTGAGGAGATACGGGTTGATCCCCCAGTCGTGCGAGACCGCGGGGCGGTCCCCCAGCACGCCGAGTTCGGGATAGGCCGCGACCAACGCTTGCGCATGGCCGGGCAGGTCGATTTCGGGAACGATCGTGATCCCGCGATCCGCGGCGTAGCGCACCAGCGCGCGGAGTTCGACCTGCGTGTAGAAACCGCCGACCCGGGTCGTCGGGGCGGGGCCGCCGGTGGACGGCGGCGACCGGAACGCGCCGATCTCGGTCAGCTTGGGATAGCGTTTGACTTCGAACCGCCAGCCCTGGTCGTCGGTCAGATGCAGATGGAGCGTATTGAGCTTCACCGCCGCCATCTGGTCGACGATCTTGTACAGCGACGGCATCGGCTGGAAGTGCCGCGCGACATCGACCATCAGGCCGCGCCAGGCGAAGCGGGGGGCATCCGTGATCGTGACGCCCGCGACCGTCACTGGCTTGCCGAACGCCTGATCGGGGCTGAGCATCTGCGCCAGCGTCATCGCGCCGTACACGAACCCGTTGCGGGACGCGGCGGCGATGCGGATCCCAGTCGCGTCGACGTCGAGCCGATACGCTTCCGGTCCGGTGATGGTTCGGTCCCGGACGAAGCGGATCGGCGCATCGTTCTTGCCCGTTTGCAGCATGATCCCGCGGGTCGTCATGACGTGCGCGATCAACAGGCGGGCGGCCGAAGCGGCCTCGGCATCACCGGGCGGCGTGGCGATTGCAGATCCCGACGAAATGACGAGCGTGCCGGGTTTAGCGGCCATACTCGCGGGAAGAGGCAGCACCGCCAAGGGCTTGGCCGGCGACATCGACTGCGCTTCGGCGACTGGCGCGACGCCGATCGCGCCGATCGCACCCAGCATCCAGCCAATAGTCTGCGCAAATCTTGCCAAGCCCATTCCTCCGCCCCGTCGAGTGTTCCCGCGTCTTGCTAAGAGGTGTAACCAATATAGGTCCACTTGCAAGCGACCGTCGCAGATCGTGCGTCAGGCAGTCCCGGCAGCCACCCTCGTTTCCGCATACCAATTTGGTTGCGGACTATGCCGATTGATCACCATCGGAACATTGACTAGTCTCGCGTCCAACGAACGTCGCGCGGGCGCGGGGCATCGCGCGCTCGACAAGGGGTGGGCAGTGGCTTTTACACATCAGATCGGGACGTTCCGCGAGGGAAATCCTGCGCCATTGTACCTTCAGCTGCAGCAACTGATCCGCGATGCGATCGGTCAGGACGTGCTCGCGCAGGGCGACGCGATTCCGGCCGAGCGCGACCTGGCGACCGATTACGATGTTTCGCGCATCACCGTGCGGAAAGCGATCGGCGGGCTGGTCGAGGAAGGGTTGCTGACGCGGCGGCGCGGCGCGGGGACCTTCGTGACCGGGCGCGTCGAAAAGAGCTTCTCCAAACTGTCGTCCTTTTCCGAGGACATGGCGGCGCGCGGCAAGACCGCGTCGAGCAGCTGGATCAGCCGGACCACGGGCACGGTCGACCCCGAGGAAGCGATGTCGCTGGGCCTGTCGCCGGGCACGCCGGTGTATCGCTTCCACCGCATCCGCTTTGCCGACGAACAGCCGATGGCGCTCGAATTCTCGACCATCGCGGGCTATTGCCTGCCCGCGATCGGCGCGGTCGAGGAATCGCTCTACACCGCGCTCGACAAGGCTGGCAGTCGGCCAGTTCGCGCGCTCCAGCGGCTCCGTGCGATCCCGTTCGGGGCGGAACATGCGCGAATGCTCGGAGTCGACGCGGGGCATCCGGGCTTGCTGATCGAGCGGCGCGGGTTCCTGAAAGACGGGCGCGCGGCGGAATTCACGCGGTCCTATTATCGCGGCGACGCCTATGATTTCGTCGCGGAGCTGTCCGATCTCTGATCGCCAGCGCGCCTGTCCCTACCCCGGAGTGTCATCATGAACCGTCGTCAGCTCCTGCTCGCCTCCGCAGCGAGCGCGGCGGGAGCCGCGAGCGGCAGTCTCGCCGCCGCCCCACGGCAGATCGCAACGGGGGACGCGGGCGCGCTGCCGATGCCGGCACCGACGCGGGTGCTGCCGCCGATGCTGCCCGAGACCGATCCGTCGCGCATCCGCCTCGAACGCGGCTGGCGGTTCCATGAGGGCGATGTCGTCCCGCCGCCGCCCGCCAACCACGAGCAGACCTATCTGAGCGTCAAGGCGGGCAATGCGCAGGGCGCCGCCGCGATGGCGTTCGACGATTCCGACTGGCTGGCGGTGCGGTTGCCGCATGACTGGGCGGCGGCGCAGCCGTTCGTCGAAACCGCGAACATCTCGCAAGGCTATCGGCCGCGCGGGATCGGCTGGTACCGGCGCACGCTGCGGCTCGATCCGGCGGATCGCGCCAAGAAGATCGAGCTGCACTTCGACGGGGTCGCGACCAATGCGACGATCTGGGTCAACGGCAGCATCGCCGCGCACAGCTGGTCAGGCTATACCGGGGTCGTGGTCGACCTGACCCCGTTCGCGCGCTTTGGTGATGCCGACAATGTCATCGCGATCCGCGTCGATGCGCAGGCGATGGAAGGCTGGTGGTATGAAGGCGCCGGGATCTACCGCCATGCGTGGCTGGTCCGGCGCGCGGCGGTCGCGATCGCGAGCGACGGGCTCCATGCCGACCCGCGTCAGGGGGCGGACGGACGCTGGCACGTTCCGGTCGTCGCGACGCTGACCAGCGTCGATCGCGCGGCGGTTTCGGTCACGGTCGAGGCGGTCTTACACGACCCGGCGGGGCGAACGGTGGCGAGCGGCGAAGTCTCTGTCGCGGTGGTGCCGCTGGAGGATGCCGACGCGACGCTGACGCTCGACGTGGTGGCGCCCGGACTGTGGTCGATCGAGACGCCGCAGCTCTACACGCTCGTCGCCACGGTGCGGCGCGATGGTGCGGTGGTGGACGAACGCCGCGTCGCGATCGGTTTTCGCACGATCCGGTTCGATCCGGCGAAGGGGTTCTTCCTCAACGACGGCCATGTGAAGATCAAGGGCGTCTGCCTGCATCAGGATCATGCGGGCGTCGGCGTCGCGGTGCCCGATGCGTTGCTGCGCTGGCGGCTCGAGCGGCTGAAGGCGATGGGGTGCAATGCGATCCGCTGTTCGCACGGCGCGCCCGCGCCCGAACTGCTCGATCTGGCGGACCGGATGGGGTTCGTCGTGATGGACGAGAACCGCCAGTTCAACCCGGCCCCCGATTATCTCGCGCAGCTCGAATGGCTGATCCGGCGTGACCGCAACCATCCGAGCGTCATCCTGTGGTCGGTGTTCAACGAGGAACCGATGCAGGCGACCGAGGCGGGCGTGGAGATGGTTCGGCGGATGGCGCATGCGGTGCGCAAGCTCGACGACAGCCGCCCGATCACCGCCGCGCTCAACGGGTCGTTCTTCGATCCGGTGACGGTCGCCAACGTGGTCGATGTCACCGGGTTCAATTACTACCAGAACGATTACGACCGCTTCCACACGCAGTTCCCCAATCGCGCGATGACGAGTTCGGAGGATACCAGCGCGTATGAGACGCGCGGGGCGTTCGCGGGCGATCCGGCGAAGCACATTGCCTCCTCCTATGACGTCGAGAATGCGAGCTGGGGCGACACGCACCGCGCGACGTGGAAGAAGATCGCCGAGCGCAGCTTCGTCGCGGGCGGGTTCGTGTGGACCGGGTTCGACTATCATGGCGAGCCGACGCCTTATGCCTGGCCGACGATCGCGAGCTTTTTCGGGATCCTCGACCTGTGCGGTTTCCCCAAGACCGCCTTCGACGTCCACCGCGCGCACTGGGTTGACGATGCACCCGTCGTCAGCCTCGCGCCGCACTGGAGCTGGCCGGGTCGCGAGGGCCAGCCGATCACGGTGCTGGTGATGAGCAATGCCGAGCAGGTGACGCTGCGGCTCAACGGGCGCGATCTCGGGACGCAGGCGGTCGATCGCTGGATGGGGAACAGCTGGACGGTGCCTTATGCGCCTGGGCGGATCGAGGTCGTCGCGCTCCGCGGCGGGCGGATCGTCGCGCGGGCGGCACACGAGACCGTGGGCGCGGCGGTGGCGCTTCGGCTGACGCCTGCGCGAAGCGTGATGGCGGGGGATGGCGAGGATGCGCAGCCGGCCACGGTCGATGCTGTCGACGCGCGCGGGCGGCATGTGCCGACCGCGAACTTGCCGGTGCAGTTCACAGTGACGGGGGCCGCGATCATCGGGTTGGGGAATGGCGACCCCAATAGCCACGAGCCCGAACAGTCGGCAGCTGGGTCGGGCGCTCGTTCGCTTTTCAACGGGTTGGCGCAGGTGATCGTTCGCGCGGGGGAGGGGCGTGGGCGGATCGCCATCGAAGCACGCGCGCCCGGATTGGCCCCGGCGCGGCTTGCGATCGACCAGCTTGCGGTCGCGCCGCCGCCGCAGGTGGCGGTGACGCCCGCGCAGCAACGCATCGCGCAATGGCGGCGATCGATGCCGTTCGACACGCGTCCGTCGCCCGAGCTCGCGCCGAGCGATGGCGACAATAACAGCTGGGCGTTCGTTGCGAGCGGCACGGCGACCCCGGCGGGGTCGGGCGGGCGCTGGCGCGTCTATCGGTCGTCGATCGTGCCGTGGCGGGCGGTTGGTGCTGGTGGCGGGCGGTTGCGCTTCGCGGCGGTCGGCGGGCGTGCGGAACTGTGGGTCGATGGCGTGCGGGTTGCGGACAAGCCGGGTGCTGCGCCTGCGCCGATCGACGCGCGGATCGCGCCCGGCTTGGGAACACGGCGGATCGTGCTGCTGGTGGAAGCGGATGTGGCTTCGGCATCCGGAGTGATGGGGCCAGTGACGCTGTCGGCGCTTTAGGGGACACGGGTTTTGCCCGTGCCTTGAAACAAAGGCGGCCGGCATTCAGTCGCGCACCCCGCCGAACGTCGCAAGCCCGACCCTCAGAAAAGGGAGGTGAGCAACACGCCAAGGATGATCGCGGTGCCCGCGACAATCTGCCGGGCGCTCACCGTCTCGCGGAAGAACCTGTGCCCGGCGATGGCGGCGATCGGTGCCTCGATGATGCCGAGCGCGCGGACGGGCGCAGCCGGTGAGAGCGCAAGCGCCACGAACCACCCGACCGACGCACAGGCGCCGCACAGTCCGGCAGCCAAAGACGGCCGCCAGGCGCGCAGCACGTTGGCAAGCGTCGCCGGGTCGCGCCATGCCAGGAACAGGACCATTGCCGCGGTCTGCATCGCCTGCACCACCGCGACGCAGACGATCGCTGCAAAGATCGGATGCTGCGCGTCAAGCGCGAGGGCGGCGTGTCGAAAAGCGTTGAGCGAAAAACCGAAGAACACGCCCGACGCCAGACCGAACGCCGCCCCGGAAAGCGAGGCGCCAAGCTGTCGGGGCGAAGGCCAGCTCAGCGCGGCAAGCCCGACCGTCGTGATTCCCACCCCCAGCCACGCAATGCCGCTGATACGATCGTCATAGATGACCAGCCCGAGCAGGGCCGCCAGCGGCAGCGAGCTTTGCTGGAGCGCCGTGCCGACCGCGAAGCCGGAACGATGCATTGCGTTCAACAGCGCGGCGGTCGCGAGAATCTGGCTTGCTGCCCCGACCGATGCCGAAAGCCAGAACGCACCCGACCAATGAAGGTCGACATTCGGCACGAACAGCAACGCCACCAGTACGAAAACGACCGAAAAGGGCAGGCCGAACAGGAAGCGCACGAGGGTTGCTCCCCACGGGCCGGATGTCGTCATCACGCTGCGTTGCAGGGCATTGCGACCGACCTGGAAGGTCGCTGCCAACAGCGTCGCCGGTATCCAGACAGGGTTAGCCATGAAGTCGCCTAACTAGCGCGGCGATCGTCGTCGCCCCGTTTGCGGTTGCCGGAGATAAACCGTGGTCACGCGCGCAAGCGCAACGCGAGGGCGTTTGGCGTTACGCGCTTACCAGACGACCCAGCACCGCCTCGTCTCCGAGCAGGTGCAGCACGCCCGGCGCAGGACGTGCGACGTCGTTCACGCCGAGCGCATCCAGTGCCGCATCGTCCACGCGCGCGCCATCGCGGACGGTGACGCGCAGCCGACCATGATGCTGCGTGCTGTCTGCGATATTGTCCGTACCACCCAACGCCGATGCCAGCGCCGGTGACAGGGTCAACGTCGCGACGGGTGTTTCCTCCACGACGGCGGGGGCGGCGACCGCGGCGACCGGTTCGGCAACCCCGGCATCCATCGCATCGCGGATCTCGACCGCGACGATATCGGCGACCGGACCCAGCACGACTTGCAGCGCGGTCGCCGACGGGCGGATCATCCCGCGCGCGCCGAGCGCCTTGAGCGCCGCATCATCGACCAGCGCCTGATCGCGCACGACCAGCCGCAACCGCGTCGTGCACGCGCCGACCGAAGCGAGATTGTCCGCGCCGCCGAGCGCATCGGTAAACGCCCGGCCGCGCCCGCCTGCCGCAACAGGAGCCGCCGCCACCGGCGTCTCGGTCAGCGGCTCGCGCCCCGGCGTCTGCAGGTCGAGCCGCGCGATGAAGAAGCGGAACAGCCCGTAATAGAGCGCGAAATACACTGCGCCTACGGGCAACAGCAGCAGCGGCCGGGTCGCCTTGCCGAAGTTGAGAACGTAATCGAACAGCCCGGCCGAGAAGCCAAAGCCCATCTTGACGCCGAGCACGTCCATTACCGCCATCGACAGTCCGGTCAGCACCGCATGGATGCCGAACAGCACGGGCGCGAGGAACATGAAGCTGAACTCGATCGGCTCGGTCACGCCGGTCAGCATCGAGGTGAGCGCGAGGCTGAACAGCATCCCGCCGACCGCCTTGCGCCGCTCTGGCCTTGCGGCGTGATACATGGCGAGACAGGCGGCGGGCAGGCCGAACATCATCACCGGGAAAAACCCCGCCATGAAGCTTCCGGCGGTCGGGTCGCCCGCGAAGAAGCGCCGCAGATCGCCCGTCGTGCCGTGATAGTCGCCGACCACGAACCACGCGATGTTGTTGAGCAGATGGTGCAGCCCGGTGACGAGCAGCAGCCGGTTGAGCAGCCCGAACATGAATACGCCGGTCGCGCCCGCGCCGGTGGCGGCGAGGCTGATCGCGTCGATCCCTGCGCTGATCCCCTGGAACGCGAAGCCGATGATCGCGGCGAGTACCAGTCCGGCGAGCCCGCTGACGATCGGCACGAAGCGTCGCCCGCCGAAGAAGGCGAGATATTCGGGCAGCTTCATCGCGGAGAAGCGGTTGTAGAAAAGACCACCGACGAGCCCCGATAGGATCCCGATCGGCACGTCGAGCCGCGCCATCACCTTCGCCTTCCACGCCGCGGTGGCGAGGTCGACCGCGGGGCCGGTGAAGCCCGAGAGTTCGGATGGGGGCACGACGAGCAGTGTCTTGCCCGCCTCGGTCGTCACGAGGAAACAGGTGACCCCGGCGAGACACGCCGCGCCATTGCCGTCGCGCGCGCAGCCGGTCGCGACGCCGAGCGCGAACAGCAGCCCGAGATGGTCGAAGATCGCCTGACCCGCCGCGCCCATGAACGGGATGCCGAGCAGGTCGGGCTGGCCGAGCCGCAGCAGCAGCCCCGCGATCGGGAGCACCGCGATCGGCAGCATCAGCGCGCGGCCAAGCGACTGGAGTCCGGCGAGGAGGGTCTTCATGCCGGGATCTCCCTGGAGGCAAAGCGCCGGGCGAGTGCACGGACTTCGGTGGCGGAGGCGCAGGCCAGCGCTTCGCGCGCGTGGTCGCGGCACGCATCGAGCGAAACCTCGCGGACGCGCGCCTTGATCGTCGGCACGACACCGGGGGCCGCGGACAATTCGGTGACGCCGAGCCCGAGCAGGATCGGCACCGCGAGTGGGTCCGACGCGAGGCTGCCGCAGACGCCGGTCCAGCGACCGCGCATCGCACCGCCGCGGCAGGTCTGCTCGATCAGGCGGAGCACCGCGGGATGCAGCCCGTCGAGCGCGCTTGCCACCGCCGGATTGGCGCGATCCATCGCGAGCGTATATTGCGTCAGGTCGTTGGTGCCGATCGACAGGAAATCCGCCTCACGCGCGAGCGTGTCCGCAGTGACTGCGGCGGCGGGGGTCTCGACCATGATGCCAAGTTCGATCGCGGCGGAAATCCCAAGTTCGTCGCGCAGCCGGTCGAGCACGAGGCGGACGCTGCGGACTTCCTCGACGCGCGAGATCATCGGCAGCATGATGCGGCACTGGCCGATCGGCTTGACCGCGAGGATCGCGCGCAGCTGATCCTCGAGCAAGCCGGTGTGCGCCAGCCCGACGCGGATGCCGCGCAGCCCCAATGCGGGGTTTTCCTCGGCCGCCATCGCAAGATATGGTGCGGGTTTGTCCCCGCCGATATCGAGCAGCCGCACGATCAGCGGGCGGCCTTCGAGCGCATCGGCGATCGCCTGATACTCTTGATGCTGTTCGGCGACGGTCGGCGCAGTGTCGCGTTCGAGGAACAGGAATTCGGTGCGGAGCAAGCCACAACCCTCGGCACCATTGGCGACCGCGGGGCCGGCTTCGGCGGCGGCGCCGAGATTGGCGAACACTTCGATCCGGGTGCCGTCCGCAGTGTGGCAGGCGATCGCGGCCTGCGACAAAGCGTCGGCGCGTTTGCGTGCGGTGACGGCTTGTTCCACCTCCGCCTGCGCGAGCTGTTGCGTGTCGGGCGTAGGGAGGATCATCCCGTTGCTGGCGTCGAGCACGACGCGCGCGCCGTCGGGGATCGCCAGTGCGGCATCGCCGACCGCGACCAGCGTGGGCAAGGCCATCGACGCCGCGAGGATCGCGACATGCGACGTGGGACCACCGCGTGCGATGCACAGCCCTGCAAGACCGTCGGCGATCGCGATCAGGTCGGACGGCAGCAGGTCGTCGGCGACCAGGATCGTCCCCGCGGGATAGGCATGCCGCTCGTTCGTTACTCCAATCAGCTTGGCCAGCAGGCGTCGTTCGAGATCGAGCAGATCCCCCGCGCGTTCGGCGAGGCGGGCGTTGCCGCCCGAGCGCAGCGCATCGGCTTGCGCGCGGATCGCGCTGCGCCACGCATAGGCCGCGCTTTCGCCGCGCGCGATCCCGGCCTCGGTCGCGGCGTGGAGGTCGGGGTCGTCGAGCAAGCCCTCGTGTGCGACGAGGATCTCGCGGGCAGCGCCCTTTTGGGTTGCGGATTGTTCGATGAGGTCGGCGCGGAGCGCGGCGCGTGCATCGCCGAACGCGGCCCGTTCGATCGCGATGCCACGGCCTTCGCGCGGAACGTCGATGTCGCTGTTGCGGTGATGCTGCACGGGTCCGACCGCAAGCCCGGGGGCCGCGGGGACACCGCGAAGTGCGCCCGGCGGCAGGGGCGCGCTATCCGCCACGGCGGCGACGCGGGTGACGGGGGCGGGCGCTTCGGCGAGCCCGGTCGACAACAGCGTGACCAGCGCATCGACCGCGCCATCGGCATCGCCGCCGCGCGCGACAACCGCAATCTCATCGCCGAGCGCGATGCCCAGCCCGAGCATACCGGTAAGGCTGCGCGCGGAGGCGCTGCGGCCGTCTTTCTCGATCGAGAGGGCGGCGCGGGTTTCGCGGGCAAGTGCCGCAATCCGGGCGGCGGGGCGGGCGTGAATGCCGTGGGGCAGATCGATGCGGAGCGTGCGTCGGACGATGGTGGGGTCGTCGTCATGGCGTCCGAATTCGAGTTCCGGCTCTTGCGGCTGCTGCTGCTGCTGCTTCTGTTGGGGCGGGGCCGTGCGGTGCAGGGTCATCAACGGGGCGCCGACGGTTATCGCGCCGGGGGGCGCGAACGCTGTGAGCGTGAAGCCCGTGGCATCGGTCAGCAGGATCGGCGTGACGACGGCGCGCGCCTCGCGCACGAGCAGATCGAGGTCGAAACGGATCAGCGGATCGCCCGCGGCTACCTGGTCACCCACCGCGACCAGCGTGGTGAAACCCTTGCCGTCGAGCGCGACCGTATCGATCCCGAGATGGATCAGGATCTTCGCGCCGCTCTCCGTCTCGATCGTGACCGCGTGGCGCGTCGCCTGCAGGCCGACGATCCGCCCGGCGCAGGGGGCATGGAGCGTATCGCCGGTCGGGTCGATCGCGATCCCGTCGCCCATCATCCGACCTGCGAACACCGGATCGGGCACCGCCTCGAGCGGCGTAACCCAACCTTCTAGGGGTGCGGCCAGAATGATCGGCGCCATGATGTCTCCTTAATAGGGGTGGGTAGGGGCGGTCGTGCGTTCAGGCTGGACCGGCGTCGTGCCGCGTGCCTTCGCTCCGGGTGCCGCCGATCGTCGTGGATACCGGGTGGAAGCCCGCGTCCAGCACGACCCAGTCCGCGCGTTGCCCGACGGCGAGACTGCCGTGCGTTTGCGACAGGCCAAGGAAGGCAGCCGGATTGGTCGCCGCCATTGCCGCCGCTTGCTCCGGCGCAACGCCGAGCTGTGCGACGGTGTTACGGACCGCACGCGCCATGTCGAGATCGGAGCCTGCCAGTGTCCCGTCGGTGCCGACGCAGCGACCGCCCTCGACGAGGATCTGACGGCCCTGGAGCACGAAATCCTTCACCGCCGCGTTTACGCAGGGCATCGCATCCGACACCAGCATCATCCGATCGAGCGGACGCGCGCGCAGTGCGACACGAAGCACCGCATCGTCGACATGGAAGCCGTCGACGATCAGCCCGCAATAGACGTGCTGGTCGTCGAGCGCCGCGCCGACCACGCCGGGCGCGCGGTGCACCAGCGGCGACATCGCGTTGAACAGATGCGTGACGCCGGTGATCCCGGCGGCGAAGCCATCGCGCGCCTGCGCATAGGTCGCGTCGCTATGCCCGAGGCTGACCAGCACGCCCGCGCGTGCGAGCGCCGAGATCCGGTCTAGCGCGGCGACTTCGGGGGCGAGCGTCACCATCACGCGGCCGCGGCGCGGCTTGAGCAGCACCTCCATCAGCGCGTCGTCGAGCGTTCCGAAATGCCTGGGGTCGTGGATGCCCTTGCGCGCGACGTTGATGACCGGGCCTTCGATATGCGCGCCGACCACGCCCGGCACGCCCGCCGCGATCGCGGCATCGGTGGCATCGAGCGCGCGGGCGATCGCATCGGTCGAATCGCTGATCAGCGTGGGGAGATAGCTGGTCGTGCCATAGGGACGATGCGCGTCGCCGATCGCGGCGATGCCCGCGACGGTCAGTTCGTCGTTGAACAGCACGCCGCCGCCGCCGTTGACCTGCGTGTCGACGAACCCCGGCATCAGCCAGCCGCCATCGAGATCGACCGCATTCGCGCCGGCGCGACCGTCGAGCGAAACGATGCCGCCGTTCTCGACGTCGATCGTCACCGCCGGCTGCACGCCGTGCGCGGTGACGATATGGCCGTTCACGAAGCTGAGCGAAGTCATAATGTGCGGGTTACCTTGCTGAGGTGGCTCGGTGCGTCGGGATCGTAGCCACGCGCCCGCGATAGGGCATCCGCCATGCGGTAGAAACTCTGGATCATCAGGATCGGCTCGATCGCTGGATCCGCCTTTGCCGCAGGGACTGCGGTGGCGGAAGCGGTCGCACCGTCAGCCGCGGCATCGGCGAGGCAGACATGGGCACCGCGCGCGGCGAATTCCGCGGCGACCGCGCGTACGTCGTCGCCGACAGTGTCGGAGGTTGCGAAGGCGATGATCGGGAAGCCGTCACCGACGATCGCCATCGGACCGTGCCGGACTTCCGCCGAACTGAACGCCTCGGCATGGAGCCCGCAGGTTTCCTTGAGCTTGAGCGCGGCCTCCTGCGCCACGGCGAGGCCGAGCCCGCGGCCGATGACGAACAGGTTGTTCGCGTTCTGCAACGCGGTACCGACCGGCTGCCAGTCGAACGCCCAGGATCGACGGAGCAATGCGGGCAGGGCCGCGACCGCGGTGCCGAGCGATTCGTCCTGCGACCATTCCGCGACCAGCGCCGCGATGGCGGCGAGCGACGTGATGTAGGACTTGGTCGCGGCGACCGAGCGTTCGACCCCGGCCGAAAGCGCGATCAGCGTGTCCGCCATCTCGGCGAGCGGGGATGTGGTGTCGTTGACGATCGCGACGACATGCGCACCCGCTGTCTTCTGCGCGGTGACCGTGGCGAGCAGGTCGGGGCTGCGCCCGCTTTGCGAGATCGCGATGCACAGCGCGTTGCCGGGCGCGACGGGCGCGGCATAGACCGAGGCAACCGACGGCGCGGCGGACGCGACCAGGATGCCGATCCGCGTTTCGATCAGATATTTGGCATAGGTCGCCGCATGATCGGACGAGCCGCGGGCGCAGGTGACGACGACCGAGGGTGGCGACGCCCGCAGCGTCTCGCCAAGCTGCACGAACGCCGCAGCATTCGCCGCGAGCATGCGCTCGACCGCGGCATTCGCCTCTGCCGCCTCCTGAAACATCAGCGTTGTTTTATCTGGATTGGTGTCGTGCATTGGCCCGTCCATTCAATATCCGACCGTTCTAGGTCACATATTGGTACTACTCAAGCGGTCAAATGGGTGATGCGCGCCAGGTCGTTCACGCGGATCGGATCGGTCATCCCGGTGTCTGGCCCGACGAACCCGAAGCGCCGCTCGGGCGACGCTTCGTCCACGGGGCGAACGCTTCGGCACGAGGCATGAAGCTCGCGGACCCCGGTGGCGAGGATATCGGGGGCCGTTACCGCATTGACCCCGCTCCCGGCCAGGATGATGATCCGGCCGTCGGCACGGGCATGGAGCATCGCGAGCGTGGCCGCGCCGTCGATCGCGCGCGGGGTGCAGCCCGATGTCAGGATCCGGTCGAACCCGAGCGCGATGCTCGCCTCGAGCGCGTCGATCGGATTGGGGACCAGATCGAAGGCGCGATGCAGGGTGAGCGACAAGGGTTTCCCACGCGCATCGCCGAGGGTGCGTGCAAGCGCGATCCAGCGCGCGAGCAGTGCCATGTCGAGCGTGCGGCGCTCGGTGCTTGCGCCGATCACCACGCCGGCGAGCCCCGCTTCGGCTGCGGTTCGGATATCGTCCGCGATCAGCGCCTGTTCGGCCGCATTATAGACGAACCCGCCTGCACTCGGCCGGGCAAGCAGGTGCACCGGGAGCGGTGCGGCGGCGGCGGCACGGATTAGCGACGCGGGCGGGGTCAGCCCGCCGACCGACAGCGCCGCGCACAGTTCGATCCGGTCCGCGCCGCCCTCGACCGCTGCGTGCAACCCGGCGACGGATTCGACACACACCTCGAGCGCGGCACCGGCGCGGCGCGTAAAGTCGGCGGGAGCGCTCAGGCCTTGAATAGTGATGCTCCCTTGTGGACCACGGTGCGCCCCGCCGTGTCGGTCACTGCATAGGTAAAGCCCGGCAACAGGCAGAACGCGCCGATGTTGCCGCGCGGATCGAGCGCGAGGAAGCCGACCTGAACGCCACGGATCTTGTCCCCGCGCAGATGCGCGATGTGCCGCACTGCTTCTTCGCAGGCGGCTTGCGGGGACTTGCCCGCGCGGATCGACGCGACGACGCGCGCGGTCCCCGCGATCCGCGTCACTTCCTCGCCAAGCCCGGTCGAGGTGGCGCCACCGACGCCGGCCTCGACATACAGGCCGCTGCCGACCTGCGGGGAGTCGCCGACGCGACCGCGCATCTTGAACGCCATGCCCGACGTCGTGCAGGCCCCCGCGAGCCGTCCGCTGCGATCGCGTGCGAGCAAACCGATCGTATCATGGTCGAGCGCGCCGCCGGGTGTCGGCGTGATGCGGTTCTCGCTATTGGCTTGCGGGCTATAGTTCGCGGTCTTGAGCCAGTCGCGCCACGCCTTCTCGGCTTCCGGGGTCAGCAGCGATTGTTGCGGGAACCCCTCGGCCTGCGCGAACCGCGTCGCGCCTTCGCCGACCAGCAGCGTGTGCGGGGTCTTTTCCATCACGCGCCGCGCGACTGAAATCGCGTGCATCGTGTTTTCGAGTGCTGCGACCGCACCGACGTTGCCGGCGTCGTCCATGATCACCGCATCGAGCGTCACGTGACCGTCGCGATCGGGATAGCCGCTATAGCCGACCGAATGGTTGTTGGGGTCCGCCTCGGGGACCATCGCACCCGCCTCGACCGCATCGAGCAACGATCCGCCCTTGGCGAGTCTGGCGAAGGCGGCGTCGTTGGCCGCTGCGCCGAAATCCCAGGTCGACAGGATCAGCGCGTCCCCGGACGTCGCGGGCGTTGCGGCTGCAAGTCCCTTGGTCGCGACCAGCGCGCCGATCGCGCCGGTCGTCGCGGTGAGCAAGGTACGTCGACTTGTCATGGATTCCCCCGGTACCATTCGAATGGTGTAATCATGCCACACTGTAACGAAATGTCAAAAAAAGGATGGTAGCGGTATCGTATAGGTATTGACCAAATTCACGATTGGACGGAACCTTTAGTGGGGATCCGGTCTCGCAGGGGCGAGGCGGTCTGATTTGGGGGAAATCTATGTCGTTTCGTTATGCCGTTTCGCTGACTGCCATGAGTGCCGCCCTTGGGTGTGCTGCTCCGGCCTGGGCGCAGCAAGTCGACCCTGCCGTGGGTACCGCAACAACCGCTGCGGCTGAGCCTGCGACGGATCCCGACGTCTCGACCGCCACCAAGGCAAATGTCCTTTCCGGTCAGCCTGTTTCGACCACAGGCGATGGCGACATCATGGTCACGGGCACGCGGATCACGCGCCCGAACATCGCCTCCGCCGCGCCGATCACCTCGGTGACCGCGCAGGATATCAAGGCGCAGTCGCCGACTAATATCGAGGAAGTGCTCAACCGCCTCCCGCAGATCGCGCCGGACAGCCAGCAGAATTACCAGGACTCGGACGGTCGCCAGCGGATCAAGCTGCGCAGTCTCGGGTTCGAGCGCACGCTGGTGCTGATCGACGGCAAGCGCCTCGGCACGCAAAATGGACAGGATGCTGGTATCGTTCCGGTATCGCTGATCGAACGGGTCGACGTGCTGACCGGTGGTGCATCTTCGGTGTACGGGTCCGATGCCGTCGCGGGTGTCGTCAACTTCGTGATCAAGCCCGACTTCAAGGGCGTGCGGATCGACGGCAACTATAACTTCTACAACCACCAGAACCGCGCCAACGTCGTCACGCAGACGGCGCAGGCCAACGGCTTCCCGATCAACACCGGGCTGGTCAACGACGGCGGTCGCGCGGACATCACGCTGACCGCGGGTACGTCGCTGTTCGACGACCGGTTCAAGGTCTCGGGCTTCGTCAATTACAAGCATGCCGATCTGGTCGAATACGCCTCGCGCTCGACCTCGGCGTGCCAGTTGCTCCAGAGCGAGAAGGACGGTCCGCTCAGCTGCACGCTCTCGACCTATTCGCCCAGCGGCTACATCGCGCCGCAGTCCGGCGTGAACAGCGGCAAGGGCTTCGTCAACAACCCGGCGGGCGGTCGTACGTTCGTTCCCTATGGCGTCGGTGCTGGCAATGCCGCCAACCCGTATGACGGCTATTCCTATCAGCGCGCGTTCGAGCGCGTGAATGCGGGCGGGTTCACCTCGTTCAAGATTTCGCCTGAAGTCGAGCTTTACGGCTCGGCCTTGTGGTTCCGCGACAAGTCGACCAACCGCGTCCCGACCCGCGTCTTCGCGTTCAGCAATTACGGCTCCACGCCCTATCAGGTGAATTGCAACAACCCGTTCCTGTCGGCATCGCAAGCGACCGCGATCTGCGGTGCGGCGGCTGGCACCGGCGCGACTGCGCCGATCGACGTCCGCTATCGCTTCGACAACGCGCCGTATCTGCTCGATACCTACGTCAACACCGGCATCCGGGCGACCGGCGGTGTCCGCGGCAAGATCGGCGAAGCGTGGACCTATGACGTCGGTGGCGTCTATGCGCGCAACCAGCAGGACTGGATGCCCGCAACGCTGCCGAACTTCGGCCGGATCAACAACGCGCTCAACGTCGTCAACGTCAACGGCACGCCGACCTGCACCGCGACCGTCAACGGCACCGATCCCGCATGCGTTCCGTTCGATGCGTTCAGCGCCGGGAACAGCAACCAGTCGCTGGTCGACTATATCTACGGCGGCGTCGATCCCGAGAAGCAGCGGACCGTCGGCATCCTGTACGACCTGCAGGCGAACGTGACGGGTGACCTCGGCAAATACGGCATCGCGTCGCCGTTCGCCGAGGACGGCCTCGCCTTCGCCGCGGGTGTCGAATATCGCGAAGACCGGCAGTTCTCGGTCGCCAATGCCGCGTTCCGCGCGGATTACGGCGGGACCGATTCCGATCGCAGCCAGCATGTCTGGGAAGGCAACGTCGAGGTCCAGGCCCCGCTCGTCCAGCACAAGCCGTTCGCCGAACTCATCCAGGTTAACGGCGGCCTGCGCTTGTCCAAGTACAACATCAACCCGGACACGTTCACGACGTGGAAGGGCGAGGGGCTGTACTCGCCGGTGCGCGACATCGTTCTGCGCGCATCGTTCAACAAGGCGCAGCGTGCGCCGACCGTGGTCGAGGCGTTCCAGGCGAGCAACATCAGCTATTCGCGCCAGGGCGGATCGCAGAACGACTTCTGCGCGCCGGTCGCACGGCAGGTTTCCGATCCCAACAATCCTGGGCGGACGATCACCACGACCGCGCCGCTTGCCTCACGCGAAGTGTGTCGCGCGACGGGTCTGAGCGACGCACAATATGGCAGCGCGTTGCTGCTGTGCCCGGACAGCCAGTGCACGGTGCGCTCGGGCGGGTTCACCGCGGACCCCGAGACGGCCTATACCCAGACCTACGGGATCATCCTCAAGCCGCGCTTCGTGAAGGGGCTGGTCTTCTCGGTCGATCGGTATCGGATCAAGATCAACAACTCGCTCGGCTATAATGACGACAGTTATTATACCGATGGCTGCCTTCGCTCGAACGGCGACCCGTTCTTCTGCTCGGGGATCGTCCGCGCCGCCAACGGCACGCTGTATGCGCCGCTCAACTCGAACGCGACGAGCGGCTTCATCCGCGCGGGCACGACCAACTATTACACGTCGATCGCGCGCGGTTGGGACTTCCAGTCGCAATATGCGCTTGGCCTCGGCACCGTCGGGCGGCTGGATTTCAGCTTCAACGGCTCGCTGACGACCTTTGCCGGTGGTCAGGATTCGCCGGTCCAGCCGCAGCGTAATTGCGCCGGGTATTTCGGCAACGGGTGCGGGCAGTTGCTGCCCGAGTGGAGCCATACGCTGCGCACGACCTATGTGACGCGTAACCAGCTGTTCAACGCATCGTTCAACTGGCGCTACGTGGGCTCGCTGACCAATGCGAACAATTCGGGGGATGCCGCGATCGGCGGCACGCCGGATCGTGCGCAGACGACCTTCGCGCGGATCGCGCCGGTCAGCTACTTCGATCTCGCGCTGACCTTCAACATCGCGAAGCGCTACAGCCTGCGGCTGATCTCGAACAACCTGCTCGACAAGGCACCGCCGATCCTGCCGAACTCGTACAACATCAGCCTCGCGCGCAGCAACACGATCCCGGCACGCTATGACAGCCTGGGCCGCAACATCGCGATTGGCTTCACCGCCAACTTCTGATGACGCCGGACACCGACGGCGCCTAAGGGCGTCGTCGGTGGTTTGACCTGCGGGGTTGCAACCGGCATCTGTCGGGAATGACCACGCCCATGTTTTCTCGCCGCGATACGCTTGCCACATTCGCCGGAGGCGCGGCGCTTGCCGCTGCGCCTGCGATCGGGGCGACCGCTGCGCCCACCGCAGCGGCTTTGCTCGATCGGTTGGCGTGGGGTTTGCTCGAAATCGATCCGGCGCAGGCGACCAGCCTTGGCGTCGACACCGGCGCGCATGCGGGATTGCGCAGGCGCCTGGATGATCGTTCCCCGGATGGCGTCGCGGCGCGCCAGCGATTCCTGTCGGATGCGCTGCGCGATCTGGCGCGGGTGTCGCGGCAGGGGCTCGACGCCTCGCTCCTGACGAGCCTTGCGGTCACCGAAAGCGCGTTTCGTACCGCGCTCGACGGGATGGCGCTGCCTTACGGCGTCGCCACGATCGGCAACTGGCGCAATACGCCGTACGGCGTGATCCAGAATGTCGGCAGCTGGCTCGACGTACCGCAACTGCTCGACGGGAATCAGCCGGTGCGGACCGCCGCCGATGCGGAGGCGTATCTTGCGCGGCTCGCGGCGATGCCCGCGCAACTGGACGGCGAGACGGTCCGGATCCGGGCGGCGCGCGGCAAGGGACTGGTCCCGCCGTCGTTCCTGCTCGACAAGACGATCGCAGGGCTGACCCGCACGCGCGCGACGGTGGATGCCGCCGACGGCCCGCTGATCGGCCCGCTCGCGCGCAAGAGCGGTGCGATCCCGGGCGATTGGGTTGCGCGCGCCAGCGCGATCGCGCGGGAAGCGATCGGTCCGGCGCTCGACCGCCAGTTGGCCGAAATCCGCGCGCAGCGTGCTGTGGCGACCGATGCCGCGGGGCTGGGCACGCGGCCGCATGGCCCGGAGTGGTATGCTTGGGGACTGCGCGCCGGCACGACGACGCGGCGCACGCCCGCCGATATCCATGCGCTCGGGCGGGCGCAGCTGATTGAGCTTCATGCGCAGATGGACGTGATCCTCAAGGACTTCGGTCTGACGCAGGGCTCGGTCGCGGAACGCTCGGCGGAGTTGCAGAAACGACCCGACATCGCGTTCTCGAACGATAACGCCGGGCGCGCGCAGATCGTCGCGTACATGCAGGGCAAGATCGACGCGATCCGTCCGCGTCTGCCGCAGGCGTTCCGGTCGCTGGTCAAGGGGAACCTCGAGATCCGGCGGATGCCGCTGGCGGAGGAACCCGGCGCACCCGCGGCTTACGGCGGGCCGGGGTCGCTCGACGGGTCGATCCCGGGGAAAGTCTGGGTGAACCTCGGCGATCCGACGATCCACAACAAGGTCACCATCCCCGATCTGGTGTTCCACGAGGGGATCCCCGGCCATGTCTGGCAGGGGGAATATGCGCAGAAGCTGCCGCTGATCCGCTCGATCCTCGCGTTCAACGCCTATACCGAAGGCTGGGCGCTCTATGCCGAAACGCTCGCCGACGAGCTAGGGATGTATCGGGACGATCCGGCAGGGCGGCTGGGGTATCTGATGGGGTTGTCGTGGCGCGCGGTGCGGCTGGTGCTCGACACGGGGATCCACGCGATGGGCTGGACGCGCGACCAGGCGCTCGCCGAATTCATCGCGGCGACCGGATTGCCGCGCAGCAACGCGGTCAGCGAGGTCGAGCGCTATTGTGCGTGGCCGGGGCAGGCGTGCGGCTACATGCTCGGCCGGACCGAGATCGTCGCGCAACGCGATCGTGCCAAGGCGGCGCTCGGCGGACGGTTCGACTTGCGCGACTTCGATCAGGCGGTGGTTGATGGCGGGAACGTTCCGCTCGACGTGCTCGCGCAGAATGTCAGCCGGTATATCCAGGCGGCGAAGGGGTAGCCGCCGTCCTGCCGGTTCAGCGGTTCCGGTAGCGATCGAACCAGGGGGCCGCATCGTCGCCGTAGAGGAGGAGGATGGCGAGCCCCTCGACGCCAAGCTGAATGATCGACAGCGCGATCGCGGCGACGTCGCCGTCCCCCATCGGCGCGATCGCACCGATGCCGCGCAGGAAGGCGACGCTGGTGCCGAGCCCGAGGATCCACCGCAAGCCGAGCGTGTTGCGCGCGGCGGGGGAATTGCCGAACACCACCAGCAGCATCATCGACACGGCGAAGGCGATCCCGATGAAGCGGATCGCCTTGATCCGCATCGCCAGCGTCGCGGCGGCCTCGGGCGCGATCGGAAAGCCGAAATCCGGCGTCCGTCCGGCATAAAGCGCGAGGACGCCCGACACGATTACCGCAAAGCCGAACATCAGGGCGAACACGGTGATCGATAGCGGGCGGGGCACGGCTCTGTCTTCCAGGCTGGATGCGGCAGCCGGTTGATATGCGGGCAAGTTTAAGACTTTGCTTCCGTATCTACCGCATCGCGCCGGGGATCGCGGATGGTGAGACCCTCCTTCGCCCATTTCGCGCGGGACTGGCACGTATCGCCGGAGACGCGCGGGTAGGGCTCGGCCGGTGCGGGATCCGCGAAGATCCGGATGCAATAGACATTGCCGCGCGCCTGGTAGCGCGCGCGGTAGGTATCGGTGATCGTGGGCAGATCCCGCATCATGGCGGACGGCGTGGCGCCGGAGGGGGTAGCGTGCGGCGGTGGTGCACTCGCAAGGCTTGCGATCGCGATGAAAAACAGCAGGGGCATGACGAAACTCCAGGCGATCAAAGCGCCGACCTGTTCGGCGCGCCCCTTCGCCATGCGATTAGTGTGCCAATATGCTAACACACCTGAATTCCAAGTTTCCTGATGGTTTGGAGCTAATTGCGGGTCGCATTCGCTCCCAAGACTTGGCGTACCGTGCCGGATGTCCGGCATTGCGATCGCCCGTCCGCATGAAAGGCGGCGGTGGTCGAAGCATGGTGTCTGTCCCGGCCAGTGCTCGGGTCATGGCGTCGGAGCGTCATCACCGGTCGTTTTGACGCAGACGGGCTTGACCGCTCGATTGCGGAAGACCACGGCCAGAGGCATTCCGTTCGCCCCGGGGGGCCTGTACTTCCCGACTTTTGAAGATTGTATGCCCATGCGCCTGTCTCGCTTGTTGTCACCTTCCTCCAGCGACCTGGCGATCGATCTCGGCACCGTGAACACCGTCATATATCTGCGCGAGAAGGGAATCGTCCTCAACGAACCTTCGGTCGTCGCGCTCGAGACGCTGGACGGGGTGCAGCGTGTCCGTGCGATCGGCGCCGAGGCCAAGCTGATGCTGGGCAAGACTCCCGATGCGATCCGCACGATCCGCCCGATGCGCGACGGCGTGATCGCGGACATCGATGTCGCCGAACAGATGATCAAGCATTTCATCGAGAAGGTGAACGGCGGGCGCAACTGGCTGTCGCGCGGCCCCGAGATCGTGATCTGCATCCCTTCCGGTGCAACCCCGGTCGAACGCCGCGCGATCCGCCAGGCGACGATGAACGCGGGCGCGCGCAAGGTTCACCTGATCGAGGAATCGATGGCGGCCGCGATCGGAGCGGGCTTGCCCGTCGCCGAGCCGATCGGCGCGATGGTGGTCGATATCGGCGGCGGGACGACCGAAGTCGCGATCCTGTCGCTGCGCGGGTTGGCGTACAGCACGTCGGTGCGCGTCGGCGGGGACCGGATGGACGATGCGATCGCCTCCAGCATCCGGCGCAAGCACAATCTGATGATCGGTGAAGCCACCGCCGAGCAGATCAAGTTCGCGATCGGTACCGCGCTGATCCCCGAGGATGGCGTCGGCCAGGAAATGCGCGTCCGCGGGCGCGACCTGCTCAACGGCGTGCCGAGCGAGATCACCGTCAACCAGGCGGAGATCGCGCAGGCGCTCGCCGATCTGGTCGGGCAGGTGATCGAGGCGGTGCTGTCCGCGCTGGAGAAGACCGAGCCGGAACTGGCCGCCGACATCTTCGATCGCGGAATTGTGATGACGGGCGGCGGCAGCTTGCTCGCCGGGCTCGACACGGTGCTGTCGGAGGCAACCGGATTGCCCGTCATCGTGGCCGAGAACGCGCTGACCTGCGTCGCGACGGGGGCGGGGCAGGCGCTCGACGACCAGGTGTTCCAGGGCGTTCTGACGACGGCGTGAGCGCCGCTACATCCCGCCGGTCCTGTCCGGACCGGCAGGGATGCAGATGCGATCAGGCGTCCGGATAGTCCGCGGCGAGGCTGGCGTCACGGTGCGCCTCGATCTCGGCAGAACGCGCGCGGAGCTTGTCGGTCACCGCGTCATAGCCCCATTTGCCGAGCACCAGATGGCGCGGTGGATTGGGATCGACCGTCAGCGCGATCATCGCTTCGCCCGCGCGGACGGGGTCGCCCGCCTGCTTGCCGCTCCCGCCGCGCGTGTCGGCAAGGCGCTTGGCAGCGGTGTCGGCATAATCGGCGATGGTGCTTTGCGTCTGCTGGAGCGAACGGCCTGCCCAGTCGGTGCGGAACGGCCCCGGCTCGACACAGGTGACGTCGATCCCGAGCGGCTTGACCTCGGCGAGCAACGCATCCGAGAAGCCCTCGACCGCGTGCTTCGACGCCGCATAATAGCCTGATCCCATGAATCCGACGAGCCCGGCGACCGAGGTGATGTTGATGATATGCCCGCTCTTCTGCGCGCGCATGTGCGGCAGCACCGCGCGCGTCATCGCGAACAGGCCGAACACGTTCGCATCGAACTGCTGGCGGATCTCGGCGTCCACGCCTTCCTCGATCGTGCTCTGATAGCCATAGCCGGCATTGTTGACGAGCACGTCGATCCGCCCGAACTTCTCGGCTGCTGCCGCGACGACGCTCTCGATCTGCGCCTGATCGGTCACGTCGAGCGCGAGCGCGAGGACTCGGTCGGGGGCGGCTGCGGCGAGGTCGGCGACGCGGTCGGCATCGCGCGCGGTCGCGATCAGCCGCCAGCCGCGATCGATGATCAATTGCGCGAGATCGCGCCCGAAGCCGGTCGAGCAACCGGTGACGAGCCAGACGGGGGAGGGAGAGAAGGCCATGCGCGTTTCGCTTTCCGGGTCAGGGGTTTGCAGCACAACGGCTTACCAGGTGGGGAGTTCATCGCTTTTTAACCGGGCACCGCATCCGCCCGTGCCGTCGATCGCCCGATGTTCCGCCGCGCTAAGGGTTGCCGCTTCTAAGCCCCTCCCCCTTAGGGGAGGGGTTGGGGTGGGGCAGTGCCTCGCAGAGAGACCTGTTCTGCTGGACTGCCCCACCCTCAACCCCTCCCCTAAAGGGGAGGGGCTTTTTCGCGCCATCCTTCTTCGGGGCCGGTCGCCGCCGCCGGGCGTTGAGCGCGCGAGACCGGGCAGTGGGCCCGAACAGGAGATTACGATGCGGACGATCACAGTGGGCAATCCGATGACGCTGGATACGCTGGCGCTGGGTGAAACGGCCGACCCGGGCCAGCCGGGCGCGGGCGAGATTCGGGTGGCGCTACATGGCAGCTCGCTCAACTTCCATGACCTCGGCGTCGTGACCGGGCGGATGGGCGAGGCGTCGGGCAGGATTCCGCTCGCCGATGGTGCGGGGCTGGTCGAGGCAGTCGGCGAGGGTGTCACCGAATATGCGGTTGGGGACATGGTCGTCTCCTGCTTCTTCCCGGACTGGCAGGACGGGACGCCGACGATCGGCGACTTCAGCCGTACGCCGGGCGACGGGATCGACGGCTTCGCGCGCGAGCTGGTGGTGCTGCCCGCGACCGCCTTCACGCACGCCCCCAAGGGCTATGACGCGGTCGAGGCGGCGACTATTACCACTGCGGGGCTGACCGCGTGGCGCGCGCTGGTGGTCGACGGCAAGCTCAAGGCGGGGGACACCGTGTTGTTGCTCGGCACGGGCGGCGTGTCGATCTGGGCGTTGCAGATCGCCAAGATGATGGGCGCGACGGTCGCGATCACCTCTTCGTCCGACGAGAAACTGGCGCGCGCCAAGACGTTGGGCGCGGACCACTGCGTCAATTACCGCGATACGCCAGAGTGGGGCAGCGCGATTCTGGACTGGACCGGCGGGCGCGGGGTGGATCACGTCGTCGAGGTCGGCGGGCCGGGGACGCTCGCGCAGTCGATCACGGCGGTTCGCGTCGGCGGGCACATCTCGCTGATCGGCGTGCTGACCGGCGGCGCGGGCGAGGTGCCGACTGCGGCGCTGATGTCAAAGCAGGCGCGGTTGCAGGGGCTGATCGTCGGCAGCCGCCGCGAGCAGCAGGAGTTCGTCCGAGCGCTCGACGCGAGCGGCGTGCGCCCGGTGGTCGACCGCCGCTTCCCGCTGGAGCAGCTTGCGGACGCCTTCCGCTATGAGGTTGGCGCGGGGCATTTCGGGAAGATCGGTGTGGAATGGTGAGGGGGTAGCGCGAGGATGTGCGGGGGCGGGTGGTCGTGGGCTGAGAAGCCGGTGTGGAGGTCCGCTACCTGGCATCTTGCTGCCCCGCACTGGAGCACGGGACGGGCTCCGCCGGCACGCTTCAGGGCTGCCCGTTGCTGCCGCTGGAACGGCCCCTGCCGTCTCCCCTCCCTGCAAGGGAGGGGGCGGGGGTGGGTTCGTATGGGGAGAGCGTGGCGCTCGCCGCTGGCCAACCCACCCCCAACCCCTCCCTTCCAGGGAGGGGAGTGAGATGGCCTTGCGTCCGATCGAACGTCGGTCAGACCGGCACGGTGTCGTAGACTACGACCTTGCGCCACAGCGAAGAGCACGCCTTGACGAAGGCAAGATGCGTCGGATGCTCCTGATAGGCTTTCTGATCGGCGATGGTGTCGAACAGCATCACTTCCGAAACGTCGAAACTGGAATCGACCACGTCGCGCTGTTCGGTCCCGGCCGGCACGCCGACGTGCAGTTCGCGCACTTGCGGTATCGCGGCCAGCGTTTTCAGGCCGGCCACCAATTTGGCTCGGTCTTCCGTATTGCCGGCACGCTTGAGCCAGAAGAAAACCTGATGACGCACGCCGACCGATCCTTCGGCCTTGGCGGGTCCGGCGACGGCCACAACCGCAGCAGTAAGTCCGATGCCGGTAAGCGCTTGTCGTCGGTCGAAATCCACGTTGTTTCCCCGTTATCTCAGACCGTACATGTCTTGACCGCTGCCGCCAAAGCGGTCAGCGGATCGCCCTCGGGCATGAACTCGTGGGCGAAATAGCCCTTGAAGCCAAGGTCCGCGACGCTCGTCGCGACCGCGCGCCAGTTCACTTCCTGCGACCCGTCGAGGTTGTGGCGCCCCGGCACGCCGCCGGTGTGGAAATGGCCGAGCCACTGGATGTTCTCGCGGATCGTGGCGATCAGGTCGCCTTCCATGATCTGCATATGGTAGATGTCGTACAGCAGCTTGACCCGCGGCGAGTTGACTTCCTTACAGACCTTGACGCCCCAGGCGGTATGATCGGCCATGTAATCGGCATGGTCGCGCTTGCTGTTGAGCAGTTCGATGCAGATCGTGACGTCATTGTCCTCGGCGATCTTCTTGACGCGGTTGAGTCCGATGACCGCGTTGGCCGCCCCTTCCTCGTCCGACATGCCCTTGCGATTGCCCGAGAAGGCGATGACGTTGGGGACGCCTGCCTTGGCCGCCTGCGGGATGCCGACGCGGAACGCCTGCTCGATCGCGGCGTGGTTTTCGCGGCGGTTGAGGCCGTTGGGGATCGTCATCGGGGCGGCGGCATAGCCCATCGTACAGCGCAGGCCGTATTTGCGGGGCGTCTCATAATCGGCGGGTTCGAGCAGATCGATCCCCTGCAGCCCCATCTTCACCGCGGCTTGGCACAGCGTGTCGAGCGGGATCTTCTGGTAGCACCAGCGGCTGACCGACTGCTTCAGCCTGCCGGTAGCAGGGGCCGCGAAGGACGGGGCGGGAATTCCCGCTGCCGCCCATGTTGCGATGGAAGATCCGATGAGGGTGCGCCGCGTGATCATGCCCGCATCCTAAATGAGAAGTGCGGTACGGCAAGCTGTTGTACTACAAAAACGGAAATTGTTTCGGACGGGGTGCATTACCCCCGGTTCGACAACGCCTGCCAGTGCCGCAGCGCCTCGGTCCGGACGACCTGCGCGATCGTCGCGGGGGTCAGGCCCTTGCGCGCGGTGTGGGGGAACAGCACGGTGGTGACGTCGCCGCCGATGCTCTCCATCCGTTCGATCACGCGGCGGCACGTGCCCGTACTGTTCCGCGCGACGCACAGTTCGCGGCCGAGCGCGCGGTGGAGTGCGAGCGAGCCTTCACCGAGTTTCTCGAACGGGCCGGTGTCCGCGACGATCACCGGAATCGTTCGCCCGTGCGCGATCACCACGCCGAAATCGCCGACGTCGACCCCGGTCATCCGGGTGAAGCGGCCCTGTTCGTCGCGCGGGCCTTCCCACGGGATGACGACATAAGGGATCTTGTCGGCATCGACCGGCGTCTCGCGGCCCTTGACGTCGGGGAGCATCAGCGACGTCGGGCATTGGTCCATCGCGCCATGCGCCGGGCTGCACGCGAACGGCGATCCGTCGAGATCGACCGCGAGTTTGGCGACATAGGCGATCGCACCGCCCGGCAGGCGGCGGAGCGCGGTGACCGCATTGGGATCGTCGCGACAGCCGTGGACCTTGTGACCGTGGAAGCGGTCGGCGCGGTCGCATGTGCCGAATTCCTGGCGATAGGCTTCGTCGATCGGTTCGCCCGCGGGGAGCGCGACGCCCGCGGGCCATGGGGATGACGCCTGGACAGGCATGGGTGCCAACACCGCCCCCAGCAGGAGGGCGAGGCAAGGAAGGATGAGCTTCATGGGTCAGGAGGTCGCTGCGGCTCGAGGATCGGTCGCGCCTTCCAGCCGGGCGTCATAGGCGATGATCGCCTTGGGCACGGTCGGGAGCGACGCATAGGGGAGGGAACGGTGGAGGGTCAGCGACCAGCGATCGAGCCAGCCGGTGCCGTTCGGGCCGACATAGGTATCGGCAATCCGGTAGGCGGGGTCGCGCATCGCGGTGTCGAGCGGGACGACGCGCAGATGCTGGTCGTGGAGGATCGCGGCGAGATCGTCGATGCTGGCGGCGTTGAGATGGCTGGCGTGGAGCAGGAAGACGAACGCCGGCTCGCGACCGAGCAGTTCGCGCCCCGCCTGACGATACCAGGCGACGATCTGGCGGGTGAAAGTGAAGTAGGCGGATTGGATGCGCTGCGCCTCGGCGTGGTCGCCGCGCGCGACTGCATCGTCATAGGGGGCGGCGAAGCGCCAGTCGGCACTCTCCATCGTCACGGGGGCGACGCGATAGCCATGCTCGGCGAGCCAGCTCTCGAAACGGTGGCGGACCGCGATCGTCTTGCCGGTCTCAAGATAGGGATACCGATACCAGCGCTCACGCCGTCCGCGTGCGGCGAGCAGCGCGCCGGTGTCGTGCGCGCCGCGCGCGACGTCGGCGATGTACGTCTCGACCGGGACCGCGTTGAGCGACAGGTGCGAATAGCTGTGGTTGCCAAGGTCCATCCCGGCGTCGAGCCACTGTTGCAGCAATCGGAGCCGCTGGGCGTGATCGGGACCGGCGAGTTGGGCTTCGTTGACGAAGCCGGTGGCGGTGTAATGCTGGCGCTCGAGCCCGGCGAGCAACCGCGTCGTCATCGCGGCACCGTCGGCGGGGGATGTCTTCTGGCCGAACACGGGAAGATCGTCGAACGTCAGCGCCACGGTTCCCCCGGGCGCTGGCGCGGCGATGGCGGGGGCGGTCGTGACGGCCAGCAGCGCGGCAGCGAGGATTCGCAGTGCCGTGCCGACACGGGGGACTGTTGCAGGCATCGCGAAGGGCTTTCGGATGGATGGCGTGGTGCGCGCGACGGCGTTGCAACCGGTGTTTTCCGGCGGAAGCCGGAACCCAGGGTCCGGCAGAACACCATCTGACGGTGCGCGAAATCCTGGATTCAGGCTTTCGCCGGAAAACGGTAGGGGCCGTGCTGTTACCGTGCGGGTTGCGCTGCGGCGGCCTTGGCCTTCTTTGCGTAATGGTGGTGCGCAAGGGCGCAGCCGGCCGCCGCGCCGGCGATTGCGTGGTGGTGTGCGTAATGGCCGGCGACGCCGCCCGCGACTGCGCCGCGGATGCAGCCCTTGGCCGATGCGGCGGTATCGAGGGCGATGGTGCTGGTCGCCAGAGCGAAGACGGCGAGTGCGGGCGCGATAAGCTTGGTCATGGGATCCCTTTACAACGGGTGGATCCCATCCCTGCGCCCGGGCGCATGACGGCGCAGCATCGCGGGCATGAACTTCCTGTCATGCCTGCGATTGGCGTAGCCTCAGACTTTGGCGGAGTAGATCATCCGGCCCTGGCCGAGCCGGGCGAAGACCTGGTCGAGATCGCCTTCGCTGACCGCGAAGCAGCCCTGGCTGCGACCGAGTTGGCCGTGCGTGCGGACCATGTCGGGGTCGGCATACCATGCCGAATGAACCACCAGCGCACGCTGCAACGCATTGTAGTTGGTGCCGTCCAACCCGATCAGCCGCTGCGACCGGCCATGCTTGCCGACATAATAGTCCGATGCGACGAACGCGCCCTCGCTCGAGGCGTTCGAGCCTTCGCTGTTCGAGAAGCGCTGGAGATAGCCGGTGTGCGACGGGTCGCTGCCGCTGCCGTGGGTGACGAGCAGTGTCGTCGCCATGCCGTTCGCCATGTCGACCAGGTAGAAGCGCGGCTGCGCCGAGGAGAGCGAGAAATCGGCGATCGCGATCCGGTCATGGTGCGGGATTCGCGACCCGTGGCGCTGCAACGCGGCAAGCGCGTGGCGCAGTAATTCGGGACGCACGACGCGAGTCGAAGCGAGCGGCTGGATCGTTGCCGGGGTCGGCGGACCGGCGAAAACAGGGGCCTGTGCGCGCGCCGGAACGATCGTCGAAGCGCCGAGCATGGCCAGTGCGGAACCGGCAAAAGCCCGGCGTGATAGCATAAGTGATTGATCTTGCACGGTTTGGAACTTGTCCCTCATCGTTGATAGCGTTGCTTTACCATATAAATGGGGCGCAATGTCTTAATCGGGGCGGTTCGATCCCGCCTTGGGGCAGTTTCCGTCCCGACTCCTGGGCGGTTCGTCGCAAAGCCGGTCGGACGATCTGCATATCGACAGGCCAGGCGCGTGTTGGGAGCGGAGTCGCGGGTGCCTATATCGTGTTCATGACCCCGCAACAGATCGACCTCTTCGGGGAATCATCCCCGCCCGGACTGACCGCGGCGGATGCTTTCCTCTCGGCGGGTGAGGAACAGGCGCTGATCGCAATGGTCGATGCCGCGGACCTGACGCCGTTCCGCTTCCAGCAATGGACCGGCAAGCGCCTGACCGCGTCGTTCGGCTGGCATTATGATTTCGAGCAAGGCAGCTTCACCCCGACCGACCCGATGCCCGATATGCTCCTGCCGATCCGAGCGCGCGCGGCGGCGTTTGCGAGGCTCGAGCCGGAGGCGCTCGTCCAGGCCCTGCTGATTCGCTACGATCCGGGGGCGGGGATCGGCTGGCATCGCGACCGCCCGACGTTCGAGCATGTCGTCGGCCTGTCGCTGGGGGCGCCCGCGACGATGCGGTTCCGGCTGCGCGATGGCGAACGGGATGGCTGTGCGACCTATCGTCGCGAGGCGCAAGCGCTGGCGCCGCGATCCATCTACCATTTGTCGGGCGCGGCGCGGTGGGACTGGGAGCATAGCATCGCCCCGATCGCGGAAACGCGCTGGTCGGTGACCTTCCGCAGCCTGTCCGCGCGTGGCCGGATCGACGCGCGCAACCGGCCTGCGTAACGCGTCAGCTTTCGCGTGCGACCGCGAAGCCTGCGAACGACTGGTTGACCGGCATCAGTTCGAGCGTGTTGATGTTGAGATGCTTGGGCTGCTCGGCGACCCACAGCATGGTGGCGGCGATATCCTCGGCGGTCATCGGGTTGACGCCGCCGTACAGCTTGTCCGACGCGGCCTGATCCCCGCCGGTGCGGACGGTGGTGAATTCGGTCTCGACCATCCCCGGCTCGATCGAGGTGACGCGGACGCCCTTGCCGTGCAGGTCGGCGCGGAGACCCAGGCTGAACTGGCGCACGAACGCCTTGGTCCCGCCGTACACGTTGCCGCCGGCATAGGGGTAGGTCGCCGCAACCGACGACAGGTTGATGATCGCACCCTTGCGCGCGACGATCCTCGGCAGCAGCAGCCGCGTCACGGTGACCAGCGCGGTGATGTTGGTGTCGATCATCGTCTGCCAGTCGTCGAGCTTCGCCTCGTTGGCGGGCGACGTACCGAGCGCGAGACCGGCGTTGTTGATGAGCAGGTCGATGTCGGCGAAATCGGCGGGCAATCCGGCGATCGCTTTTTCCAGCGCGGCCCTGTCGCGAATGTCGAAGGCAAGCGTGTGGACGGTGTCCGCGCCGAGCGCTTCGGTCAGCTTGACGAGACGATCCGCGCGACGCCCGGTGGTGACGACGCGCCATCCGGCGGCGGCGAAAGCATGGACGGCTGCTGCGCCGATCCCGGCGGTCCCGCCGGTGATGAAGGCGGTTCGCTTGGTCTCGGTCATGGATGGGGTCCATTCGCGCTGTAAAAGAATGGTGCCCGGGGGCGGACTGGCATGTTGAGCCTGAAACCCCCAGAAAACCGTGGCTTCGTCTACCCCCCAAGGCACCGGATGTACCGTGTCGGTATACCGCCTCTACTGACCCGCAGGACGGGAGGCAAGGTCGCTCTCATCATGGTGAGAGGACGAAATCGTCTCTCCCCCGTCCATGGTGTAAGGCCAGCTACGTCCTTGCGGCCTTGCCCTTCAGTCTAGCGTTGATACGCAGCGGCAATTGCTGCGTAACTTTGGGAAACTCCGCTCGCCAGCTACTAGCCACTTGTGGATACGCTAGGTTGCGGTCGGGGCGTGCGGATACATTGGCAATGCGTAGGCTCTAGCCGATAGCGGGAGCGACATTGGCCCTAACCAATTGTCATGCATTGACTATGCCTCTAGGTGGCCGCGCTCTGCCCGTTCCTTCGGGCAGGCATCAAACTGGGGGTTACATTGAAAAAGTTTCTTACGTCGGCGTTTGCCGCGACGCTTCTGGTTGCCGTTGCGACACCAGCGGCTGCGAAGGTGGTCGTTGAAGCCAACGGCGCTCGGGCAGACGGGCATTGGGGCGGTGAGCTAGGTTTGGGTTACGCGGTCGGGTTCGGCGGCTTCAAGATCACGCCGGCTGTCGGTGCGCTTATTTATGCTGGCGACAACGATCGATACTTTACTGACCCGAACGGCGGAAGTTCGCGGTGCCGGGACAGCGCCAACGGTCAGTACGCCGACACGGACAAGTGCAACAACACGGCCGTTAAGGCGTACGGTCGAATCGAAGCGACGTACACGGTTCCTGCCAGTGTCACATTCGGCGCTGGTGTGCGTATCAGCGATGAAGTGCGTCCTTATGGCACCGTAGCCTTCCCGCTGGCTCCCAAGCTAAGCTTGAAGGGGAACGCTGGTCCGCACTATTATGCCGCAGGCCTTCACTTGGGGTTCTAAACGCGAATATGTCGGCGGGGTTGGAGTTTCCTCTCCCCGCCGCCAGGCAACCGCACACGATGGCGTCAACCATCTAAGTCAGGCCGCCCCCCCCCCCATCGGTATGATAGGGAAGCTACAAGTCGGCAATTAACTGGGGACTGGTAACGGGCCGGAGGGATCCAAAGGCGTGAGTTTGTCGGTGCACCTCTTCCTATCCCCCTCCGCAAGCTTTGGTTCGCGATCGCCAAATCAAGAACGGCAGGATCCGATCTCCTTTCCCAAGGTGCATCGTTTCTTAGCGTGACCATAATCTCAATACAGCCGTGGTAACGAGCCGCGTTTCGATACAGGGATGGTCTCAGCGCTCGCGCACTCGCTCGCTTCCGTGCGTAGGCGTACACCCGCTCGTAAGGTAGGCGATCTGTCTGTGGGTCCCGCTCCATATGATCCAATGCAGCGCTCATTCTCGCAAACACGCTTCTGAGTGAGCGGCACGCCCATACAAAGTCGCTGCGATCTGGAAATTTTCTGGCTTACCGCCTCCCTAAGGGGAGAATGGTGCCCGAGGGCGGATTCGAACCACCGACACTGCGATTTTCAGTCGCATGCTCTACCAACTGAGCTACTCGGGCACACCGGGCGACCCCGCTGGGGCCGTCTGGGAAGCGGCCTCTTAGTCGGCTGATTTCGTGCTGTCTAGCCCGTCTTCTTCATCTCCTGGTGGAGTCGTCACAGGAATCGCATAGCCTTCGCCCAGCCATTGCAGCAGGTCGCGGTCGCGACAGCCCTGGCTGCAGAAGGGGGCGTGCGCCTGCGACAGGGGTTTGCCGCAGAGCGGACAGGGTTTGTTACGCGCCATCAGGGGACCTCGAAGTGCGGGGTGACGCCGGTGCGCCTCGCCAGCGCAGCGGACCAGTCGGGGTTGGCGGCGAGCGCCGCATGAACGCGCGCGCCGACACGGTGATTCGCCGGAACGGGGGGCGGGGTGCGCTCGATTCGCCGGAGCAGCGCGCGCGCCTCGGCCGCGGCGGGATCGGCGCGGAGCAGCTCGGGAAGTGAGGCGCGCGGGCGGCGGCGGATGATCTGGACGAAACCGAAGCCGTTCATCGCGGTGCGGTCGAACGGTTGCGGTAAGCCGGCGTCGATCGCGGCATCGACTGCGGCGCGCGCCGCCTTGCCGGTGATCGTCGGGAAGTCGATCCCGATCGATCCGCCGATATCCATCCGAACGATCGCCGCCGCGACCGCCTTCGCCGCCGCAAGTGCGAGCGGCTCGAGTGGGGGGTAACCGTCGACGTCGAACAGCGTCATCGCGGGCGTCGGACTCATGCGAAGCGCGCCGCCGACCGCGCCGTGGAAGACGATGTCGCCGGTCATCGCTTCCTCGAGCACCTCGGACCAGCCCGCCGCCTCGAGCGCATCGGGTTCGTGCGCGTGGAGCGTGCGGACGGGGATGCCGCTCGCGGTGATCCGCGCGAGCAGGTCGGGGCCGTCGCGCGGGGGGCCTTCGGCGGGGGCGACGCGCGGGAGCTTGGTGCGCCTGCCCTCGGGGATCGCCTCGCGGGTCAGTTCGACCGTCAGCGTGGCGCCCTGCGTGATGCCGGGGGGAAGCGGCGCCAGCATCGCCTGGCCGCCGTCGAAAGCGACACGGCCTTCGCGGCCTTTGACGGTGATTTCGATCAGACGGGCAGGGAAGACCGCGCCGAGTCGCGGGCCGGGGCGATCGAGCTCGATCCGGGCTTCGACGATCGCGCCGTCCACCACCAGTGCGGCACGGGTTTCGCCGATCCCGGCCTCGTGGAGCCACTCAGCCAAGCGGCACACCCGCCGCAAGCAGCAGCGCGCGGGTCTCGAACAGCGGCAGGCCGATCACGCCCGAATGCGACCCCGCCAGGAAGCGCACGAACGCCTCGGCGCGGCCCTGGATCGCATAGCCCCCCGCCTTGCCCAGCCCCTCGCCGCACGCGACATAAGCGTCGATCTCGGCAGGGGAGAGCGGCTTGAACGCCACGATCGTGTCCGACAGGCGGGCGCGCATTTTGCCGGTCGAATCGATCACGCACACCGCGGTCAGGCAATGGTGGCGGCGGCCGGACAAAGCGGCGAGCATCTTGCGTACCGTCGCATCGTCGTCGGCTTTGCCGAGGATCCGGCGTCCGAGCGCAATGGTGGTGTCGCCCGCGAGAATCACCTCGCCCGGCGCACGCTCCACCGCGCGCGCCTTTGCAGCAGCGATCCGCTCGACGTAAATGCGGGCAGGTTCCGCCTTGAGCGGGGTCTCGTCGATATCGGGCGCGGCGACACGACCCGGCGTCACCCCGAGCCGCGCGAGCAGGTCGCGGCGGCGCGGCGAGGCGGAGGCGAGAACGAGGGTCATTGCAGCGTCTTCCCCGGGGATCGCGCCCGCGGAAGCGGACCGATCACTTGAAGCGATAGGTGATGCGACCCTTGGTGAGATCGTACGGCGTCAATTCAACCAGCACTTCGTCGCCCACGAGGACGCGGATGCGGTTCTTGCGCATCTTGCCGGCGGTATGGCCGAGAATTTCGTGGTCGTTTTCGAGCTTTACGCGGAACATGGCGTTGGGGAGAAGCTCCACCACCTGTCCACGCATTTCGAGCAGTTCTTCCTTGGCCAAACAAACCTCTAGCGATGTTACGGAAATACGGGAGCGCGGCCCTTAGCCGAAGGTGGGCCAAAAGGGAAGCGTGGGGGTGAGGGGGCGGAGATGATGCTTCCAGTCCGAAGGTTTGATCGCCACCCCCCCCACAGCTGCCGTCATGCTGAACTAGTTTCAGCATCCATCACGCGACAGGCACGGTGGGGACTCGCGCAGGGCTGGATCCTGAAACGAGTTCAGGATGACGGATGGGGAGGACGGCCAACTGGGGAGAAGCGGTACAAGCCGTCAGTCGTGGGTGCCGTGCGGCGTTTCCATCAGCTCGACCAGGACGCCGCCTATGTCGCGCGGGTGGATGAAGACGATCGGCGTGCCGTGTGCACCAATGCGCGGTTCGCCAAGGATGGTCGCGCCCTTGGCCTTCAGGTCGGCGACCGCGGCGTGGATGTCGGGAACCTCGAAACATACGTGATGCTGCCCGCCCGCGGGGTTCTTGCGCAGGAACCCGGCGATCGGCGAACTGTCGTCATACGGTTCGATCAGCTCGATCTGGGTGTTGAGCGTATCGATGAAACAGACCTTCACGCCCTGCGCGGGAAGATCGAACGGTTCCCCGATCCGTGTCGCGCCCATCAGGTCGCGATAGACGGCAATCGATTTCTCGATCGACGGCGTGGCCACGCCGACATGGTTGAGACGGCCGAATTCCATCGCTTATTCCTCGTCGGAAGACGCCGGGGTCGGCTTGGCGTCGGGCAGGGCCGCAGGCACCGCGGATCGCGCCGGGACCACCCCGATCTCATACGCACAGGCACCGAGCACCCGGCGGACCGGCGCATCGGTCGCGGGGCCCGCGAATGTGGCGTCGACCGGCGTATTGTCGGGGTTGATGACGCGGACCTTGATCGCCTTGCCGTGCGCGATCTGTGCGGCGAGCGTGGTAACGATCGCGTCCTGGCTGGTGAACGCGCCGCTCCCGGGGAACTGCCAGTTCGCGCCGAGCCAGCCATTGTCATCGATGTTCATCGACACCGGGCGCGGTAGCGCCGCGGGGAAGCCGCCGCGCGGGATGAACTGGATCGAGACGATCTTTTCCTTGGCGGCATCGCACCGCACGACCAGCCGCGCCTTGCCGTCCTCTGACCAGACCGAGGTCGAGGTCGCCGTGCTCGCCGCGCCCACCTTGGTCGTCACCAGCCACGGCACGGGGGGCGTGGCGGCGACTTGCAGGAGCAGGGCGAGCAGCATGGCTTACTTCACGCCCGCGCCGACGACGCTCTCGGGCAAGTCCTTGCCGAACACGCGCTGATAATATTCCGCGACCAGCGACCGCTCGGTCTCGTCGCACTTGTTGAGGAACGACAGGCGGAACGCGAAGCCGACATCGCCGAAGATCAGCGTGTTCTGCGCCCAAGTGATGACGGTGCGCGGGCTCATCACGGTCGAGATGTCGCCGTTCATGAAGCCGCGGCGGGTGAGATCCGCGACGCGGACCATGTTCTCGACCTCGGCCTTGCCGGTCGGCTTGTCATATTCGCCCGACTTGGCCAGCACGATCCGCGCCTCGACCGCGGCGGGCAGATAGTTGAGCGTCACGACGATGTTCCAGCGGTCCATCTGGCCCTGGTTGATCTGCTGCGTGCCATGATACAGGCCCGACGTGTCGCCGAGGCCGACCGTGTTGGCGGTCGCGAACAGGCGGAAATACGGGTTGGGGCGGATCACGCGATTCTGGTCGAGCAGGGTCAGCTTGCCCTCGGTCTCGAGCACGCGCTGGATCACGAACATCACGTCGGGGCGGCCCGCGTCATATTCGTCGAACACCAGCGCGGTCGGGGTCTGCAGCGCCCAGGGGAGCAGGCCTTCACGGAATTCGGTGACCTGCTGGCCATCGCGCAGCACGATCGCGTCGCGGCCGACCAGATCGATGCGGCTGATGTGCGCGTCGAGGTTGATGCGGATGCACGGCCATTTGAGGCGCGCCGCGACCTGTTCGATGTGCGTCGACTTGCCGGTGCCGTGATAGCCCTGGACCATCACGCGGCGATTGTGCGCGAAGCCAGCGCAGATCGCGAGCGTGGTCGGCGCATCGAACACATAGGCCGGGTCGAGATCGGGAACGCGCTCGTCCGCTTCGCTGAACGCGGGGACTTCCATGTCCGAATCGATCCCGAACAGGTCGCGGACTTTCACCATGCGATCGGGCGCATCGAGGATCGTCGTCTCGCGGCTGTCTGGCTGGGTGTTGGGGATATCGGTCATGAGGGGGGCGCTCTTACAGAAGGTCCGCCCTCCCTAGCCGTTTGCGGCGCGCCAAGTCGAGCCGTCAGTTGCATCCGATCTTTGGCGGAAGTTCGAAAAACGTGCAGAAACGCGTGGCCAGCGCGACATCGCCGCTGACCGCAACCCGCCCCTGCGCAACGACCTCCGGCAAGGGGGTGGTGCCGAACAGCGCGGGCAGGAACGCGTTGGGCTTGCCCGAAAGCATGGCATCCGCGTGGTCGAGCGTGCCGCGTTCGATCAGCACCATGCCGTTCGCGACACGCGCGCCATAAGCGTCATTGCCCATGCGAAACCCGATCGTAGCGTCGAAGCCGTGGGTACGCTCGGGCAGGAGCATCATGCGAAGCGCCAGCATCAGCGAGACGGGCGAAAACGGCAGCGAAGGATCATGCGCCGGGGAGCGCAGCGCCCAGCGTCCGAGTGCCATCACGATCGGTTCGGCTTCGCGGCCCCACTGCGTCAGCGCATAGACCTGGATATTCGCGGGGGGCGGTGTGGTTTTCCGCGTCAGCACCCCGGTGGCTTCGAGCGTTTGGAGCCGCTGTGTCAGGACGTTCGCACTCACGCCCGGCAAGCCGTCGCGGATCTCGCCGAAACGGCGCGGGCCGAGCAGGAGCTCCCGCACGATCAGCAGCGCCCAGCGTTCGCCGAGGAACTCGAGCGCGAGCGCGGTTCCGCAGGCGTCGCCATACCAGCGCTTGTCGGTTATCTTTTCTAACTTCATGGTTGTTTTTGCTACCCAGTCGGAGCAGACTTTGCAAACGACGAGTCGCAAAGGGGAGAGTGCGCCGTGGCCAAGGGAATCTTCATCAGCCTTCCGGTTGCGGACGTGGGGCGTTCGACCGTTTTCTACGAAGCGATCGGCTGCACGCGCGATCCGCGTTTTTCCGGCGACCAGGCGGCGGCAATGGTCTGGTCGGATACGATCACCTTCATGCTCGCCCGTCACGACTTCTACGGTACTTTGACCACGAAACCGATCGCCGACGTCGCCGCGACCAGCGCCGCGCTGTTTGCACTCTCGTGCGATACGCGTGAAGCGGTCGATGCCTTCGCGGCAAGTGCGCTCGCCGCTGGTGGCCGGGAGGTCCACGGCGCGGAAGACCACGGCTTCATGTACTCACGCGGGGTCGAGGATCCCGACGGCCACGGTTTCGGGCCGGTATGGATGGATGAGGCGGCGACGGACGCTGCCATGGAACTGGCCTGACCCGCGCTTCGACTCGACTGGCATCAGGAGAGGATCGCATGACCTACGTCGATGGCCTCGTCATTCCCGTCAGGGCGGGAACCAACAGCGCTGGCTATGCACGCTTTGCCGAGGCGATCGCGCCGATCTTCCGGGACCATGGCGCGACGCGCGTCGTGGAAGGGTGGGCGGACGACGTGCCGGACGGAAAGCAGACCGACTTTCGCCGCGCAGTTCAGGCGAGCGACGGCGAGACGGTCGTGTTCTCGTGGATCGAATGGCCCGACAAGGCGGCGCGTGATGCCGGCATGGCAAAAGTGCGCGCGGATCCGCGGATGGTTCCGACCAGTGCCGACATGCCGATCGATGGCGCGCGAATGATTTTCGGCGGCTTTCAGGTGGTGCTCGACTGCTGATCGACCTGGGGAGGGGAACGACGATGACAAACGCCTATGGCACGCCGATCTGGTATGAACTGGTCAGCCCCGATCCGGGTGCCTCGCGCACCTTTTATGACGCGGTGCTTGGCTGGGAGATAGACGCCGAGTCCCCGGCGGGGATGGATTATCGCATGATCGCGACCGGCAACGGCAACGTTGGCGGGGTTATGCGGCTGACCGACGAAATGGCGGCGGGCGGCGCGACGCCGAAATGGCTGTTCTATATCGGAGTCGAGGATGTCGATGCGACCGCCGCGGCGATCACCGCTGCAGGCGGCGCCGTCCTGATGCCAGCGTGGAGCATTCCTGGCATCGGTCGGATGGCGGTGGTCGCGGATCCGCAGGGAATCCCTTTCTACATCATGCGCGGCGATAGCGATGAAGCGAGCACCGCGTTCGACCGCACCGACATGGGCAAATGCCACTGGAATGAACTGGTCACGTCGGACCAGCCGTCGGCCAACGCCTTCTACGCCACGTTGTTCGGCTGGAGCTACCCGAACAAGATGGTACTGCCGGATGGTCGTGGCGACTATGTCTTCGTCCATGCCGGTGACGGCGAGATTGGCGCGACGATGCCGCGTCAAAGTCCGGATCAGCCACTGGGCTGGCAATTCTACTTTCGCGCACCCGATATCGAAGCCTCGGCGGCTGCAGTGCGCGACGGCGGCGGGACGGTGCTGCTGGGGCCGCACGAAGTCCCGGACGGGGACCGCATCATCGTCGCTACCGATCCGCACGGGGTCGTCTTCGGGGTGGTCGCGGCCGGCGCACCGGCGTGACCGGGAAGATCGCCGCCTGCATCTGGTATGACGGTGCGGCGGAGGAGGCTGCAACCTTCTACGCAGCGACCTTCCCGGACAGCCACGTCGGTTCGGTGCATCGCAGCCCCGCGGATTATCCCGATGGCGCGGCGGGGCAGGTGATCACTGTGGCGTTCACCGTGTGCGGCATGGCGTTCCTCGGGCTCAATGGCGGCCCGCGTTTTCCGCACAGCGAGGCGGTGTCGTTCCAGGTCTATACCGATGACCAGGCCGAGACCGATCGGCTGTGGCACGCGATCGTCGATAACGGCGGCAGCGAGAGCATGTGTGGCTGGTGCAAGGACCGGTGGGGCCTGTCGTGGCAAATCACGCCGAGCGCGCTGATGACGGCGATGGCAAACCCCGACCCAGCGGCGGCGCGGCGCGGGATGGAGGCGATGATGACGATGCGCAAGATCGACATCGCCGCGATCGAAGCCGCAGTGCGGGGATAGGCGATGGCGCTGGAACTCTACGGTCACCCGTTTTCGTCCTACACATGGAAGGCGCTGATCCCGCTGTACGAAAATGCCACGCCTTCACGTTCCGCCCGCTGGGGCCGGATCAGCGGGATAACGGCCGCGCGCTCAAGGCGGTGTGGCCGGTCGGCAAGTTCCCCGTATTGGTCGATGCAGGTGTGCCCGTGGTCGAATCCTCGGCGATCATCGAATATCTCGACGTGCATCATCCCGGAGCCGTGCGGTTTATACCCGCCGACGCGGTGACGGCGATCGAGGTGCGGATGCTCGACCGGATCTTCGACAATCATGTGATGGGGGTGATGCAGCGCGCGGTGATCGACGCGATGCTGCCGCGTGAGCGGCGCGATCCCGATGTCATGGGCGCGGTGTCCACCGCGCTCGACACGATCTATGCCTGGCTCGACGAACGGCTGGCGGGCCGCGCCTGGGCGGCGGGGGATGGCTTTACGCTGGCGGATTGTGCCGGTGCCCCGGCGCTGTTCTACGCCGACTGGGTTCACCCGATCGAGCCGCGGTTTCCGACGGTACACGGGTATCGCGAACGGCTGCTTGCGCGCGCGTCGGTCAAGCGGTGCGTCGACGACGCGCGGCCGTATCGCGCGCTGTTCCCGCTGGGCGCACCGGACCGCGACTGAAACTTCCGAGCGGATGAGGAATGATCCATGTCGAGTTGCGCCCTTCCCCCGACCCCGGTGCATGAACTGCGGATCACGCGCCTGATCGACGCGCCGCGCGCGGCGGTCTGGCGCGCCTGGACCGATCACCTTGCCGAATGGTGGTGCCCCGCGCCGTGGACCGTGGAGATCGTCGAGCAGGATGCGCGGCCGGGTGGTCGCTCTGCGGTGATCATGCACGGGCCCGAGGGCGAGGTCATGCCGCAGGAGGGGGTTTTCCTCGAGATCGTGCCGATGGAGCGAATCGTCTTCACCGATGCCTTCACCAAGGGGTGGATCCCGGCGGGGCCGTTCATCGTCGGCTTCATGGAATTCGCCGACGAAGCGGGGAAGACACGCTACTCCGCTGGCGCCCGCCACTGGACCGAGGAGGCGTGCGCGCAGCATGAGGCGATGGGGTTTACCGACGGCTGGTCCAAGGTGGCCGAACAGCTGGAAGTCGTAGCTCGGCGGATCGCATGACCCGGCACCACGGTCACGCGAACGCCGGCGCGCCCTTCAACTGCGTGTAGGCGCCGATCACCTCCTGCAGCTTGGATTCGAAACTGCGGTCGCCGCCGTTGCGATCCGGATGATAGCGCCGCACCAGCTCGGCATAGCGCTCGCGCAATGCGCGCCGGTCGACGTCGGTCGCGAGGCCGAGCACCTTGAGCGACCGCCGGTCCGCTTCGGACAAGGGGCGACCATCCTTGCGCGGTGGCTCCGCCGCGCGGCGGAAGCGCGCGCCGATCGCGTCGAGCGGGTCGTGGAAGTCGGCCCATTTCGGCGGCACGTCCGCGCCCGAATGCGCGAACGCGCGCGTTTCGCGCTCCCATCCGGAGAAGGGCCGTTGCTGTTGCTGAATTTCGTCCGGGCTCATGCCGGAGAAGAAGTTGTAGCGCGCGTTGAACGCGCGGACATGTTCGAGGCAGAACCAGCGATAGGGGCGCGGTCCCTCGAACCCGTTCGCCGGGCCTTCTTCGGGCGGCGCGCGGAATTCGCCCGGTTCGGGGCAGCCAGGGTAGGAGCACAGCCGTCCGGTCCCCTCCACACGGCCGTGGAAACGAGCATTGGGTCGGTCTTTCTTTTCGGATTCGCGCGCCACGCAGGCTCCCTGAGGATGCAAAAGCGCCCTATATAGGCGCGATGATCGAACCTTCCAGCACAGCCGCCCCCGCCATCCCACTCGTCGTCGAGATTGAGAACCGACTGAATTCAGCGCTTTCCCCGACGCGTCTCGACGTCAGCAATGACAGCGCGCAGCATGCCGGGCACATGGGGGACGATGGTACGGGCGAGTCGCACTTTTCGGTGACGATCGAGGCGCTCGCCTTTGCCGGCGTGTCCCGTGTGCAGCGGCAGCGGCTGGTCAATCAGGCGCTGGCGGATCTGCTGCGCGATCGCATCCACGCCCTTGCGATCCGCGCAACGGCGCCGGGAGAATGACGGTGCGCTACGGGCTGTGGTATTGGCCAAGTATCCAGGGGCGCGGCGAGTTCATCCGCCTGCCGCTGGAGGCGGCGGGGATCGACTATGTCGATTGCGCGCGCGAAGAGGGAGTCGAGGCGCTCGTCGCCAACTTGGCGCAGCACGCCGCCAAGCGCGGATCGTTCGCGCCGCCCTACCTCGAACTTGACGGGATGGTGATCGGCCAGGTTGCCAACATCCTGCAATATCTGGGCGACCGCCATCAGATCGGTCTGTCGACGATGGCCGAGCGGCTGTGGCTCAACCAGCTCCAGTTGACGCTGTGCGACCTGGTGGCCGAGGTCCACAATGTCCACCATCCGGTCGACGTGGCGACCTATTACGAAGATCAGAAGGCGGCAGCCTTGGCCGCCGCCGATTCATTCCGCGACGAGCGGATGCCGAAGTTCCTCGACCATTTCGAACGCGCAGCCACGTCGCATGGCGGTGACTGGCTGATCGATCATCGCTGGACCTATGCCGATACCTCGCTGTTCCAGGTGGTTGAGGGGCTACGCTATATGTTCCCCCGACGCATGGCGGCGATCGAGCAGGATTATCCCAACGTGATCGCAATCCACGATCGGGTGGCCGACCTCCCCGGCATCCGCGCCTATCTCAAGAGCGAGCGGCGCTTGCCGTTCACGACCGAGGGCATCTTTCGGCACTATCCGGAACTGGACGGCGAATGACCGATCCCGCTGGACCGCGCGCCCTACGCCCGGCGGCGCGCATCCTGTTGCGCGATGCGGCCGACCGGGTGCTGCTATTCCGCTTCGATCCCGATGACCGCCCGCCGTTCTGGTGCACGCCGGGCGGCGCGCTTGATCCGGGCGAGGATTACGCAACCGCTGCGCGGCGCGAGCTGATCGAGGAAACCGGGATCCACGCCGAGCCGGGGCCGGAAGTGCTGCAACGCGACGTCGAGTTCATCACGATCGAGGGCGTGCCGGTCAGCGCGGACGAGCGCTATTTCCACGTGCGGACCGACGCGGATGCGATCGATACCGCCGGGCACACCGCGCTCGAACAGCGGGTGATGACGCGCTGGCGGTGGTTTACCGCCGACGAACTCGCCGCGCTGGACGAGCCTTATTTTCCAAGCGATCTCAGCGACATTCTTACGGCACTGGAGACCGACCTGTGACCAATGACGATCTGATCCTCCAGACGATCACCCCGGTGACGCACGACCTTGGCGGGTTCAAGGTGCATCGCACGCTGCCGTCGCGGCCGCGGACGATGGTCGGGCCGTTCATCTTTTTCGACCAGATGGGGCCGGCGGTGCTGAGCGTGGGCGAGGGGATCGACGTCCGGCCGCATCCGCATATCAACCTTGCTACAGTCACTTACCTGTTCGCGGGGGCGATCGACCATCGCGATTCGGTCGGGAGTCTGGCGACGATCGAGCCCGGCGCGGTCAATCTGATGACCGCGGGCAGCGGGATCGTCCACAGCGAGCGCTCGCCGACTGCCGAGCGGGCCCATGGGCCTGAATTGTCGGGGATTCAGACGTGGATCGCGCTGCCGGAAAAGGACGAGGAGATGGACCCGGCGTTCGAGCACGTCCCGCGCGACAAGCTGCCGGTCATTGAGACGCCGGGGGCGAAAGCACGCGTCGTTATGGGCAGTTTGTGGGGCGTTTCGGCACCGACTACGACCTATGCCAGCACGATTTACGCCGATATCATGCTGGATCCAGGCGGTTCGGTCCCGATTGACGCAGCCGCCGACGAGCGTGCGCTGTATGTCGCGATGGGGGAGGCGACGCTCGACGGGATGACGCTCGAACCGATGACGCTGTACGTGGTGCGGCCGGGGATCGCGGCGACCTTGCGGTCGGCATCGGGCGGGCGCGTGACCTTGTGCGGGGGCGAGGCGTTCACGACGCCGCGGCATGTGTGGTGGAACTTCGTTTCCTCGCGCCGCGACCGGATCGACGAAGCCAAGCGCGCGTGGACCGCGGGGGAGTTCGCGCGGGTGCCGGGGGACGAGAAGGAGTGGATCCCGATTCCGGCGGTGCCGAAGACGGTTAGCTATCCGTGATGACGGCGTAAGCCCCTCCCCTTCAGGGGAGGGGTTGGGGTGGGGCTGTCCAGCAGCGCCTTGCTCTCTGCGAGGCACTTCCCCACCCCCAACCCCTCCCCTGAAGGGGAGGGGCTTAGAAAGAACAAAAAAGGGAGAGAGACAGTGGCTGAGGACCTGCACCGGATCGATCTGCCCACCGGCGTGACGCTCGACGTCGCCACCGCGGGCGACCCGGCCAAGCCGCCGGTCATCCTGCTCCACGGCTTCCCCGAATCGCACCGTACGTGGCGCGAAGTGATGCCCGAGCTCGCCCGCGACCATTTCGTCATCGCGCCCGACCAGCGCGGGTTCGCGCGGTCGTCCAAGCCGGCGGCGGTCAGCGACTACACCCCCGACAAGATCGTCGCCGATCTGCTCGCGCTCGCCGACCATTTCGGGATCGCGCAGTTCACGCTGGTGGGCCATGACTGGGGCGGCGCGATCGCGTGGATGGCGGCGTTGCAGAACCCCGACCGGATCACCCGCCTCGTCATCATCAACGCGCCGCACCCGTTCGTCTTCCAGCGCACGCTGTTCGACGACATGGCGCAGCGCGCGGCGAGCCAGTACATCCGCGCCTTCCGCAATCCGGAAATCGAGAAGCACGTCGAGGGGATTGGCTTGTCCGCCTTCTTCGACGGCAGTTTCGCCAAGCATGCTGATGCCGCGAAGATCGCGGAGGAGAAGCCGGTCTACCTCGACCAGTGGAGCCAGCCCGGCGCGCTGACCGCGATGCTCAATTGGTATCGCGCGAGCGCGATCATCGTGCCTGAGATGGACGAGACCCCCGAGCGCCCCGCGTTCCTCGACGCGCCATTCCCGCCGGTGCGGCAGCCGACGCTGGTGATCTGGGGGATGAAGGATGTGGCGTTGTTGCCGAGCCAGCTCGAGGGGCTGGACGTGCTGGTGCCCGATCTGACGGTGCGGCAGGTCGATGCGGGGCATTTCGTGCCGTGGGAGAATGCGCCGGCTGTGGTTGCGGCGATCCGGGGGTGGTTGGGGGATAGCTGAATCGGCGGCGCGGGCTTGCTTAGTAAAAACGCTTCCCCGGCGAAGGCCGGGGCCCAGTAGCGAAGGTTTTCGTTACCGCGCGCAGCGCTCTCTTCCAGCTGTTCCACGACTGGGCCCCGGCCTTCGCCGGGGAAGGGAGAAGGCAGAGGAAGGGAAGGCTCAAACCGCGACCCTCGCAGCCTCCGGCAACGCCACCAACGGCGCATCTCCATTCCCCCCGCCGCTATCCACCCAGGCGCCATGCGCATGCGCGGTCGCGAGCGTTTCCCACGCGCCGTCTCCCGGCCAGCTCCGCGCGCGAATCGTCTGGTGCCCGACCGAACGATCGGGCTCCATCATCACCCAGCCGAGCGGACGGTCCGCCGTCGCGCGCGCGCCCGCCGCCGCCATCGCCGCGCGGATTCGCTCGGCGACCGGCTCGGGCAGATATTGCCACACGACCGAATGCATCAGCACCCGCGTCACCCCCGCCGCCTGCGGTTCGGCGAGCCGTGCCTCGACCCAGTCGGCGGCATCCGCGCGGACCAGATCGACTCCGCGCGCGCCGAGCATCGCGATCGCTGTCCGCACGCGCGCGAGCCGTTCGGGCGTGTCGGGCCAGACATAGGCCGCGAGCCGCGCTGCGACCGCCGGGTCGGTCGCGTCGATCGGGTTGATGTCGCAGCCACGCACCGACACGATGTCGAGCGGCACGGACGGGGCAGGGGGCCCCGTCCACGCGGGCCGGATCGTCACTGGCGAGTCCGCAGGGCCATACAGCGTCCCGCCGAGATCGAAGCGATAGCGGTCGATCAACAGGTTGAGCCCCGCGCTCGACCCGATCTCGATCAGCTCGATCTTCGGTCCATGTCGCTGCGCCAAAGCGATCAGCCCGAGCATCAGCGCGCCCGACCGCCCCGGCTCGTTGGTCTGCGGCGGGCCGTCGAGCCAGGGGAGCAACGCCGCCGCATGGTCGGCGAACACGCGTTCCAGCGTTGCGCTGATCGCGCCCGGATCGGTGACGCGCCCCGCATAGACCTCGGCCAGCCCTGCATCCTGCCCCGCCAGCACCAGCGCATGCAGCCCGCCGAACAGCCGCAGCGGCAGCGCGTCGCGCGTCGGCTCCCCCGGCCAGTCGAGCACCCGCGCGCCGATCGCACTGTCCCGCGTGACGCCTGCCGCCACCGCCGCGCACATCCGCGCATAGATCGGCGCGGCGTTGCGTTCGCAATAATGCTGCTGGATCAGGAAGGCGCCGCGGTTGGTCTGTTCGTCAGCCATTGAACCAATCCTTTTTGCGCGGCGTTTGGTGCTCTCTCGGGCGTTGTTGCGCCCACCCCCCCGCCCAAGTAAAGCCCCGACCATATGGCCGATCCGATCATCATTGCCGTCCCCAAGGGGCGTATCCTGTCCGAAGCGGTTCCCTTGCTGGAACGCGCTGGAATCGTTCCCGAAGCCGCGTTCAGCGACCCGGATTCGCGCGCCTTGCGTTTCACCACCAACAACCCGGGGATCGACCTGATCCGTGTTCGCGCGTTCGACGTCGCGACCTTCGTCGCGCATGGCGCGGCGCAATTGGGGATCGTCGGGTCGGACGTGCTGGCGGAGTTCGACTATTCCGAACTGTACGCGCCGGTCGATCTCGGGATCGGGCATTGCCGACTGTCAGTCGCCGAGCCTGCCGATCTGGCGGCGCATGATGATCCGCGCGGGTGGAGCCATGTTCGTATCGCGACCAAATATCCGCACGTCACCGAGGCGCATTTCGCGGCGCGGGGCGTGTCGGCGGAGTGCGTCAAGTTGAACGGGGCGATGGAGCTTGCGCCGTTGCTGGGGCTGGCGCCGCGGATCGTCGATCTGGTGTCGTCGGGGCGGACGCTTAAGGAGAACGGGTTGGTCGAGGTGGAGGTGATCTGCGAGGTCACCAGCCGGCTGATCGTCAATCGCGCCGCGTTCAAGACGCGCGGGCAGATCGTGCCGCTGGTCGAGGCGTTTCGGCGGGCGGTTTCGCGGGAGATGGCGGCGTGAGTGTTCTTCTAAACCTAAAGCCCCTCCCCTTCAGGGGAGGGGTTGGGGTGGGGCCGAGCCTGTTACCGATGGCATGTCTGCTGCACTGCCCCACCCCCAACCCCTCCCCTGAAGGGGAGGGGAGTGAGATATGATCCGCCTTTCAACCTCCGAACCCGGCTTCGACCGCGCGTTCGACACTCTCGTCAACGCACGCCGCGAGGCCGACGCCGATGTCGCGCGCGACGTCCGCACGATCGTCTCGAGCGTGCGCGACGAGGGCGATGCCGCGCTCCACGCGTTCACGCGCAAGTTCGACCACCACGATCTCAACGAGACCGGCTGGCGGATCGAACGCGCCGAATGGCTCGCCGCCTATGAGGCGTTGACGCCCGAACTGCGCGATGCGCTCGATCTCGCGGCGGCGCGGATCCGGAGCTATCACGAGAAGCAGAAGCCCGCCGACAGCGACACGACCGACGACGCGGGCGTCCGGCTCGGTGCGCGGTGGAATGCGGTCGCGGCGGCGGGGGTGTATGTTCCCGGCGGGCGCGCGGCCTATCCGTCTTCGGTGCTGATGAACGCGATTCCGGCCAAGGTCGCTGGCGTCGACCGGCTGGTGATGGTCACGCCGACCCCCAACGGCGAGGTCAACCCGCTGGTGCTCGCTGCCGCGCATGTCGCTGGCGTCGACGAGATGTGGCGGATCGGTGGCGCGCAGGCGGTGGCGGCGCTCGCTTATGGCACCGGGCGGATCGGCGCGGTCGATGTCGTGACGGGGCCGGGCAACGCCTGGGTCGCGGAGGCTAAGCGGCAATTGTACGGCGTGGTCGGGATCGACATGGTCGCGGGGCCATCCGAGATCGTCGTCGTCGCGGACGGCAAGAACCGCGCGGACTGGATCGCCGCCGACCTGCTGTCGCAGAGCGAGCATGACCCGACCAGCCAGTCGATCCTGTTTACCGACGACGCCGCCTTCGCGCGTGCGGTGGCGGAGGAGGTGGATCTGCAGATCGGGACGCTCGCGACCGCCAAGGTCGCGCGGGCGGCTTGGGATGCGAATGGCGCGATCATCGTGACGGCGAGCCTAGAGGAAGCGCTGCCGCTGGTGGACCGGCTGGCGCCCGAGCATCTGGAACTGGCGTGTGATGATCCGCAGGCGTTGTTCGACCGGGTGCGGCATGCCGGGTCGGTGTTCCTGGGACGGCATACGCCCGAAGCGATCGGCGATTATGTTGCTGGGCCGAACCATGTGCTTCCCACTGGCCGGCGGGCGCGGTTTTCGAGCGGGTTGTCGGTGCTTGATTTCATGAAGCGGACGAGTTTTCTGGAGCTTGGTGCGCAGGGGTTGGCGGCGATCGGGCCGGCGGCTGTGGCGCTGGCGGAGGCTGAGGGGTTGCCGGCGCATGCCAGGTCGGTGGCGTTGCGGCTCTAATTTCTTAGCCCCTCCCCTTCAGGGGAGGGGTTGGGGGTGGGGCAGTGCCTCGCAGAGAGCAAAGTTCTGCTGGACTGGGGGGCCCCCCCCCCCCCCCCCCCCCCCCCCGGGGGCGCCCCCCCCCCCCCCCCCCCCCCCCCCCCCCCCCCGGGGCCCCCCCCCCCCCCCCCCCCCCCCCCCCCCCCCACCCCCCCCCCCCCCCCGCCCCCCCCCCCCACCCGCCGCCCCCCGCCCCCGG